>NZ_JBIBAF010000016.1:0-214829 GCF_042899705.1 Streptomyces sp. NPDC013187 | reverse complement strand
CCTCCGCCTTGCATCTGCACGCACCACGCCCCGCTCGGGTCGGCCGAGAGGCGCTGTCACTCCCGGCCGACCCGATCCAAACGACAGGCCCTAGCCGGGGCGCACGTTATCGGAGCGGGAGCCGGGGCAGACGAGTGTCATCGCTGGGAAAACAGCCGCCCCGGCACCGAGGTGATGCCGGGGCGACTGAAAGGGTATGGTCGCTTGCGCGTCAGCCGACGACCTTCTTGAGGGCGTCGCCGAGCGCGTCGGCCTCGTCAGGGGTCAGCTCGACGACGAGCCGACCGCCGCCTTCGAGCGGAACGCGCATGACGATGCCCCGCCCCTCCTTGGTCACCTCGAGCGGGCCATCACCCGTTCGCGGCTTCATGGCCGCCATGCTCGTTCCCCTTCCTGAAACCCAGCTCATCGTCAAAGCCGACGGCCCCTGAGAAGGGCACACGTGCGGCCCTTGTGGCAGGACACGCGACACCGGCATCGAACACATTGCTTCCAAGCCATTATCCCGCATCTCAGGACCCGATGACCAACATCAGTCGGCATCGCTTGGGCAACGCACGCGAGCAAAACCACTCAATTCGGCGATGAGACTGCGATACTCCGCCACCGCACACACTTCCGCCGAACCAATCCGGACGAGAATTGTTTGACGCAGGTCACACGTCCGGTCAGGTTCCCGGCCCGCGATCTCCGTCATGCTGTCCTGCAGACCCGGGACGTACCGGCCGGTACGTCCCGTTCCGCGACCCGGAGGGGATACGCCATGGCCGACACCGTGCTCTACGAGGTGAGCGACGGACTCGCGACGATCACGCTGAACCGCCCGGAGGCGATGAACGCGCTGAACGTGGAGACCAAGGTCGCCCTGCGGGAGGCGGTCGAGTCGGCGGCGGGCGACGGCGCCGTGCGGGCCGTGCTGCTGACCGCCACCGGGGAGCGGGCGTTCTGCGTCGGGCAGGACCTCAAGGAACACATCGGGCTGCTGGTCCAGGACCGGGAGACCGGATCGGGGCAGACCATGAGCACGGTCCGGGACCACTACAACCCGATCGTGCGGGCGCTGGCGGGGGCGGCGAAGCCCGTCGTCGCCGCCGTGAACGGGGTGGCGGCGGGCGCCGGCTTCGGCTTCGCGCTCGCCGCGGACTACCGGATCGTGGCGGACTCGGCGGCGTTCAACACCTCGTTCGCCGGGGTGGCGCTGACCGCCGACTCGGGGATCTCCTGGACGCTGCCGCGGGTGATCGGCCCGGGCCGCGCCGCAGATCTGCTGCTCTTCCCGCGGAGCATCAGCGCGCAGGAGGCGTACGAGCTGGGCATCGCCAACCGGCTGGTCCCGTCCGCTGAGCTGCGCACGGAGGCCGAGAAGGTGGCGCGGGCGCTGGCCGAGGGCCCGACGGTGGCGTACGCGGCGCTGAAGGAGTCGGTGGCGTACGGGCTGACGCACTCCCTGGAGGAGGCACTGGAGAAGGAGGACGAGCTCCAGACCCGGGCCGGCTCCTCCGAGGATCACGCGATCGCGGTGCAGGCCTTCGTCAACAAGGAGAAGCCGAAGTACCTGGGCCGGTGAGTGCGGGGCCAGGAGCGCCGTCGGGGGCTGCGGATCCTCCGTGGTTGATCGCGCCCCCGCGGCGGAGCGGCACATCGACTCAGCCCCGAGCCCCTTACGGGGCGCTCCTGGCGACGCAGGTTTCCAGGTGATCGTCCACCAGACCGCACGCCTGCATCAGCGCGTACGCCGTCGTCGGGCCCACGAAGCGCAGGCCGCGCTTCTTCAGGGCCTTGGACAGGGCCGTCGACTCGGGTGTGACGGGTGGGACGTCGGAGAGGGTCTTGGGAGCCGGACGGCCGACCGGGTCGGGGGCGTGGGACCAGATCAGTTCGTCCAGTTCGCCCGGGGTCCATTCGGTCAGCGCACGCGCGTTGGCGAGGGTCGCGTCGATCTTGGCGCGGTTGCGGATGATGCCCGCGTCGGCGAGGAGCCGCTCGCGGTCCTCCTCGGTGAAGGCGGCCACCGACGCGATCTTGAAGTCGGCGAAGGCGGCGCGGAAGCCGGGCCGGCGGCGCAGGATGGTGATCCACGACAGGCCGGACTGGAAGGCCTCCAGGCTGAGCCGCTCGAAGAGCGCGTCGTCGCCGTGGACGGGGCGGCCCCACTCCTCGTCGTGGTACGCGACGTACTCCGGGGCGGACAGGGCCCAGGGGCAGCGCGGTGCGCCGTCCGGGCCGGCCAGGGCGGCGCCGTCGCTCACGGCCGGTCCTCCCGCCGCGGCTTGTCCATGGAGACGTGGTTCTCCCCGGCGGCGGGCACCGGCCCGTGGGCGGAGGCAGACCGGGCACCGGCCAGGGCGGACTCCAGGTCGGCGATGCGGGCGTCGCGCTCGGCGAGCTCGGCGCCGAGGCGGCTGAGGGCGTCGTCCACGTCGGCCATGCGGTAGCCGCGGGCGGCGAGCGGGAAGCGAAGGCCCTCCACGTCCGCGCGGTTCACCGGCCGGTCCGGGGGCAGCGGGTCCCGCAGCCGCTCGGGGACGGCCTCGGGCAGCGGGCTGTTCTCGCCGCCGCCCACCACGGCGAGCGTCACCGCGCCGACCACGACGGCGAGCGCGACGACCAGGAACAGGAACATAACCATCGCGGGGCCCCCACGGTCGGATGGATCGGACGCTGCGGACGTCCTCCGAGTCGGATGTTGTCAGGCTCCGATCGTGCCATGTGAGTCGGACGGTTAGGGTCGCAGGCGGCACAAGACGGGACGTACCCAGGAAAGGTCACAGGGGATGCTCAGGCTGGGCAAGCGGGAATTCGGACCACACGAGCCGGTGATCATGGCGATCGTGAACCGCACCCCGGACTCCTTCTACGACCAGGGCGCCACCTTCCGCGACGAGCCGGCCCTCGCGCGGGTGGAGCAGGCGGTGGCCGACGGGGCCGCGATCATCGACATCGGCGGGGTCAAGGCCGGGCCGGGCGAGGAGGTCACGGCCGAGGAGGAGGCCCGGCGGACGGTCGGGTTCGTCGCGGAGGTGCGGCGGCGGTTCCCGGACGTGATCATCAGCGTGGACACCTGGCGGGCCGACGTCGGCGAGGCCGTGTGCGAGGCCGGGGCCGATCTGCTGAACGACGCGTGGGGCGGGGTCGACCCGGGGCTGGCGGAGGTCGCCGCGCGCCATCGGGTGGGGTTGGTGTGCACGCACGCCGGCGGAGCGGAGCCGCGGACGCGGCCGCACCGGATCGAGTACGACGACGTCATGGCGGACATCCTCGACGTGACGGTCGGCCTGGCCGAGCGGGCGCTCGCGCTGGGGGTGCCGCGGGAGTCGATCATGATCGATCCGGGGCACGACTTCGGGAAGAACACCCGGCACAGCCTGGAGGCGACGCGGCGGCTGGACGAGATGGTCGCCACGGGGTGGCCGGTGCTGGTGTCGCTGTCCAACAAGGACTTCGTCGGGGAGACGCTGGACCGGCCCGTGAAGGAGCGGGTCGTGGGGACGCTGGCGACGACGGCGGTGTCCGCGTGGCTGGGGGCGCAGGTGTACCGGGTGCACGAGGTCGCCGAGACGCGGCAGGTGCTGGACATGGTCTCGGCGATCGCGGGGCATCGGGCTCCTGCCGTTGCCCGGCGGGGGTTGGCTTAGCCCGGGCACCAGGGGGCTCCGCCCCCCGGACCCCCCGGCCTATGCCCACCCGCCACCCAAATCACCCGGACAAGAAACCCGGCTCGCCCCGCCCGAAGCGGACCGGCAGGAAGCCCGCCCCGCCCCGCCCGGCACGGTCCGGCGGAAGGCTGGGCTCCTGGAACCCCTACCTGCCCGCCTCCTTCGACACCAACGCCACCGCCTCGTCCACGTCGTCCGTCACGTGGAACAGCAGCAGGTCCTTCTCCGCCGCCTTGCCCTGGGCGATCACCGTGTCGCGGAGCCAGTCGACCAGGCCGCCCCAGTAGTCGCTGCCGAAGAGGACGATCGGGAAGCGGGTGACCTTCTGGGTCTGGACGAGGGTGAGGGCCTCGAAGAGCTCGTCGAGGGTGCCGAGACCGCCGGGCAGGACCACGAAGCCCTGGGCGTACTTGACGAACATCATCTTCCGGACGAAGAAGTAGCGGAAGTTCAGGCCGATGTCGACGTACGGGTTCAGGCCCTGTTCGAACGGCAGCTCGATACCGAGGCCGACGGAGACTCCCTTCGCCTCGAGGGCGCCCTTGTTGGCCGCCTCCATCGCGCCCGGGCCGCCGCCCGTGATGACGGCGAAGCCCGCGTCCACCAGGCCCCGGCCGAGCCGGACGCCCGCCTCGTACTCGGGCGAGTCCACCGGGGTCCGGGCCGAGCCGAACACGCTGATGGCGGGCGGGAGTTCGGCGAGCGTGCCGAAGCCCTCGATGAACTCCGACTGGATGCGCAGCACGCGCCAGGGGTCCGTGTGGACCCAGTCGGAGGGGGCCCGCTCGTCCAGCAGCCGCTGGTCGGTCGTGCTGGCCTGCACCTGGTCCCGCCGCTGGAGGACCGGGCCCAGGCGCTTCTCCTCCGGCGGCTGCTTCTTCCCCTCGGGGTTGCCGGTCGCCATGTGCGCTCCCTCCGTCGTGCCTGTCTTTCCACCTCAGCGTAGATCTACGCGGGTTACGAACGAGGGACGTGAGCATGTCCGCGATGAAGCGCCGTAAACACGGGGACGTCCCGGCGGGGTCAGGCGGTCAGCCAGTTCCGCAGGCGCTCCTCGCCCGCGAGGATCTTGGCGATCTCCACCCGCTCGTCCCGCTTGTGCGCCAAGTGGGGGTTGCCCGGGCCGTAGTTGACCGCCGGCACACCGAGCGCCGAGAAGCGGGAGACGTCCGTCCAGCCGTACTTCGGCATCGGGGTGCCGCCGACCGCCTCGATGAAGGCCTTCGCCGCCGGATGGGACAGTCCGGGCATCGCCGCGCCGCTGTGGTCGACGACCTCGAACTCCTCGACCCCGCAGTCCGCGAAGACCTCCCGGACGTGGGCGACGGCCTCCTCGGGCGTGCGGTCGGGCGCGTAGCGGAAGTTGACGGTGACGACGCACTCGTCGGGGATCACGTTGCCTGCCACTCCCCCGCTGATCCCGACCGCGTTCAGGCCCTCGCGGTACTCCAGGCCGTCGATCACGGGCCAGCGGGGCTCGTAGGAGGCCAGGCGGGCGAGGATCGGGGACGCGGCGTGGATCGCGTTGGAGCCCATCCAGCCGCGCGCGGAGTGGGCCCGCTCGCCGGTGGTCTTCAGCAGGACCCGCAGCGTGCCCTGGCAGCCGCCCTCGACCTGGCCGTCCGACGGCTCCAGGAGCACCGCGAAATCGCCCTCCAGCCACTCGGGGTGCGTCTCGGAGACGTGCTTGAGGCCGTTCAGCTCGGCGGCGACCTCCTCGTTGTCGTAGAAGACGAAGGTCAGGTCGCGGTTGGGGGCCGGGACCGTGGCCGCGATGCGCAGCTGGACCGCGACACCCGACTTCATGTCGCAGGTGCCGCAGCCCCACAGCACCCCGTCCTCGTCGAGCCGGGAGGGGACGTTGTCCGCGATCGGGACGGTGTCGATGTGACCGGCCAGGATGACCCGCTCCGAGCGGCCGAGGTTCGTGCGGGCCACGACGTTGTTGCCGTACCGGTCGACCGTCAGATGGGGCAGGGCGCGCAGCGCGGTCTCGATCGCGTCGGCGAGGGGCTTCTCGGTGCCGCTCTCGGAGCGGAAGTCGACGAGCCGGGCGGTGAGCTCCGCGGCGTCCAGCGTGAGGTCAAGCGAGGTGTCGGCCATGCCGTCGACCCTAACGCGCCAGGCCGAGGCCTCACTGTCCCCACCCTGCTCATGTCACTCCGTACTCTCCAGTACCTTGTACGGCGTGCCAGAGTCGTCCTCTCCCAAGCGTCGTGGCCGCCTCTTCCGATGCGGAGCCGCCTTCGTGGCCCTGCTCGCGGTCGCCGGGTACCTCGTCGTGCAGTACGTCACCGGGGGCTCGGGCGGACCGGGCTGCAAGGTCGTCTCCGGCAACGGCGACGGGGCGTCGTACGAGTTCACGCCCGAGCAGGCGGTGAACGCCGCCACCATCACCGCCGTGGGGACCGCGCGCGGTCTGCCCGAGCGGGCCGTGACCATCGCGCTGGCGACCGCGCTGCAGGAGTCTGCCCTGCGCAACATCAAGCACGGCGACCGGGACTCCCTCGGCCTGTTCCAGCAGCGGCCCTCGCAGGGCTGGGGCACGCCGAAGGAGATCATGGACCCGACGTACTCGGCCGGTGAGTTCTACGACCACCTGGTCAAGGTGCCCGGCTACACCCGGCTGCCGCTCACCGTCGCCGCGCAGCGCGTGCAGCGCAGCGGCTTCCCGCAGGCCTACGCCAAGCACGAGCCGGACGCCGCGCTGCTGGCCGCGGCCCTCACCGGGCAGTCCGCGGCCACGCTGACCTGCGACGGCCGCCCGGCCGCGACCCGGGCGTCGGGCCCGGACGGGGTGCGTGCCGCGCTCGTGCGTGACTTCGGGCGCGATGTGCTGGACCCGGTCGGTGCCGAGGTGGACGGTACGTCGAGGGACACGCCCACGCCGTCCCCGAGCGCCACGGACGGGACCGGCGGGCGGACCGTGACACTGCCGGTGACCGCCGACACCGCTTCGGCGACCGGGCGGGGCTCGGGGCTGCGCGGCTGGCAGCTGGCGCACTGGGCCGTGGCCAACGCCTCCGAGCTGCACATCGCGCGCGTCACCTACGCGGGGCGGGAGTGGGTGGCGGGAAACACCGCGAGCCAGTGGCGCACCGCCGCGGAGAAGGGCACCGCGGGTGCGGAACGCACCGCCGACGCTGTCCGTATTGTCACGATGCGGTAGATCGCGCAGGGGTACGGGAACTCACCCCTGGGCGTTATCCGTGCCACTCCGCACCGAGGGTGTGCGCAGGTTTTCGCACCCTCACCCCGGAACTCCGGAAAACCCTTGGGCGCACAGGGCCGGGAGGGATGCGGCGGGCTTTCCGGCAGGGGCCTTTTCGCCCGTTTGTCCACAGCCGATTATGCGACGCATTACCAATTCTTTAGGTTCCGGCGCCGCAACCTTCGCGGGTTTCAAGCGGTAGTCACTGCGGCCGAGCCGGGGGCGATCGCAGCCAGTCGATCAACGCCCGGTGTCGGTCGGACACTTCACGAACCTCTGTTCTCTCCCGTTGAAGGAGCACCATGTCCCTCCCCCTGACCCGCCGTATCGCCCGTGCCGCGCTGATCGTCGCTGCGGGAGCGGCTGCCGGGGTCGGTGCGGCCGGCTCCGCCAGTGCGGCCCCCGAGCTGCCGGCCAACCCGAACCTCGGCGGGCTGACCGCCCTGGACGGGGCGAACGTCGGCAAGACCGTCGACAGCGCGGCGACGGACGCCTCCAGGTCCGCGGGTGACGCCGGCAGCAAGACCGTCAAGAAGGCGGTGCCGGCCGCGGGCAAGCTCGGCGGCAAGACGGTCAAGAAGGCCACGCCCGTCGCGCAGAAGGCGGCCGGTGCGGCGGCGGGCTCCGCCGGGCAGCTCGTCGGTGAGGCAGCCGGTTCGGCCCAGGGCGGTCTGCCGACGGACTCCCTGACGAAGGGTGGCGTGCCCTCCACGGGCACCCTGCCGACGAAGGGCCTGCCGGTCGGCTGACGCCGAGCCCCACGTCCGAGACCTGAGGGGCCCGGGGAAGCTTCCCCGGGCCCCTCAGGCATGTGCTCACCGCGGCAGCGGTCACAGACGCCGTACCGCCGCCGCCACCCTCTCGTCCGTCGCCGTCAGCGCCACCCGGACGAACTCCGCACCGGCCGGGCCGTAGAAGTCGCCGGGGGCCACGAGGATGCCCCGCTTGGCGAGGTGGTCGACCGTGTCCCAGCAGGACTCGCCCCTGGTGGCCCACAGGTAGAGGCTGGCCTCGCTGTGCTCGATGCGGAAGCCGTGGGTGACCAGGGCCTCGCGCAGCAGCTCGCGACGGGACGCGTAGCGCTCGCGCTGGACGCGGACGTGGCCGTCGTCGCCGAGGGCCGCGATCACCGCCGCCTGCGTCGGAGCCGACGTCATCATGCCGCCGTGCTTGCGGATCTCCAGGAGCGGGCCGAGGACCGCCGGGTCACCGGCCAGGAAGGCCGCGCGGTAGCCGGCGAGGTTCGAGCGCTTGGAGAGCGAGTGGACGGCGACGATGCCGTCGTACGAGCCACCGTTGACGTCCGGGTGCAGGACCGAGACCGGGTCGGCCTCCCAGCCCAGCTCCAGGTAGCACTCGTCGGAGACGAGCAGGATGCCGTGCGAGCGGGCCCAGGCGACGATCCGGGTCAGCTCCTCCTGGGACAGCACCTTGCCCGTGGGGTTCGACGGGGAGTTCAGCCAGAGCAGCTTCAGGCCCTCGGGGTCCAGCTCCGTCGGGTCGTCGTAGGCCTCGTACGCGGCGCGTGCCAGCCGCGCGCCGACCTCGTACGTCGGGTAGGCCAGGCGCGGGAAGGCCACCCGGTCGCCGGGGCCGAGGCCCAGCTGGGTCGGGAGCCAGGCGACGAGTTCCTTGGAGCCGACGATCGGCAGCACGTGGTGGTGGGTGACGTCCCGGGCGCCGAGGCGGCGCTCCACCCAGCCGGTGATCGCGTCGCGCAGCTCGGGCGTGCCCCAGACGGTCGGGTAGCCCGGCGAGTCGGCGGCGGCCACCAGCGCCTTCTGGATCAGCTCGGGCACCGGGTCGACGGGCGTGCCGACGGACAGGTCGACGATGCCGTCCGGGTGGGCGGCTGCCGTGGCCTTGTACGGGGTCAGCTTGTCCCAGGGGAAGGTGGGCAGGCGGTCGGAGACTGCGGACACGGGTTCTGGCTCACTTTCTGGTACGTACGAGCCGGTGACGGCAAACGCCTCGGCCCCGTACGGCGATCAACGGGTGATCGGGCCGTACGGGACCGAGGCGGCACGGAGTGCGGGCCGCTCTTACTGGTTCTGCGGCGGCAGCGCGGCGACGAAGGGGTGGTCGCGCTCGATCAGCCCCAGCTTGCTGGCTCCGCCGGGCGAACCGAGCTCGTCGAAGAACTCGACGTTCGCCTTGTAGTAGTCCTTCCACTCCTCGGGAGTGTCGTCCTCGTAGAAGATCGCCTCGACCGGGCAGACCGGCTCACAGGCACCACAGTCGACGCATTCGTCCGGGTGGATGTACAAGGACCGCTGGCCCTCGTAGATGCAGTCGACCGGGCACTCCTCGATGCACGCCTTGTCCTTGACGTCGACACAAGGCTGCGCGATGACGTAGGTCACGCTGTCGTTCCTCCTCGATAGGGCGCTGGCGGGCCTCCTCAGGCTCCGCCGCCTGGCGCGCGGGAGCGCGGCGTCGTCGATGCCCGCCCCTAGTATCTCCGTTCTTGGGCATGATCCGAACAGGAGGGGTGAACTGACCTGTGGAAATCTCTGCCGCCGGGCGACTCGAGGTCCGCATCACCGCTGCTGACGTGGGTAAACGGGTCTCCGTACGGAGCTTGATCGAACATGACGCTCCGGGTGAGAAGTTCACCGACACGGTCGGTGTTCTCACATCATGGGACAGCGGTGTGCTGCTCATCACACGCAAGAGTGGCGAGAGCGTCCGCATCGCGGAATCCGCCCTGGTCGCGGGCAAGACCGTGCCCGCCGCACCGGCGCGTCGCCGTGGCCCGGCCGCCTCGTACGAGGAGCTGGCCCGGGTCGCCGCGCGGGCCTGGCGGCCCGTGGAGAGCGAACGGCTCGGTGAGTGGGAGCTGCGGGCTGCGTCGGGATTCACCCGGCGGGCCAACTCGGTGCTGCCGCTGGGCTCGCCGGGCGTGCCGCTCGACGAGGCTTTCGACGCCGTGCGGCGGTGGTACGGCGAGCGCGGACTGCCCGCCTACGTCCAGACCGCGACCGGCGCCGAGGGCACGCAGGAGCTGCTCTGCGCCGAGCTGGAGCGGCGCGGCTGGGCGCGGGAGGTGACCGCCGAGCTGTGGGTCGGGCCGCTGGCGCCGATCGCCGACCGGGGTGATCCGGCGGGGGTCGTGCTGTCCCGGGAGGCCGATGAGGCCTGGCTGGCCCGGTATCAGCGCAAGGGCGTGAGCGAGGTGGCGTTGCGGGTGCTTCAGGGCGGGCCCTCCGTGTGGTTCGCGAGCGTGCCCGGGGCGACGGGGCCGGCCGCCATCGGGCGGTGTGTCGTCGACGGGCGGTGGGCCGGGTTCGCCGCCGTCGAGGTCGATCCGGCGCTGCGGCGGCAGGGTCTCGCGACGGCCGTGATGGCCGCGCTGGCGCGCCGGGCGCTCGACGAGGGCGCCTCGGCCGCGTGGCTCCAGGTCGAGGCGGAGAACGCGGGAGCGCGGGCGCTGTACACCCCCATGGGCTTCGCCGCGCACCACGTCTACCACCACTACCGCGCGCCGGACGCCGACGGCACCGGCCGGTAACCGATCGTCGCGAGAGGGCACGAGCCAGCCATGCGTCCCCCGTATCCCCCGTCCCCCGAGCGTTCCGCCGAGCTGCGGCGGCGGTTCGCCGAGGAGGCCCGCTCGGAACGGCCCGATCTGTCGACGCTGTGCCTGCTGGTGGGCGCGGAGGCGGACGGGGAGCTGGACGAGGCGGGCCTGGACGCCGCTCAGGTCGAACTGGACCGGCTGGCCGGACTGCTGCCGTACCGGCCCGCCGGGCCGCGGGCCTGGGCGGCCGCCCTGCGGGAGCTGCTCGGTGACCGGATGGGGTTCCACGGCACCCCGGGCGACTATCAGCGCCTGGAGTCCTCGCTGCTGCACGAGGTGCTGGTGCGGCGCAGGGGGCTGCCGATCCTGCTGTCGGTGGTGTGGATGGAGGTGGCCCGGCGGGCGGGGGCGCCGGTCTACGGGGTGGCGCTGCCGGGGCACTTCGTGGTCGGGTTCGGGCCCGAGGAGGGGCAGGTGCTCGCCGATCCGTTCGACGGGGGCCGGGTGCTGACCGGGGCCGACGCGGAGTTGCTGGTGGCCGGGGCGACGGGGGCGCGGCTGGACGCGGCGATGTTGCGGCCGGCGGATCCGCTGGATGTGGTGCTGCGGATCCTGAACAACGTGCGGGCTTGGGCGGCGGCCCGGCCGGAGCGGTCGGATGTGGCGTTGTGGGCGGTGGAGTTGTCGTTGCTGCTGCCGTCGCATCCGGCGCGGTTGCGGTACGAGCGGGCGCAGTTGCTGGTGCAGCGCGGGGAGTTCGTGGCCGGGGCCGTGGAGTTGGAGGCCTATGCGGAGGTTGTCTCGGCGGTGGACGAGGGGGCCGCGGAGCGGGTGCGGGGGGAGGCTTTGGCGGCCAGGGCGATGTTGAACTGACCTCTCGCCGCAGGGCTTCGCGTGGTCTCGCGTGTGCGGGCGCGTGGGGGCTGTTCGCGCTCACGCGGCGGAGCCGCATATCGACACAGCCCCGCGCCCCCAGGAGGGCCGGATCTACAACCAGCCCTTTTCCCGTGCCACCCGGACCGCTTCCGCGCGGTTCCGCACCGCCAGTTTCTGGATCGCCGTGGAGAGGTAGTTGCGGACCGTGCCCTGGGACAGGTGCAGGGCCGTGGCCACTTCGGCGTTGGTGGAGCCGTCGGCGGCGGCCCGGAGGATCTCTCGCTCCCGGTCCGTCAGCGGGTTGGCGCCCTCCGCCAGGGCCGCTGCCGCCAGGGTCGGGTCGATGACGCGTTCGCCGGTGAGGACCTTGCGGATCGCCTCGGCGAGCTGGGCGGCCGGGGCGTCCTTGACCAGGAAGGCGTCGGCGCCGGCCTCCATGGCGCTGCGCAGGTGGCCGGGGCGGCCGAAGGTGGTGAGGATGACCAGCTTCACGGCCGGGAGTTCGGCGTGCAGGCGGGCCGCGGCCTCTATGCCCGTCGCGCCGGGCATCTCGATGTCCAGCAGGGCCACGTCCACGGGGTGCGCCCGGGCCGCTTGGAGGACCTCGTCGCCGCGGGCCACCTGGACCACGACCTCGATGTCCTCCTCCAGGCCGAGCAGAGCGGCCAGGGCCTCGCGGACCATCGACTGGTCCTCGGCGAGCAGGACCTTGATCGTGCGGCTCATGCCGGGGATCCTACGTCCGCCGGTCCGGCCGTCGGCACGCGGGCGACCAGACGGAAGCCGTACTTGGACGGGCCTGCCTCCAGGGTGCCGCCCGCCTTGGTGAGGCGCTCGGTCAGACCCGCGAGGCCGTTGCCGTCGCCGGTGTCCTTGCCGCCCGAGCCGTCGTCCTCGACGCTGAGTTCCAGTACCGGCCCGTCGAGGGTCTGACGGCCCAGCAGCTCGACCGTGCAGCGGCGGGCGCCGCTGTGCCGTACGACGTTGGTGACCGCCTCGCGCAGCGCCCAGGCGAGGGCGGACTCACTCTCCTCGGGCACGTCGGCGAGGGCGGGTTCGGCGGGCAGTTCGGCGGTGACGCCGGCCGCGGTCAGGGCGACCCGGGCCCCGGCGAGTTCGGCGTTCAGCCGGGGACGGCGATAGCCGGTGACGGCCTCGCGTACGTCGACGAGGGCCTGGCGGCTGACCTGCTCGATGTCGGCGACCTGCTGGGCCGCCTTGTCGGGACGGTCGGGCAGCATCCGCCCGGCCAGCTCGCTCTTCAGCGTGATCAGGGACAGCGAGTGGCCGAGCAGGTCGTGCAGGTCCCTGGCCAGGCGAAGGCGCTCCTCGTTGGCGGCGAGCTGGGCGACGGTCGCACGGGCCTCGCGCAGGGCGATGGTCGTCCGGACGAGTTCGCGTACGCCGGTCATCGCGAAGCCGCCCAGCAAGGCCGGGATGAGCAGCCCGGCCAGGTAGGAGTGTCCGTCCGGCGCGGCGAACGCCACGGCGGTCAGCAGCGCGCAGGCGCCCGGGATCGTCCAGCGGGCCATGCGCAACGGCAGGGCGGCACCGGACGCGATCGACACGTACACGAACAGCACCAGCCACTCGCGGCCCAGGGTGAGGGCGAGGAGCGTGGACTGGGCCGCGAGGACCCCGAGCGAGCCGAGCACCAGGCCGTTGCGCTCACCGCGGCCGGTGCGGAAGACCAGCAGCATGTACCAGGTGACGAAGGCGGCCAGACCGAGCCAGCCGAGGATCCGCACGCCGGTGCTGTGGCCGCCGTGCAGCAGGTCGGAGACGGGTGCGCTCAGGTAGACCAGCCAGATGCCGGTCCACAGCGACTTCACCACCCGCTGTCTGCGGTTGACCGGGCGCTGCCCGATACCGACGCCGACGTCGTTCACGCCTTCAGGGTGTCCTTCCGGTACAGCCAGGCCGCGCCGCCCGCGAACAGGACGAACGACACCACGAGGACGGCGAGATCCTGGACGTGCGGGGCCCGGCTCTGCTCGATGGCCTGCCCCAGGGCAGCGTACGCGTGCGTGGGCAGCCACTTCGCGATGTCCTGGAGCCAGCCCGGGAAGGTCGTCGTGGGCATCCACAGCCCTCCGAGCATGGACAGGCCGAAGTAGGTGATCATCGTGATCGGCCGGACCGCGTCCCCGCTGGCGAGATAACCGATGGCGACGCCGAGCGCGGCGAAGACGAGACTGCCGGCCCAGATCGCGCCGGTGAGGGCGAGCCACTGCCAGGCGTCCAGGCGTACGTCCTTCACGGCCGCGGCGACGGCGAAGACGATGACGATGGACGGCAGGCTGACGACGGCCGCGCTCGCGGTCTTGGCGAGGACGTAACCGCGGCCCGGCAGCGTGGTCAGGCGCAGTTGCCGCACCCAGCCGCCCTCGCGCTCCTTGGCGATGCGCTCGCTGTTGCCCATGAGGACGGCCGTGAGGGCGCCGAAAGACGCCATGGAGACCATCATGTACGTCGGGAGGGTCAGGCCGCTGCCGGGGACCTCGGTGGTGCTGTCGGCGTTGCCCGCGATGATCAGGAACAGCACCGACGGGTAGATCACCGAGAAGAACAGGAACTTGCGGTTGCGCAGGGCGCGGGTGAGCTCCAGCTTGATCAGGCTGTTCACTTCGACTTCGCCTCCTCGGCGGTGGTGATGGCGACGAAGGCCTGCTCCAGGCCGAGTCCGGCGACTTCGAGGTTGCGGGGGTAGACGCCGAGGCCGTACAGGGCGTGGACGGTGGCGTCGGCGTCGGAGGACTGGATGCGCACGGTCCGGCCGGAGATGTCGATGGCGGTCAGGAAGGGCAGGGCACGCAGGGCGGGTTCGTCGACGGTGCCCTCCACGTCGAAGGAGACGCGGCGGGCGCCCGCCTTGGCCTTGATCTCGGCGGCCGTGCCGTCGGCGAGGAGGCGGCCGCGGTGCAGGACGAGGACCCGGTCGGCGACGGCGTCGGCCTCTTCGAGGTAGTGGGTGGCGAAGAGGACGGTCCGGCCCTGGCCGGCCTGCTCGCGCATGGTGGCCCAGAAGGCCTGGCGGGTGGTGACGTCCATGCCGGTGGTGGGCTCGTCCAGGACGATGAGGTCGCTGTCGCCGGCGGTGGCGAGGGCGAAGCGGACGCGCTGGGCCTGTCCGCCGGAGAGCTTGTCGACCTTGCGGTCGGCGATCTGCGCGATGCCCGCGCGGGACAGGACCTCGGAGGGCCGGTACGCCCTTGGGTGCAGGTCGCAGGCGAGCCGCACGAGTTCGGCGACCGTGACCTCGTCCATGAGGCCGCCGCTCTGCAGCATGGCGCCCACGCGCCCGGCGACGATGGCCTCCCGGGGGCCGGTGCCGAAGAGCCGGACGGTGCCGCTGTCGGGCTTCTTGAGGCCGAGCAGCAGATCGAGGGTGGTGGACTTGCCGGCGCCGTTGGGGCCGAGCAGTGCCACGGTCTCCCCCGGCCTGAGGTCGAGGGTCAGCCCGTCCACGGCCCGGACGGCGTCGTACGCCTTGCTCACCTGGTCGAACGCGACCACCGAAGCTGTCGTTGTCATACGGACATCGTGGCTTCGGGGGTGCCGGCGAGGGCAGTGCCGGGTGTCCGGAGTGCCGCATGACAGTTGTCATGCCGGGGGCCGTCCGAGAGGTGCCCGGAACCCCCTTCGCGGGACGTGCCGGGGACCGGGAAACCCGTGGCATGAACGCGCTAAAGCCGCTAGCTTGATCGCCGCCCGACCGGACCTGTCGGGCACACCACAAAGGGGGAACACCTCGATGCGCAAGCTTCTCGCCGGTGCCGCCACCACCATGATCGCCTTCGCCGGTCTCACCTTCGCCGCCCCGGCGCAGGCTGCCACCTCGGACACGACGTCGGTGCAGGCGATCAACTGCCATGCCAAGGAGAGCGTCCGGATCCGGCAGTCCAAGTCGACCGGCTCAACCTCCCTCGGCCTCTTCCCGAAGGGCGCGGGAGCGGAGTGCGGCGGGGCGTCGGAGGGCGGAACCTTCACCGCCTGCGGCTACACCAACGGATACTTCTGGATCGCGATCAACTACCAGGGCATCCGGGGCTACGTGGCCCTCTACTGCATCACGCGCCCGTGACGTCCATGCACCCGTGAGCTCACGACATGGGTGAACGACGGAGCCCCTGCCCGGCGAGGCAGGGGCTCCGTCGTTCACGCGGGGATCAGTTCGGGTTGGTGTCGATGACTCCGACGCGCTCCGCCGGAGTCTTGCCGCGCAGGGCCTTGCGCAGGGCCGTGACGAC
This sequence comes from Streptomyces sp. NPDC013187, assembly GCF_042899705.1. Classification (NCBI taxonomy): domain Bacteria; kingdom Bacillati; phylum Actinomycetota; class Actinomycetes; order Kitasatosporales; family Streptomycetaceae; genus Streptomyces; species Streptomyces sp. NPDC013187. The sequence continues at coordinate 199,316 of NZ_JBIBAF010000016.1, read as the reverse complement.
GTCCTGCGGCGTGACGTCGCGCTTGCCGCTCGCACCCTCGATCTGCACGCCGTCGAAGGTCTGGCCGTACGCCTCCTGGAGCGCCTTGAGGTTGTACGTGTCCACGAGCTTGCCGTCGACGGCCTTGAAGCTCAGGATCTTCGGCAGCGACAGCGCGCCGAACGGGATGCTGTGCGCGGCGTCGGTCTGCACGATGGCCTTGGCCGACATCGCGGGCTGCGCGAAGTCCTTCAGGACCCGGTCGACCTCGGCGTTCGAGATGGTCGGCTGCCTGGTGGTGGTCGGGAGGTTCACCGTGCCGGCCGTGCCGGTCTCCACCTGGGTGCGGTACGCCTCCTCCACCGTGGTCGTCGCCTTGGCGAGGTCGATGCCCTTGCCCACCTTGCCGTACACGGGGACGGCCTTGCCGCCCTTGAACTCGATCGTGCCGTCGGTCGACGCGCCGGAGCCGCCCGCCGCGTCCTCCAGGGAGGCGTGCAGCTTCTCCTCGTCGACGGGCATGACCGGCGTGACGGCACGGTGGTTGCCGAAGAGCGAGGCGATCACGGAGACCGGGTTGTAGTCACTCTTCGCCGCCGCGTCGGCCGTGGCGTCCATGTCGAACTGCAGGCCCGCGTTGTCCGGGTCGAGGGCAACGGTCTTGCCGCCCACCGACAGCTTCAGCTCCTTGCCGACGTTCTTGTCGAATGCCTCGTCGAGCTTCTTGACCGCGCCGTCGCGGGTGGTGCCGCCGATGTCGACGCCGAGCACGGTGGTGCCCTTGGGCACGTCGGTGCGGTTCATCAGCAGACCGGCGCCGTAGACGCCACCGGCGAGGACGACCACGCCGACGGCCAGCAGCACGAGCTTGCTGCGGCCCTTCTTCTTCGGTGCCTTCGAGGAACTCGCCGGGGGCGGCGAGACCGGCTCGGGCAGCTTGGGGGCGGCGTGGGGCACCGGGCCGTCACCGGGGGCGCCCGGGGCGAACGGCGAGGCGCCGCCGGACGGTACGACGGGGATGCCGCTGGTGACCGTGTGCCCGGAGACGTTGTCGTGCCGGGGGCCGTAGCCCGGGCCGTCCGACGGCTCGGGGGCCGGCTTCTGCGGGGTGAGGATGGCGGTGTCGTCGCTCATGCCGCCGCCGGGGCCGGGGCCTGCGGTGCCGGGAGCGGGGGTGCCGCCGGGGGCGCCGGCGAGCGGGCCGGTGGCCCCGGGGCCGCCAGGCGCTCCGGGAATACCAGGAGCACCGGGGCCTCCCGGCCGGCCGGGCTCGTCGAAGGCACCGGGCGCTCCAGGGCCGTTGGGCCCACCGGGGCGGCCGGGGCGGCCGGGCTCGTCGAAGGGACCAGGAGCTCCTGGGCCGCCGGGGCGGCGGCCGGGCTCGTTGAACGCCTCGGGGCCACCGGGCCTGCCCGGGTCACCGAAGCCGCCGGGGCCGGAGGCGCCAGGGCCGCCGGGGCCACCAGGGGCAGCGGGTGCGCCGGGGGTGTTGAAGGCGTCATGACCGCCAGGACCGCCTGGCCCGTTGCCGAAGCCGTCAGGACCGCCTGGACCGCCCGGCCCGTTGCCGAAGCCGTCAGGACCGCCAGGACCGCCCGGCCCGTTGCCGAAGCCGTCAGGACCGCCTGGCGCGTTGAAGCCGCCGGGGCCACCCTGCCCGCCGGGTGCGTCGAAGCCGCCCGGGCCGCCGGCCGGCGGCACCATCGGGCCGTCGCCGGTGACCGGTCCGCCGGTCGGGCCGGCCGGGCCCTGCGATCCGGGACCGCCGGACGGACCGCCGTAGCCACCCTGCCCGCTCTGCCCGCTCTGCCCGTTCTGTCCGTCGCGGCCGTTCTCGGAGAAGTACGGCAGGTCGTCGCGGCGTGGTTCGCCGCCGCCCGGGGCGGGACGCGAGCCGTTGCCCAGCGGGCCCGCCGCGAGGGCCTCGGTGACGTCGAAGGAGCCGGTGCCGCCGCCGTGCCCGGGCGCGACGGGGCCGCCGGTCGCGCCGCCCGGAAGCCCGGCACCGTTCGTACCCCCGGACCGGGAGCCGCCCGGCGCGCCCATGGAGCCGACCACACCTCCGGGCCGCCCGGCACCCGGCCGCGCCCCACCGGACGCGCCGGAACCCGGTGCCGCGCCACCGGGACCGCCCGCTGCCGGACGCGAACCGCCCGGCACCCCGGCCCCGTTGGTGGAGCCGCTGCCCGGACCGCCCTTGCCGCCGCCCGACTTGCGGGGCGCGAACCAGTCGCTGGCCGGCTTGTCGTCGCCCGGCTGACCGGGCTCGGCGGGAGGCTCGGCCGGCGACGGGGGCGGGGCGGTGCCAGGCGTCGCCGTCACCTCACCGCTGGTGTCGGTGTCGGCCGTGTCCTCCGTCTCCGCGACGGGCTTGCGCACCACCACGGGCGGAATGGGCCGCGACCCGGGGATGTTGATCCGGATCCGGGTCGTCAGCGTGGTCTCGGTCTTGCGTTCCTCCGGCCGTGTGGCGGAACGGCCCGCGTCCGCACCGGCGTCGGTGACCGCCGGAATCCCGTACGGCGGCGTACCCGACGGGTAGGCGGCTCCGCCGCGCCCGTTGGGCCCGGAGGACGGAGTGTCAGTTTCACGACTCAAGGCAGGTTCTCCCGGTTGGCTCCGCCGCCCGTCACGACCTCACGATGGGGGTCCCCCTGCACGAGCGAAGTCGAGCGCTTGGGGGAGGCTCGGCGGCGCGCACCACCATACTGGCCACTTCTCGCCCGTATCCCGTGACCGCCGTGGAAACCCACACCGGACCCCCACGGCCACGTCCTGGCGAAGTGGTACGTCATTTGGCAAGTCGGACGGGGCCGCCGTCCGGTTGCCGCCCCGGGGCGAGGGTGGCGCAGATCACAGCCACGGCGATGCCCCCGAGCAGGAAGAGGTAGGAGCCGCTCCCCGCGGCGAAGAGGAAGTCGCCCTCGGGACGGCTGGCGGTGAGCAGGACGACGGCGAGCATCCAGCCGGCGGCGGCCGCGACGCCCCCGGCCCGGCCGCGGACGGCCCATGAGGCGCCCAGGACGGCTCCGGCCTCTCCGGCCAGGGCGAGCAGCAGCCCGCCCGGGAACCACCCGGGCTGCACCAGGGCCCCGGCGAGGCCGACCACGGCGCCGAGCACGAAGAATCCGAGGCAGGCGCCCACGCGTCCGGCGGTGGGCGGGCGCATCGGCTGGGCCAGCATCGGCGTCCGGTCGCTCATGAGGCCTCCTCGAGACCGGCGAACAGGTCCGTCTCCCGCTCGCCGGGTCCCGCCTCGCCGCGCACCAGCTCGTAGTACTCGGCGGTGAGGATCGGCTGGGCGAGTTCGTTGGACAGCACGAAGTACGGACCGTCCACGGTGATCTGGGTGGCGTGAGCGCGCATCGCGGCGGCCTTGGCGGCGGCGTGGGCGGTGCCGTCGATCACGGTGGTGATCCGCTCCTCGGGCACGACACCCGGGACGTCGTCGACGTCGGCGGCCTTGGTGAAGGCCGTGCCGGGCAGGTCCTCCCTCAGTCGCGCGAAGGACTCCTCCACAACCGGCCGGGGGACCCGGTTCCAGTAGACCTTGGGGATCGGCAGGCCGGTGTCGGCGGAGAGTTCCGCGGCGCGCATGGCGACGCGGTGGGCCTGGATGTGGTCCGGGTGACCGTAGCCGCCGTTGTCGTCGTAGGTGACGAGAACCTGGGGGCGTACCTCGCGGATCACCTCGACGAGGTGCGCTGCGGCCTCGTCGACGTCGGCCTGCCAGAAGCAGCCGGGGTCGTCGTTGTCGGGCAGGCCCATCATCCCGGAGTCGCTGTAGCGCCCGGCGCCGCCGAGCAGGCGGAAGTCCTGGACGCCGAGCTCAGCCATGGCGGCGGTGAGCTCACGGCGGCGGTGCTGACCCAGGGCGGCGCCCGTCAGATGTGCGAGCCCGGGCGGGATGACCTCGCCGCGCTCGCCGAGGGTGCAGGTGACCAGGGTGACGTGGGCACCCTCGGCCGCGTACCTGGCCATGGTCGCGCCGTTGTTGATCGACTCGTCGTCCGGGTGCGCGTGCACCAGTAGCAGACGCCGGTCGGGCAGTTCCGTCATGGGACCAGCCTACGAGGTCCCACGAGGCTCAGAACTTGATGCTGCCGATCATGCCCGCGATGTTCGTCGTCAGCTCGCTGATCGTGGGAGCGACGGTCGAGGAGGCGAGGTAGAAGCCGAGCAGCATGCAGACGATCGCATGCCCCGCCTTCAGTCCCGACTTCTTGATCAGCAGGAAGACGATGATCGCCAGCAGCACCACCGCCGAAATCGAGAGTGCCACGGCGGTTCACCTCCAAAGATCCACGAGGGCGCGGGGGGTCGGACTATGGGGGCATCAAATCCGTACAGCAGCCAGCAGGTTCATACCCACTATGCGACATTGATCATAACTATCCCTCTGCGCGCATCGATCGGCGCACGGCCGCACAAGGGGGCGCATGGCCAATATGGTCAGGGCATGACGACCGAGCCTCACTCCTTCCCCCGACGGCACGCCCGTACCCAGCGCTTCACGCTCGGCGCGCCGCGTTCGTTCACCGTGGCGCCCGACGGTTCGCGTGTCGTGTTCCTGCGCTCCGGTTCCGGTACGGACCGGGCGAATTCGCTCTGGGTCCTCGACACGCAGGAGGGCACGGAGCGCGTTGCCGCCGACCCGCGCACCCTGCTGGGCGGCGCCTCGGAGGACCTCTCACCCGAGGAACGGGCCCGGCGCGAACGCAGCCGCGAGGGCGGGGCCGGCATCGTCGGGTATGCCACCGACACGGCCGTCGAGTTGGCCTCTTTCGCCTTGTCGGGGCGGCTTTTCGCGGCCGAGCTGCGGGCCGGGACGGCGCGTGAACTGTCCGTGCCGGGGCCGGTGATCGACCCACGTCCGTCGCCCGACGGGCGGCACGTCGCGTATGTCGCGCAGGGTGCCCTGCGGGTGGTGGGCGCCGAGGGAGAGGACGACCGGGCGCTCGCCGGGCCGGAGTCGGAGAATGTCTCGTACGGACTGGCCGAGTTCATCGCGGCCGAGGAGATGGGGCGTTCGCGGGGCTTCTGGTGGGCCCCGGAGTCGGACCGGCTGCTCATGGCGCGGGTGGACGACACGCCGGTGCGGCGCTGGTGGATCGCCGACCCCGCCCATCCGGAGCGGGAGCCGCAGCGAGTGCCGTACCCGGCGGCGGGCACCGGCAACGCGGAGGTGCGGCTGTTCGTGATCGGCCTGGACGGGCTGCGGACGGAGGTCACCTGGGACCGGGCGCGCTACCCGTACCTGGCACATGTCCACTGGTCAGCGGCGGGTGCGCCACTGCTGCTCGTACAGGCGCGCGACCAGCGCAGCCAGCTGATCCTGGCCGTGGATCCGGACTCGGGCGCGACACGGATGGTGCACGCCGACGAAGATCGAACATGGCTTGATCTTTTCCCCGGGGTGCCGTGCTGGAGCCCCTCCGGTCAGCTGGTGCGGATCGCCGACGAGGGCGGTGCGCGGGTGCTGGCGGTCGGGGACCGGCCGCTCACCGGTGCGCAGCTGCACGTCCGGGCCCTGCTGGACGTCTCCGCGCACGACGTGCTGATCTCGGCGTCGGCGGGCGCGGAGGCCTCCGGGGAGCCGGAGACGGGCGAGGTGCACGTGTACCGGGTGAACGAGCTGGGGGTGGAGCGGGTCTCGCGGGAGCCGGGCGTGCACGCGGCGGTGCGGGCCGGGGAGGTGACGGTCCTGGTCTCGGCGGCACTGAACCGGCCAGGTTCACTGGTGCAGGTCCTGCGCGACGGAAAACCGACCAGGACTGTCCCTTCGTACGCCGAAAATCCTGGTATGTCCCCCCGCGTGACACTCACCGAGGGGGGCGCACGCCGTGTCCCGTGCGCCGTGCTTATGCCTCGGGACTACGACGGTGACACCCCACTGCCGGTGCTCATGGACCCGTACGGAGGTCCGCACGGCCAGCGGGTGGTGGCCGCGCACAACGCCCACCTCACCTCGCAGTGGTTCGCGGACCAGGGCTTCGCGGTCGTGGTCGCGGACGGCCGCGGCACCCCGGGCCGCTCCCCCGCCTGGGAGAAGGCGATCCACCACGACTTCACGCTGTCGCTGGACGACCAGGTGGAGGCCCTGGAGGACCTCGCGAAGCGCTACCCCCTGGACCTGTCCCGGGTGGCGATCCGCGGCTGGTCCTACGGCGGCTGGCTGGCGGGCCTGGCGGTGCTGCGCCGTCCGGACGTCTTCCACGCCGGCATCGCGGGCGCACCGGTGACGGACTGGAGCCTGTACGACACCCACTACACCGAGCGCTACCTGGGCACTCCGGCGGAGCACCCGGAGGCGTACGCGAAGAGCTCCCTGATCACCTCCGAGGGGCTGTCCTCCCCCGCCGAGCCGCACCGCCCCCTGATGGTCGTGCACGGCCTCGCCGACGACAACGTCGTGGTCGCCCACGCCCTGCGCCTGTCCTCGGCCCTGCTGGCCGCCGGCCGCCCCCACGAGGTACTGCCGCTGTCCGGCGTCACCCACATCACCCCACAGGAACAGGTCGCCGAGAACCTGCTCCTCCTCCAGGTCGACTTCCTGAAACGCTCCCTGGGCATCACGACCGCCTGAACACGGCGACGGGCCGGGACGCCTCACAGCGCCCCGGCCCGCCTACGGCACCCGCACGGCCGTACGCTGACCAGCCTGACGTGTCCGTATATCGGAACCGGGTCGGCGAAGTTGCCTGCGTGTTAACGCAGTTGGCGGGAGCTCGCGGTGTGGAAGCCCGGCCCGGACAGCAGCGTTTCCCGGCACCCCTGGGGATGCCGGGAAACGAAGCGGCGAGGTCAGGCCGCGTGGACCACGTCCTTCTCCTCAGCGAAGTGGCAGGCCGACTCGTGGGCCGCCGGGGTGTCCGAGCCCTGGAAGCGCTCGGGGATGGCCAGCAGCGGGGTCTCCTGGGCGCACTTGTCCTGGGCCTTCCAGCAGCGGGTGCGGAAGCGGCAGCCCGAGGGCGGGTTGGCCGGGGAAGGGACGTCGCCGGTGAGGATGATCCGCTCGCGGCCCTCGCGGGACTCCGGGTCGGGGACCGGGACGGCCGACAGCAGCGCCTGGGTGTAGGGGTGCGTCGGGTGGTCGTAGATCTCCGTGTCCGAGCCGATCTCGGCCATCTTGCCGAGGTACATCACACCCACGCGGTCCGAGATGTGCCGGACGATCGACAGGTCGTGCGCGATGAAGAGATACGAGAGGTTGAACTCGTTCTGCAGCTTCTCCATCAGGTTGATGACCTGCGCCTGGACGGACACGTCCAGCGCGGAGACCGGCTCGTCGCAGATGATGATCTCGGGGTTGAGCGCGAGGCCGCGGGCGATGCCGATGCGCTGGCGCTGACCGCCCGAGAACTGGTGCGGGTAGCGGTTGATGTACTCCGGGTTGAGGCCGACGACGTCCAGGAGCTCCTGGACCTTGCGGCGGCGGTCGCCCTTCGGCGCCACCTCGGGGTGGATCTCGAAGGTCTCCCCGATGATGTCGCCCACCGTCATACGGGGGTTGAGCGAGGTGTACGGGTCCTGGAACACCATCTGGATGTTCCGGCGGACCGCCTTCAGCGCGCGCCCGGACAGCTTGGTGATGTCCTGGCCCTTGTAGAAGATCTCGCCCGCGGTCGCCTTCTCCAGCATCATCAGCAGCTTGGCGACGGTGGACTTGCCACAGCCGGACTCGCCCACGATGCCGAGAGTCTCGCCCTGGTAGAGGTCGAAGGAGACCCCGTCCACGGCCTTGACCGCACCGATCTGACGCTTGAACAGGATGCCCTGGGTCAGCGGGAAGTGCTTGACCAGGTTGCGCACCTGCAGGATCGGCTCACCGCGTTCGACCGGCGCCTCGATGGCGGCGACGGCCTCCTGTTCGGTGGCCGCGTCGACCGTCTCGACCTCGGTGACGTTGGGGGTGGCGTCCATGGACTCGTCCGTCTTGTCCAGCTCAGCCATGGATCGTCTCCTTCCAGAAGTGGCACGCGCTGCCGCGGCCGACCAGCTCGCCGCCGTCTCGCTCGGTGACCGGGTGCAGCGGCGGGACGTCCGTACGGCAGATGTCCTGCGCCTGCGGGCACCGCGGGTTGAAGGCACAACCGGACGGGATCCGCGTCAGGTTGGGCGGCAGGCCCTTGATCGCGTACAGCTCCTGGCCCTTCTGGTCCAGGCGCGGGATCGACTCGAGCAGACCCTTGGTGTAGGGGTGCGCGGGCCGCTTGTACAGCTCGTGCACGGGCGCGGTCTCCACGATCCGGCCCGCGTACATCACGGCGATCTTGTCCGCGACGTCGGCGACGACACCGAGGTCGTGGGTGATCAGGATCAGGCCCATGTTGTACTCGCGCTGCAGCTCCGCGAGCAGGTCCATCACCTGGGCCTGGACCGTCACGTCGAGGGCCGTGGTCGGCTCGTCGGCGATGATCAGGTCCGGCTCCAGGGCGAGCGCCATGGCGATCATGATGCGCTGGCGCATACCGCCGGAGAACTGGTGCGGGTAGTCGCCGACACGCTCCTTCGCGGCCGGGATCTTCACGCGGTCCATCAGCTCGATGGCCCTGGCCTTGGCTTCCTTCTTGCTCAGGCCCTGGTGGACGCGGAACATCTCGCCGAGCTGGTAGCCGACGGACAGCACGGGGTTCAGCGCGGACAGCGCGTCCTGGAAGATCATGGCGATCTTCCGGCCGCGGATCTTGCGCCGGGCGTCGGCGGACATGGTGAGCATGTCCTCGCCCCGGTACAGGATCTGCCCCTGGGGGATCCGCCCGGGCGGCATGTCGAGGATGCCCATGATCGCCTGCGCGGTCACGGACTTGCCGGAGCCGGACTCGCCGAGCACGGCGAGGGTCTCGCCGGAGCTCACGGTGTAGTTGACGCCGTTGACGGCCTTGGCCACACCGTCACGGGTGTGGAACTCGACGTGCAGGTCGCGCACTTCGAGCAGGGGAACGTCACCCTCGGCCGCTCCGCGCGGCTCGGGGACGTTCCGGGTCTTGTCGATGGTGGTCACGTACGCCCTCCTCAGCGCAGCTTCGGGTCAAGGGCGTCGCGGACCGCGTCGCCGAGCATGATGAACGCGAAGACGGTGAGGCTGAGCATGCCCGCCGGGAACAGCAGCGTGTGCGGGTTGTCCCGGATCACCTTGCTGCCCTCGGAGATGTCGATGCCCCACGAGATCGTCGGGTCGCTGAGGCCGAGGCCGAGGAACGACAGCGTCGCCTCCGCCGAGATGTAACCGCCGAGGGCGATCGTGGCCACGACGATGGTCGGCGCGACGGCGTTCGGCATCACGTGGCGGAACAGGATCCGCGTGGTGCCGGCGCCGAGCGCCCGGGCCGCCGTCACGTAGTCCGCCTGCTTGGCCGTGATCACCGAGCTGCGCATGACGCGGGCGATCGAGGTCCACCCCAGGAAGGCCAGGGCCAGGATGACCACGTAGACCTTGCGCTCGGTGAAGGCGTTCAGGACGACCATCGTGCCGAGCAGGAACGGCAGGCCGAAGAAGATGTCGACGATCCGGGAGATCACCGAGTCGATCCAGCCGCCGAAGTAGCCCGCCAGCATGCCGAGCAGACCGCCGAGCAGCGTGACGGCCGCGGTGACGCAGACGCCGACGAGGATCGAGGCACGGGTGCCGTGGATGACGCGCGAGTAGATCGAGCGGCCCTGCTGGTCGTAGCCGAACCAGTCGGGCTGGAAGAAGTGCCCCAGCTCCGGCTTGCCCAGGTAGTGGTGGACCAGGTCGCCGTCACGCGGGTCGACGCTGGTGAACCAGCCGGGGAACGCGGCGATCACGAGCAGCATGACCAGCAGCACCGAGGAGATCCAGAACATGGGCCGGTGCCGCAGGTCGTACCAGGCGTCGCCCCACAGGGAGCGGGGTTTCTCGCTCTTCTGCGTGCTCTCCTTGCCGGGTGCGTCGACGGCCGGCGGGGCGATGGCGTCCACGGCCGCGGCGTCGGTGGTCTGGGCCTTGGTCACGTCAGGCATACCGGATCCTCGGGTCCAGGACCGCGTACAGCAGGTCGATGAGCAGGTTGATCAGGAGGATGACGAGGACGAGGACCGTCACCACACCCGTGACCGTCGAGCCCTCGCTCGTCTGGATCGCCCTGTAGAGGAGGTTACCGACACCCTGGATGTTGAAGATGCCCTCGGTGATGACCGCGCCGCCGATGAAGCCGCCGACGTCGGTACCGACGAAGGTGACGACCGGGATCAGCGAGTTCCGCAGCAGGTGGACACCGATGATGCGGCGCCGGGGCAGCCCCTTGGCCAGCGCGGTGCGCATGTAGTCGGCCCGCAGGTTCTCGGCGAAGGTCGTCCTGGTCAGCCGGGCCACGTAGGCCATGGACAGCATGGCCAGGACGAACGCGGGCAGGAACAACTGCGAATAGTCCGTGGAGTCCTGGACGTTGGGCGGCAGCCAGCCGAGTTCGTCGGCGAAGATGAACCGGGCGATGAAGCCGAGGACGAACACCGGGATGGAGATCACCGTCAGGGTGAAGACCAGCACGCCGGTGTCGGCGGCCTTGCCGGCCCGCAGACCGGCCCACGCGCCCAGGCCGACACCGATGATGATCTCGATGGTGATGGCGAGCAGCGTCAGCCGCAGGGTCACCGGGAAGGCCTCGCTCATGAGGTCGATGACCGGGCGTCCGGCGAGGTTGTTGCCGAAGTCTCCCTTGAGGAGATTCAGCATGTAGTGGAAGTACTGCTCGAGGACGGGCTTGTCGAAGCCGTACTCGCGCTTGATCTGCGCGATCTGTGCGGGATCGGGAGCCTTGTCCCCGTAGATGGCCCGGACCGGGTCGCCCGGCAGGATGTGGACCATCAGGAAGATCAACAGAGTTGTCCCGATGAAGATCGGGATCATCTGGAGCAGTCGCCTGGCGGCGTAGCGCCCCATCTTGCGCCTCCATGCCGTGAGGGGTCGGCGAGGCCTGCGCACTCATCTACCGCAGGTGAGGAGGGTGAGGTGGAGGCCTGTGCCTACGGACCGGCGCCGCCGCTCCCCTTGTGCGGGAGGGGCGGCACCGGTCTGCGGTCGTCTGGTTACTTCTGCTTGACCTGGATGGTGTCGAAGATCGGGTCACCGTCCTGGCCGTACTCGATCTTGCCCAGGATGTTCTTGGACTGACCGCTGTTGACCTTGTAGAACCAGAGCGGAATGGCCGGCATGTCCTTGGCGAGGAGCTGCTCCGCCTGCTGGTACATCTTCACGGTCTCGTCGATCGAGCTGGCCTTGTCCGCCTCGGAGCTCAGCTTGTCGAACTCCTTGTTGGAGTAGCCGCTCGTGTTGCCGGCCGCCGTGGTGCCGTACAGGTCGCGCATGAAGTTCGAGTTGACCGGGTAGTCGAGCACCCAGCCACCGCGGTACATGGACTTGACCTGGTCCTTGTCACGGGCGTCGAGGTCGGCCTGGAAGGTCGGCTTCGGGTCGCCGGTGCACTCCACGCCGGTGGACTTGCGGATCGAGTTGCAGACCGCGTCGACCCAGGGCTTGTGGTCCTGGTCGGCGTTGTACTGGATCTGGATCTTGTTGCCCGGGACGCCGCCACCCTCCTGGATGAGCTTCTTGGCCTGGGCCGGGTCGAACTTGACGATGTCGCCGAGCGCGCCCTCCTTGTAGCCGAGGACGCCCGGGGCGACGTAGGAGTCGGCCGGGGTACGCGTGCCCTGGAGGACGGTCTTGGTGATCGTCTGGCGGTCGATCGCCATGGACAGACCCTGGATGACCTTGGGGTCGATGTCCTTGAACTGCTTGGTGTAGAACGCCGGGACGATCGACTGGACGGCCGAGTAGGGCTCGTCGATGGCGCGGTCGCCGAGGTCGGTCTTGTAGTTCGTCAGCGCGGTGGTCGGGACCTGCTCGATCCAGTCCACGTTGTCCGAACGCAGGTCCGAGTACGCGGCGTCGGCGGTCGTGTAGTTCTTGAAGTCGATGCCGCCGTTCTTGGCGACGTTCGGACCCTTGTAGCCCGCGAACTTGCGGACCTTGATGAGCTTGTTGTGCTCCCAGGACACGAACTTGTACGGGCCGTTGCCGACCGGCTTCTCGCCGAAGCCCTTCGGGTCCTTGAAGAAGGCCTCGGGCAGCGGAGCCCACACGTCGTAGCCCAGCTTGTACGCGAAGTACGAGACCGGCTGCGTCAGCTTGATCGTGAAGGTGTTGTCGTCGACGACCTTCAGACCCGACATCTTGTCGCTCTTCGGGTCACCCTTCTCCGGGTGCACGTCCTCGAAGCCGACGATGTCCGAGAACCAGCTGGAGTTGGTCTGGTTGTTCTTGATGTTGGCGGACCAGTTCCAGGAGTCCACGTAGGACTTCGCGGTGACCGGGGTGCCGTCGTGGAACTTCCAGCCCGGCTTGAGCTTGACGGTCCACTCCGACGAGTCCTTGTTCGGCGTGACCGACTCGGCGTTGATGTACTCGAGCTTGCCGGTGCCGGGCTCGTAGTCGACCAGGCCGGCGAAGATCGTGCGCAGCACGCGGCTGCCCTGGCTCTCCTTGGCGTTGGCCGGCTGGAGCGGGTTCTGCGGTTCGCTCAGCTGCGCAGTGACGATGCCGTTCGGGTCGGCCTTCCCCTTGTTCATGTCGTCGCCGGCACTGTCGTCGCCGCCGCCGCAGGCAGTGGCGGCCAGGGCGACGACTATCGCCCCCGCGACCCACTTGGCGCTCTTGGCACCGCGCATGGGTTCCTCCTAGAAGTCATTGGTTCACGCGAAGGGAGCACACGACACATCACGGCCCCCGCCCGTCGCCGGTGCCGGAATTCGTCGAGTGCCCCCGCGCTCGTGAGTCGCGCCGCTGCCGGCTACTGACCCGTACATCCGAGCTCTACGCGCCTAACTATCTGCCAAACGCCAGGACCGAACCACACTCTCGAGGTCTCGGTTCGATCACAGCTCTCGCCTACATCTTCCAAAATCCGGACAAAGGGTTTGGTGAAAGATCCCTGCGAAACGGACTTGTTACACATCTATCGGTGTCGGCTGTCCGCATTCCGGACACGAGAGTGAGATAAACCGCTTGCGGCGTACCGTGGAATCCGTGCAGGGTTCCATCGATGTCTGTCGCACGCTCAAGTAGCTTGTGCGGCAAGGCCGTTGCGCGATCCCCGAGGCCGGGGACGCGCGGCGCTTCCGGAGCAGGGTAGTGGGAGAAAACCGCCCCTGACGGCTGTGACCGGCAAATCGAGGGTTTTCCCTACCCCTTCCCTTCGCGTTCCCCCTCCTTTACACAACGGCACCGGGCACCCCGCATGAGCGGGGTGCCCGGTGCCGTGGTGAAGGACGTCAGCCGTGCTTGGCGCGGCTAGCGGCGCGGGCGCGCTCGCGGGCGTCCAGATTCACCTTGCGGATGCGCACGGCCTCCGGGGTGACCTCGACGCACTCGTCGTCCCGGCAGAACTCCAGGGACTGCTCCAGCGACAGCTTGCGCGGCGGGACGATCGCCTCGAACGAGTCGGCCGAGGAGGACCGCATGTTCGTGAGCTTCTTCTCCTTGGTGATGTTCACGTCCATGTCGTCGGAGCGCGAGTTCTCGCCGACGATCATGCCCTCGTACACCTCGGTGCCGGGGTCCACGAAGAGCACGCCGCGCTCCTGGAGGTTCGTCATCGCGAAGGCGGTGACGGCACCGGAGCGGTCGGCGACCAGCGAGCCGTTGTTACGGGTCTGCAGGGTGCCGAACCAGGGCTCGAAGCCCTCGTGGATGGAGTGGCCGATGCCGGTGCCGCGGGTCTGGGTCAGGAACTCGGTCCGGAACCCGATGAGACCGCGGGACGGCACCACGAACTCCATGCGGACCCAGCCGGAGCCGTGGTTCGACATGTTGTCCATGCGGCCCTTGCGGACGCCCATGAGCTGCGTGACCGCGCCCATGTGCTCCTCGGGCACGTCGATCGTCATGCGCTCGACGGGCTCGTACGTCTTGCCGTCGACCTCCTTGGTGACGACCTGCGGCTTGCCGATGGTCAGCTCGAAGCCCTCGCGGCGCATCTGCTCGACCAGGATGGCCAGCGCCAGCTCACCACGGCCCTGCACCTCCCAGGCGTCGGGACGCTCGGTGTCCAGCACCCGGAGGCTGACGTTACCGATCAGCTCGCGGTCGAGGCGGTCCTTGACCTGGCGGGCGGTGACCTTGCGGTCCTTGACGGCCGCCTTGTTGTCGGCGCCCTTGCCGGTGGCGCCACGGCCGACCAGCGGGGAGGTGTTGGTACCGATGACCATGGAGATCGCGGGCTCGTCGACCGTGATCAGCGGCAGCGCGACCGGGTTCTCCGGGTCGGCCAGCGTCTCGCCGATCATGATGTCCGGGATACCGGCGACGGCGCAGATGTCACCGGGGCCGGCCATCTCGGCCGGCTTGCGGGTGAGCGCCTCGGTCATCATCAGCTCGGAGATGCGGACGTTGCTGACGGACCCGTCGCGCTTCATCCACGCGACCGTCTGGCCCTTGCGCAGCTCGCCCTGCTCGACGCGGAGCAGCGCGATACGGCCGAGGAAGTTGTCGGCGTCCAGGTTGGTGACGTGGGCCTGGAGCGGGGCGGCCTCGTCGTAGGTCGGGGCCGGGATGTGCTCCAGGATCGTGGAGAAGAACGGCTCCAGGCTGGTGGAGTCGGCGGGGACCGTGCCGTTGTCCGGCTTGGTCAGCGAGGCGATGCCGTCGCGGCCGCAGGCGTAGACGATCGGGAACTCGATCTGCTCCTCGTCGGCGTCCAGGTCGAGGAACAGGTCGTACGTCTCGTTGACGACCTCGTCGATCCGGGAGTCCGGGCGGTCCGTCTTGTTGATGCACAGGATGACGGGCAGGCGCTGCTGGAGCGCCTTGCGCAGCACGAAGCGGGTCTGCGGGAGCGGGCCCTCGGAGGCGTCCACGAGCAGGACGACACCGTCGACCATCGACAGACCACGCTCCACCTCACCACCGAAGTCGGCGTGACCGGGGGTGTCGATGATGTTGATGGTGATGACGTCCCCCCCGTCCTTCGGGTGGTACTTCACCGCCGTGTTCTTGGCCAGGATCGTGATGCCCTTCTCACGCTCCAGGTCGTTCGAGTCCATCATGCGGTCGTCGACGCCTTCGAGCTGGTGCGCGGCGAAGGCGCCGGCCTGCTTCAGCATGCCGTCGACGATGGTGGTCTTGCCGTGGTCGACGTGGGCGACGATGGCGACGTTGCGGATGTCGTGGCGCGTGGCCATAAAAGGCGTACTCCCGGAGTGGTGAGGAATGCCCTGCGCGGACGTCTGCGGTGCGCGGGCCCTGCCGGGCTGAACGTGCCACGGCCTCACCCCATGGTACGGGTGCGCTGCGGCTGGGACGCCCCGGGAGGCGTATACGCAGGTGGCGAGGGTTCCACGGCTTCCTCCAGGGCGCCCGGCGGCCGGGGCGGGCCGCCGGGGACGGCTCGGCTCAGTCCGCTGCCCTCGCGGCCCGGGAGTCCGCGGGGCACAGTTCACCGGCCGCCGCACGGCCGGCCGCGCCGTCGGAGGAGGGCTCCTCGGAACAGGGCATGAAGCCGCTGCCGGTGCCCTCCCAGGTCCGCACCCGCCCCTTGACGGGCTCGTCGTTTCCGCAGGTGTACGTGAAGTCGGCCGTGACCAGCTCGACGTAGCCCCAGGCGTAGTAGGCGCCCTTGAGGTCGCCGGTCTCCGCCTCGAAGTAGTGGTCCCTCTCCGGCACTTCCTCCTCGGACGGGCCGGCGAGCGGTTCCTCGGTCTTCAGGTGCCTGCCCAGGGCCTTGATGACCCCTGCCGCGCCGACGCCCTCGGGCGTACCGGTCACCGAGGGCCGGTACACCCTGTCGCCGACGGGCTCGAGGCGGGAGGTGTAGCTGTCGGTCTTCTTCTTGAACCAGATCGGGTCGGACAGCGCGGTCAGCCGCTGCTCCCGCCGGACACCCGACCAGGCGTACGTACCCTCCGCGCAGGCCTCCGCCCTGCCGTTCCCGTCGCCACCCGAGCCGCCCGAACAGGCCGCTGCCGCCGTCACCAGCGCCCCGACGACCAGCCCGGCCCGCCAGACCCGTCCCACCGTGCCGCGCATCCGCCCGCCCCCGTCCCCCGTGTACGGACGCCCGGCGTCCGCACCATGATCACTGCTCGCCTCATGGTGCGGACGCCGGGCGCGGGACGGCAAGGCGTTTGAGCGTTCCCAGAGCTACGGGGCGGTCGAGCCCTTCACCGACGGGCCCGCCGCCGGCTTCGCGCCCTTCTTCAGGAAGCCCATGTCCTCGTAGACCGGCGTGCCGAAGCCGAAGGCGCCGGTGTTGACCAGGTTCTTGCGGGCCGCCAGGAGCTGGGGGCGCTGGAAGAGGGGGATCGAGCCCGCCGCCGCCCAGATCCTGGAGTCGGCCTTGCGGAGCAGGGAGCGGGACTCGCTCTCGTCGAGGGTGGCCACGGCCTCGTCGAAGAGCTGGTCGACCTGGTCGGTGCCGACGCGGGTGTAGTTCTGCTCGACGTTCAGCGAGCCGTCGGCGGCCGGGACGGGCTTGGCGTAGACGGGGCGGGCGTCGGTGGCGGGGAACGCCGTGGCGGGCCAGGAGTACAGGGCGAGGTCGTACTGGCCGGACGCGATGTGGTCCTTGAAGTAGGACTCGTCGGAGACCTTGGAGATCTCGGTCGTGATGCCGACGCGCTCCAGCATGCGGGAGATGCGGTTCGCGACCGTGCGCAGCGTCTGGGAGCCGGGCCCGGAGGGCAGCACGAAGCGGAGCGTGAGAGCCTTGCCGTTCTTGGCGAGCGGGGCGGCCTCCTGGTTCGCCGGGGCGGCGGTGCCGCGGGGGGCGTACGCCCCGGGCGCGCCACCCTGGTGCGGGGGCGCGTACTGCTTGCCGTCCCGGGCGAGGTGCTCCGCGGGGTCCGGTCCCCGCCGCGCCTTGTCGTCCTCGCCGCTGTCGTCGGACTTCCCGCCCTCGGGACCGGCGGCCTTGCCGCCCTCGGGACCGGCCGCCTCCTCTTTCTTCTTCTCCTCCTTGACCGGGCCGCCGCGCACCCACCCGGCGTCCGCGAGCAGGGCCTGGGCCTCCTTGGTGTCCTGGCCGCCGAGGGCGCCGCTGTTGTCGGCGTAGGCGGCCTGGCCGGACAGGGCGAGGTGGCTGCCGACCGGGACGGCGGGCAGGCCGAGGGGCCCCAGGACGACCCGGGCGAGTTCCTTGCGGTCCAGGGCGCGGGCGACCGCCCTGCGGACGCGCTCGTCGGTGAGCGGGCCCTCGGCGCCGTTCAGGGCGAGCTGGGTGTAGGCGGGCTCCAGGGACTTGCGTACCTCGAAACCGCTGAGGGCCTGCTGCTGCCGGGTGTACTTGACGACCGCCTTGCGCAGCTTCTTGCGGGCGACGATCTCCTCGTCGGCGGCGTCCTCGTCGGAGCCGTTGGCGCGGGCCCAGGACTCCAGGGAGTCAGCGGCGGACCGGTCGGCGCCGGGGCCCATCTGCGGGCCGGTGGAACCCTGCGGGCGGGCGGCGACGGTGATGCGGCGGGCCGCCGTGGGGTCGATCTCGGCCAGGTCGAGGTCGCCGGCGGCCAGCTCGGCGGCCCGCTTGTCGCGCGGGACGGTGCGCAGCACGATCTCGGAGAGCTTGGCCGGCTTGCCCCACCAGCGCGGGCTGCGGGCGAGGGTGATCTCCTCGTCCTTGCGGTCGACCTCCTTCACGGTGAAGGGTCCGGCGGTGACCTTGAGCTTCTTGCGGGCCCCGTCGTTGAAGGAGTCCGGGGTGCCCATGACGTCCTTCGGGTACAGCGGGGAGAACAGCGAGCGCCAGTCCGCGTACGGGCGGCTGAAGGTGACCCGGACCTCCAGGGCGTTTTCGCCGCGCTCGATCTTCTGGATGCGGTCGTAGCCGGCGTTGCGGGCGGTCCAGTAGGCGGTGTTCTTGCCGGACAGGGCGCGCCACTGGGCGGCGAAGTCGGCGGCGCCGATCTCCCGGCCGTCGCTCCAGACGGCCTGCTGGTTGAGCTTGTACAGGACGACCTGCTTGGGCTCGGTGTCGACGACCTCGGCGGACTCCAGATAGTCGGGGTTGCGCTCCGGGCGGCCGGAGGCGTCCATACGGAACATCGACGGCAGGACGGCCTGGGCGACGCGGGCGGTGGTGGCGTCGGCGTCCGACTGGAAGGTGTTCAGCGTGTCGGGTACGGAGTCGACGGCCCAGCGCAGCGTGCCGCCGTCGGTGATCCGGTCGCGGGGGGCGGGCTGGATGTCCTGCCCGGCGAGCGGCTTGCCGGACGGGTCGTCGGAGCCGCATCCGGCGAGCGCGGGCACCGCGAGCACGCCCGCGGTGAGGAAGGCGACCGAGCGCATGACCGCGCGCGGGCCGACGCCGTGCTGGGACATCTGTGCTACCTCCGGGAAGCCGCGGGCGTTATGATCACTTTTGGCGGTATTTGGAGTTCATCTGATGTATGCGGCCACTGAAGAGGAAAGGGTTCGGCAACACAGAGCGACACGGCGGTCACCGACGGGAAGTCACCCGTGCGGCGCAACGCACCGCACAGTGCACCCGCACGCCTCGGCCAATCGATGCACATCCCTTCACAGCACAAGGTGTGACGCGCAACACTCGCAGGCGCATGAGCGTTGCCGCCTTGGGCCATGAAGGACCCGCGGAAGTGAGGGCAAGTCATGTCCGTTCACGACGAACTGACGTCAGTCCAGCGCAGTCTCGACGAAGTGTTGCGATCGCTGGGACGTCTGGAGAAGCAGCTCGGCACCGGCGGCCTGGAGATGCGCCGCGTCCGTGCCGACGCCAACCACCTGCGCGAGAGCGTCGCCCTGCTGCGCGACGCCGCCGCGTCATCGGCCGCGCCGACCCGCCCCGAGCTGGTCACCATCTCGGACACGCCGTACGACTCCGCCCTGTGGAGCGACTCGGACGACGAGGGGCTCGGCGCCCGGGACCGGCGCGCTCCCTGATCCGGGGAGGAGTCGAGCCCGACCGGCACCTCCCCCGAACCCGACCGGAGTCGTCACGTGGCCACTGGTACGGAAACCCCTGCCACCGAACCCAGACCTGAGAGCGGCGGTGTCCGGGGCGCTGCGCGGGCCGCGATCGCCGCCCCGCACCTGCGCACCGACCGCTGGTGGCTGGCCCCGGCCGGCACCGCCGCGGGCCTGCTCGCCTTCATCGTCTACTCGACCTGGCGGGCCTTCGCGAACACCGACTACTACGCGGCACCGTACGTCTCGCCGTTCTACTCCCCGTGCCTGGCGGAGAACTGCGAGCCGATGAGGTCCGGCCCGAACTGGGAACTCCTCGGGAGCTGGTGGGGCATCTCCCCCGCGATCATCATCCTGATCTTCCCGCTCGGCTTCCGCCTGACCTGCTACTACTACCGCAAGGCCTACTACCGGGGCTTCTGGGCGTCGCCGCCGGCCTGCGCGGTGGCCGAGCCGCACAAGAAGTACACCGGCGAGACCCGCTTCCCGCTGATCCTGCAGAACATCCACCGGTACTTCTTCTACGCCGCGATCGTGGTCGCCGGGATCCTGACCTACGACACCGTGCTCGCCTTCCGCGACGAGACCTACGCCTGGGGCCACATGGGTCTCGGCACGCTCGTGTTCCTGGTCAACATCGTGCTGATCTGGGCGTACACGATCTCCTGCCACTCCTGCCGGCACATCGTCGGCGGCAAGCTCAAGCACTTCTCCAAGCATCCCGTGCGCTACCGGATGTGGCAGTGGGCGGGGAAGCTCAACGCCCGGCACATGCAGCTCGCCTGGGCGTCGCTGGTGAGCGTGGCGCTCGCCGACTTCTACGTCTACCTGGTCGCGTCGGGCGCCTTCGACGATCCGCGCTTCTTCTAGAGGGATGAGGCCTTCTGATGTCCGTGGTCGACCGGCAGGAGTGGGACGTCGTCGTGGTGGGCGCGGGCGGTGCCGGGCTGCGCGCCGCCATCGAGGCCCGCGAGCGGGGCGCCCGTACGGCCGTGATCTGCAAGTCGCTGTTCGGCAAGGCGCACACGGTGATGGCCGAGGGCGGCATCGCGGCGGCGATGGCCAACGCCAACGAGAACGACTCCTGGCAGGTGCACTTCCGCGACACCATGCGCGGCGGCAAGTTCCTCAACCAGTGGCGGATGGCCGAGCTGCACGCCCAGGAGGCGCCGCAGCGGGTGTGGGAGCTGGAGACCTGGGGCGCGCTCTTCGACCGTACGAAGGACGGCCGGATCTCCCAGCGCAACTTCGGCGGCCACGAGTACCCCCGCCTCGCGCACGTCGGTGACCGCACCGGCCTGGAGCTGATCCGCACCCTCCAGCAGAAGATCGTCTCTCTCCAGCAGGAGGACTACAAGGAGACCGGCGACTACGAGTCCCGGCTGAAGGTCTTCCAGGAGTGCACGGTCACGCGCGTGCTGAAGACCGTGTCCGACAGCGGCTCCGCCGCGGGCGGCGGCCGGGTCTCCGGGGTCTTCGCCTACGAGCGCGAGTCGGGCCGGTTCTTCGTGCTGGAGGCACCGGCCGTGGTGATCGCCACCGGCGGCATCGGCAAGTCCTTCAAGGTGACGTCGAACTCCTGGGAGTACACGGGCGACGGCCATGCGCTGGCCCTGCTCGCGGGCGCTCCCCTGCTGAACATGGAGTTCGTGCAGTTCCACCCGACCGGCATGGTCTGGCCGCCGTCGGTGAAGGGCATCCTCGTCACCGAGTCGGTGCGCGGCGACGGCGGGGTGCTGCGCAACTCCGACGGCAAGCGGTTCATGTTCGACTACATCCCCGACGTCTTCAAGGACAAGTACGCCGAGACGGAGGAGGAGGGCGACCGCTGGTACGACGACCCGGACCACAACAGGCGCCCGCCCGAGCTGCTCCCCCGCGACGAGGTCGCGCGAGCCATCAACGCCGAGGTGAAGGAGGGACGCGGCTCCCCGCACGGAGGCGTGTTCCTCGACGTGTCGACCCGGATGCCCGCCGAGGTCATCAGGCGCCGACTGCCGTCGATGTACCACCAGTTCAAGGAGCTGGCGGACGTCGACATCACGGCGGAGGCGATGGAGGTGGGGCCCACCTGCCACTACGTGATGGGCGGAGTCGCGGTCGACTCCGACACGGCGGCGGCGCGCGGGGTGCCCGGGCTGTACGCGGCCGGTGAGGTGGCCGGCGGCATGCACGGCTCCAACCGGCTCGGCGGCAACTCCCTGTCCGACCTGCTGGTGTTCGGCCGCCGGGCGGGCCGGCACGCGGCCGATTACACGGCAGGCCTGGCGGGGGCGCGGCCCGTGGTGGACGACGTCCAGGTCGACTCGGCGGCTGCGGAGGCCCTGCGGCCCTTCTCGGCCGAGGCGGAGATCGAGGAACCGGCGGGCGGTCCGCCGGAGAACCCGTACACCCTGCACCAGGAGCTCCAGCAGACGATGAACGACCTGGTCGGCATCATCCGCCGGGAGCCGGAGATGAAGCAGGCCCTTCAGAAGCTGGCCGAGCTGCGGCTACGGGCCCGCCGGGCCGGGGTCGAGGGGCACCGGCAGTTCAACCCGGGCTGGCACCTCGCCCTGGACCTCAGGAACATGCTGCTGGTGAGCGAGTGCGTGGCGCGGGCCGCGCTGGAGCGCACCGAGTCGCGCGGCGGGCACACCCGGGAGGACCATCCGGGCATGGACCGCAAGTGGCGGCGGATCAACCTGCTGTGCGCGCTCACCGACCCGACGGGCGGCCTGGCGGCGACGGACCCGGTCCGCGGCCAGATCACCCTCACCCGGGAGACCACCGAACCCGTCCGTACCGACCTGCTCGCCCTGTTCGACAAGGAGGAGCTGGTCAAGTACCTCGCCGAAGAGGAGCTGTACGAATGAGCGGCTACACGGCCCACTTCAAGGTGTGGCGCGGGGACGTGAGCGGCGGCGGCCTGGAGGACTTCGAGGTCGAGGTCAACGACGGCGAGGTGGTGCTCGACATCATCCACCGCCTCCAGGCCACCCAGACACCCGACCTCGCCGTGCGCTGGAACTGCAAGGCGGGCAAGTGCGGTTCCTGCTCCGCGGAGATCAACGGCCGGCCGCGGCTGATGTGCATGACCCGCATGTCGGTGTTCGACCGGGACGAGACCATCACGGTGACGCCGCTGCGGGCGTTCCCGGTCGTCCGCGACCTGGTCACCGACGTCGGCTTCAACTACCAGAAGGCGAGGGAGGTCCCGGCCTTCGTCCCGCCGGCCGGTGTCGCTCCGGGCGAGTACCGCATGATGCAGGAGGACGTGGACCGCTCGCAGGAGTTCCGCAAGTGCATCGAGTGCTTCCTGTGCCAGGACACCTGCCATGTGGTGCGCGACCACGAGGAGAACAAGCAGGCGTTCGCCGGGCCGCGTTTCCTGATGCGGGTGGCGGAGCTGGACATGCACCCGCTGGACGCGGCGGCGGAGTCGGGCCTGGACCGCAAGAGCACCGCCCAGGACGAACACGGCCTCGGCTACTGCAACATCACCAAGTGCTGCACGGAGGTCTGTCCCGAGGGCATCAAGATCACGGACAACGCGCTGATCCCCCTGAAGGAACGGGCGGCCGACCGCAAGTACGACCCGCTGGTGTGGCTGGGATCGAAGATCAGGAGGCGGTCCTCAGCAGGCTGAGCACTAGAGCCTGTCGGCCCAGCCCTCTTCATAGGCGTGCCAGTCCGCCTCGGTCGCGGCGAAGTCGATGTACAGCGCGACACCGAAGCGGGCCCGGTCCGCGTCCGTGCGGGACAGGCCGAGGCGGACACCGCGTACGGCGGCGGGGACGGTTTCGGCGTGGTTCCAGTGCCCGAAGCGGTTCTCGTGGAAGAAGGGCAGCCCCATCAGCAGGTCGGTGGACGGCGGGGTGACCTCCAGCGCGAGGGACGTCTGCTGGGCGACGTAACCGCCGTAGGTGCTCTCCAGGGGCTGCATCGTGTCGTACGACATCATGGCGATCTGGTCGACGCGGCGGGCGACCTGGCCGAAGAACTCCTGCGACCACCACTTGGGGTGGCCGGTGATGCCGCCCCAGACGGTGTGGAAGGCCGGGAGCGGATCGATCTGGTGGGCGGCGACGGAGAGTTTCGCGTCCCGGGAGCGGGTCTCGCGGCGCAGGGCGTCGAGGAGGGTGAGGTAGTCGCTGTCGCCGGAGTGCAGGGGCTCCAGGTCCAGGTGAATGCCCTCGTAGCCGGTGTCCAGGACCTGGCGGGCGGAGCGGACGACAGCGGTGCGGGTCTCCGGCTTCTCCAGACGCATGCCGTCGGGGGTCTCGGTGGCGAGGACATCGCCGAGGAAGGCCTGGACGCGGACGCCGGGCAGCTTCTCGTGGACGGCGTCGATGAACCAGCGAGCCTTGGGATACACCGACTCGGGGAGCGTGCCGTCGTGTTCCAGCGGACCCGAGTGGACGTACAGATCGCGGATGCCGGTGCCGCGCAGGCGGCCGGCCAGGGCGTTGACGTCGGCTTCCTTCTTACGCCCGTCGACCCAGGCATGCCCGAGCCAGAGGGCGTCCCGGTTGCGGGTCCGGGTGCCGTCCGCCGGGTCGCCCGTGTAGTTGACGCGGAGGGCTGCCAGAGCGGAGAGAAGGGGGAGCAGGAGGAGCAGGGGGACGGCGATGGCCGTCCGTCTGACCCAGCGCCTGCGCCTCGTGCCGCCGGCACGGTCGGGCGCGGGATCATCCCGGGGCTGTAAGGAGTTCGCGCGCTCGATGGCTTCCGTGCGGTCCATGCCGTCTCCCCTGCCGGTGCGGTCGATGTCGCCGGGGAGGACGATCAGTACGCACGTTCGGTTGCGATCAGCTGGGGGCGTCTGCCAGGTGCCGCAGGTGCAGGTGGCCCTCCAGGGGGTAGGCGGGCGGCTTCGCCGGCAGGACGCCGGTGCGTGCGTAGCCGCTCTTCTCCGCCACGCGGCAGGAGGCCGTGTTGTCCACCTGGTGGAGGAGAGTGAGGCTGGTCAGGCCGGTGCGGGCGAAGGTCGTGAAGGTCCAGTCGGACAGTGCGCGCAGGGCACGCGGCGCGATGCCCCGGCCGCGTGCCCGCGCCGCCGTCCAGTAGCCGACCTCGGCGGAGGCGGCCCCGGGGGCGACGTCCTTGAGGACCACGTGGCCGGCCACCTGCCCTTCTGCCGAGGGGCGGGCCTCCTCGACGGCGAACGCGAAGCGGCGGCCCTGCTCCCATGCGTGCCGCTGCTCCCGCAGCCACCGCACCGCACTCGACGCGTCGTCCACGGCGAAGGACGTCCAGCGGCGCAGGGCCTCGTCCCCACTCAACGCGACCAGCCCCTCCGCGTCCGCCAGGCTCCAGGGACGCAGCACCAGGGCGGGGGCCGTCGGTGTCGCGGGTGCGCGGAGACGGGGCGTGGTGTCGGGCATGGGGCGATCGTACGGGCTCGGTCAGAACAGGCTCAGGAGGGCCTCCGCCGGATCGGTGAGGCTCGTGTCGCCGCCGGGCAGGGGCAGTTCGAACCACACCGTCTTGCCCCGGGGCGTGCGGCGGGAGCCCCACGCGGCGCTGAGCAGGCCGACGAGCTGGAGGCCGCGGCCGCCCTCGTCGGTGTCACGGGCCCGGCGGCGTCGGGGCTGGACCAGGCCGGAGTCCCACACCTCGCAGACCAGGGTGCGGTCGAGCAGGAGGCGCAACCGGATCTCACCCTCGCCGTAGCGCAGGGCGTTGGTGACCAGCTCGCTGACCAGAAGCTCCGTGGTGTCGACCAGGGGCTCCATGTCCCAGGCCAGCAACCGGGCGCGCGCGTACTCGCGGGCCCGGCCCACGCTGCGCGGCTCACGCGGCAGGGTCCAGTCACCGACGGAATCCGCGGGCAGCCCCTGCACACGTGCCATCAGCAGCGCGATGTCGTCCTCGCCGTGATGGGTGTCGAGGGTGTTGAGGACGTGGTCGCAGACGTCCTCGAGCGGCTGGGTCGGGTCGGAGAGGGCGCTGACGAAGGCCTGGAGGCCCTCGTCCAGGGGGTGGTCGCGGCTCTCGACCAGGCCGTCCGTGTAGAGCGCGAGCAGGGCACCCTCGGGCAGTTCGACCTCGACCTCCTCGAAGGGCTCCCCGCCGACGCCGAGCGGCATGCCCGGCGGCACGTCGAGCATCAGCGCGGCCTCACCCGGTTCGACCAGCACGGGCGGCAGATGGCCCGCGTTGGCGAAGGTGCAGCGCCGGGTGACGGAGTCGTAGACGGCGTAGACGCAGGTGGCGAGGTACACCTCCGACAGGTCCGCCTCGCGGGGGCGGCGGGCCGCCCGGGTCGCCTGCTGGACCCCTCCGGGGGCGCCGAGGCCGCGGGCGATCTCGTCCAACTGGGAGAGCACCTCGGCCGGTTCCAGGTCCAGCTGGGCCAGGGTGCGGACCGCCGTGCGGAGTTCGCCCATGGCGACGGCGGCGCGCAGGCCGCGGCCCATGACGTCGCCGACGACCAGCGCGGTGCGGTGCCCGGGCAGTTCGATGACGTCGAACCAGTCGCCGCCGACCTCGCTGGGCCGGCCGGTGTTGACGCTGCCGGGCAGATAGCGGCAGGCGATGTCGAGACCGGAGGCCTCCGGGTCGCCGGGCGGGAGCAGGGACCGCTGCAGTATCAACGCGCGTTCGTGCTCGCGTCGGTAGAGGCGGGCGTTGTCGATACAGACCGCGGCACGGGCGGCGAGTTCGACGGCCAGGTCCCGGTCCCGGTCGCCGAACGGCTCGCTGCCCTTGGTGCGGGCGAACTGCACGAGTCCTACGACGGTGTCGTGGGCGACCATCGGCACGGCGAGCGTGGACTGCACGAGCCCGCCGTCCTCGCCCGGCACGGTCTGGGGCCGGGCGGTGCGCAGGGCGTCCGCACAGGGCGAGTTGAACGGATAGTGGTGGACGGCGCCCACCGCGACGGGCACGCCGGTGCCGGCGAAGGGCGCGTCGGAGACGGCACTGGCGAAGGCCACCCGGCGCAGCTCGCCGCTGCCGTCGGCGAGTCCGGGCGGGGTCTCGTCGCCGACCAGCAGGCCCTGGTAGAGGTCGACGGTGGCCAGGTCGCAGAAGCCGGGGACGACGACGTCGAGGAGTTGCCGGGCCGTGGTCTCCAGGTCGAGGGAGTTGCCGATGCGGGCACCGGCCTCGTTCAGCAGGGCGAGGTTGCGCCGGGCGGCGGCGGCCTCACGGGCGGCGGCGCGGCGGGCGGTGATGTCGATGCCGAGCCAGGCGATCCCGATGGGGCGGCCCGAACCGCTGTGCACGCGGTAGAGGTTGACGGACCAGTGGCGGCGCTCGTCGGAGCCCGGCACGAAGCCCGTGACGTGCATGTCGGTGATGGAGCTGCCGGTCTCCAGCACCCGCCGCAGGGTCGCGGCGACCCGGTCGGCCTCGCCGCGCTGGAGGTAGTCGTGGACGCCCTTGCCGCGGTGGTCGTCGGGCGCGCCGCCGAAGATGGAGGCGAACCGCTGGTTGACGCGGCGGACCCGCAGGTCGGGGTCGATCAGCAGGAAGCCGAACGGGGATTGACTGAAAATGGCCTGCGAGGCGGCGAGGTCGGTCTCGATGCTGCGCAGGGTGCGCACGTCGACGACGATGCAGACGGCGGCCTTCTCACCCTCTTCGGTGCGCGTCGGCATGACGTACACCTCGGCGAGTCCCTCGTGGCCGCGTTCCCCCTCGGCGCCGCTCGGCATCCGGAAGGGCACCACGCCGGTCCACTCGCGGCCGTCGAGGATCTCGGCCATCTTGCGCATGCCGCGTTCACGGTGGCGCGGGTCGATGAACGCCTCGATGGGGTCCATGCCCACCGCGTGGTCGGCGCGGATGCCGAAGAGGTGCTCGGCTCGCAGGCTCCACTGGTCGACCAGCCCGTCGGGGCCGATGGAGAAGGACGCGACCTTGATGTAGTCGTAGATGGATCCGGGGGGACTGCTCTGCCACATGGCGTCCCCGGGCGGCACACCGTCGGCGGCGAGCGCACCTCCCACCGCGGAGGCCAGGCCGTCGGCAGCCCTTGCCCTCGCGCCCTCCGACGGGTCCTCGGACTCCGTGGCCTTCGCTGGTATCTCGCTCACGCGAACCGTCCCCTCCAGCTCACCGCGTCCGGCACCGGTCACCGGGGGCGGCTGCCCGCAGTATCCAGCACTACGGTGCCGCACAACACGATGTTCACGATCACAGCACGGTCCCGATGGTTTTCGGTCCGGACCGTGACAACACTTCCAGTCTTCTAACCAGGGGACACGTCGTCGAATCCCGTCCGACGGCAACCGCCACTGGCGTGAACCAATCGCTCTACAGCGGCGAGCCGTACGTACACCGGATATTCACTCCGGCACTGCGAGTTCGAACCACACCGTCTTGCCCGTGGCGCCGGGCCGGGTGCCCCAGCGACGGGAGGAGGAGGCCACCAGATGCAGTCCGCGGCCGCTTTCGTCCTCGAGTCGGGCGGCGCGCTCGCGGGGCGGGTCCGGCAACGGGTCGGAGACCTCGACCAGGAGGGCGCCGTCCAGGCCCGAGCGGCGCACCAGGCGGACCCCGATGGGGCCCGTGGCGTGCCGCAGGGCGTTGGTGACCAACTCGCTGACCAGCAGTGCCGCAAGGTCCGCGAGGCTGTCGAGGTCCCAGTCGCGGAGCTGGCCGCGCACGGCCTGGCGAGCGGTGCGTACGGCGCCCGGTTCGGCGGGAAAGGTCCAGTCGGCGCGGTCGTCCTCGGTGTCGATCACGCCGATCACTTCCCAGGCAGGAGCCCCGCCCATGTCCGGTTTCATGGGGTTAATGGGCACATACCCGATATCTGGGGCGGAGTATCGCGCGGGGCGGCGCACTGTGGCACGAAAGGCGTAGAGGGCGCTGGTACGGCAGTGCGATGAGGCCGCACGCCCCGGGCCAGCTTCAGGCGCCGGGCTCTTCCGGTCCGCCGGGGCGGGGCTCATCCGGTCCGCCGGGGCGGGGCTCATCCGGTCCACCGGGGCGGTGCTCTTCCTGCCGGCTTCAGGCTCCGGGCTCTTCTGGTCCGCTGGACTGGGCTCTGCCGGTCCGTCGGGGCGGGGCTCATCCGGTCCACCGGGGCGGTGCTCTTCCTGCCGGCTTCAGGCTCCGGGCTCTTCCGGTCCGCCGGGGCGGGGCTCATCCGGTCCGCCGGGGCGGTGCTCTTCCTGCCGGCTTCAGGCTCCGGGCTCTTCCGGTCCGCCGGGGCGGGGGCCGTGCGAGGCCGGGCTCTGTGCGACTCCCAGGTGCGCGAGGACCTGCCGTACGGCCGGGACGTCCTGGTCGAGCCAGGGCACGTCCCAGATCTCGTCGGGGCCGAGCCAGCGCAGTTCGTCGTGGTCCTGCAGGGGCCGGGGAGCGGCTGAACCGGGGCGCAGCCGGGCGGTCCACACGTGCAGGACGTAGGGCGCCCTGAGCGGCCACTCCCCCGGAACGCGCCCGCTGACCTCGGCGTCGACGCCGAGTTCCTCACGCAGCTCCCGCGCGAGCGCCGCGTCGGCCGTCTCCCCGGGCTCGACCTTGCCGCCGGGCAGCTCCCAGCGCCCGGCCAGCTCGACGGGCGCGCTGCGCCGGGCGGCCAGCAGCCGCCCGTCCTCGACCAGCGCGGCCCCCACGACGATCCGCTCACTCATGCGGGGAGCCTACGGGAGCCCCGCCGCTCTCCGGAGCCCTCCCCGGGCGCCCCCTCAACGGTCAGTCGTGCGCCACCGCCGGCCCGTTCTGGCCGAGCCGCTCGACCCAGTACAGCTGCTTGTGGCCGCGACCGTCGAGACTGTCCGCGATCTTCTGGGCCTCGGCCCGGGTCGCGTACCGGCCCACTCGGTAGCGGTTGCCGTTGTCGTCCTCTCGTATCACGAGCCAGGGGAGAGTGACCGTGCTGTCGTTCATCGCGCCCCTCCACTTCCCGCCCGCGGCCTGTGCCGTGCCCCACCCGCTGAGGAAACCGCAATGCGCATATGCCCGAGCCTACGCCTTACCTTCACGGAGCGAATACGGGTTTTCACGAAGAGGTACGCAACCAGCCAGAACCCAGGGGGCGCACGCCGCTGAACGCGCCGTTCGCGTGCCTCTGCGCAACCAGCCGCAGGCATACCGCATACATGGGCGTCCACCTGCGTGAACGACGGTCGGCCCCGGGTCGCGCGGCGCCCCGGCCCAGGCCGGTCTGTACGGCGATCGGGTGGGCGGGGCGCGCGAGGAGCGCGCCGCGGGGCGGATGGGAGCGTGTGCTACTTGACCGGAAGGTGGTAGGCCACCCGGTACCGATCGGCCGGAATGACCACGTCGGCCGTCTCCACCGGACGTCCTGAGGCGTAGAAGGTGCGCTGGATGACCAGGACCACATGCCCCGGGACGCCGCCCAGGACGAGCAGTTCCTCGGCGAGGCCGGGCCGGGCGCCGACCTCCTCGGTGACGTTGTCCACGACCACGTCGATGGCGCGCATGCGCTCGACGACGCCCATACCGCCGACCGGCCCCTCCTCCGGCAGCATCACGGGCGTACGCCCCGTGACGGTGAGGGGCTCCCAGGACGTGGACAGCATCATCGCCTCGCCGCCCTCACGGTAGAGGTACCGCGTGCACATGACCCGCTCGCCCGGCTCGATGCCCAGCCGCTCGGCGACCGCGACACTCGCCTCGGACTGCTCGCTGCTGGATTCCCAGGTGCCGCGCCCCTCGCCGTCGGCCTGCTCCTGGCGGAACGGTGTGGCCCCGCCGGACGGGCGGTAGCCGGAGCGGGAGATGCGCCGGGGCACGGGCCGCTCGCGCACATAGGTCCCCGAGCCGGAACGGCCCTCGACCAGGCCCTCCGCCATGAGCACCTTGCGGGCCTCCAGCGCGACCGTGTCCGAGACCCCGTACTCCTGGCGGATTCTGGCCTGGGAGGGGAGGCGCGTGTGCGGTGGCAGCTGACCGTCGACGATCTTCTTGCGGAGATCACCCGCGACGCGCAGGTACGCCGGCTGCTCACCGAATGTCACTGGCCGCTCCCATCAGGTTGTACAGACAGCAACAGCGTGGCAACCGTAGGTTGTGCGGTGCAAGCAAAGGCCAGAGAATCACTCGATGTGATGACATGGGGTGGCGGAGGGCTTTACGCAGGCACTTTCTCCCCGCTATAGCCGCCGTCACACCTGCGCTTCGGACTCTTTCTTCTCGCTTTCCCCGGGGGTCGGCGGGGTCGCCGCCAGGCCGAGGGCCTTGCGCGCGGTGACGGTCGCCGGCCCGTCCACGAAGCCGTACGCCTTGTCGTAGTGCGCGTAGTAGCCGTCCGCGTCGCTCGCGGTGCTCGCCCTCTTCCACTCCGTCCGGGCGTCCTCCAGGTCCGCGACGAGGTCGGCGACGGGTGTGCGGGCACCGGGCGGCCAGGCGTGCCCACGCAGGGCCTCGATCTGCTCGCCGAGCACGTCGTGGACCCGGGCGGCCCAGGCACGGTGGGCGGCGAGGTCCTCCTCGGGGGTCTTCTCGGGCTCCTGGTAGAGCGCCGCGTCGAGGGCGTTGGCCGTCGACAGGAAGGTGACCTGGTGGGTGTCGAGGGTGGTGGGGTCGCCGCGCAGGGAACCGGTCAGCTCGGCCCCGGCCTCGGTGTTGCCGAAGATGCAGGTGATCGCGCGGTCGCCGTAGCGCCAGCTCTCCCGGGACGGCATCAGGTAGTACACGTCGACATCGGCCGGCATCGCCCAGGTGTCCATCGCGTACCGGTCCCGGAGGGCGTAGCACTTCTCGTCGGCGACGTCGGTGATCCGGGCGTCGCCCGGGAAGGCGCCGCCCGGCAGGGTGACGACCGCGAACACCTCACCGTCGTGCCCGCCCCGGCACGGCACCCGGTCGACGTCGTAGGTGTCGCCCTCCAGCCCGCCGGGCGCGTCGAAGCAGTCGCCCTTCTCCAGCGACAGGCTCTCGTTGCCCTGCGCGCCGTCCTTGACCCCCTCCCAGACCTTGGACGCGGCCCCCGTGGACAGCACCACCGCCCACAGTGCGATCCCGGCGAACGACAGCACCGACCCCGCGATCGCCATGCCCCGCCCGCTCTGCCCCGACTTCCGGATCTGCCGCAGCGCGATCAGCCCCAGCACGAGCCCCGCGGCGGGCAGGAAGCAGAGCACGCCGAGGACCAGCGCGGCCACCGCGAGCGCGTTGACGGAGACCGGAGTTCCGTAAGGGCGACCGGCAGGGCCGAAGGGACCGTAAGGGCCGTGACCCGGGGCTCCCTGGGGCCCGTTCACCACGGGCGGGCCGAACGGGTCCTCGGGCTGCTGGTGCCCGGGGGGCGGGGGTATCGACACGGGTGCGGTGCTCCTGGCTGAGGCGGTGAGAGAGCGGCCGTCCGAAACCGACGTACGGCTGGGCGCATCGTAGGCGGCGGGGTCACGGGGGCGGAATGCGGGCGACGGACGAGGCGATACGGGCGGCGGAGGCGCTGCGCCTGGACGTCGCCGACACCGGCGCCGCCGAGGCCGCCGTACGGGACGTCGTGGCGCGGCACGGGCGGATCGACGTCCTGGTCGACAACGAGACGCTCGCACACGGCAGCCGGCAGGGCGGGCTGCGTGGGCTGACCACCACAGGCGGCGTGATCACCTCGGCCGGCGTGGTGCTCGCCGCGACGTTCGCGGCGCCGATGGTGATCCCCCCGGCGTTCCTGGCGCGGGTCGTGTTCATCGTGGCCTTCGGGGGTGCTGCTCGACACGCTCGCGGTCCGGTCCCTGCCGATGCCCGTGCTGGTGATCGACATAGGGCCCCGGGTGTGGGGGCCGAGCGTTCTCGCCCGCCGGGAGGACCCAGCCGCCCGCGGTGCCGACAGGTGCATCCGCCGAGGCCGCCGAGCCGGAAGTGTTCCCGTCAGGGCCGGTCTCGATCCGGCCGCACGGCAGCGGTGCGGGACGCCGGGGAGGTACGCGTATGACGACGGACGGGCGACGGCTGCACTGCCTGGTCACCGGGGCGTCCGGATACATCGGCGGGCGCCTGGTGCCGGAACTGCTGCAGGAAGGGCATCGCGTCCGGTGTCTGGCCCGCTCCCCCGGCAAACTCCGCGACCACCCCTGGGCGGCGCACGCGGAGACGGTTCGCGGGGACGTCACGGACCCGGAGTCGGTCGCCGCCGCGATGCGCGGTGTCGACGTCGCCTACTACCTGGTGCACGCCCTGGGTTCCGGCTCCCGCTTCGAGGACACCGACCGCGCCGCCGCCCGGGTCTTCGCCGAGCAGGCCCGGGCCGCGGGCGTACGGCGGATCGTCTACCTCGGCGGGCTCACTCCCCGCGGTGTCCCGGAAGCCTCGCTCTCCCCGCATCTGCGGTCCCGGGCCGAGGTCGGACAGATCTTCCTCGACTGCCCCGTCCCCGCGACGGTGCTGCGGGCCGCCGTCGTCATCGGCTCCGGCTCGGCGTCGTTCGAGATGCTGCGCTACCTCACCGAACGCCTGCCCGTCATGGTCACCCCCAGCTGGGTGCACACGCGCACCCAGCCCATCGGGGTGCGGGACGTGCTGCGCTACCTCGTCGGCTCGGCCACCATGCCGGACGACGTCGACCGGGCCTTCGACATCGGCGGGCCGGACGTCCTCACCTACCGGGACATGATGCTGCGCTACGCCGCCGTGGCCGGGCTGCCGCGGCGGTTCATCGTGCCGGTCCCGGTCCTCACCCCACGGCTGTCCAGCCACTGGGTCGGCCTGGTCACCCCGGTGCCCGCCTCCCTTGCCCGGCCGCTCACCGAGTCGCTGCGGCACGAGGTCGTCTGCCGCGAACACGACATCGCCCGGTACGTGCCGGACACCCCGGGCCGCCCCCTGCCGTTCGACGAGGCGCTGTCCCTGGCGCTGCGCAAGGTGCGCGAGGCGCAGGTCGCCACGCGCTGGTCCTCGGCCTCGGTGCCCGGAGCGCCCAGCGACCCGCTGCCCACGGACCCGGACTGGGCGGGCGGCAGCCTCTACCAGGACGAACGGCACCGGCCGGTCGACGCGTCCCGGGCGGCGCTGTGGAAGGTCGTCGAGGGCATCGGCGGCGACAACGGCTGGTACTCCTCCCCGCTCGCCTGGGCCGTCCGGGGGTGGCTGGACCGCTTCGCGGGCGGGGTCGGACTGCGCCGCGGACGGCGGGAGACCGAGCGCCTGAGGGTCGGTGACTCGCTCGACTTCTGGCGGGTGGAGGAGCTCGAACCCGGTCATCTGCTGCGGCTGCGCGCCGAGATGCGGCTGCCAGGACTCGCCTGGCTGGAGATGTACGCCGAGACCGACGACGACGGCCGCACCCGCTACCGGCAGCGCGCCCTGTTCCATCCGCGCGGCCTGCTGGGCCACGCCTACTGGTGGAGCGTCGCCCCCTTCCACTCCGCCGTGTTCGGCGGCATGGCGCGCAACATCGCCCGGGCCGCGTCCGAGGGCACCGGCGGGCGCCGCAGGGCCTCGCGCATCCGGCGGGCCCGCGAGCGGCGAAGTGTCCGGCAGCAACGAACGGAATCCGCACCGCCGCACCAGGAGTGACACCATGACCGTCGCGGTCGTCCTGTTCACCTCGGACCTGCGTCTGCACGACCACCCGCCCCTGCACGCCGCGCTGAACTCGGCCGACGAGGTGGTGCCCCTGTTCGTCCGCGACCCCGCCGTGCACGCCGCCGGCTTCGACGTGCCCAACCGCGCCGCCTTCCTCGCGGACTGCCTGGCCGACCTCGACTCCTCGCTGCGTCGCCTGGGCGGACGGCTGGTGGTGCGCGCCGGGCCGGTCGCGCGCGAGGTCCGCGCGGTCGCCGCCGCGTGCGGTGCCACGGAGGTGCACATGGCGGCGGGGATCACCGGCTACGCCCACCGCCGTGAGGAGCGGCTGCGCAAGGAACTCGAAGCCGACCGGGTCGCGCTGCGGGTGCACGACAGCGTCATCACCGCCGTCCCGCCGGGGGCCGTGACACCGCTCGGCTCGGACCACTTCGCCGTGTTCACCCCCTACATGCGCCGCTGGTCCAGGGAGCCGCTGCGCGACCTCCTGCCCGTGCCGCGTGCGGTGCGGGTCCCCGACGCGGCTCGTGGCGAGGACCCGCCCTCGCGCCCTGAGGCGACGGACCTGTCACCGGACCTCCCGCCCGGCGGGGAGTCGGCGGGGCGCGACCGGTTCGCCCGGTGGGCGGACACCGGCCTTTCCCGGTACGAGGAGCGGCACGACGACCTGGCCGGTGACGCGACCTCACGCCTGTCGCCCTACCTCCACTTCGGGGCGCTCTCGCCGGTGGAGGTCGTCCGGCGAGCCCGCGAGCGGGGCGGTGCCGGGGCGGAGGCGTTCGTCCGTCAGCTGTGCTGGCGCGACTTCCACCACCAGGTCCTCGCGGCCCGGCCCGAGGCGTCCGTCCGGGACTACCGTTCCCGGGGCGACCGGTGGCGCGGCGAGGAGGAGGCCGCCGAGGACATCGCCGCGTGGCGGGAGGGCCGCACCGGCTACCCGGTGGTCGACGCGGGCATGCGCCAACTGCGCCACGAGGGCTGGATGCACAACCGGGCGCGGCTGGTGGTGGCGAGCTTCCTGACCAAGACGCTCTACGTGGACTGGCGGATCGGCGCCCGGCACTTCCTGCGGTACCTGGTGGACGGCGACCTCGTCAACAACCAGCTGAACTGGCAGTGGGTCGCGGGCACCGGCACCGACACCCGCCCCCACCGCGTCCTCAACCCCGTCCTCCAGGGCAAGCGCCACGACCCGGACGGCACCTACGTACGCCGCTGGGTGCCGGAACTGGCGGACGTCGCCGGCGCCGCGGTGCACGAACCCTGGCGACTGCCGGACGACGAGCGGGCCCTGCTGCGCTATCCGGCGCCGCTCCTCGACCTCGGCGAGGGCCTGGCCCGCTTCCGGCAGGCCCGGGAGCACGGCTGAGCCGGGGGCGAGGGCGCAGCTGAGCAGAGGCCAGGGGCACGGCTCAGCCGGGGGCGCGGCTGAGCCGAGGCCAAGGGCGCCGCCGACAGCCCGGAACCCGGCGCATCCGAAACACCGCTCCCCGCGGAAGCACTGAAGTGCGGATGACCGGAAGCGAGAAGGGGTTGCGCATGCTTGGACCGCGGCCGACGGTGGCCGGACCGGCGGAGACGGACGACGCCCCGCTCACGGCTCCCGGGGCCACGCGTGCCATGGAGGCGGTCCTCGAGCGGGTGCTCGAGGCGCGGTTGCGGCAGGCACGCGACACGGATGCGGTGTTCACCCACGAGATGGCCGAGCGTGTCGCCGCGTTCGTCCGGCGGGGCGGCAAGCGGCTGCGGACGGCGTTCGTGTGGTGCGGCTGGCGGGCCGCGGGCGGCTCCGGCGACGCGGACGCCGTTCTGCGTACCGGGGCGGCCCTCGAACTGCTCCAGGCCTGCGCCCTCGTCCACGACGACGTGATGGACGGATCACCGCTGCGCCGGGGCGGGCCCGCGATGCACGTGGACTTCGCCCAGGGGCACCGGCCCGGCCGGACGGGGAACGGCCGGCCGAACCGGTCCGCCGAGGCGTTCGGGACGTCGGCGGCCGTGCTCGCGGGCGATCTGGCGCTGGCGTGGGCGGACGACCTGCTGACCGAGACGGCGCTCGCCTCGCCGTACGGCCCGCGGCTGCACGACGAGTGGCGGGCCATGCGCACCGAGATGGTCGCCGGGCAGTACCGCGACCTGCGCGCGCAGGCGAGCGGCTCGTCCGGGACCGAGGAGGCGCTGACCATCGCCGTCCTGAAGAGCGCCCGGTACACCGTCGCGCGGCCCCTGGCGCTCGGTGCGTCCCTGGCCGGTGCGGACGCGCGGACCCTGGGCGCGCTGCGGGCGGCGGGCCGGTGCGCGGGGCTGGCCTTCCAGCTGCGCGACGATCTCCTCGGCGCGTTCGGGGACCCGGCGCTGACCGGCAAACCGGCCGACGAGGACCTGCGCTCCCGCAAGCTGACCCCTCTGCTCGCCGTCGCCGTCCGGCTCGCGGAGGCCGGCGACGACCAGGACGCGGCGGCCGTGCTCGCCCCGGACGCGGACGCCCTGCCGGGGCACACCGTCGAGCGGATGCGGGCGGCACTGGAGCGGACGGGCGCCCGGGCCGAAGTGGAGGCGAGGATCGCGGACCTGGCGGCCGCCGGTCTGCGGCGCTTCGAGGCGACCGGCGCCGCCCCCGCCGTACAGCGGGAGTTCGCCGCCCTGGTCGAGCGGGCGTCGGGCGCCGCCCCGCAGCACGCGGAGGAGCTCGTATGAGGACGGTGACGGGCCCGACGGACCATGTCGTCGTGGTCGGCGCCGGCCTGTCCGGACTGGCGTGCGCCCTGCACCTGCTGGGCGCCGGACGGCGGGTCACGCTCGTGGAACGCGACGCCGGGCCGGGCGGGAGGGCCGGGCGGGTCGGGCTCGGCGACTATCTGGTGGACACCGGGCCCACCGTGCTGACGATGCCGCATCTGGCCGACGAGGCGTTCGCGGCGGTCGGCGAGCGTCTCGACCGGCACGTCGAGCTGGTGGCCCTGCACCCCGCCTACCGGGCGGGCTTCGCCGACGGGTCCTCGCTCGACGTGCACACCGACGGCGACGCCATGGAGGCGGAGGTGCGGCGCTTCGCAGGACCGGCGGAGGCGGCGGGTTACCGCAGGCTGCGGGAGTGGCTGGAGCTGCTGTACCGGGCGCAGATGCGCCGTTTCATCGACACCAACTTCGATTCGCCGTTCCAGCTCGCGCACCCGGATCTGGCTCGGCTGGCGGCCCTCGGCGGTTTCGGGCGGCTGGACGGCCGGATCGGCCGCTTCCTGTCCGACGCCCGACTGCGCCGGGTCTTCTCCTTCCAGGCCCTGTACGCCGGTGTGGCGCCGGCCCGGGCGCTCGCGGCCTACGCGGTGATCGCCTACATGGACACCGTGGCCGGTGTCTGGTTCCCGAAGGGCGGCATGCACGCGCTGCCCCGGGCGATGGCGGACGTGGCGGCCGGTGCCGGTGCGGAGCTGCGCTGGTCGGCCGGGGTGAGCGCGCTGGAACGCTCCGGCGGACGGGTGCGGGCGGTCCGGCTCGCCTCGGGTGAGCGCATCCCGTGCGACGCGGTGGTGCTGACCTGCGAACTGTCCGCCACACACCGTCTCCTGGGCCGGGCACCCCGGCGTCCGGTACCGCTCCGGCACTCACCGTCCGCGGTGGTCCTGCACGCCGGGACCGACCGCACCTGGGCCCGGCTCGCCCACCACACGCTGTCCTTCGGCGCCGCGTGGGAGCGCACCTTCGAGGAACTGACCCGCTCAGGAGCGCTGATGAGCGACCCGTCGCTGCTGATCACCCGTCCGACGACGCACGACCCCTCGCTCGCGCCGCCGGGCCGCCACCTCCACTACGTCCTGGCTCCCTGCCCCAACACCGCCGTCGGCCCCTCCGCCACCTCCTGGCGCGACCTCGGCCCGCGTTACCGCGACAGCCTGGTCGCCGAGCTGGAACGCCGGGGCCTGGACGGCTTCGCGGACAGCGTCGAAGAGGAACTGCTGGTGACCCCGCTCGACTGGACGGCCCAGGGCCACGCGGCGGGCAGTCCCTTCTCGGTCTCCCACACCTTCGCCCAGACCGGGCCCTTCCGGCCGCGCAACCTCGTCCGCGGGCTGGACAACGTGGTGCTCGCCGGCTGCGGGACCACACCCGGTGTCGGCGTACCGACCGTGCTCATCAGCGGGAAGCTCGCCGCCGCCCGCGTCACCGGGGGCAGCGCCCGAGCACCCAGGGCCGGCCGGGCCCAATACCGCCGCCCGCCCACCCCGACCGGAGCAGGTGCCCATGACCCGTCGTGAACTGGACGCCGCCGGGATCACCGACCCCGGCCTGCGCACCTCCTACAGCCGGTGCCGGCAGCTCAACGCCCGCCACGGCCGGACCTACTTCCTGGCCACGCGCCTGCTGCCGCTG
The DNA here is from genome assembly GCF_042899705.1 of Streptomyces sp. NPDC013187. Lineage (NCBI taxonomy): Bacteria > Bacillati > Actinomycetota > Actinomycetes > Kitasatosporales > Streptomycetaceae > Streptomyces > Streptomyces sp. NPDC013187. The sequence goes on along the minus strand of NZ_JBIBAF010000016.1, from coordinate 161,596 downwards.
GAGCGCCGTACGGCCATGCACGCGCTGTACGGCTTCGCCCGCTGGGCCGACGACATCGTCGACGACCTGGACCGGCGCCTGACCCCCGACGAGCGGGACCTGATGCTGAAGCGGCTGGAGGAGGACCTCGCCCATGCGCTGCGCACCGGCGGCGGGGACGAGCCGGTGGTCCGGGCCGTGGCCGACACCGCCGACCGCTACGGCATCGAGGTGGATCTGTTCGCCGACTTCCTCGCCTCGATGCGCGCCGACCTGACCGTCACGGACTACCCCACCTACGCCGACCTGCGGGCCTACATGCACGGCTCGGCCGCGGTGATCGGCCTGCAGATGCTGCCCGTGCTCGGCACGGTCGTCCCGCGCGAGGCGGCGGCACCGCACGCGGCGGCCCTCGGGGTGGCGTTCCAGCTGACCAACTTCCTGCGGGACGTGGGCGAGGACCTGGACCGCGGTCGCGTCTACCTGCCGGCGGACCTGCTGGCCGCCCACGGCGTGGACCGGCCGCTCCTGGAGTGGAGCCGGCGCAGCGGCCGCCGCGACCCCCGCATCCGGTCGGCACTCGTCGCGGCCGAGGCCCTGACCAGGGACGTGTACCGGGCGGCGGAACCGGGCATCGCGATGCTCGACCCGCGGGTGCGCCCCTGCATCAGGACCGCGTTCACGCTGTACGGCGGCATCCTCGACGCGATCGCGCGGCACGACTACACGGTGCTGCACCGCCGTGCCGTGGTGCCCCGGCGCCGGCGGGCGGCCACCGCCACGGCCGGTGTCCTGAGGGTGGCCCGCGCGCGCTGGGCGGCGCACGCGACGGCTCCGGCCGCATCGGAACGGAAGGGACGAGGCCGTGGCTGACCGAGCGGACAAGGCGCGCTGGACGTCACCGCTGCGGCGGCGCCGCGGCCCCGGCTGGGCGGAACAGACGCCGACCTGGCGCGCGGCCCGGCCCGCACTGATCGCCGACACCCTCAAACGGGCGTCCGCCCGGCCGTCCGGCAACTGGTTCGTGGTGGGTGCCTCCCGGGACGTGCGCCCCGGCCGTCCCTACGGCAGGACCGTCGGCGGTGTGGAAGTGGTGCTGTGGCGCTCCCCGGCCGGTGGGCTCCGGGCCGGTCCGGGCGCCTGCCCGCACCTCGGTGCCCCGCTGCGGGACAGCCGGGTGGTGTGCGGCACGCTGGTGTGCCACTGGCACGGACTGGCCCTGGACGGCTCCGCCTTCGCCGGCTGGCAGCCCTATCCGGCCCACGACGACGGCGTGCTGGTGTGGGTACGGCTGGACGCGGTGGGCGGTGAGGAGCCGTCGGAGCGGCCCGTGGTCCCGGCCCGGCCCGCACCGGGCAGCGGCGTGGACGCCGTGTTCACGGCGGCCGGGCGGTGCGAACCGCAGGACGTGGTGGCCAACCGGCTCGACCCGTGGCACGGGTCCTGGTTCCACCCGTATTCCTTCGTCGATCTGACGGTCGTGCGGGAGCCGGGGGGTGACGGGGGCGACTGGGGCGACGGGGGCGACGCCTTCGAGGTCGAGGTCTCCTTCCGGGTGGCGGGCCGTCTGGTGGTGCCCGTGCGGGCCGAGTTCACCGCGCCGGAGCCGCGCACCGTCGTCATGCGCATCACCGACGGCGAGGGCGCCACGTCCGTGGTGGAGACCCATGCCACGCCGCTCACCGCCGTGGACGCCGAGCAGCCGCGGACGGCCGTGATCGAGGCGGTCGTCGCCGCTTCGGACCGGCCCGGTTTCGCGTTGGCCCGCGCCGCCGCCCCCGTGCTGCGTCCCCTGATGCGGCAGACGGCCGGACGCCTGTGGCGCGACGACCTCGCCTACGCCGAGAGACGGTGGGAGTTGCGCAGCACCGGGCGGTTCCCCGGGTGACGTGCAGTGAAGCCGGCCGCGTGGCACCGGGCGGTTGTCCGGATGACGTGAACCGGGTAGCGCGGCGCAGGGCGTCGCACCGACTGGAATGACCCCGCCGGACGGGCCTGCGCGGAGCGGCCCGGGCTCGTCCGGCGGCTTGGCGACCCGGCGGCTTGGCCGCCCGGCGGCCCGGCGGCCCGGCGTCATCCGCAGCATCCGCGGCATCCGCGGCATCGGCGTCATCGGCGTCATCGGCGTCATCGGCGTGCCGGACGGCCCGCGAGCGCGCCGAGTGCCCGAAGCACCGGGGAGCGGCCCGCCCGTGGCACGGTCCACAGCACCTGGCCGCGGACGCCCCACCCGGCGAGCAAGGTGTTGGACGCCAGGAAGCCCGTGGTGGCGGCGCGTTCCATCAGGGCCACGGGCAGGTCGCAGCGCAGCCCGTCGCCGGCCAGCGTCAGCCACGGGTGCGGGGTCCTCACCGTGGGGCGCCGATGATGGGTGCCGACCGGGAAGAGCGGGCAGTCCGAGCGCCACTCGTGCCGGGTGTCGACGACCCGCGCCCGTCCGGTCTCCGGGTACACCCGGCGCAACTGCCCCAGCAGCGCCTCCTGCACGGCCCCGGGGTCCGCACCGGGGGTGACGGCGTAGGCGTGGAGTTCCACCACGGAACCCCCGTGCTTCTCGGCCCAGCGGGCGGCCTCGCCCTCGTAGCGTTCCAGGACGCTGATGTTGTCGAGGCCGTCGTAGCCGCTGGTGCCGAGGAAGCCGGGGCGGTCGGCGCGGACCGGCCGGTCGAGCCAGAGCCGCGACACGAGGAACGGCGGGGCGGTGCGCAGGGCGGCGATGCCGTCGCGCCAGGGGGCGTTGCCCAGGCGGGGAGAGGCGGCGACGACCCGGCGCAGTCCCCCGGTGTCGAGGGCGAGCACCACCGCGTCGTGCCGGTCGGTGGCCGTGCCGGTGCGCACCTCGGCTCCGCCGGTGCCGACGGGGTCGACGCCGTGCACGGGGGTGCCGGTGCGGACGTTCGCGCCGAGCCGCCGGAGGTAGTCGCCGAGCGGCTCCCACAGGGCCTGCGGGAAGGGCTCGTCGGGCACGTCGAAGAGCAGCCCCTCCGAGGAACCGAGGAAGTAGATGTGGAACATCAGCATCAGTTCGGCGGCGGAGAGTTCGAGCGGGTCGGCGAAGAAGCTGCGTGAGAACACCTCGAAGGCCAGGTGATGCGCGGCCTCGGGGAAGCGGACGCGTTCCAGGAAGGCGGTGGCGCTGATCCCGTCGAAGCGTGTGTACACGTCGGGCACGCGCACGTCCGTCAGCGGCAGCGCCGCCCGGGCGTCCAGGGCGGTGAGGTCGCGCCAGCCGAAGGTGGGGCTGAGGGCGACGAAGCCGAGGGCGCTCAGGGGAGGGGTGCGCGGGACGCGGGCGAAGCTGTCCGTCAGTCCGCCGCTGTGCCGCAGGGGGTAGTCGGGCAGGGGGGTGAGGCGGGCGAGGGCGGGGTCGGTGCGCCGCAGGAGGCCGCGCAGGTTGTAGTACTGCCGGAAGAAGGCGTGGAAGCCGCGGCTCATGGTCACCTCGGAGCCGTCGGCCAGCCGGGTGCGGTAACCGGCCAGACGGCCGCCCAGGGAGTCCTCGCGCTCGTAGAGGGTCACCCGGGCGCCGCGTTCGGCCAGTCCGGTCGCCGCGGCGAGTCCGGCGATGCCCCCGCCCACCACGGCGACGGACGGTGCGTCCCCGGGCGCGAACCGGTCCCGGCCGGGCTCCGGCATCAGGACCTCGGCCTTGCGGTCCCGGCCGCGGCGGGCGACCACGCGGGTGCTCGTCGGGCGGCTCTTCGTCGTGCGTCGCTCCGTCGTGCTCCTCGATGCGCTTCCCGGCGTGCTCCTCGATGCGCTTCCCGTCGTGCTCCTCGATGCGCTTCCCGTCGTGCTCCTCGGTGTGCTTTCCGGTGTGCTCCTCCGTGCGCTTCCCGTCGTGCTCCTCGGTGCGCTTTCCGTCGTGCTCTTCGGTGTGCTTTCCGGTGTGCTCCTCGGGGGACTCATCGGGTGGCCTCCCCCGCCGTGACCGATCCGTTGCGGGCGACGAACGTGTGCGTGATGCCGGTCTGCCATCCCGCGAGGGGCAGGGCACGGGCGCCCATGAACCCGGCCCGCGTCAGCCGCCCGGTGAAGTCGGAAGCGCTGTCGAAGTCGAGGACGCTGTGCCACAGGTACCGGTACAGGGCGCGGTCCCCGGTGAGCGTCCCGGCCGGGATGATCACCCCCTGGCACACGGCCGTCCACAGCGCCCGGTGCCCGGGCGAGCCACCGAGGCTGTACTCGTGGACGGCGAGGCGCCCGCCCGGCCGCAGCACTCCGCGCACCGCGCCGAGGACGCCGTCCGGGTCGGAGACGTTGCGGAACAGGTAGGCGGCGAAGACCGCGTCGAAAGGCCCTTCGCCGGACGTCGCGAGCTCCTCGGCGCTCAGGTGCAGGAAGCGCACGGTGTCGGGCCAGGGCTTGGTCCGTGCCCGCCGCAGCATGCCGGCGGAGGCGTCCACCGCGGTGATCCGCGCACGGGGGGCGGCCCGCAGCAGGGCCCGGGTGGAGGCGCCGGTGCCGCAGCCCAGGTCGAGCAGGTGCAGCCCGGCCCCGTCCCCGGGGAGCCTCAGCCGGCGGGCCGAGCGCAGCAGGTCGGCGCGGTAGCCCGGGTTGAGGCCGGTGAGGCGGTCGTAGGTGCGGGACGCGTGGTCGAAGGCGCGTGCCAGGTCGCGGTCGCGCAGCAGGGTCATCGAGGGCTCTCTCCGGTTCCTGGGGTGGGGTGGTTGCGGCGGGGCAGGAAGGGCACTTCTAGCGCGGTGCGCAGCATCGGGCCCACCGGGGTGCGCAATCCGATGCCCCACTCCTCCCGGAGCGAGGTGGCGCCGTCCAGGAAGCGCAGCAGGCGGTGCGTCGGGGTCCGGCGGAAGAGGCCGGTGAAGAACGCGGGGCCGTCGATCCGGCCGGTGTCCAGGGCCCGCAGCAGCACCGCGTCCATGGCGAGCGCCCGCCGTCCGTGCGGCGCGGGCACGACGGCGCGGCCGTCTCGCAGGGCGGCGGCGACGGCCCGGCTGTGCCGCTGTACGGCCGCGAAGGTGTAGCCGGTGGCGGGGCGGGTGGCGCCCCCCGCCGTCCCGATGCGGAAGACGGCCGTACCGGTCCGCCGGGGGAAGCGGGCGTCGGTCATGGGGATGACGCCCTGCTCGGCCGTCTCCACGGCGAACTCGCCCAGGCGCAGCACCTCACGGGCGTAGTGACCGAGCGCCACCTCGTACGCCGCCGTCGTCAGCGGGCTCCGGGAGAACTCGGTGTACTCGACGAGCGCCCGGTCCGGGGCCAGCGGCAGGACGTAGCCGAAGGCGAGGCCGTGTCGCGGCTGAGGCACCCGGAAGTCCATGAGGTCGGCGACCGCCGGGTCGAACCGGTCGGTGCGGGTACGCACGAACCAGCCACGGAAGTGCTGCAACAACTGCGTCCGGGCCGGTGGCAGGGCGCGCAGGGGCCGCGAGTCGAACACGAGCCCCGCGCGCAGCGTCAGGGTCCGGCCGCCGGGCTCCGTGCAGCGGACCTCGGCGCCTCCGGGGACGTCGCGCACCGTGTCCGCGGTCGCGCGCAGCAGCCGTCCGCCGGGCGATCGCGCCAGCCGCGCGTGCACCAGCCGTTCGAACGCCGTGGAACGCACCATGCGGTAGCGGGCGGGGGCCGGATCGACGGTGAGCGGGCTGCCGTCGCGGTCGTGCACCCGCAGCAGCGGCCAGGTGGCGGCGACGGCTTCGCCGAAGCCGTCGGGATCGCCGTCTCCGACGCCCTGGTCCCAATAGCACCAGGTCCGCTCCGCCGGGCGTGCGGGACCGTCCGGAGGCTCCACCACTGTCACGGTCGCGACGGCCGTCTCGACCAGCCGGTACGCGAGGCTGAGGCCCGCGGCACCGCCCCCGAGGATCACCACGTCCGGCGCGCCGACGGGCCCCTGGCTCACCGGGCCCACCACACGCCGCCCATCACCGCACCCCGTTCCCGGCCACCTCGTCGACTGTGTTCTGTCCGTTCACCGCTTCCGGTCGGCGCCCGCGTTCGGATGCAGACGGATGCACGTTGATGCAGGCGGATGCACGGTGAATGCAGGCAGATGCACGATGAATGCAGGTAGGTGCCGTGAATGCAGGTGGATGCAGTCGCCCGGAGTCACCGCGACACGACCGACTCCAGAACGGCGACGGCCTCGGCCAGCCCCGCCGGACGCGGCAGTCCGGCGACGGTCCGGCCGGTCCAGCCGGGCCCTATCGTCAGGACGACGGGCTTGCGGCGGGCCCCGCGCACCCCCCACTCCATCGCGGCCACGTGCTGGGCCAGCGGTCGGCTGGCGGTCGTCCGGGACTGCGCCCACAGCCCCACCGCCGCGGGCCCCGTTCTGCGGACGGCGGTGACGAGAGACTCCACGGGCAGGGCACCGCCGAACATCCGCACCGGAACACCGCGTTCGGCCAGTGCGGCCGCCAGCACCTCCAGGGGCAGCGTGTGGTTCTCCCCCGGCACACAGGCCAGCACGACGGTCGCCCCCGGGCGGTCGGGGGCCGCGGGCGGCGCGCCCCGCCGCAGCGCGCCGGAGACGTGCCACGACAGGAAGTGCTCGACCTCGACGTACTTCTCGCCCGAGCTCTCCCACTTGCGGCCGACCGCCTGGAGGGTCGGCATGATCACCTCGGTCCAGGCGGCGACCAGCCCGTGCTCGGCGATCGCGGACTGGAGCAGGTCGTCCAGAGCGGGGGCGTCGAGGCGCAGTGCGGCACGGGCGATGCCCTTGCATTCCTGACGCACGTCACCGAGGCGCAGCCCGCTGCCCGCGCGGCTGCGGGCGGGGGTGGGGGTGGGGGTGGGGGTCAGGGTGGGGGTGCGATCCGACGGTCGCGGTGGTGTGCCGACGGGCGGCCGACCCGGGTCCGCCGGGCCCGGTGACGCCCCGGCGTCCCGTCGGGCCGGGGTGGGGGTCGCTTCCGGGGGCGCCGGGGCAGCCGGCCCGGCCGGGGGTGCCTGTTGCGTCGTTTCGCCGAGCACCGCGCGGGCCGCCTCGGCGGGCGGTATCCCGGTCGCGGTCAGGGCGCACATCCGCTCCAGCCGGGCCACGTCCGCCGGGGTCCACCGCCGGTGCCGGCCACCGGTGTGCGCGTCGGGCCCGAGACCGTAGCGGCGGTCCCACGTGCGGACCGTGGTGGGCGCCACCCCCAGCCGCCTGGCCACCTCGCCGGTGGTCAGGCCACCCCCGAGCCCACCCCTCAGCGGCCCACCACCGAGCGGCCCACCTCCCGGCGGTCCCCCACCGAGCGGTCCCCCACCGAGCGGCCCGCCACCGAGGTGTCCGCCCTCGCGTCCGCGGCGTTCGCTGTCCCGTTCGTGTGCACCCATACCTCCGACTGTACGACGCATAAACGACGCATGTTGAGCCGCGTCGTTTGTGCACCGAACACTGGCCTGGAGCGCATGGGCGCGGCTCTCACAGCGCGACCGGTGCGGTTCGGCAGACGGCCTTCCGTCCCCGCACGACGCACTGCAGGAGGAACCAGGCCATGATCACGAACACGCGACTCACCGCCCCCGCCGCACCCGCGGAGGAAACGCGGTACGAGGAGGAGCTGGCCCGTGGCCTCGTCGCCGCCGACGAGGAGGCCTTCGCCGCGATCTACCGGCGCTGGGGCGCGCTCGTCCACACCATGGCCACCCGACTGCTCGGTGACACGCACGAGGCGGAGGACGTGACCCAGCAGGTCTTCCTCGGCGCCTGGCACGGCCGGGCGGGCTTCCGCCCCGAACGGGGTCCGCTCGGCGCCTGGCTGGTCGGCATCACGCGCCGCAAGATCGTCGACGCGCTGGCGGCCCGGACGCGACGGCTTACGCTCATCGACTCGGCCGGCCGCGACGCGGACACCACCGGCTCCGACGAGGCGGCACCGGACCGCGTCCTGGACCGGGTGCTGCTGGTCGACGCCCTGGCTCGGCTGCCGCGCCATCAGCGGGAGGTGCTGTGCATGGCCTTCTACGAGGACCTGACCCAGGCGCAGATCGCGGAGCGGACCGGGATGCCTCTGGGAACAGTCAAGAGCCACGCCCGTCGCGGCCTGCACCGGCTGCGCACGGTGATCGAGCAGCCCTCGGCCGCCGACACGGACCTGTAGCGGTGCCGCCGTACGCGCATCCACTGCGCCCCCCACACCTGAAAACAGGACCGAGACTCCGCACCGTACGGAGACTCCGTTCGAAGGGATGATTCCCATGACCTCCCACACCCGCCTCGCCATCGCCGCCTCGGCCGGAGCCTGCGCCCTGGCCCTCGGCGTTTCCGCTCCCGCCCTGGCCGAACAGCAGGAGCAGGCCATGGTGTCCGTCTTCCACGGCATCCCCGGCATGACCGTGGACGTGTACGCCAACGGCGACGAACTGATCGGCGACTTCAAGCCCGGCACGGTGACGGACCCCAAGTCCCTCGACGCCGGCACCTACGACATCCAGATCTTCGAAGCGGGCAAGGGTCCCGGCGGAACTCCGGCCCTGGAGAAGAAGATCGAGGTGCCCGAGGGCGCGAACGCCACGGTCGCCGCCCACCTCTCCGCCGACGGCACACCGGAGTTGACGGCCTTCACCGACGACGTCTCCCAGGTGGACGCCGGCAAGGCCCGTCTGACGGTCCGCCATGTCGCGGCTGCCCCGGCCGTCGACGTCCGGGCCGGCGGACAGCCCGTCTTCAGCAACCTGACCAACCCGAAGGAGGACACCGCCGAGGTCGACGCGGGCACCCTCAACACCGATGTGGTGCTCGCCGGTACGGACACGGTGGCCATCGGCCCGGCCGACCTGAAGCTCGCCGAAGGCACCAGCAACGTCGTCTACGCCTGGGGCAGTGCCGACGACAAGAACCTGGCCCTGGCGACCCAGACGTTCAGCGGCATGGCGTCGTCGCCGCGCGGCGTTCCCGCGGGTGGCGGCGGTGCCGCCGTCGCACCGAACTCCTCCGACCTGAACCCGGCCTGGGCCGCCGGGGCCGGAGCGGTCGCGGTGGCGGGCGTGCTGGTGGCCCGCCGGGTCGCCCGCCGACGTGGCTGACGGTACGCGACGGCTGACGGGACCGATGCTGGCGGCTGCCGCTCTGGCAGCCGTCCTCGGTCTTCCGGCCCGGCCGTCGCAACCGGCCGCGCCGCCCCCCGACTTCACGACCGCACCCTCCGGACGCACGGCCGACTCGACGACCGCACCCTCCGGACGCACGGCCGACTCGACGACCGCACCCTCCGGGCGGACGGCCGGCTCGACGACGAAGGCGGCACCGAGCACGGCACCGGCTCCGCCGCCCCGCCGCGTCCTGCTGCCCCGCACGGGTCTCGATGCCCGGGTCACTCCGGTGGGCGTGACGGACCGCGGCGAGATGGCGGTCCCCGACGAGCCGTCCGTGGCGGGCTGGTACCGCTACGGCCCGGCGCCGGGCAGCGCTTCGGGTTCGGCGGTGCTCGTCGGACACGTGGACGGCGACACCGGAGCCATCGGCGAATTCGCCGCGCTGTACGACGTACGGCGCGGGGACGGGGTGGAGGTGCGGCGGACCGGGGCGGAACCGGTGCGGTACCGCGTCGTCTCACGCGTCACCGTCCCCAAGGACGAGTTGCCGTCCTCGGCGTTCCGCCGATCCGGCGCCCCGGCCCTCACGCTCATCACCTGCGCGCCCCCGTTCGTCCCCGAGCGGGGTGGCTACCTGTCCAACCTCGTCGTCACGGCGGAGCCCGTGCAGCCCGGGAGGGCGCAGTGGCCCACGTAGAGCCCGCTCACCTGGTGGAACTGGCGCTGCGCAACGCCGGCCCGACCGACGCGGACGCCGAGGCCCTGCGCCACATCGAGCAGTGCGACCGCTGCGGTGACGACCTCCGCGCCCTGACCCGCCTGGTGACCGCGGCGCGCACCGCGCACCTGGTGGACCTGCCGACAGCACCCCCGGAACGCGTCTGGCGGCGGATCAGCGGAGACCTTTCCCCCGAGACGGACGCTCCCGGGCCACCGCCACGCACTCCGGCCCCCAGGAAGCGAGCGCTCCTCGCCCTGCTCGCCCTCGCGGCCGCCGCCGGCGCAGCCGCCGCCCACCGGTGCCTGCACGAGCGGTCGAAGTACGTGCGGGGCGGGATCATCCGCTAGCGCGAGACGGGGTCGTCCGGGACCGGGAACCACGCAGGGAGCCCGACTCAAACGGTCCGGCCCCCGTGTGACCTGTAGGCGTGCAGGTAGTCGAGAGAAGTCACCCAGCACATCCAGCGGGACACAACCAGCTCTACCTGAGCGATTGTGTACACATGGAACACTCGGTACGCTTGAGCGCATGACGCAGCCGCTCCCCATAGAGTCCATCCGCGACGTACGTGCACACCTGGCCGAGGTCGTGGAGCGCGCCGATCGAGATGACGTGCCCACCGTGATCACCCGACGGGGCAAGCAGGTTGCCGCCGTCGTCTCCATCGAGGTGCTGCGCAAGTATCAGGAGTGGGAAGAACGCGAGATCAACCGGATCATCGACGAACGCATGGCCAACCCGGCACCCGGCATCCCGATCGAGCACATCATGAGGGAGACGCTGGCGCGCGGTGAGTGAATACCGAGCCGTCTTCCGGCCAGAGGCACAGGCCGAGCTCCGGAAGGTCCCTCGTGACATGGCCCTACGCATCCTGGCCAAACTGACCGAGCTGGAGAGCAACCCCTTCGGCTTCAACACCACCGCGCTCGTGTCACAGCCAGAACGCCGTCGACTGCGGGTCGGCGGCTACCGGGTCGTCTACACGATCGACAACGGAGAGCTCGTGGTGTGGGTCGTCCACGTCGGGCATCGCTCCACCGTTTACGACACCTGATGCCGACTAATCCAGCGTCTGAACATCCAGCACAGGGTCCAGCTGGGGCGTGCCTGCAATCGATCAGGTCGTCACAGCGGTTCCATCGGCAGGGCCCAGCAAGGGTGACTGAACGTCAGAGCGTCCAGCACCGATCCACGGGATGGACAAAGGGGCCGACCCTCGGAGGAGCCGACCCCACCTGACCTGTATGCCTGCCAGGTCAGCGACGTGGTGGTATTTCATCCGCTCACACGTTGAAGCGGAACTCCACCACATCCCCGTCCTGCATCACATACTCCTTGCCCTCCATGCGCGCCTTCCCCTTCGCACGGGCCTCAGCCACCGACCCCGTCTCCACCAGGTCGTCGAAGGAGATGACCTCCGCCTTGATGAAGCCCTTCTGGAAGTCGGTGTGGATCACGCCCGCGGCCTCGGGAGCCGTGGCGCCCTTCTTGATCGTCCAGGCTCGGGATTCCTTGGGGCCGGCGGTCAGGTACGTCTGGAGCCCAAGGGTGCGGAAGCCGACGTGGGCGAGGGTCGCCAGGCCCGGCTCCTCCTGGCCGACGGACTGGAGGAGTTCCAGCGCCTCGTCCTCGTCGAGCTCGGCGAGGTCCGCCTCCAGCTTGGCGTTGAGGAAGATCGCCTCGGCCGGGGCGACCAGCGCCCGCTGCTCGTTCTTGAAGTCCTCGTCGGTCAGCTCGTCCTCGTCGACGTTGAAGACGTAGAGGAACGGCTTGGTGGTCAGCAGGTGCAGGTCGTGCAGGAGCTCGGCGCGCTCGCTGCCCTGGACGAGACCGTGCGCGAAGAGCGTGTCGCCCTTCTCCAGGATCTCCTTCGCCTCCTCGACGGCCTTGACCTTCGGCGCGACGTCCTTCTTGATGCGCGACTCCTTCTGGAGGCGCGGCAGGACCTTCTCGATGGTCTGCAGGTCCGCGAGGATCAACTCGGTGTTGATCGTCTCGATGTCGTCCTTGGGCGAGACCTTGCCGTCCACGTGCACGACGTTCTCGTCCTTGAAGGCACGGATGACCTGGCAGATCGCGTCGGACTCGCGGATGTTCGCGAGGAACTTGTTGCCGAGGCCCTCGCCCTCGGACGCGCCGCGCACGATGCCGGCGATGTCGACGAAGTCGACCGTGGCCGGGAGCACTCGCTGCGAGGAGAAGATCTCGGCCAGCTTGGTGAGGCGCGGGTCGGGGACGCCGACCACCCCGACGTTCGGCTCGATGGTGGCGAACGGGTAGTTGGCCGCCAGCACGTCGTTCTTGGTCAGGGCGTTGAACAGGGTCGACTTGCCGACATTCGGCAGACCGACGATTCCGATCGTGAGCGACACGTTGCGACTTCCCGTGAGTGGAGGGCCAGGGGGCCGGTTTCCCGTGAGTGCAGGGCCAGGGGGCCAGGGGACCGGCCGATCCACCAGTCTACGGCGTGTCCGGAACCGACCCGGCGACGTATCGAACGCTTGGCCAAGCTCGGCCGACGGTGTGTCTGAAGGGCCATTCGGCATATTGAACGACCTAAGTTGGTGCGGTGGAGCAATACAGGACGCGATCTCCCCGGTACGGACCGCGACGGGACCGGCCCAGGCCGCCCCGGCAACCCCTGCCGTCTCAGGCGGGACGGGGGGCGGGAGGTGAGCCCGTGCGCGCGGCACGGCCGCCCGGCCGGCAGCACCGCCCGGCGCCGGTACGACGGCCCGCGCCCGCACCGGCGCCCGCCGCGGGAGGCCTGCCGAACCCCCGGCTGACCGGGCTGGGCAGCGGGCTGTTCTGCACGGTGGTGATGTTCCTGCTCGGCGTGCTCTGCTCGGCGCTGTTCGGGGCGTCCCTGACGGCGTACGGCGTGCTGTTCCTGCCGGTGTGCGCGCTGACCGCCCTCTGGGTGCGCCCGGGGGACCTGATGACCGCGCCGGTCGTGGTGCCGATCGCGTTCGCTGTCGGGCTGCTGCCGGGGGCCGACGGTGAGGGAGGGACGGGCGGCACGCTGATGGGTCTGGTGACGGCGCTCGCCACACAGGCCGGCTGGCTGTACGGAGGGACGCTGACCGCCGGGCTCATCGTGATCGTCCGGCGGATCCGCCTGGTGCACCGACGGCGGACGGCAGGATCCCGTCCGCCGATCTGACACCACCGGCCCGGAACAGCCCTCACGCCGACCGCGCCGGTCTCACGCCACCCGGCCCGGAACAGCCCTCACTCCGACCGCCGATCCGACACCACCCGGCCCGGATCAGCCCTCGCGCCGTCCGCGCCGGTCTCATGCCACCCGCGGCCCGAAGCCGCCTCAGTGTCCGGTCGCCCGCATCGCCGCGCCCACGATGCCCGCGTTGTTCTGCAGCTGCGCCGGGACGATCTCCGCCTTGATGCCCTCGATGTGGGGCAGGAACTTGTGGGACTTGCGGCTGACCCCGCCGCCGATGATGAACAGCTCCGGCGAGAACAGCATCTCGACGTGGGCGAGGTACTTGCGCACGCGGTGCACAGCCCAGTGCTCCCACGTCATGTCGTGGTCCTCGCGGGCCTTGCTGGAGGCCCGCTTCTCCGCGTCGTGCCCGTCGAGCTCCAGGTGGCCGAGCTCGGTGTTGGGCACGAGGACGCCGTCGACGAAGACCGCGCTGCCGATGCCGGTGCCGAGGGTCAGCAGGATCACCGTGCCCCGGCGGTCGCGGCCGGCACCGAAGTGCATCTCGGCGACGCCCGCCGCGTCCGCGTCGTTGACCACCGTCACCGGCAGCCCGCCCAGCCGCTCGCCGAGCAGCGCGCGGGCGTCGGTGTCGATCCAGCTGTCGTCGACGTTCGCCGCCGTGCGGATCGTGGCTCCGTCGGTGACCACGCCCGGGAAGGTCACTCCGACCGGGCCCGTCCAGCCGAAGTGGTCGACGACCTGCTTGACGCCGTCGGCCACCGAGTCGGGCGTGGCCGGGTGGGGGGTGAGGACCTTGTGCCGCTCCTGCGCCAGGTCGCCCTTGTCCAGGTCCACCGGCGCGCCCTTGATCCCGGATCCGCCGATGTCCACTCCGAAGATCTGCATGGCCCTACGTTACGACGAACGACTGACAGTCACAGACCGGACAGCGTGTGCTGCCCGGCCTGTCCCCGATCACTCCCCGATCACTCCCCGATCACTCCCCGGAATTTTCACCGGTCCCGGCGCCACCCCGCTCGGCGGCCAGGGCGGCGGCCTCCTCGCGCAGGTCGCGGCGCAGTTCCTTGGGCAGGGAGAACGTGATGGACTCCTCGGCAGCCTTGACGATCTCGACGTCTTCGAAGCCGCGGCGGGAGAGGAACTCCAGGACCTGCTCGACGAGGATCTCCGGGACGGAGGCGCCCGACGTGACACCGACCGTGCTCACGCCCTCCAGCCAGGCCTCGTCGATCTCGTCGGCGAAGTCCACGAGGTAGGCCTCGCGGGCACCCGCGATCTTGGCGACCTCGACGAGCCGCTTGGAGTTGGAGGAGTTGCGCGAGCCGACCACGATGACCAGGTCGGACTCGGCGCCCATCTGCTTCACGGCCAGCTGGCGGTTCTGCGTGGCGTAGCAGATGTCGTCGCTCGGCGGGGAGATGAGCTGCGGGAACTTGTCCTTCAGGGCGTCGACGGTCTCCATGGTCTCGTCGACGGACAGCGTCGTCTGGGAGAGCCAGACGACCTTGGACGGGTCACGGACCTCGACCTTCGCCACATCGCCCGGCCCGTCGACGAGCTGGATGTGGTCGGGGGCCTCACCGGAGGTGCCGATGACCTCCTCGTGGCCCTCGTGGCCGATCAGGAGGATGTCGTAGTCCTCGTTCGCGAAGCGGACGGCTTCCTTGTGGACCTTGGTGACCAGCGGGCAGGTGGCGTCGATGGTGGCGAGCTTGCCGCGCTCGGCCTCCTCGTGGACGACGGGGGCCACGCCGTGCGCGGAGAACATGACGATGTTCCCCGGGGGCACTTCCTCCGTCTGCTCGACGAAGATCGCGCCCTTCTTCTCCAGGGTCTGCACGACGTACTTGTTGTGGACGATCTCGTGCCGGACGTACACCGGAGCGCCGTACTGCTCCAGGGCTTTCTCGACGGCGATCACGGCGCGGTCCACACCCGCGCAGTAGCCACGGGGGGCGGCGAGCAGGACACGGCGGCCAGGCGAAGCAGACATGCGTCCCATCGTAAGGCCGCGTTCGCCGGGTCGGAGATCGCGTGTGCGCACCGGCCCCGGGAAGACTGACATGGCGCGACACGAGTCGCGCTGGTCTACCTGGTCACCACGATCGCGATGGCGTTCACCGCGTTCAGCTACGCCCAGATGGTGCGGGTGGTGGTCCCCCAGGCGGGCTCGGCGCGCGCGACCGGCGGCTGCCCCGGGTGCTGTCCCGGACGAGCGACGGGGTGCCGCGGGTGGCGTTGCTGTGCGCGGCCGTCGTGACGCTGGTGGCGGCCGTGTGGGCGGCCCGCCGGGACGACGGCATGGACCAGCTGGTGTCGGTGGTCGACATCGGAGCGCTGACCGCCTTCACTCTGCTGCACGCGAGCGTGGTGGGCTGTTTCGCGGTGAGACGCCGGGGTGGTGGCGGCATGTGCTGGCGCCCGCGGCGGGAAGCGCCGGTTCCGCAGGGCGGCTGAGCCGGGTTGTCGGCGGTGCCCACTACCCTCGCGGGCATGGCTGTGAACACGACTCCGGAAGCCCCGCTGCCCGTCGGCGAGGTCTCGCGGCTCATCGGGGGCTGGATCGACCGGCTCGGGGCGGTGTGGGTCGAGGGGCAGATCACGCAGTTGTCGCGGCGGCCGGGCGCCGGTGTGGTGTTCCTGACACTGCGGGACCCCTCGTACGACATCTCCGTCAGCGTCACCTGCTACCGGCAGGTGTTCGACGCCGTCGCGGACGTGGTGAGCGAGGGCGCCCGGGTCGTCGTCCTCGCGAAGCCCGAGTGGTACGCCCCACGGGGGCAGTTGTCGCTGCGGGCCGCCGAGATACGGCCCGTCGGGGTCGGTGAACTGCTGGCGCGGCTGGAGCAGCTGAAGAAGGCCCTCGCGCGGGAGGGGCTGTTCTCGCCGGAGCGCAAGAAGCCGCTGCCGTTCCTGCCGCAGATGATCGGCCTGGTCTGCGGACGGGCCTCGGCCGCCGAGCGCGACGTCCTGGAGAACGCCCGGCACCGCTGGCCCGCCGTCCGCTTCGAGGTGCGCAACGTCGCCGTGCAGGGTGTGCACGCCGTGCCGCAGGTCGTGCAGGCCGTGAAGGAGCTCGACGCGATCGACGACGTGGACGTGATCATCGTCGCCCGGGGCGGCGGCAGCGTGGAGGACCTGCTGCCGTTCTCCGACGAGCAGCTGATCCGCACGGTCGCGCAGTGCCGTACGCCGGTGGTGTCCGCCATCGGGCACGAACCGGACAACCCGCTGCTGGACCAGGTCGCCGACCTGCGGGCCTCCACGCCGACCGACGCCGCCAAGAAGGTCGTGCCGGACGTCGGCGAGGAGTACGAGCGGGTGCGGCTGCTGCGGGACCGGGCGCGGCGGTGTGTGGCGGCGCTGGTGGAGCGCGAGGAGCGCGGGCTGGCGCACGCGCTGGCGCGGCCGTCGATAGAGGATCCGCACCGGATGATCGATGTGCGGGCCGACCAGGTGGCGGACCTGCTCGACCGGGGCCGGCGGTGTCTGCGGCACCAGCTCGACCGGGCGGACTCGGAGCTGGCGCACACGCACGCGCGCGTGGTGGCCCTCTCCCCCGCCGCGACCCTGAAGCGCGGGTACGCCGTGCTGCAGAAGGCGGACGGGCACGCCGTCCGCGACCCGGGTGAGGTGGCGCCCGGTGAGGCCCTGCGCGCGCGGGTCTCCGAGGGTGAGTTCTCCGTACGAGTGGACACATAGGGTGAGTGGATGACCAGCGAGGTTGAGCAGACACCGGGCGCCGGCGAGGCGCTCGGGTACGAGCAGGCGCGGGACGAACTGATCGAGGTCGTCCGTCGCCTGGAGGCGGGCGGTACGACGCTGGAGGAGTCCCTCGCGCTCTGGGAGCGGGGTGAGGAGCTGGCCAAGGTGTGCCGGCGCTGGCTGGACGGGGCCCGGGCGCGGCTGGACGCGGCGCTGGCGGAGCAGGCCGTGGAGGACGAGGGCGCGGAGTAACCGGGACCGTTCGTTCGGGGTGACGCACCCCACCCCCTCGTTCGGGGTGACACACGACACCCCCATATTAGTTGAACGTTGAACTTCACTGGCGTACGGTCGAAGACGTCAGCCGATCTTCCGGACCAGACACGAGAAAGTGGATCCATGTCCCTCGTTCTTGACCCCGCCGCCCAGGACCTGCTGTTCCGCGAGGCCCGGTCCGCCAACACCTTCACCGACGAGCCGGTGACCGACGAGCAGGTGCAGGCGATCTACGACCTGGTCAAGTACGGTCCGACCGCCTTCAACCAGACCCCGCTGCGCATCACCCTGGTCCGCTCCCCCGAGGCCCGCGAGCGCCTGGTGGCGCACATGGCCGAGGGCAACCGGGCCAAGACGGCGAGCGCCCCGCTGGTGGCGATCCTCTCCGCGGACAACGAGTTCCACGAGGAGCTGCCGCACCTCTTCCCGGCCGCCCCGCAGATCAAGGACATCTTCTTCACCGAGCGCCCGGTCCGCGAGAACGCCGCCGCGCTGAACGCCGCCCTCCAGGCCGCGTACTTCATCGTCGGTGTCCGCGCCGCCGGTCTCGCCGCCGGCCCGATGACCGGCTTCGACTTCGAGGGTGTCCGCAAGGAGTTCCTCGACGACGACCACACTCCGCTGATGGTCGTCAACATCGGCCGCCCCGGCCCGGACGCCTGGTACCCGCGCTCCCCGCGCCTGGAGTTCGACCAGGTCGTCACGACGGTCTGAGCCGCCCCCGCGGACGCACATGAGGAAGGCCCCCGGCACCAGCGCCGGGGGCCTTCCTCATGTGCGTTCACTTCGTCTGCAGCGCCTCGGCCATCTTCGTCAGCTGCGCGAACGACGCGGTGCCCGTCACGACCGTCGTCGAGCCCTTGGTGCCCTCCAGGACCAGCGCGTCGTAGCGGCCGCCCTCGTAACGGGTCCAGGTCTCACCGGCGATCTTCTCGGTCTTCCCGGTCTCGTGAGCGCCCTGCGTCGCCTCGTCCAGGAAGACGGGGCGCCGCTGAGTGGACTGCTCGACCGCCACGTACTCCCCCTCGGGATCGTGGAAGCCGAGGTGCCAGGCGTCGAACTCGTCGCCCCGGAAGCGGACGGAGGTGGCCTTCCATGCGTCGGGCAGCCCCTCGGGCGCGGCCACGGGGTAGGAGGCGGCGCGGCGTGCCGTGAGCAGCTCGACCCGGTAGTCGACGGCCTTGACGTCGGGCGCGCTGTCGTCGTGCGGGATGAAGAGGTACACGAAGCCCGCCACCAGGATGATGATCCCCATCGAGAGAATCATGTCCCGCGCCGTCTTCTGCTTGCCGTTCTCGCCTGCCACGCCCCCTATCGTCGCAGGTCCCTGCCGCGCTCATCCGTGGGGGCCCCTGCTCATTTTGCGGGCTCGGGGATAGAGTCGGGCGACAACACCCTCATCCGGCCGTCGCCGTACAGAAAGGTGCGCTCCGATGACCGAGCATCATCATTTGCCGTCCGAACTCGATGTGCCCTCCGAGGCCCCCGACCGCAACCTCGCCCTGGAGCTCGTCCGGGTCACCGAGGCGGCGGCGATGGCCGCGGGCCGTTGGGTCGGGCGGGGTGACAAGAACGGCGCCGACGGTGCCGCGGTGCGTGCCATGCGGACCCTCGTCTCCACCGTCTCGATGAACGGCGTCGTCGTCATCGGCGAGGGCGAGAAGGACGAAGCCCCGATGCTGTTCAACGGGGAGCGCGTGGGCGACGGGACCGGGCCCGAGTGCGACATCGCCGTCGACCCGATCGACGGCACCACGCTGACCGCGAAGGGCATGACGAACGCGATCGCGGTGCTGGCCGCCGCCGAGCGCGGGTCCATGTTCGACCCGTCCGCGGTCTTCTACATGGACAAGCTCGTCACCGGGCCCGAGGCGGCCGACTTCGTCGACATCAACGCCCCGGTGTCGGTGAACATCCGCCGGGTCGCCAAGGCGAAGCGGTCCGCGCCGGAGGACGTGACGGTGGTGATCCTGGACCGCCCGCGGCACGAGGGCATCATCAAGGAGATCAGGGACACCGGGGCGCGCATCAAGCTGATCTCCGACGGCGACGTGGCCGGCTCGATCCTGGCGCTGCGGGAGGGCACCGGGGTCGATCTGCTGCTCGGCATCGGCGGTACGCCCGAGGGCATCATCTCGGCCTGCGCGGTGAAGTGCCTGGGTGGCACGATCCAGGGCAAGCTGTGGCCCAAGGACGACGAGGAGCGGCAGCGGGCGATCGACGCGGGGCACGACCTCGACCGCGTGCTCACGACCGAGGACCTCGTCACCGGCGAGAACGTGTTCTTCGTGGCGACCGGCATCACGGACGGCGAGCTGCTGCGCGGGGTGCGCTACCGGGCGGAGAACGCGACGACCGACTCGATCGTGATGCGGTCGCGGTCGGGCACGGTCCGCCGGATCTCCTCCGAGCACCGGCTGAGCAAGCTGCGGGCCTACAGCGCGATCGACTTCGACAAGGGGAAGTAGCGCGCCGAAGAGGTGGGGACTGCGGATCGCCGGCGAGTGCGGGTCCGCCGTGGTTGACCGCGCCCGCGCGGCGGAGCCGCAAGTCGATACAGCCCCGCGCCCCTTGAGGCCGTCGAACGGAAAGGGCGTCCCCGGTGCGGTGGGGACGCCCTTTCGTGCTGCTCGGCCGTCAGCCGGCCGCGGCTATCCGGTCCGCCGGGCGGGCCGTCTTCTTCAGCTCCATCTCGCGGCGGCGCCGCCGGGCCAGCACCACGCGGCGTTCCGCGGCGGTGAGGCCGCCCCAGACGCCGTAAGGCTCGGGCTGGAGCAGGGCGTGTTCGCGGCACTCGACCATCACGGGACAGCGGGCGCAGACCCGCTTCGCCGCTTCCTCCCGGGACAGCCTCGCGGCGGTCGGTTCCTTGGAGGGGGCGAAGAACAGGCCCGCCTCGTCGCGGCGGCACACCGCCTCGGTGTGCCACGGGGCGTCCTGGTCCCTGTCTCGCGCTGGCAGCCGCGGGGCCGGAACGGCAGCGACCTGCAGGGACGAATGCGGCGGTTGCAGCACGGTCTACTCCTGACGACGGCTTCGCGAGCGAGAGACGATGCAGCAAGGCCTACCCGCTGTACGCGCGCCTATGCACTGAGTTCCGAACCGCCGGTTTCGGGGATTCGCGGCTGTCAATGCCCCAGGTGTTTGCGCAAACCCCCGTCGGCCTTGCGCCGCACCCGGTCCAGGATGTCCGCGACGGTCTTGCCCCGCTTCGGCCGCGCCTCGACGCTGCCCAGGACGGCCCAGCCGTCGACGTAGACGATGGGGGCCTCCGGTTCGTCCGAGTCGAGCGTGGCCACCTCGAAGCTGCCGAGGACGCCGCCGCCCATGCCGCGCAGCGAGACGTTCTCCGGGACGCGGATGTCGACGCTGCCGAAGATCGCGAAGGACTTGACGACGACCTGCTGGTGGTCGAAAAGAGCCTCGCTGAGGTCTATCTCGACGCTGCCGAAGATCGCGTACGCGTGGATACGGCGGCCCGTGCGCCGGCGGCCCTTGCGGACGGCGCCGCTGAACACCGCGACCACGTTGTCGTCCGGGTCGATCGGAATGGCGCCGGCGGTGGGACGCCAGGGGGCCGGGGCGTGGGCCGGGCCCTGACGGTGCGCCGCGGGCAGGTCCCGTACGAAGACCTCCAGCTCGCCGACGGTCTTGGCGCGCAGCACCCCCTCGACGCGCTCGGCGTGCTCGTCCGCGGTGAGGCGGCCCTCGGCCAGGGCGTCGTGCAGGAGGTCGGCCATGCGGTCGCGCTCGGCGTCGGAGGCGCGGAGCTCGGAGGCGGCGGGCGCGCCCTGCTGCCGGAGATCCGGCTTCTGGAGGTCCTGCTTCTGAAGGTCCACGGCAGCAGCGTACCCACACACGATAGATCGCGACACCCCCGCTCGACGGGCGAGTGACGAACTGAGCCTTACCTCACAGGCTCGCTGTCAGCGGCAGGTTCTACGCTGGTGGGCGCTCGCCAACGGAGGCGGGCCCCCGTCCGTCGAGTGAGGAATGGGCTGAGATGCCGCGTAATTCCCCCCCACCCAACCCTGCGTTCGCGTACACCGATCTGCTCCCCCAGGGAGAGGACACCACGCCCTACCGGCTGGTGACCTCCGAGGGTGTCTCCACGGTCGAGGGGCCGGACGGGCGGACCTTCCTGCAGGTGGAGCCGGAGGCGCTGCGCAAGCTCGCCGAGGAGGCCATCCACGACATCCAGCACTACCTGCGTCCGGCCCACCTCGCGCAGCTGCGCCGCATCATCGACGACCCCGAGGCGTCGGGCAACGACAAGTTCGTGGCGCTGGACCTGCTGAAGAACGCGAACATCGCGGCGGCCGGTGTGCTGCCCATGTGCCAGGACACGGGCACGGCGATCGTCATGGGCAAGCGCGGCCAGAACGTGCTGACGCAGGGCCGCGACGAGGAGGCCCTGAGCCGCGGCATCTACGACGCGTACCAGAACCTGAACCTGCGCTACTCCCAGATGGCTCCGCTCACCATGTGGGAGGAGAAGAACACCGGCTCCAACCTCCCCGCGCAGATCGAGCTGTACGCGGCCGACGGCGGCGCCTACAAGTTCCTCTTCATGGCCAAGGGCGGCGGCTCGGCCAACAAGTCGTTCCTGTACCAGGAGACGAAGGCCGTCCTGAACGAGTCCTCCATGATGAAGTTCCTGGAGGAGAAGATCCGTTCGCTGGGCACGGCTGCCTGTCCGCCGTACCACCTGGCGATCGTGGTCGGCGGTACGTCCGCCGAGTACGCGCTGAAGACCGCCAAGTACGCCTCCGCGCACTACCTGGACGAGATCCCCGCCGAGGGCTCCGAGCTCGGGCACGGCTTCCGGGACAAGGAGCTGGAGCAAAAGGTCTTCGAGCTGACGCAGAAGATCGGCATCGGCGCGCAGTTCGGCGGCAAGTACTTCTGCCACGACGTGCGCGTGGTGCGCCTGCCGCGGCACGGCGCGTCCTGCCCGGTGGCCATCGCGGTGTCCTGCTCCGCGGACCGCCAGGCCGTCGCGAAGATCACGGCCGAGGGCGTCTTCCTGGAGCAGCTGGAGACGGACCCGGCGCGGTTCCTGCCGGAGACGACCGACGAGCAGCTCGACGAGAGCGGCGACGTCGTGAAGATCGACCTGAACCAGCCGATGGAGACGATCCTCGCGGAGCTCACCAAGTACCCGGTGAAGACCCGGCTGTCCCTGACCGGCCCGCTGGTCGTGGCGCGTGACATCGCGCACGCCAAGATCAAGGAGCGGCTGGACGCGGGCGAGGAGATGCCGCAGTACCTGAAGGACCACCCGGTGTACTACGCCGGTCCGGCCAAGACGCCCGAGGGCTACGCCTCGGGCTCCTTCGGCCCGACGACGGCCGGCCGGATGGACTCCTACGTGGAGCAGTTCCAGGCGGCGGGCGGCTCCAAGGTGATGCTCGCCAAGGGCAACCGCAGCAAGCAGGTCACCGACGCGTGCGACGCCCACGGCGGCTTCTACCTGGGCTCCATCGGCGGCCCGGCCGCCCGCCTCGCCCAGGACTGCATCAAGAAGGTCGAGGTCGTCGAGTACGAGGAGCTCGGCATGGAGGCCGTCTGGAAGATCGAGGTCGAGGACTTCCCGGCCTTCATCGTGGTCGACGACAAGGGCAACGACTTCTTCCAGGACCCGGCGCCGGCGCCGACGTTCACGTCCATTCCGGTACGCGGCCCCGGACTCGCCTGACAAGGCCGGTGATGATTCGCCTTCACGGGGAACAGTGGTCGCGGCGCTGACGCTGTGACACGTGGAGGTGATCGTCGATGACCGACGAGCAGGACAGGACCGAGTACCGCACCGAGCACGACTCCATGGGCGAGGTGCGGGTGCCCGCGCACGCCAAGTGGCGTGCCCAGACCCAGCGGGCCGTGGAGAACTTCCCGGTCTCAGGGCAGCGCATCGAGCGTGCGCACATCGAGGCGCTGGCCCGGATCAAGGGCGCGGCTGCCAAGGTCAACGCCGAGCTGGGGGTCCTGGACAAGGACATCGCGCAGGCGATCCAGGAGGCGGCCGGGGAGGTCGCCGAGGGCAGGTGGGACGAGCACTTCCCGGTCGACGTGTTCCAGACCGGGTCCGGGACCTCGTCCAACATGAACACCAACGAGGTCATCGCCACCCTCGCGAGCGAGCGGCTGGGCAGCGCCGTACATCCGAACGACCACGTCAACGCCTCCCAGTCGTCCAACGACGTCTTCCCCTCCTCGATCCACATCGCCGCCACGGCGGCCGTGACGCGCGACCTCGTCCCGGCCCTGGAACATCTCGCCGCCTCCCTGGAGCGCAAGGCGGAGGAGTTCGCCGACGTCGTGAAGTCGGGGCGTACGCACCTGATGGACGCCACGCCCGTGACGCTGGGCCAGGAGTTCGGCGGGTACGCGGCCCAGGTGCGGTACGGCATCGAGCGTCTTGAGGCCTCCCTCCCCCGGCTGGCCGAACTGCCCCTCGGCGGTACGGCCGTCGGCACCGGCATCAACACCCCGCCCGGCTTCTCCGCCGCCGTCATCGAGGAGGTCGCCCGCACGACCGGGCTGCCCCTCACCGAGGCCCGGAACCACTTCGAGGCGCAGGGCGCCCGGGACGGCGTCGTCGAGACCAGCGGGCAGCTGCGGACCATCGCGGTCGGGCTGACGAAGATCGCCAACGACCTGCGCTGGATGTCCTCCGGGCCGCGCACCGGTCTCGCGGAGATCGCCCTGCCCGATCTCCAGCCCGGCTCCTCGATCATGCCGGGCAAGGTGAATCCGGTCATTCCCGAGGCCGTGCTGATGGTGGCCGCCCAGGTCGTGGGCAACGACGCGACCGTCGCGACGGCCGGCGCCGCGGGGAACTTCGAGCTCAACGTGATGCTGCCCGTCATCGCCAAGAACGTGCTGGAGTCGATCCGGCTGCTCGCCAACGCGACGCGGCTGCTCGCCGACCGCACCGTCGACGGCATCACCGCCGACCGCGAGCGGGCGCGGGAGTACGCCGAGTCCTCCCCCTCCGTCGTGACCCCGTTGAACAAGTACATCGGGTACGAGGAGGCAGCGAAGGTCGCCAAGAAGGCGCTGGCCGAGCGGAAGACGATCCGTCAGGTCGTGCTGGACGGCGGGTACGTGGAGCGTGGGGACCTGACCGCGGAGCAGCTCGACGAGGCGCTCGATGTCCTGCGGATGACGCACCCGTGACAAAGGGGCTCGTTCGTGTGCCCGGCGCGTGAACCGTGACACGCGCCGCAGCGTCGTATGCCTACGGCACCTAATATCTGGTCATGGCAGACGGTGATGCGATGAGACGCGTGGAAACGGGTGGTGCGGCAGGCTTCTGGGCGCCCGGGAGCCGGATCCTGTGGCGGTACCGGGAGAACGGCGGCACGCAGGTGCACATCGCGCGTCCCGTCACCGTCGTCCGGGACGACGCGGACCTGCTCGCCGTGTGGCTGGCGCCCGGCACCGAGTGTGTGAAGCCCGTGCTCGCCGACGGCACGCCCGTACACGTGGAGCCGCTGGAGTCGCGCTACACCAAGCCGCGGACCGTGCAGCGCGACCGGTGGTTCGGCACGGGCGTGCTGAAGCTGGCCCGGCCCGGCGAGCCCTGGTCGGTGTGGCTGTTCTGGGAGCCGGGCTGGCAGTTCAAGAACTGGTACGTGAACCTGGAGGAGCCCTTGGCCCGATGGGCCGCCGGTGTCGACTCCGTCGACCACTTCCTGGACATCTCCGTCCATCCCGACCGCAGTTGGCACTGGCGGGACGAGGACGAGTTCGCCCAGGCCCGCCGGGACGGGCTGATGGACGACCAACTGGCGGAAAAGGTACAGGCGGCGGGACGGGAAGCGGTGGAGGTGATCCGCGCCTGGGGGCCGCCGTTCTCGGAAGGCTGGCAGCACTGGCGCCCGGATCCCTCCTGGGCTGTACCGTCACTCCCGGAGGACTGGGATCGTACGCCCGCGCAACTGTCCTCATGAGACCCTTGATGCGCCCCCGGGCAAGAAACGTAGGATCGTCCTCCGCAAGGGCGCGCGGCGGCAACTACCGGAACACGCGCTGGGCTTGACCGATCGTCACCGAGGGGCGGCAGGACGTGAGCGAGGGGTACGAGGGCAACACCGGCAGGGCCTGCGCCACAGGCCCCAGGGGCCGTCGGAAGGCCCCCGGGGACCGCAGACGGTCCGCCGGTGGCACAGGAACAACCTCTGACCACGCGGGAATTCCGTTCCTGGGGCACGTAATCCGGGTATCGGAGTTTCGGCGGGACCAACTGCGCGCGCGGCGCGCAGCCCCGGACGGATGGATTCGACGCGCGTGACGGAGCAGCCGACCTCGTTCGAACGCCCCCAGGCGGGCGTCGACCCCGCGGACCCCCGCGGGGCTTTCGTGCATACCCCGGCACCGGCGCGTGCGCCCGGCGCCGGCACCTTACCGGTACAGGGCCGCCCCGGCGGCGACGTCAGCGTTCCGGTCACGACGGCACACAGCACGCCGGGCACGTCGGAGCCGGGCACCTCCACGCCGTTCGGCAAGGGCAAGGACACCGTGAGCGACCCCGCCTCCGAGCACTCCCAGCCGGGTGCCGAGCAGACCACCGAGCGCGAGACGCCTCGGCCGCGCCCCGCCCCCGAGGGCATTCCGGTCCAGCCGGCCGACGAACAGGACCGGCCGCCGGTGAACAACGACGGGCAGGAGCGCCGCAGCGGCCAGAGTCTGCCGCCCGGCCGCCCCACGCCGATGCGGCGGGACGGCGACCGGCTCAGGTTCGTGGGGGCCGCCACCCGGCGGATCGCCCGCGGCATCGACCTCGACGAGATCGTCATGGGGCTGTGCCGCGCCACCGTGCCCACCTTCTCCGACGCGATCCTGGTCTATCTGCGCGATCCGCTGCCCGTCGGCGACGAACGGCCCACCGGCCCGCTGGTGCTGCGGCTGCGCCGCACCGACCGGATACCGGCGGAGCGCGACACGGAGAACGGCTTCCTGCCGGCCGCGCAGCCCGAGCCGAACGAACTGGACACGGTCGGCGCCGAACTGTGCGAGGTGCGGCCCGGCAGTGCGCTCGCCGAGGTGCTGCGGGGGGTGCGCCCGGTGTTCACCGACGCCCCCGCGGCCCGCGCCGCGCTGCCGGAACTGCTCGGGGAGGAGGGCGAGTTCGCCGTGCCGGACGGGCAGCGCGCGATCCTCGCCCCGCTGCGCGGACGGCGCCGGGTGATCGGCGCCGCCCTGTTCCTGCGCCGTCCCGAGCGCATCGCGTTCGACCCGGACGACCTCCTGGTCGCCGCCCAGCTCGCCACGCACAGCGCCCTCGGCATCGACAAGGCCGTGCTGTACGGCCGCGAGGCCTACATCGCGGACGAGTTGCAGCGCACCATGCTGCCCGAGACGCTGCCCCGCCCGACGGGCGTGCGGCTGGCCTCCCGTTACCTGCCGGCGGCGGAGACGGCCCGGGTGGGCGGCGACTGGTACGACGCGATCCCGCTGCCCGGCAGCCGGGTCGCCCTGGTCGTCGGTGACGTCATGGGCCACTCCATGACCTCGGCCGCCATCATGGGCCAGCTGCGCACCACGGCCCAGACCCTCGCCGGCCTCGACCTGCCGCCGCAGGAGGTCCTGCACCACCTCGACGAACAGGCCCAGCGCCTCGGCGTGGACCGCATGGCGACGTGCCTCTACGCCGTGTACGACCCGGTATCGCACCGCATCACCATCGCCAACGCCGGTCATCCGCCGCCCGTCCTGCTGCACCTGGGCGGCCGCGCCGAGGTGCTGCGCGTGCCCGCCGGCGCCCCGATCGGCGTCGGCGGCGTGGACTTCGAGGCGGTGGAGCTGGACGCGCCCGCCGGCGGGACGCTGCTGCTCTACACCGACGGCCTGGTCGAGTCCCGGCTGCGTGACGTGTGGACCGGCATCGAGCAGCTTCGGGAGAAGCTCGCCGCGGTGGCGCAGCTCACCGGGCCGGACCACCCGCCGCCCTTGGAGGCGCTGTGCGACGAGGTGCTCGACATGCTCGGTCCGGGCGACCGGGACGACGACATCGCGCTGCTCGCCGCCCGCTTCGACGGGATCGCGCCCAGCGACGTGGCGTACTGGTTCCTGGAGCCGGAGGACGCGGCTCCCGGCCGGGCCCGCCGGCTGGCCCGGCGCGCGTTGCAGCGCTGGGGGCTGGAGGAGCTCAGCGACTCCGTCGAGCTGCTCGTCAGCGAGGTCGTGACGAACGCCGTGCGTTACGCCTCGCGGCCGGTGACGCTGCGGCTGCTGCGCACGGACGTGCTGCGCTGCGAGGTCGGTGACGACGTGCCGCAACTGCCGCGGCTGCGCCAGGCACGCGCCACCGACGAGGGCGGGCGCGGGCTGTACCTGGTGAACCGGCTGGCCCGGCGCTGGGGCGCGACCCGGCTCAGCACGGGCAAGGTGGTCTGGTTCGAGCTGAACCGCGGCTGAACGGCCAAGGACAGGCGAAGGGCGCCCGGTGTCCACCGGGCGCCCTTCGGCGTCTGCTGCCGGTCCGTCCCCTACTGGTCGTCGTCGCCCGGCCTGATCGGGTCGAACGGATCGCCGCTGCCCGGCGGTGTCGTCTGCGGGGTCGTGGGCGGGGAGAAGCTGGGCGGGTTCGTCGACGGGGTGGCCGGCGGGGACGACGAGGGTTCCTCCGTCGTCGGCGGCGGGGACGACGACGGTGCCTCGGTCGTCGGCTCCTTCGTCGGCTCCTCGGTCGGCTCCTGCGTGGGCGTCGGCGTCCAGGTCGGCTGGACGGCGGCGCCCTGCTGGGTCTCCAGGTCGAACTTGCTGACGCCGCCCATCACGCCGAAGGTGTACGCCGCCCAGATCCGCGCCGGGAAGTCACCGCCGTTCATGCGCGGCTCGCCCACCGCCTTGTACATCGGGACCTGGGCATGGGTCTTGGCGTCCTCGCCGAACAGGCCCACCGAGGTGACCAGCTTCGGCGTGTAGCCGGTGAACCAGGCCGACTTGTTGTTGTCGGACGTACCCGTCTTGCCCGCGACCTGCTGGCCGTCGCGCAGGGGGTTGTTGCGCACGGACGCCTGGGCGGTGCCGTCGTCGACCACGCCGGTCAGCACCGAGGTGACCGAGTCGGCGGCCTCCCGGCTGATGACCTGGTCGCCGACCGGGTCGGGCATGGTGGGGTTCTGGTTGAGGTGCTCCGCCGACTTCAGGATGGCCGGGGTGACCTTCCTGCCGTGGTTGTCGAGGGTCGCGTAGACACCGGCCATCTGCAGGGGGCTGGCGCCCATGCTGCCCAGGGTCTGCGCGGGCACGGCCTCCATGTTGTCGGTGTCCATGCCGAGCTTGCCGGCGACCTTCACCACCTCGGACATGCCGACGTCGACGCCCATCTGCGCGAAGACGGAGTTGACGGACTTGTTCATCGCCGTCTGGACGGAGATCGGGCCGTAGTTCCGGTCGTCCTCGTTCTCGGGGGCGAAGCCGACCTTGGTGCCGTTCTCCACGACCTGGCGCTTGCTCGTGCCGTCGTAGATCGTGTTCGCGTTGATCGGCTTGCCGTCCTGCGTCTTCGCCTGTTCCTCCAGGGCCGCGGCCAGGATGACCGGCTTGAAGGTGGAGGCGGGCTGGTAGTCGGCGCGGGTGGCGTTGTTGGTGTAGTGCTTGAAGTAGTCCTCGCCGCCGTACATCGCGACCACGGCGCCGGTCTTCGGGTTCACCGACACGGCACCGGCCTGGACGTCTCCGTCCACCTTGCGCTTGGCGGGGTCGAGCTTGCTGGTCAGCTGCTGCCGGACGGACTTCTCCAGCGCCGCCTGCTTCTTCTTGTCGATGTTGAGCGTGAGGGTCCAGCCGCCGGCGTTGACCAACGCCTCGGCTTCCTTGGTGTTGTCGGCGGTGCCATCGGCGACGAGCTGCTTCTCGAGTGCCGCGTTGGCCGCGTTGACCAGGTAGCCCTTCTGACCCTCCATGCCGGGGGCGGGCTTGGGCTCCTCCGGCGTCGGGAACTTCATGTCGGCCCGCTTGGACGCGCTCAGCCAGCCCTCGTCGACCATGTTGTCGAGGACGTAGTTCCAGCGCGCCTTCACCAGCCTCTTACCGTCCTTGGAGGCGACGGCCCAGTCGTACTGGCTGGGGGCCTGGAGCAGTGCGGCGAGGTAGGCGCCCTGCGCGACCGTGAGTTCCTCGGCGTCCTTGCGGTAGTAGGCCTGAGCGGCGGCCTGGATGCCGTAGGCGTTGCGGCCGTAGTAGCTGGTGTTGATGTAGCCGGCCAGGATGTAGTCCTTGGACTCCTCCCGGTCCAGCTTCAGCGAGATGACCATCTCCTTCAGCTTGCGCGAGACGGTCTGCTCCTGCGTCAGGTAGTAGTTCTTGACGTACTGCTGGGTGATCGTCGAACCGCCCTGCGCGCCCCGGCCCGACAGCGTGTTGAACAGGCCGCGGGCGGTGCCCTTGAAGTCGACGCCGGAGTCCTTGAAGAAGGTCTTGTTCTCGGCCGCGACGAAGGTCAGCCGCACGTCCTTGGGGACCCGGGACAGATCGACGTTCTCGCGGTTGACCTTGCCGTCGCGGGCCATGATCGAGCCGTCGCTGTACTTGTAGATGTTGCTCTGCCGCTTGGCGTCGGCGTTCCCCTCGGGGATGTCGATCATCATGTACAGCACGACGAAGGCGCCCATGCTCAGCAGGCACAGGCCGAGGAAGGTGCCGAGGAGCTTCTTCCAGGTGAAGAGCCTGCGTATGCCGCTCTTCCCGGCCGCAGCCGACGAACGGCGGCTCTTGGGTGCCGCCCGGCGCCCACCGCGCTGTCTGGCGCGTCTCTCTTCCGCTCGTCCCATGGGTCCGATCCGCTCCGCTTCGTTCATGTGTGCTCATGCGTCACACAGGTTCGCCGCTCAGGTCAGCTCAGAAAGCTAACACCGGGAGATAAGAGATAGGGCAGCCGATCCGGCCCTTTGCGGACGTGACAATCAGCACCCATTCCCAACGGAACCGACGTTCGAGACACCCACAGGGTTGCCAGGAGCCGGAAAAGTGATATCACTTAGATAGACGGAAGCCAAGCAGGAGCGGCTTCCCCGAGAAACGGGGGCTCACCCATGTCCACACCGGAACCGCAGGTCACGCCCGACGTGCCCGAGATGCCGGCACCCCGCGTGCGGGAGTTCGCGGCCCACAGCATCGGCGGCGGGCTCGCCCTGCTGCTCGGACTGCTCGGACTGCTGGCCGGCGCCGGGCTGATCGCGGCCGCCACCACCGTGCAGCCGACCGGCGCACAGGCCGGGCTGATCATCGGCGGCATCCTGATCGCGCTCGCGGCGTTCCTCGCCATGTGCGGGCTGAACATGGTGGCTCCCGGCGAGGCCCGGGTCGTCCAGCTCTTCGGCCGGTACCGGGGCACCATCCGGCAGGACGGCCTGCGCTGGGTGAACCCCTTCACCTCGCGCACGAAGATCTCGACGCGGGTCCGCAACCACGAGACCGCCGTCCTCAAGGTCAACGACGCCTACGGCAACCCGATCGAGCTCGCCGCGGTCGTGGTCTGGCGCGTCGAGGACACCGCCCAGGCCACCTTCGAGGTCGACGACTACATCGAGTTCGTCTCCACCCAGACCGAGGCGGCCGTGCGGCACATCGCCATCGAGTACCCCTACGACGCGCACGAGGAGGACGGCCTCTCGCTGCGCGGCAACGCCGAGGAGATCACCGAGAAGCTCGCCGTCGAACTGCACGCGCGCGTGGAGGCGGCCGGGGTGCAGATCATCGAGTCCCGCTTCACGCACCTCGCGTACGCCCCCGAGATCGCCTCGGCGATGCTCCAGCGGCAGCAGGCCGGAGCGGTGGTCGCGGCGCGTCGGCAGATCGTGGACGGTGCGGTGGGCATGGTGGAGGCCGCGATCGCCCGGATCACCGAGCGGGACATCGTGGAGCTGGACTCCGAACGGAAGGCGGCGATGGTCTCCAACCTGATGGTGGTGCTGTGCGGTGACCGGGCCGCGCAGCCGGTCCTCAACACCGGGTCCCTCTACCAGTGACGGTCCCTCCCGAAGGCCAGGGCCCGCGGCGCCGGCCGCAGCAGCAGCGCAAGCAGGTGCTGCTGCGGCTGGACCCCGCGGTGTACGAGGCACTCGCGCGGTGGGCCGGGGACGAACTGCGGTCGGCCAACGCGCAGATCGAGTTCCTGTTGCGGAAGGCGCTGGCGGAGGCGGGGCGTCTGCCGCGGGACACGGGACCACTGCCCCGGCGCGGGCGGCCCCCCGGGGGCTCCACCCCCGGACCCCCGCCGGCCTGACCGGCCCCACCCCCGGGCCCACGCGGGCCTGACCGGCTCCACCCCCGGGCCCCCGCCGGCCTGACCGGCCCCGCCCCCGGGCGCCGGACGGCCGGATGGCGCAGTCCCGGCCGGAGCAGGAGCGACGGCTGTTGCGGAACCGTGACAACGAGCCTCGACCTGCGCTCCCGCACACCGGGCCACGACCTGCACACCCCGCGTATACATACGGCGTATACACACCGTGTACAGTCCTGTTCATGTCCATCGGTCACACTCTCCTGGGACTCCTGGAGTCCGGCCCGCGCCACGGTTACGACCTGAAGCGGGCCTTCGACGAGAAGTTCGGTCACGACCGGCCGCTCCACTACGGCCAGGTCTACTCGACGATGTCCCGGCTGCTGAAGAACGGTCTCGTCGAGGTCGACGGCATCGAGGCGGGCGGCGGTCCCGAGCGCAAGCGGTACGCGATCACCGAGGCCGGCATCACCGACGTCGCGCGCTGGCTCGCCACACCCGAGAAACCGGAGCCGTACCTCCAGTCGACCCTCTACACCAAAGTCGTCCTCGCGCTGCTCACCCACCGCGACGCCGGTGACATCCTCGACACCCAGCGCTCGGAGCACCTGCGCAGCATGCGGATCCTCACCGACCGCAAGCGCAAGGGCGATCTGGCCGACCAGCTCATCTGCGACCACGCGCTGTTCCACCTGGAGGCGGACCTGCGCTGGCTGGAGCTGACGGCGGCGCGTCTGGACAAGCTCCGTGAGGCGGTGGCCCGATGACGATTCCCGCCGGTTCGCTCCTCACCGCCCAGGACCTGCGCAAGGCGTACGGGCCGACGACCGCGCTCGACGGCGCGGAGTTCTCCATCCACCCGGGCGAGGTCGTCGCCGTGATGGGGCCGTCCGGGTCAGGCAAGTCGACGCTGCTGCACTGCCTCGCCGGGATCGTCATGCCCGACTCGGGCTCGATCACGTACAACGGGCGCGAAGTGACCGCGATGGGCGACGCCGAGCGCAGTGCGCTGCGGCGCTCGGAGTTCGGTTTCGTGTTCCAGTTCGGGCAGCTCGTGCCGGAACTCACCTGCGTGGAGAACGTCGCCCTGCCACTGCGGCTGAACGGCTCCTCCCGCAAGGAGGCCGAGCGGACCGCGCTGGCCTGGATGGAACGCCTGGAGGTCGACGACCTCCGCAAGAAGCGGCCCGGTGAGGTGTCTGGCGGTCAGGGGCAGCGGGTCGCCGTCGCCCGCTCTCTGGTGACGAACCCTCGGGTGGTGTTCGCCGACGAGCCGACCGGCGCGCTCGACTCGTTCAACGGCGAGCGCGTGATGGAGCTGCTGACGGACGCGGCCCGGTCCGCCAACGCGGCCGTGGTGCTCGTCACGCACGAGGCGCGGGTGGCCGCGTACTCCGACCGCGAGATCGTCGTACGGGACGGCAAGTCCCGTGACATGGAGCGCGTCGTATGAGCCTCGGGCAGTGGAGCCGGGACCTGTCCATGGGGGCCCGGTTCGCCTTCGCCGGCGGACGCGAGGGGTGGACCCGGGCGCTGCTCACGGCCGTCGGTGTCGGGCTCGGAGTGGCGCTGCTGCTGCTCACCACCGCCATCCCGGGCGCACTGGCGGAACGCGACCGGCGCGAGAAGGCCCGCAGCGACCACACGTTCGGCCAGCAGATACCGAAGGCCGACGACACCCTGATCGTCGTGGACGCGGACACCACGTTCCGCGACATGGACGTGCGCGGCCGGATGCTGGAGGCGGAGGGCCCGCGGGCGCCGCTGCCGCCGGGGGTCTCGGCGTTCCCGGCAGTGGGCGAGATGGTCGTCTCCCCCGCGCTGAAGGAACTGCTCGCCTCCGACGACGGCAAGCTGCTGCGGGAGCGCCTGGACTACCGCATCGCGGGCACCATCGGCGAGCAGGGGCTCGTCGGCTCCCACGAGCTCGCGTACTTCGCGGGCGGCAAGGGGCTGGCGAAGCTGCTGGAGGGCGCCGCGAGCGGCGCCCGGATCGACCACTTCGGCAACGACGACCTGGGGTCGCCCGACCCGTGGGACCCGGTGCTGCTCCTGCTGGTCCTGGTCGTCTTCGTGGTGCTGCTGATGCCGGTCGCCGTGTTCATCGCCGCGGCCGTGCGGTTCGGGGGCGAGCGGCGCGACCGCAGGCTCGCGGCGCTGCGGCTGGTCGGCTCCGACAGCCGGATGACCCGGCGGATCGCCGCCGGGGAGGCGCTCGCCGGTTCCGTGCTGGGGCTCGTCCTCGGCACCGGGTTCTTCCTGCTCGGCCGGCAACTGGCGGCGTCCGTCGAGGTGTTCCGCGTCAGCGTGTTCCCGAGCTATCTGAACCCCTCTCCCCTGCTGGCCGTGCTGATCGCGCTGGCGGTGCCGGCGGCCGCGGTCCTGGTGACGATCCTCGCCCTGCGCGGCGTGGTCATCGAGCCCCTCGGCGTGGTGCGCACGGCCAAGCCCTCGCGGCGCCGCCTGTGGTGGCGGCTGCTGCTGCCGCTGGGCGGGCTCGCGATGCTCTACCCGATGATCGGGCAGGGCGACGACGGCGGGGACTTCAACCAGTACCTCGTCGTGGGCGGCGTGATGCTCCTGCTGGTCGGCGTCACGGCACTGCTCCCCTGGGTGGTGGAGACGGTAGTGGCCCGGCTCGGATCGGGTGGGGTCGCCTGGCAACTGGCCGTGCGCAGGCTTCAGTTGAGCAGTGGCGCGGCGGCCCGGATGGTCAACGGCATCGCGGTGGCGGTGGCCGGGGCGATCGCCCTGCAGATGCTGTTCGCCGGGGTGGAGGGCAACTACACCAAGGCGTCACAGTACGACGTCTCCCGGGCCCAGATGAGCGCGGACGTGCCGGACGGCGCCGACGCCGCGGCCGTCATCGGGAAGTACCGCGACACCGAGGGCGTGCGCAAGGTCACCGTCCTGTCGGATTTCCATCTCGGCGACCGGCGCGAGGCGGACGCCCTCATCCAGATCACCGTGGCCGACTGCGTGTCGCTGCGTGAGGTCGCAACGCTCCCCGACTGCCGCGACGGTGACGTGTTCGCGGCCAAGGACTCGGAGTACGACAGCGACAGCGAGCGCCTGGCCGTGCCCGGCACGCCCCTGTGGGCCGAATCGGAGGAATCCGGCCGCGCCGGCGACCGTACGGTCTCCTGGACCGTTCCGCGGGGCATCCGGCAGGCCGAGTCCCGCGAGGACCCCACCGGCTACGAGCGCGGCGGCATCTTGATCACCCCCGGCGCGCTGCCCGGGAAGCTCAAGACGCTCATCTCCACGCGGCTCTTCCTGAGCCTGGACCCCTCGGCGCCGGACGCGTACGACCATGTGCGCAACACGGCGGCGCGGC
Organism: Streptomyces sp. NPDC013187; assembly: GCF_042899705.1. Taxonomy (NCBI): domain Bacteria; kingdom Bacillati; phylum Actinomycetota; class Actinomycetes; order Kitasatosporales; family Streptomycetaceae; genus Streptomyces; species Streptomyces sp. NPDC013187. The sequence goes on along the minus strand of NZ_JBIBAF010000016.1, from coordinate 127,173 downwards.
TGGACCCGGTGGTCCAGCCCATGACCTGGCACAGCGTCGAGAGCAACGACCGCTACGCCACCATCCGCACCGGCCTGTCCGTCGGCGCCGCCTGCGTGCTGGCGCTGATCGGGGCGAGCCTGCTGGTCTCGCAGCTGGAGCAGCTGCGCGAACGCCGCAAGCTGCTGTCGTCCCTTGTCGCCTTCGGCACCCGGCGCCGCACCCTCGGCCTGTCGGTGCTGTGGCAGACGGCGATCCCCATCGGGCTGGGTCTGCTGCTCGCCGCGACGGTGGGCATGGCCCTGGGCGCGGTGCTGCTGCGGATGACCAGCACGTCGGTCCGGGTGGACTGGCCGAGCGTGCTGTCGATGACCGGCATCGGAGCGGGCGTCGTCCTGGTGGTGACTCTGCTGAGCCTGCCGCCGCTGCTGAAGCTGCTGCGGCCGGACGGGCTGCGGACCGAGTAGGACCGGGTCCGGCACGGGCTCAGGCGCCCTGGCCGGGGCGAATCCCGTCAAGGCGCGGGCCCCGGCCGGGGCGAATCCCGTCAAGGCGCGGGCCCCGGCCGGGGCGAATCCCGTCAAGGCACGGGCCCCGCCCGGGGCCCGTGCCGTCAGCCGTCCCAATCCAGGACCCGTACCGGCAGCGGCCGCAGGGCCTGCCGCAGGGCGGCCGCCAGTTCCTCGTACTCCGCGCCGCGCGCGGCCCCCGCCCGCATCGCCAGTGCGATCCGGCGCGTGGGGGCCGGGTCGGCGAAGTACCCGGTGAGCAGTTGGTTGCTGCGGGAGGTCTCCACCTTCAGTGCGGTGCGCGGCAACAGCGTCACGCCGAGTCCGCCCGCGACGAGCTGCACCAGCGTGGACAGCCCGGCGGCGGTCGTGGTGACCGGCACGTCGTCGCGGCCGGCCTCCCGGCAGATGTCGAGGGCCTGGTCACGCAGGCAGTGCCCCTCGTCCAGCAGCAGCAGGTTCAGCTCGCGCAGTGCCTGCCGCGGGATGCCCTCCCGCCCGCCGAGCCAGTGGTCGAGCGGCGTGACGAGCACGAAGTCCTCGTCGAACAGCGGCAGTTCGAGGACGCCCGGCATACCCAACGGCACTGCGAGCAGCAGCAGGTCGAGCCGCCCGCTCGTCAGACCGTCGAGCAGGCTGGTGGTCTGCTCCTCGTGCACCTGGAGGTCGAGGTGCGGATACCGCTCGTGGACGAGCCGCAGCACGGTCGGCAGGAGATAGGGCGCGACCGTCGGGATCACGCCGAGCCGCAGCGCCCCGGTGAAGGGCGCCCGGACCGCCTCGGCCTCCTCCATGAGCGCCTCGACCTCCCCCAGAACCGCCTTGGCGCGTACGGCGATCCTCTCCCCCTCGGGCGAGAGCAGCACCTTGCGCGTCGTACGCTCGAGGAGCGTCACTCCGAGTGTTTCCTCCAGGGCCGACACGGCGCCCGAGAGGGCGGGCTGGCTCATGCCGATCGCCGCTGCCGCGTCGCGGAAATGAAGGTGCTCGGCGACCGCCGCGAAGGCACGGAGCTGGGCGAGACTGGGCCGCCTGCGCTTATTACCGACAGTCACTGATAACTACCTCCGATCAACCCGACCGAGTGTAGCTATTTCCGTAATCAATCGAGCCTGTGCCAACATCAACACAGTCCAACCCATGGGAAACCCCCGCGATCCGGGAGTTTCTTCGCTGCAAGGAGTGTGTGTGCTCACCGTCGGTGACAAGTTCCCCGAGTTCGACCTGACCGCCTGCGTCTCGCTGGAGAAGGGCAAGGAGTTCCAGCAGATCGACCACAAGACCTACGAGGGTCAGTGGAAGGTCATCTTCGCGTGGCCCAAGGACTTCACCTTCGTGTGCCCGACCGAGATCGCCGCCTTCGGCAAGCTGAACGAGGAGTTCGCGGACCGCGACGCGCAGGTCCTCGGCTTCTCCGGTGACTCGGAGTTCGTCCACCACGCCTGGCGCAAGGACCACGACGACCTGCGCGACCTGCCGTTCCCGATGATGGCCGACTCCAAGCACGAGCTGATGCGCGACCTCGGCATCGAGGGCGAGGACGGCTTCGCCAAGCGCGCGGTGTTCATCGTGGACCAGAACAACGAGATCCAGTTCTCCATGGTGACCGCGGGCTCGGTCGGCCGTAACCCGAAGGAGGTCCTCCGGGTCCTGGACGCGCTCCAGACGGACGAGCTGTGCCCCTGCAACTGGTCGAAGGGCGACGAGACCCTCGACCCGGTCGCGCTGCTCTCCGGGGAGTGATCTGACATGTCGCTGGATGCCCTGAAGTCCGCCATACCGGACTACGCCAAGGACCTGAAGCTCAACCTGGGCTCGGTCATCGGCAACTCCGACCTGCCGGCCCAGCAGCTGTGGGGCACGGTGCTGTCGACGGCGATCGCCTCGCGCTCCCCGATCGTGCTCCGCGAACTGGAGCCGGAGGCGAAGGCGAACCTGTCGCCGGAGGCGTACACGGCCGCCAAGGCCGCCGCCGCGGTGATGGCGATGAACAACGTCTTCTACCGCACCCGTCACCTGCTGTCGGACCACGAGTACGGCACCCTGCGCGCGGGTCTGCGGATGAACGTCATCGGCAACCCGGGCGTCGACAAGGTCGACTTCGAGCTGTGGTCCTTCGCCGTCTCGGCCATCAACGGCTGCGGCATGTGCCTGGACTCCCACGAGCAGGTCCTGCGCAAGGCGGGCCTCGACCGCGAGGTCGTCCAGGAGGCGTTCAAGATCGCCTCCGTGATCCAGGCGGTCGGCGTCACGCTGGACGCCGAGGCGGTTCTGGCCGAGTAACCCCCGGCCGCCCGCCTCACCTCACAGGGCCCCGCCCACCTGACCGGTGGACGGGGCCCTGTGGGCGTTCCGGCTACTCCGACGGCGTCTGCGGAGTCGGCTCCGAGCTCACCGCCGTGGCCCCGCGGGGCCGCACCGAGTGCCGGAGCGCCGACTTCTGCGAGTACGACCGCAGATACCCGGCGACCGTGTTCGTCACCGCCACCAGCGGCACGGCGACCACCGCACCGCCGATTCCGGCGACCATTCCCCCGCACGCCACCGCCAGCACCACCGCCAGCGGGTGCACCCGCACGGCCCGCCCCAGGATGAACGGCTGCAGGATGTGGCCCTCGATCTGCTGCACCGCGAGCACCACCACCAGCGTCATGACGGCCGTGAACACCCCCTGGGTGACCAGCGCGACGACCACCGCCAGCGCCCCGGACACCACCGCGCCCACCAGCGGGATGAACGCGAACAGGAAGATGAACACCGCCAGCGGCACGGCCATCGGCACATCGAGGAAGTAGATGCCGAGACCGATGAAGATCGCGTCGATCAGCGCCACGATCACCGTGCCCCGCACATACGCCGTCAGCGTCCGCCACGCCGCGGGACCGGCCCCGGCCACCCCCGGCCGCGCCGCCGTCGGCACCAGCTTCAGCGTCCATTCCCAGATCCGCTTGCCGTCGTAGAGCAGGAACAGCGTGCAGAAGACCGACAGCAGGATCCCGGTGAGCGCCTCGACGACGACCGTCACGCCCTCCAGGCCCGCGGAGGTGATCTGGTCGGTGTTCGCCCCGACCGCCTCGCGCAGGTTCGTGGCGATCTCGTTGATCTGCTTGTCCGTGACGTGGAAGGGGCTGTTCAGCAGCCAGTTCCGCAACTCGTCGATGCCGTCCTGGATCTGGCCCGAGAGGTCGTCGATGTTCTCCATGACCTGCCAGGTCACGAACCAGCCGATGAGGCCGATGACGATGAAGCCGAACATGGCCGTCAGCGCGGTCGCCGGCCCCCGCGGCACACCGTGGCGCCGCAGCCGGGCCACCGTCGGCTGCAGGATCGCCGTGATGAGCAGCGCGATGACGAACGAGAGCACCACGAGCTGGACGGCGCTGATGACCCGCATCAGCACCCAGAGGGTGCCCGCGAGGACGAGGAGCCGCCAGCCGGCCTCGGCCGCGACCCGCACCCCCCACGGCACGGCCAGCGCGGGATCGGGGCGGGCTGCGACGTCGGGGGCGTAGTCCGGGGGCGGCGGCACGTGGTCACCGGCGAGCGTCCCGGGCTCGGGGTCGTCCTGCTCCCGTTCGGCCTCGGCGCGGCGTTCGTTGTACCGCTCGCTCATCTCGGTCAGCCCGGCACCGAGCCGGCCGAGCCACCCTGGCACTCGCGACATGATCCGTCCTTTTCCCCCGTCTTGGCGCGCCACTCCCCCGGGGAGCCGTCCGTCCGACCGTACATGGCGAGAGCCCCGCACCGGACGACGGTGCGGGGCTCTCGCGAAGTGCGGGATCGGCCGGGGGCCGGTCGGCTCAGTACCAGTGGTTGGCCTGCCAGAACGACCAGGCGTCACACGGGCTGCCGTAGCGGTCGTTCATGTAGTTGAGGCCCCACTTGATCTGGGTGGCCGGGTTGGTCTGCCAGTCGGCGCCGGCGGACGACATCTTGGAACCGGGCAGCGCCTGGAACATGCCGTAGGCCCCGGAGGAGGGGTTGACGGCCTTGTAGTTCCAGTCGGACTCGTGGTCCACGATGTTGCTGAAGCACTGGAACTGGCCCGACGGCACCAGCTGCCTCGCCATCGCCTGGATCTGGGCGATGCTGTAGGAGCTCGCGACGGGGAAGTCGGAGATGTCCTTGGAGCGGCTGGCGGCGGCCTTGACCTCCGCGCGCTCCTTGGCTGCCTCCTCGGCGGCCTTGGCGGCCTTCTCGGCGGCTTCCTTCTTGGCGATGGCCGTCTCGGCGGCGGCCTTGCGGGCTGCCTCCTCGGCGTCCTTCTTGGCGCTCGCGTCCGCCTGGATGGCCTGTGCGTCGGCCTGCTGCGTCAGGGACGCGGTCTGCACCTGGGCCTGCTGGCCCGCGGGGATGTCCGCGAGCAGGGTGGCGCCGCTGGCTGCCGCTTCGGCGTCGTTGTTCTGCGCGGTGCTGCCCGAGGCAACACCGACGACGCTTCCGACAGCGGTGACCGCCGTGGCCGAAGCCACTGCGAATCCCCGGACCGAGATCCGGCTCACACGGTTTTCCTTCCAGCATCGCCCGCTTCGGTGACCCTCGCGGACGCAATCGTGCCCCTGGCACTGGCCTCCCCAACTGCGGGGTCACGGGAGGCGCGGGCCCGGTGGGCAACTCCCCCGGGGGGAGCGCCGCGTATCGCTCGGGCGGCATACGACATCGCTATGCAGTTGGTGCTGTTGCTTTGTGGTGCCGTACCGCTGGGGGTACAGGTGTGTCGTATGCGGGGCCTGACAGGAGTGAGACTCTGCCGTAACACGACGGGGCAAGGCAATTCCGAGTTGCGTGTGAAAGCTCACATCCCGTTTGGCGCAGGTAATTCCACGGAACGGCCACACGCGAAGGCGCCGCCCGGCTAGGCTCTTGGCCTTTTCCGGACGGCGCCAACTATCGCATAAGCGCTACTACTTACCGCGGCCGGTCAGATCTGCCCGTCTTCGAGCATTTCGGTCACAAGGGCGGCGATCTGGGACCTCTCGGACCGCGTCAGGGTCACATGGGCGAAGAGCGGATGCCCCTTCAGCTTCTCGACGACGGCGACGACACCGTCGTACCGGCCGACCCTGAGGTTGTCCCGCTGGGCCACGTCATGGGTGAGAACCACCCGTGAATTGGCCCCGATCCTGGACAGAACGGTAAGAAGCACGTTCCTTTCCAGCGACTGGGCCTCGTCCACGATCACGAACGCGTCGTGCAGCGAGCGTCCCCGGATGTGGGTGAGCGGCAGGACCTCCAGCATCCCGCGCGCGGTGACCTCCTCGATGACCTCGCGGGACGTGACCGCCGACAGCGTGTCGAAGACGGCCTGCGCCCAGGGGCTCATCTTCTCGGCCTCGGAGCCGGGCAGGTACCCCAGCTCCTGCCCGCCCACCGCGTACAGCGGACGGAAGACCATCACCTTCTGGTGCTGACGGCGCTCCAGCACCGCCTCCAGACCGGCGCACAGCGCCAGCGCCGACTTGCCGGTGCCGGCCCGGCCGCCCATCGAGACGATCCCGACGTCCGGGTCGAGCAGCAGGTCGAGCGCGATCCGCTGCTCGGCACTGCGGCCCTTGATGCCGAACGCCTCACGATCCCCGCGCACGACCCGGATGTTGCCCTCGGGCGTGACCCGTCCGAGCGCCTTGCCGCGCTCCGACTGGATGGTCAGGCCTGTGTGCACCGGGAGGTCGGCGGCCTCGGGGACATGGACGTGCCCCTCCTCGAAGAGGATGTCCACCTGCTCGCCGGGCAGGGTCAGTTCGGACATTCCGGTCCAGCCGGAGGAGTCCGTGATGGCGAGTTCCGCGCGGTACTCCTCGGCGAGGAGCCCGACGGACGACGCCTTGATCCTGAGCGGGAGGTCCTTGGACACGACGGTGACGTCGAAACCCTCGGCCTGCAGGTTGCGGGCGACCGCGAGGATGCGGGAGTCGTTGTCCCCCAGGCGGTAGCCGCTGGGCAGCACGCTGGGGTCCGAGTGGTTGAGCTCGACACGGACGGTCCCGCCCAGGTCTCCCGTCGGGATGGGTGCGTCGAGGCGACCGTGCCGGACCCGCAACTCGTCGAGCAGGCGGAGGGCCTGCCGGGCGAAGTAGCCGAGTTCGGGATGGTGCCGCTTGGCCTCCAGCTCCGTGACCACGACGATGGGGAGCACGACCTCGTGCTCGTCGAAGCGGTTCAGGGCGTGCGGGTCGGCCAGCAGGACGCTGGTGTCGAGAACATAGGTGCGCCGGTCGGGCTTGTGGCGCTTTGTGCTGGTCACCACGGAAGGACGTACCCCCTCGGATGAGGTCGGGGAGCGACGGTATGGAGCTGGACCGGTCGTCGGCCGCCCTGCGCGGGCCGAGAACCGGCCCTCCGCCTCTTCGTCCGTGCTGTGACCGCACGATCGGGCTGGTGCAAAGGGCCTCCCGGGCGGACGGCCCCGTGCCGTCCGCTGAGATCCGACACCCGTGGTTCGGGCGTCGACCTGTCTGGGTTATGCCCTCGAACGAGCGTCGCCATGCCACGGCATATGACGGCGAGCCGGTGAACTCGGCGTTACAGGCGTCGCCAAGGGGGTACCGGGAGGTGTTGTGACGTGGGACGTCCTGCGTCCGGGTGCCCGTCTGGGGGTACGTCAGCCGCCGTAGCGCCGGTGGCGGGCCGCGTAGTCGCGCATGGCCCGCAGGAAGTCGACCTTGCGGAACGCCGGCCAGAACACGTCACAGAAGTAGTACTCCGAGTGGGCGGTCTGCCAGAGCATGAATCCGGACAGCCGCTGCTCGCCGCTGGTGCGGATCACGATGTCGGGGTCGGGCTGGTCGCTGGTGTAGAGGTGACGCCCGATCATGTCGATGTCGACGGCCTCGGCGAGCTCCTCCATCGAGGTGCCCTTGTCCCGGGCGTCGAGCAGCATCGAGCGCACGGCGTCGGCGATCTCCTGACGGCCGCCGTAGCCGATGGCGACGTTGACCAGTATCCCGTCGACGTGCGCGGTGGTCTCCTCGGCCTCCTTGAGGATCGTCTGCATCCCCGAGGGCAGCAGGTCGGGCGTGCCGACGTGGTGCACGCGCCAGCGGCCGTCGGCGGCCAGGGTGCGCACGACGTCCTCGATGATGCCGAGCAGGGGGACGAGCTCTTCCTGCGGGCGGTCGAAGTTGTCCGTGGACAGGAGCCAGAGGGTGACGACCTCGACGTCGGTCTCACTGCACCAGCCGAGGAACTCCTCGATCTTCCCGGCCCCGGCCCGGTGGCCGTCGACGGTGCTGGAACCGGCGGCCTTCGCCCAGCGCCGGTTGCCGTCCATGATGACGCCGATGTGCTTGGGCACCTGAGCGTGGTCCAGGTGACCTTCCACCCGGCGTGCGTACAGCCTGACCAGCAGGCCACGCAGCTTGTCGCGCAGGTTCACGTGATTGTCAGCCCCTCCGTACGGATCGGACAGGCCGCGGCTTGCGGCCCGGTCGTGGCCGCGGGCGGTCCCTGCCCGTATGGCAGTCCCCGAAGGCGAAGCCTACCCTCGCCACGGCCGTGGGCCGCCCACGGGGGCGGAACGAACGGTTCCGGCCGATGGTTCGAGCCGCCGGGCGGGGCAAGAAAAACGGGCCGGTCCGTGGGGGGGAGACGGACCGGCCCGAGGGGGGGTTTCCACCATAACCCTTCGTGAGTGCTGCTGCGTGCATCGGCGGGCCACAACTACTCTCCGGAGCCACCCGGCGACGCGGTGAGGCAAGCGGAGTCCCTCATTCAGAGCTCGCCTCTCGCCGAAACTTGGCGCATAACCTGGGGAATCAGGCGTTCCGCGGCCGGGAACCGGAGGATTTGCCGCACCTCACGCCCACTCGGGCGACTTGTCCCGACACCCCCCCGACGGGTGACGCGCATGTGAACGCCCGCTTGACCGGGGAACGGCCGCGCATCGCCCGCGTGCCGCCCGCCCGCCGATGCTTTGCCGCCGGGACGTCGATGCGCTGCGGCTCGACGGATGGTCCCTGGCACCGCGCAGCCCCCTCCACTGCGCGGTACCGCCCGCGCAGCTTTGCTCACGCGAATAACCCTCGTCCGAATTTACGTGAGTGGCCGCACGGAGGCGAGCTGCGGGCGATAACGATGTGAAAACCCTCGTCGGATGATGCGCAAGTGCGGTGAGTGGAAGGGGCGGGGTGGGGCCGGGTGGGGGGCAGGGTTCCAGGACGACGATCCAGAAGGAGATCTAGGACGGAAACTGTCCTCGTTCACGTCTAACGTCGTTCTATGACGACGACCGTGAGGATCACGTGGGACGCCGCGAGTGCGCGCCGGGCGCGGCGGCAGTTCCTGACCAGGCCGGCCGCGACCGGTACGCCGGTCGCCGACGTGGTGGGCGCGATGCTGGGGGCGCACGCGCAGGTGCTCTCCGCGGCCGAGCTGTCGGTGGGGATGCGGAAGGACGCGGTGACACGGGCGGACGTACGGGCCGCGCTCTGGGACGACCGGACCCTGATCAAGACGTACGGCCCACGCGGCACGGTCCACCTTCTCCCGGCCCGTGAATTCCCCCTCTTCTCGGCGGCCCTGAGCGCGGTACCGACCGGGCCGAGCCCGTTCCCGCCCGATGTGCGGCTCACCGGAGAGCAGGCGGACCAGGTCGTGACGGCGATCGGTGACGCGCTCGACGGCAGGTACCTGACCCTTGACGAGCTGTCCGAGGAGGTCGTCGCCCGCACGGGCCCCTGGGCCGGTGAGCGCGTGATGCCGGCGTTTCAGGACCTGTGGCCGCGCTGGCGCCAGGTGATGCACCGGGCCGGGTGGGCGGGCGCCCTGTGCTTCGGCCCGAACCGCGGCCGCAAGGCTACGTACACGCGGCCGCTGCCCGAGGGCCCGGAGGCGGACCCGGGGGACGCACTGGCTGCCTTCGTCCGCCGCTATCTGCACGCGTACGGGCCGGCGACGCCGCAGCACTTCGCGCGGTGGCTGGCGGCGCCGCCCGGCTGGGCCACGGCGCTGTTCGGCGAGTTGGCCGCAGCGGGCCGTATCGAGGAGGTCCTGTTCGAGGGAACACCGGCGTGGGTGGCGGCGGACGACACCGACTTCCCGCAGGGCCCGCCGCCGGGTGTGCGCCTGCTCCCCTACTTCGACGCGTATGTCATCGCCGGGCAGCCCCGCGAGCGGCTGTTCCCCGGGGCGGCGTACGCGCGCGCCCTCGGGGGTGGCCAGGCGGGCAACTACCCGGTGCTGCTCGTCGACGGTGTGGTGGCGGGGGTGTGGCACCAGCGGCGCAGGGGCCGCCGTACGACCGTCACGGTCGAGCCGCTCGTACGGCTGACGGCACGGCAGCGGCGGGAGCTGGACGAGCAGGTGGAGCGGGTGGGCGAGGTGCTGGAGGCTACGCCGGAGCTGGTGGTGGGAGAGGTGACGGTGGGTCCGCACGCCTGATCACCGGCTGGGTGTGCGTCAGCCGGGCTTGCGTGCGTCGAAGAGGTGGCGGGTGCTGTGGGCGACGAAGGGCCCCTCGGCCTGGATGCGCTCGTGCAGTTCTCGGAGTTGTGGCTCGTACGCCTCGACGGTGAAGCCGGGGACCATCCAGACCACCTTGCGCAGGAAGTGCACGACGGCGCCGATGTCGTGGAACTCCATGCGCAGCCGCTCCGCCCGCAGACCGACGACGTCGAGCCCGGCGGCTTCGGCGTCGGCACGCTCACGGTCGGGGTGGCGGCCGCCGCGCACCTCGTCCGGCTGGGGCCCGAGGAAGTACTCGACGAGTTCGAAGACGCTGCGCGGGCCGACGTGCTGGGCGAAGTACGTCCCGCCGGGCCGGAGGACGCGGGCGATCTCGTCCCACTGGGGACGGACGGGATGGCGGCTGACGACCAGGTCGAAGGCACCGTCGGCGAAGGGCAGGGGGGCGTCGTCGGCAGCGGCGACGACGCCGACGCCGCGCGGACGAAGCAGGGCGGTGGCCTTGGCGACGTTGGGCGGCCAGCCTTCGGTGGCGATGGTGAGGAGGGGTGGCTTGAGGGCTGCGGTGCCGGCGTCGGGGGTGGGGGTGGCGTCGGGGGTGGGGGTGGCGTCGGGGGCGTCCTTGACGGTGGCGTCGTGGGCGATCCTGGCGAGGGCGAAGTCCAGCACCTCTCCGCCCCCGGTCTGCACATCGAGCGCCGCACTCGCCCGGCCCAGCCGCTCGGCCATCGACACGGCGTACCCCCAGGAGGGGCGCGCTTCCGTCGCCCGCCCCTCGAACCACGAGAAGTCCCAGCCTTCGGTCGGGACGGAGGCGCCTTCAGCGAGCAGCTCTTGGTAGGTGGCGGGGCGCGAGGGGTGCGGTTCCGGTTCCAGGAGTTCTGACATGGGGCGATGGTGGCATCGGACGGGCGGGGGCGCTCGGCATTTGTGTGTCGGCGGCCGCCCGGGCACTCACGGGACGAGGGGACGCACTTCTTCGGCTGTGAACCGCACGAACCCCTCCGGGTCGGGCTCGTCCGCGGTCGGCTGGAGTACGACGCTGTCGGCGCCGGCCTCGACGAGTCGCGCGACGGCATCGGCCACGGCCTTGGCGTCTCCTGCGACCCCGAGGTCCGGCACGGAGGCGAGCCCTTCGTCGACGAGTTCGGCGCGCAGGCGGGCGGCGGCGTCGGGACCGGTGGCGGTGAGCAGATAGACGACCAGGGGGTGGGGTCCGGCCTCACGGCCGGCCGCCGCGCGCCCCTCCTCGACGAGTTGCCGTGCTCGGCGGACTCCCTCGGCGTCGGTGGCGGCGGTGAGGAGGGTGCCGTCGGCGGCCTCTCCGCTGAGCCGCAGCGACCGCGGCCCGGTGGCCCCGGCCAGCACACCGCTCTGCGGGCCGTCCGGCGGCCAGTCGAGGGCGACGTCGTCGAGCTTGACGTACCGTCCGTCGACGGTGACGCGCTCGCCGCCCAACAGGGCCCGGAGCGCGAGGAGATGCTCCCGCAGCAGGGTGAGGGGCGACTCGACCCGGGCGCCGACCTGCCCCATCCAGTCCTGCACGCCGTGGCCCACACCGAGGATCGCCCGCCCGGGGAACATCCGGTGCAGGGAGGCGGCCTCCATGGCGGTGATGGCAACGTTCCGCAAGGGCACGGGCAACAGCCCGACCCCGACCCGCACCCGCTCGGTCCACGCGAGAGCGGCCGCGGCGGTGGAGATCCCGCCTTCTCTGAAACAGTCCTCCCAGAGCCAGAGCTCTTCGAGCCCGGCCCCCTCAGCAACGTCACAAACGGCCCGAAGCCGCTCGGGGGCCAACTGGGGGCGGAACACTGCGCCTAGAGGAGTCATGAGGGCTTCCTACCCAGGTCTGGGCACGACGGGCAACACGTTTGGTGGTCGAGCCGGTGAAGACCGTTGTCATGCAGCCGGCCCCACCCCGGCTCTGGACCGGATCTGGGAGCCGACGCCGCGCAGTCGCCTCCGAGACGCCGCAGCAGGGCGGTGACCCGTCGGGCATGACCCCAAGTGCCTCTCCGCGCCGCTTGTGAGCGGACAGGGCGGCCACCCGCACGGGTGGCCGCTCGCCGGTCGGAGCTGTGGCTCGGCTCAGCGGTTGACGGCCTGGATCTCCTGTACGACCACGTCCTGGGTGGCGCCGAAGGAGCCGTCGGTGAGGTCCCCGCTTGCACCACCGCTGCCGGTCCAGGTGATCTTCCAGGTGACGGTGGCCTGGAGCGGGTACGTGCCGTCGCCCGAGGAGCGGAGGTATTTCACGCCGCAGGGTGGAGTGCGGTCGGCCTTGCCTGGGGCGTAGGGCTCACCGATGCGGTCGTTGTCGAGCGCGCAGACGCCGGAGGCCGGGTAGGTGACGGCGTCCTTCGTGCCCGGCTCGATGCGGAGGGATTCGGGTGTCGCGGTCGCTGTCGCACTGATGCCGATCACGGGTACGGACGCGGTGACGGAGACCGGCTTGAAGTCGGCGGCGTCCAGCCAGGCCCAGGTCGGGAGGTTGACCTTGGTCTGTGCGGCGGGGGCCAGGGTCACCTTGGTGCTGGGGACGCGGATCTCGGCGTAGGCGAGTTCGGCGAGCACCTTCGGAGTGACGGCGTTCTCGATGTCCGCGGGCGGGGGGTCGCCCTGGTCCACCCAGAAGATGGGCTTCGTACAGGAGTCCCACCCCGGGGGGAAGTCCTTGTTGACGAAGGAGTCCCAGAAGTAGCCCTTGCCGGTCTTGTCCTTGTTGAAGTCCTTGTACGGGTGCCCGTTGACGTAGCGGTCCCGCTGCTCGGCGTCCCACTCGTAGCCCGTTGAACCGGCCTCCCAGGTCGGCTCGAGGTACTTCTTCAGCTGGTCCGGGGTGTACTTCGGGGCGTACCAGCAGGGGGGCGGGGACCAGGACGTGGTCGACGTGAGCGCACCGGCGGAGTTGCCGCTGCCGTTCTTCGAACGGTCGAAGACGACGCCGCCTACGGTGACGGAGACGGTGCCGTCATCGCCTGCGTTGGCCTCCTGTTTGGTGCCCTGCGTGTCACCACCCAAGGTGTCATCAGCGGTCGCTACTCCGGGAAGGGCCAGAAACGAGCAGCACGTACCGGCCAGAACCACCGAAGTGAGCGTCATCCAGAAACGCTTCATGGCTGGCACTTGGGACTCCCACTCTGCGAGACCATCTTCTGGATCACCCAGACACCCTTGTCGTTCTTCTTGAGCGACGTGTGGTAGATGACGTAGCTCTTGGCAGTGACCTCAGTCTTCTTGGCCTTGTTGGTCTTGAGGTCCTTCACATACGCCTTGCCTTGGTCCTCGCAGTAGCTGAAGGACGCCGTGCCGTCCTTGTCCACTGCCACCTGCGGAGCGTAGAACCGGTATGCGCCCGTGATGGCTGCCTTGTGGTCGACGTAGTTCTGAATGAATTTCTGCGTGCTGGCGGCGGCTTCGCCCTCGTAGTAGTAGATGTACGCCTTGTCGAGCGCGTTCTGGTTGACGATCGCGAGGTCGACGGCCTTGATCGACTGCTCGCCGTCGCGCAGGATCGCGTCCTTGTCCTTGTCTCCGGTCTCGGGCCAGTCGAAGGTGTAGGAGAGGTCAGACGGCGGGTCGATCTTCGGCCGGTCGGCCGAGTCCGCGGCGCTCGGTGAAGGGGAGGCGGATGCCTTGTCCCCCGTGTCCGCTCCCGCGATCTTGTCGTTGTCCTTGCCCTTGGAGCTGTCATCGCTCCCGCACGCGGACAGCGTCAGGGCCGCTGCGGCGGTCAGCGTGAGCGCTGCGAGGAGGGTGGGGCGGCGGGTCACGGTCGGCTCCCGGGAGGTGGCGAGGGCTTCTCTTGAGCGAACCAAAGCTATACAGCGGGGTGCGGCCGCACCAGGGTGAAGGTTGTCAACTGGCGGGGTGAATGGGGAGGAATCGGCGTTTCGTCGTCCGGTTCGAGCCGTAACGGTTGCATAACGCGCCATGGGCGAACGCCAACAGTGGTGACCTGTACGGCGTTTCAGTCAGGAATCAGCAAAGGACGTGGGTCCGTGGGCCCATGTGTGGGCTGCTGCCTGCGGATACCTTCGGGGGCGGAGAGCCGTTGGCATGCGGCACGGTCGGAGGGGGTCCGGATGGGGCGGCGCTGGCGGGACGGGCGTGGGGAGTTGGTCGTGCACGGGGGTGTGGGCGAGGCGCCCGTCCGGGTGCCGCTGGAGATCGCCGCCTCCTATCGGGCCCGGACCAGGGGGCTGCTGGGGCGGGACTCCCTCGACGGGGCGATCCTGCTCTCCCCCGCCAACAGTGTGCACACCTTTCGGATGCGCATGGCGATCGACGTCGCCTATCTCGATCGGCACCTTCGCGTCGTCGCCGTACGCACCATGCGGCCCGGGCGGCTGGGGATGCCTCGGCTGCGGGCCCGGCATGTGGTGGAGGCCGAGGCCGGGGCGATGGGTGGGTGGGGGGTGCGGGAATGGGCTCGGGTTGAGGTCGTCGTGTCAGGAGTGAGGGAGGGAGAGTGAGGGGCGTCAGCGCCTCGGAGGGAGGCCCAGCGGGGCGCCTCGGGGTGAGGCCTGGCGGGGGCGCCACGGGACCGTCCTCGCGGGGCTTCGCATGATCCGGTCCCGCTAGAGGCTCGTTCCCTCGCCGCCCAAGTCGAAGAGCATGCTCTGGGCCGCTTCCGCGTTGGCCCAGCTCGCCGGGCCGCCCGGCTTCACCGACAGGCGTTCCCATGCCGCCCTGGCCGCCGGCCCGGCCATCGCGCCCAGCGCTTCGATCGCCGAGTCGGCACCGAGGTCCGCGATCACGCACCGCTCGGCCAAATCCACCGCCCAGGGGGCGAAGCGCCCCGGATCAGGGTCGAGGGCCAGCCACCGGAACACCGAGTCGGCGATGTCGGCCCGCAGCATCGGGACCATGGCCGGCATCGCCGCTTCGACGTGCCGCACGACGTGCCGATGCAGCGGAGACAGCTGCGTCCGCAGTGCCCGCCACTCGCGGACCAGGTCGTCCACCCCGGACCAGGTCACCTGGTCCGGGCCGGGCATGCGCTCCCCGACGGTTCGGTGGAAGTCCTCCCACACGTGCCACAGCAGGCCGGGCGACGGCGGCTGAGGCACCTGCGGGGTCAGTGCCGGGTCCTCCAGGAGCACGCTCAGCACGCGCCGGGCTTCGGCCAACTGCTCGTCGGTGCGGGGCAGCTCCGCGATCTGCCACCAGTCACCCTCGTCCCAGGGCCCGGGCAGGGACGACAGGGCGTGGGGGGGGCAGGACATGGCCGCCCTCCGGGTCGTGCCATCGCGCGACCTGCGGATCCCATGTCTCCTCGGCGTTCGCCTCCGTGCCAGACTCACTCATCCCCGCGTCCCACCAACGTCTCGTCCCGTCGTCCGCTCAGTCGACACCCAGTACGTGGCGCTCTCCGGATCCTTCATCTTCCTCGCCATCTCACCCGCGACCGTCTGGGTGTCCTTCGCCGGCTTGCCGTCCCGGGCGGGCTTGAACTCGCTGAAGACCGACGTCCAGCGATCAGTCGGATCGACCTCCACGGAGGCCTTCCGGCCGGGCTCCTTGTCCGCCCGCTCAGCAGCCGCATTGGATAGAGTCGCATTTATGAGTACCGACTTGTACGGATGGCTGGAATGCAGGCCCGAGCCCGGGCGCTTCGGCGCTGAACACGTGCCGTGGGAGCCCTTTTCCGAACTCCGGCACCTTCATTGGGCCCGTGATTACATGTCGTGGTCAGCACTCTTCGACGTTCGGAGTGTGGAACCTGTCAATGCTCTCTTCCCAGACCGCGGAGCCCCTGCGGATATCTCGGACACGGCACGAAGGGATGCGGACGATTTCGAGGGTCACAGCCATTCGTGGTTCTCCTGGCGTGAACTCTCGAGCGTCGACTGGAATGCCCCCTGCACCGACGGCCTGTCTCGGTACTGGGTCCGCCGCTGGTCCCGTACTCCGGAAGGATCCCTCGAACCCGAGGGATTGACCGCACTCCCGGATGAGCTGTACGACTCGGCCGCCGCCGAGTTCGGAGAAGGCAACATCGCCCCCTCCCGGTGGCCCGCCGATGGAAAGCTCCTGCTCGGCAACGAGGTGTACCGCCCTGTCACCCCTGCCTACCGCGATCTGGTACCGGCCGACGGACCATGGCAACCCGTGTTCGATGTGATGGGAACGCTGGCCGGACTCCACGGTGAGGACAACGTCCGCCTCGTCGTCTGGTTCGGTGGCTGAACGGACACGACACCCCGGAGGGCTTCAGTCGCGCGTCACGGGGGTGACGGTTCCGGGCCGTCACTCTCCTTCTCGTCTTCATCCCGGCGCCTTTCATCCCAGGCCCAGGTACTCCAACGCCCCCTTGGGATTGTCGTTCATCCGCTTCCAGTCGATTTCCTCACCTCGACTGTACTTCGCCTCCAGCGCCCGTTGCATGTCACCCAGCTGCTTGGCCGTGAAACTCGCATCACCGATACGAGCGTCAACTCCCTTCTCGTTCATGAGCTGGGCAGGAGAGACTTTCTGCCCCTTGATGGGCCGGAAAACCTCAGTCCACTTATCAGGCTTGTCGATCTCGACTCGAGTCGCCCTGCCCGGGTTCGTCTTCTTCCACTCGGAGAGTGTGTTGATCTTCCCGACGAATTCCGGCTGACGCGTCGGGTTCACCGTGTTCTTCACTTCGACCAGGTGCACCCTGCCGTCCCGCCCCTTGTACAGAACATCGGCGTCCGGCACGTTCGAAACATCCACGGTTTCTCCGGGCGCGACCTCGACCTGACGCCGGTTGTGTTCCGAGCCGACAGCGGTGTGCACGGTGCTGTCGGGCGCCGCGTCCTCCGAGGCGCGCCGCACGCCGCGCACCTCGGCAAGCATCTCCTCGAGCCTGCTGGCGGTACGCGCGTTGGTCACCTCGGAACCGAGCTTGCTCGCGCCCGCCCGATCGACGTTCTGGCGTCCTGCGAGATCAGTGAGCTCGTCGAGCGCGGCCGTCGCCTGGTCCTTGCCGATCTCCTTCTTGCCGGGGTTCTTCTTGGCGTTCCTGACGAAGTCGTCGATGTTGCGCTCGTCGATACTGAGCCTGCCCTGCTTGATGGCGGCCTTAGCCGCCTCCGCCTGGGCCTCCAACGCCAGTTGCTGTGCCTCGTCCGCTTTCTCCCGGGCATCCTGGGCCCCCTCCTTGGCCTCCTCGTCACAGCCGTCCTGGGCGAGGACGACGTACGGGGAGCCGGACGGGCCGGCGGCGAGGACCGTGGTGCCTGTGCCGGAGGAGCCCGTGAGGAGGCCAGGGGTGGTCCCACGGGGGTTGCCGCCGTACGGGATCCGGCGAGCCGGCGCGGCGATGGTGCAGCCCGACTCGCGGGCCTGCTTCTCGGCCGCGTCCGCCGCCTCGTCGGCCTCCTTCGCCGCCTTCCGAGCGCCCTCGGCATCGCCCGCCTCGGCGGCTTTGCGGGCCTTCTGCGCCGCGTCCGCCGCCTTGTCGAGGGATTCGCCTACCTCGGCCAGCTTCTCGAACTTGGTGAACTTCGTGATGGTCTTCGGGCTGAAGATGCCGATGACGCCGACCACGGTGTTGCCGATGGAGGCGCCGTAGTTGCCCTTCTCCCAGTTCTCCTTGTCGACGAACGTGTCGACCGCCAGGTCGGACACGAAGTCCTCGGGCGAGTTGACCCAGCCCCATACGGAGGAGACGTAGTTCCCCTTGTCCCACTTCTCGCCCAGTTCGTCGGCCTTCTCACCCCACCAGTCCGTGGTGTAGCCCTGCAGGCCGTTCCAGGTGTCCTTGACCGAGCCGACCGGGTCGCTGACGACGTCCATGGTGTCGGCCAGGAAGCTCTTGGCCGGGGCCACGAAGAAGCCCCGGACATGGTCCATGAACGTTCGGTCGTGGCGTTCCTGGTCATGTACGTCGTCCCAGAGGGACTTGTCCTCGAACGGTCCCGGAGCGAGTGGAACCGTGTCGTTCGGGCCCGCGCCGTCGTAGGTGATGATCTGGGCCGACGCGGGGATGCCTCCGCCGTCCGTGTCACCAACGCCCGTGCCTGTGCTCGTGCCGCCGGCCTCGGTGCCTGCCTGGCCGGCCGCACCGCCCTGGACGCCCGAGCCGCCTTGGGTGCCAGAATCGCCTTGGGCGTCCGAGCCACCTTGGGGGTCCGAGCCACCTCGGGGGTCCGAGCCACCTTGGGGGTCCGAATCGCCCTGCCTCGGGGCGTCGTTGTTCCCGGCCGCGCCTGTCTCCGTACCATCGCCCTGCGGTGCGGGGCAGGCCGTGCCCGTCACCGAGCAGACCGCCGACCGGATGCCGTCGGCGATACGCCCGCCGAGGCCGCCCACCGACAGCGCGACGATGATCGTGGCGACCACCGCGATGAGCCCCGCGTACTCCACCGCGGTCTGGCCCTCGTCCCGTCGCCAGCGGATCATTCTCCCCAGGCTGAACGGCCGCCGCTGCTCCCTGTCCTGCGGAGCGCTCTCGAACCACTCACGCGATCGGGCCCGGCGCAACAGCACGCTGACCGCGACCGGAATCGCCGCCTGCGTGACGCCCCGCAGATCACCGTGCAACAGCGTGCCGAGCGACAGCCACACGATCCACGCCTGTACGGCGATCAGTGCGCGGCTCGTCCACACCCCGCCCCGCCACAGGCGCCGGGCCAGGTAGATGCCGGCCACGCTGGGCAGTGAGTCGTACGCCAGGATCCCGAAGATCTCCCCGGAGTAGTACGTCACCACCGACAGCACGGTGACCACGTACAGCACCGTCAGCGCGAACTGGACCCACAGCAGTACCTGCGCCCAGCCCAGCTCCGTCGGCAACGGCGAACGCCGTCCCCAGGGCGGGCTGTTCTGCGCACCCCCTATTCCGCGCGGGGGTATCCGGTCACCGGCAGGGGACATGTGCGACCTCGGCTCAGCTCGATAAACGGCCGTTCAAGACGGATACCGAGCCGAGGCTAAGGAACGTCGATCACTCACGCATGGGCCCGTGGCCCCAACCCCGGGCCCATTTCGCGCCGACTCAACTCTCCGTGCGCGGAAAGGAGACCTCGACCCGGCGGTTCTTCTTGCGGCCGGTTTCCGAGGAGTTGTCGGCGATGGGGTACTGCTCGCCGTAGCCACGGACCTCGTAGGTGACGTTGGAGTCGGTCAGTTCCTGGTCGAGGACGTTCTGTACGGCGTCTGCGCGCTTCTTTGAGAGGACGTCGCCGTGGGCGGAGGAACCGAGGTTGTCCGTGAAACCGAAGACGCGGACCTTCGTCGCGTTCTGCGTCTTGATCTCCTCGGCGATCGCGGAGATACGGGCCTTTGCCTCGCCGCTGAGTTTCGCGCTGTCCTTGCCGAAGAGGACCTCGGCCTGGAGGGCGAATTTGACGTCGGCGTTGGTGTCTTCGCGGCGTTCGTCGCCGCTTTGGTCTTCTACGACCTGTTTGATGTCCAGGACCTTGGATTCGGCGAGGGTGGCGCCTTCGGGGAGCTTCAGGTCGGGGTCGTTGGGGTCGACCTCGACTGGGGCGGAGGCGGAGGCCTCGGTGCCGGGCGGCACGCCAGGGGTTTCGTCGGCGTGAGCCGAGACGGCGCCGTAGAGGTTCGAGGCGACGATGAGGCCGGCGGCGGTGAGGACCAGGGTGAGGCGTGGGGTCGCCGGTCGGGTGCGGGTGCGGGTCTTCATGGCTCGCCTCACCCGGAGATCTTGATCGTGCCGCTGGAGAAGGTCGGCAGTTGCAGGGTCGCGTCTGTGGTACTGGTGGGGGGCGCAGGGAATTGCATGAATACCGGAAGGGTCTGGCCGGCTTTCAGCGTTCCGAAGCCGGTAGTCGTCAGTGGCCGTCCTTCCGTGTCGCGGAGCACGTAGTAGCGCTTCTTCCCTTTGGAATCCACGAGTGTGGCGCCACCCAGGGAAGGGCCGTGTTTGATGACTTCTGTCTCATCGCCGCTCATCTGAGACGGGATGACTACCGATTTCGCCCCGTCGTTCTTCAGGTTTCCGCTCACAGTGATGAACCCGCCCGCGTCTCTGGCTGCGGAGGTGACCTGGAGAAGAAGCCCTTCTGTGCCTTTGAGTTCGGCCAAGGGCGTCTCGGACTGCCCCTCCTGAGCACTCGGCTGAGATCCGCCTCCCTTGGAAGCGGAAGCCGAAGGGTTCGGCTTCTTGTCCTCGCCGTCACCACCCCCGCCACAGCCGGCTGCCCCGAGGGCCAGTCCGGCCACGACGGTCAACGCGACGATCCCCCTGCGGGCGTTCCCCGTGAACCGAATGCTCATCTGTAGGCTTCCTTCATCACTCGTCGTTCGCTAGTCAGTCGGCCAGGTGGACGTCGAAGAGGTCCTCGGGCGCTGGGAGATCTGTGAGGTCGTCGGGCTTCAGAATCCACTTCTGACCCGAGCAGTCGAGCGTGGGCAGTGCATCTGCTGGGGCGTTCCCCGCCGGATCCTCGAAACTGCAACGCGACTCGATCACCGCTATGGCGGAGGCTTCCGCGTACTGGTTCTCCGTGCCTGGGACGATGGACTTCCCAACGGGTTTACTGGACTGGACGTCAACTTCGTAGCTCAAGGGCCGGGGGCCCGGCCCGCAACTCTGCACTTCGGCATCGTTGTGCGCCGCAAAGTGGGTCGCACGTCCGCACCCGTCGAGTGCTGCACCACGGCCGTTGAAGATGTCATCCCACGTGCCGGGGTCGAGCACCTTCTCAAGCCACTCACCTGCGAGCTTGTCCCGGGTGTCCTGGGCTGCCGCGAGCGCCGCCGCATCGGCGGCTGTCTGGGCACCACTCCGATTCACCGCAGCCTGTCCAACCGCGAAGTAGGCCAACGCAAGGAAGAGCAGGCCTGCCACCATCGTGATGTAGATGGGGAAGGCCTGCCCTGCGTCACCACACCTGCGCGTTTGCATCAGGTGATCTCGTTGATCTTCTCCTGGATCTTGTTGAGGATCGTCTGACCGATGTTCGTGCCCGTGATCGCCAGCACGATCGCCACCACCACCGCGATGATGCCCAGGTACTCGACCGCCGTCTGGCCCTTGTCGGCGGTGCGGCGCTGCATCGCCTCGACCGTCGTGTTCTTCCAGCCGTTCACACGGACCTTGGTCGCGACGGCGGTCTTCAGCATCAGGTCGCTCATGGTGTTCCCCTCCGGGTTCGGCTGTGTCGTTCTCGACACGAGCAACGTACGGCGGGACGCCCTGTCCGGCAGAGGGCCCCAGGACCCAATTCCGGGCCCAATCGCTAGGGCCCAACGGGTTGTTCCCCCATCGCGTCACCGGAAGTCACCCCCGTCCCCGACGTGTGTCCGGCGCCGTGCCGATCCACTTCGCGGCGGCCTCGGAGCGGCTTGTGCTGTGCAGCTTGGCGAAGATGCGGTTGATGTGGTTCTTGACGGTTTTCTCGCTGATGAAGCACGTGGCGGCGATCTGCTGGTTGTTCATGCCGGACGCGATGAGGTCCATGATCTCCGCCTCCCTCGTGCTCAGTTGGAACCGCGACCTGTCGGGAGCGGCCGGACGGCCACTCGTCCACTCTGACGAAGACTGTCCCACATGCGGTTGCATGTGCGAAAGGTTTTCTGAAGAAGTGGGCGGGGGTGGGATGTAGGGAGGAGTGAAGTGCGCTGGCAGCGACGGACTTTGAGGTCGCTTATCCGATTTTGCGGAAGTGGAAATTCCGTATGCAGTCGCACTCGATGCCTCGCCCAAGCCCTCCGGCAGGGGCGGGGCCGGGGTCTGGTCCTGGCGGAGTTGGGCCAGCAGGGCGCCCGCCGCCGTAGGGGTGAAGTGGGCCCTGCCCTCCTTGATGTCCCGTACGGCGTCGACCAGCTGGTCGGCCGTGAACTCGCCGTGGACCAGGTAGCCGCCCGCTCCCCGGCGCAGGGCCTCCTGGACGATTTCCGACTCCCTGCTGTAGGTCAGCATCACGACCGGGGCGATCCGCACCAGGTACGGGAGGGCCGAAATGCCGTCCACGCCGGGCATGCGGACGTCGAGGAGGATGACGTCCGGGCGGTGCTGGCGGGTGGCCTCGTAGGCCTCGCGGCCGTCGGCGGCCTCCGCCACGACCTCGATGTCCGCACGGCCGGAGAGCAGGGCGGTGAGGCCGGCCCGGACGACCGGGTTGTCGTCCACCACGACGACCCGGAGGCGGCGGGCCGGCCCTGGCGGCTGCGGGAGCGGGAGGTCGGCGAACGGGTGGTGCGGTGGCGGCTGCGGGGCGCCGGTCGGGTGGGGCGTCTGGTCCGGCATCGGGGGCCTCCTCTCGAGTCGTGGGGTCATGCGGTGGGGGTGGTCAGGGCGGCCAGGGGAAGTTCCAGGCGGACCTCCGTGCCCTGAGAGTGGCCGCCGCGTCCTATGCGGATGCGGGCGCCGACCGATGCGGCGCGTTCGACCATGCCGAC
Source organism: Streptomyces sp. NPDC013187 (assembly GCF_042899705.1). Lineage (NCBI taxonomy): Bacteria > Bacillati > Actinomycetota > Actinomycetes > Kitasatosporales > Streptomycetaceae > Streptomyces > Streptomyces sp. NPDC013187. The sequence goes on along the minus strand of NZ_JBIBAF010000016.1, from coordinate 104,938 downwards.
CAGGCCGAAGTGGCCCGCTCGGCGGAGTTGTTCGAGGGTGGTTCCAGGGGGAAGGCCGAGGCCGTCGTCGTAGACACTGATGCGGAGCAGGTCGCCGTGGACGCCCGCGCTGACGTCGACTCGGGTGGGTCGGGCGTGGCGGTGGGCGTTCTCCATGGCTTCCGAGGCGATGGTGAGGAGTTGGCGGGCCACAGCCGGCGGGACGGGGGGTACGGCGTGGGCGCCGGTGGGGCGGTAGACCGCCGGGAGACCGGTGCGGGTGCTGAAGTCCCGGGTGCGGGCGGCGAGTTCGACCAGGACGTCCGTGGCCTGGGTCGGGTCCGATTCGCGGCGCAGGTCGGCCAGGAGTTCCCGGGACTCCGCGGCGGCCCGACGGGCCGAGCGGGCGACCAGTGCCGCCTGCTGTCTCACCAGGGCCAGATCCATGCGGTCGGCGTTCGCCGAGGTGGTCAGGCCGTCGGCGGCCAGGGCCACGCCATGCAGGGTCTTCGCGACCGAGTCGTGCATCTCGCGGGCCAGACGGGCGCGTTCGGCGCTGACTGCTTCCGTCACGGCGAGCCTGGCTTGGACGGTGGTGAGGGCCTGGGTGGCGGCGCCGAAGCGGAGCAGCAGGTTGCGGAGGCTGGAACCGACGGCGCCGGCGATGACACAGAGGCCGGGCAGGAGGGCGGACTCGGTGATGCCGGGTGCCGGGTCCTCCTGTGCCGCGTGGATGAGGAGCAGGAGGAGGGCCTGGAGGGAGGCGAAGACCGCCGCGCCGCGCCAGCCGTAGACCAGGCCTGCCAGGAGCGGGGTGCAGACGCTGACGTAGGCGAGGGTGCTGTCGGGGCCGGCGGCGATGAGGAGCAGGGCGCCGAAGAGGGTGTCCGCGGCGAGGAGGGAGGGGTGGCGCAGGAGGAGGGGGCCGAAGCGTTCCCAGTCCCGAAAGAGGACGTAGGAGGTCATGAAGGTGACGACCACAGCCGCGCCGACCAGGCGGGTGGGCAGGCCGTCGTTCGCGTTGACGAGGGCGGTGGGGGTCGCCAGGGCGATCATGGCAAGGCGGAAGCCGAAGACCTGGCGGCACATGGCCTGGAGGGCGTTGACCTGGATGTCGATCGCGGGGCCGGCGGTGTGGGTGGTGTCCCGGCCTTCGGCCGGGAGCTGATGCGCGGCCGCACCACCCGGGCGGCCGTCGTCGCCGGGTGCGCGTGGCCCCTGCGGGGGCGCGGCGCCATCGGCGGCCGATCGGCCGTTCACCGACGGTTGCGACTCACCGTTCGCGTGTCGCTCCGGTGCGCCGCCTTCGCCCGTCGGCAGCGGACCCGGCGCAGGAGCATCCACCGCGTGCCGCTCCCGTGCGCCACCCTCGGCCGTCGGCAACAGACCCGACGCAGGAGCATCCACCGCGTGCCGCTGCTCCCGTGCGCCACCCTCGGCCGTCGGCAACAGACCCGACGCAGGAGCATCCACCGCGTGCCGCTCCCGTGCGCCACCCTCGGCCGTCGGCAGCGGACCCGGCGCAGGAGCGTCCGCCGCGGCCCCCCACTGCACCCCGGCCTTCCGCCGTCCGCCCCCCTTGATCCGCAGCGTCGGCTCACCGCTGATGCCCAGCGTCTGCTCCCCGCCCACCGCCGCTTCCCACCCCGGTGGCAGCGCAGGCGTCACCGATGTCACGGGTACGTCCGGTGCGCCCGTGCGGACATGCGCCGGCAGCACCGTCCCGGCGGGGGGCGTCGTGATCTCCGGTGTCTGCTCGGCCCGGCGGCGTCGACGGCCCAGCAGCCCTGTCCGCTCCCCTGTCATCGACATACCGTCGCCCCTCCCCTACTTCCCCGTGACCGAGCCGAAGTCCGTGCCCGAGCCGAGGATCAGGCCTGCGCCGAGCAGGAGCATGGTGGCCGGGACCATGAAGGTCGTGATCATCATCGTGGCCTTGGGGACGGCCCGGGCCGCCTTGCGGCGGGCGTTCTGCGCGTCCGTACGCCGCATGTCCTTGGCGAGGGACACCAGCGTGTCGACGATCGGCGCGCCCAGTTCCTCGCCCTGCTGCAGCGCCGTCACGAACATCGCCACCTGCTCGGAGTCGTTGCGGCGGCGCAGTTCCGCGAAGGCCTGGCGACGGCTCATGCCGAGATCCATCTGACGCAGGGTGATGCGCAGTTCGTCAGCCCAGGGGCCCTCGTAGCGGGAGGCGACCCGGTCCAGCGCCTGGCGGAATCCGAGGCCCGCGCTCACCACGACGGCGAGGACGTCCAGGAAGTCCGGCAGGGTCCGTTCGATGACGTCCTTGCGGATGCGGATCGCCGACCAGATGCCGACCTCCGTCCAGAACGCCCCGAACGCCAGCAGGAGCAGGGCGACCAGCAGTTGGCCGCGCATGAGGAAGACCAGGAATCCCACGGCCCCGAGGAAGCCGTAGACCGCGCGCCGTGCCGCGTACCGGTCGATCGTCAGGCCGCCGGGGTTGCCCGCGAGGTCGATCTTGCGGCGGTACTTCGCCACCTGCTTCGGGCCCATCAGACGCAGCACCGCGGGCGCGTAGCGCATGCCGAGGCGGTCGATGAGCGAGTCGACCGCGCCGGTGCGGGTGGAGCCGACCTCCAGCGCCAGGGCGAGGTCGCCGGGCAGTTTGGCCTCCGCCCGGTACATGCGGATACCGGCGAAGACGCCCCAGACGCTGAGGCCCATCAGCAGGGCGAGGAGCAGTCCCATGGTTGCCTCCGGGCTCTCAGACGTCGATGCGGGACAGGCGGCGGATGAGGACGAAGCCCACGGCGTAGAGCGAGAAGGCGATGATGACCGCCGCCTGGCCGAAGGCGGAGCCGGTCATGCGGTCCAGGGCGCCGTCCTTGACCCCGTTCATGAGGAACAGGGAGCCGACGCCCAGGACCGGGACGGCGTACGACGTCATGTTGACCTGGGAGAGCTGGGTGCGGACCTCGCGCCGGGTCTCCTTGCGCTCCTCCAGGGTCTCCGTCAGATTGCGCAGGGCGCTGACCACCTGACCACCGGCCCGGTTGGACAGGACCAGTGTGGTGACGAGGACGACCAGTTCGCGGGACGGGAGGCGGTCGGCCATTTCGGCCAGCGCGTCGTCCATCGAGGCGCCGACCGCCAGCTGTGCGGCGACCTTGCCCAGTTCCTCTCCCGCCGGGGCCTCCATCTCCTCCGCCGCCATCCCGATCGCCGTACGCAGGGCCAGTCCCGCCTGGGTGGCGTTGGCGAGGATCCGGGCCATCTCGGGGAGCTGGTTGATGAACTTCTCGATGCGTTTCTGGCGTTGCCAGTTGAGGAACTGGACGGCGACCCCGATGCCGAGCAGACCCGCCAACGGCCCGAAGAACGGTGCCAGGGCCGCCTGGCCGATCAGCCACAGGCCCGCGACCGTGGCCAGCATGTAGACGAAGAACTCGCCCGGGGTGATGTCCAGGCCGGTCGCCGCGAGGCGGAGCTCCAGTTTCTTGCCGATCTTGGTTCGTCGCAGACGGCGGTCGATCCCTCGGAAGTTGCGGCGCCGGCCGCCGGCCGGGATCTGACCCGTGGCGGACAGGCGGTCGACCAGGGCCTGCCGTTGTGCCTTGCCCATGGCGTAGGAGTGCAGGCCGGCGACCACGAGGACGCAGGTCAGCAGCGTGACGCCGGTGGTGAGCGTGATGAGCGATTGCAGTTCCATCGGTCGGTCCTACCTGGCTTCTCGGGTGGCTAGCTGGTCCGCCGAGCGAGCGATGCCGAACGCCTGCGGGAGGGGCTGGCTCGCCATGTAGAGGCGGTCGGCGGTGCGGCGCGGGAGCGGGAAGTACTCGAAGGCTCCGTGGATACGGCCGTCGGAGGTCATGGGCCGTGCGTGGAAGCGGGCGACCGTGACCAGGCGGTAAGGGTCGCTGCCGTGGCTGTCCATCAGCGCGATCTCGGTGATGCGGCGGGCGCCGTCCGCGAACCGGGTCAGCTGCACGATGACGTCGACCGCGCTGTTGATCTGGTCGTGCAGCGCCACGAAGGGGATCTCCACGTCCGACATGGACGCCAGGGTCTGCAGTCGCATCAGCGCGTCCTCGGCGCTGTTGGCGTGGACGGTGGCCAGCGAGCCGTCGTGGCCGGTGGACATCGCCTGGAGCATGTCGAGGGACTCGCCGCCGCGGACCTCACCGACGACGATCCGGTCGGGGCGCATGCGCAGGGAGTTGCGGACGAGGTCGCGAATGGTGATCTGGCCCTTGCCCTCGACGTTCGGCGGGCGCGACTCCAGGCGGATGACGTGGGGCTGCTGGAGCTGGAGTTCGGCGGAGTCCTCGATGGTGATGATGCGTTCGCCCTCGGGGATGAGGCCGGAGAGCGCGTTGAGCAGCGTCGTCTTGCCGGTGCCCGTCGCGCCCGAGACGATGATGTTGAACTTCGCCTGCACCAGGCCCGCCAGCAGGTACAGCATGTGTTCGTCGAGCGAGCCGAGTCCGATCAGTTCCTGGAGCGTGAAGGAGCGCGGGAAGCGGCGGATGGTGAGGGTGGCGCCGGTCAGGGACAGCGGCGGGATGATGACGTTGACTCGCTCACCGGAGGGGAGGCGGGCGTCGACCATCGGGTTCGACTCGTCCACGCGGCGGTTGACCGTCGAGACGATCCGCTCGATCGTCTGCATGAGCTGGTCGTTGGACGCGAAGCGCAACGGCAGCTGCTCGACCCGTCCCCCGCGCTCCACGAAGATCGCGTCGGGGCCGTTCACCATGATCTCGGTGATGGACGCGTCCTCCAGGAGCGGTTCCAGGATGCCGAGGCCCAGTGCCTCGTCGACCACCCTGCGGATCAGCTGCGAGCGCTCCACCGTCGACAGGACCGGGCCCTCGCGGCTGATGATGTGCCCCAGCACCCGCTCCAGCCGGGCCCGGCGCTCGGCGGCGGCCAGCGAACTCATCTCCGCGAGGTCGATCTCCTCCAGGAGCTTGGCCCGGTAGGAGGCGACCATGTGGCCGTCCTCGCCCCGGTTGCCGTTCTCCTCGGGGGTGTTGATGCGTGCTCGCAGGCTCATGAGTCAGGTGCTCCTAGCTCTTGCTCAGTGGTCGCGCGGCATCGTCGCGGTCTTGACGGCCGGGTCGAACGTCCAGCCCGGCACGAGGGACGGGATCTGCACGGTGGCCGTGACGGTGACCTCTTCCCCGCCGGTCGGCGGGGAGCAGCTCGTCCCGTCGGCCAGCCAACTGCTCACCGCGGCCTTGCAATCCGCTTCGGACGGCCCTGCCAGCGACGCGCTGCGCGCCCCCGTCCGGGCCGCCGTGCCCGCCTGCTGGGCGGTGTAGGCGATCAATCCGAGCTGTACGGCCCCCAGGGCGACGATCAGCAGGATCGGCAGGAAGCCGATGTACTCGATGGCGACCTGGCCGCGGTCGCGGCGGCCCTTGCGGATACCGGTCATCTCGGTTTCGCCTCCTCGACCGCCCCGGCGTGGCCGTGGACCGTGAACCCGAAGGACAGCGTGCCGGGGAAGAGGACCGGGACCTCCAGGCCCACGTCGGCCGTCACGTAGCCCGAGCCGTCGCAGGTCACCTCGGCCCCGGAGCGCCACGCGTCCGACAGATGCTTGAGCCCGGCCGCCTCGCACACGCCCTGCCGCACCCCCGGTTCCGCCGCCGTCCCCTGCCGTACGGCCTCGTCCGCGGCGTTGCCCGCGAGGACGAAGGTGTAGCCGACGAGGACGGCCTGCCACAGGGCGATCAGCGTCACGATGATCGTCGGTGTCATGCCGAGGAACTCGATCGTCACCTGACCCCTGTCCCGCTCTCTTGAAAGCACCTCACCCCTCCCTCCTCCGCCGGAAGCCCACCGCCCCCCGGCCCCCCTTCTGGGCACCGTCCGGGGCCTTGACCAGTCCCAGCTCCCCCGCCAGACCCCACAGGGCCTGCTTCACGGAGCTCTTGTTCTCCAGTTCGTGGATACGGCCCGCGTCCACGACGCTCTGGAGTTCTTTGAAGTTGGCGGGGACGACGGTGGCCGCGACCGCCGTGCCGGTGATCTTCTGGATCAGGGGCGGCTGGATCTCCGTGGCGCGTGAGTGCCGGTTGACGACGACGGTCGTCTCCTCGGCCTTGCGGATCTGCAGCCGGTCCCACATCCGCACGGCCCGTTTGGCGCCCCGTACGGCGACCACGTCCGGCGTGGTGACCAGCAGGGCCCGGTCGGCCATCTCCACGGCCGCCGCCCCGGCCCCGCCGAGCTGGGCGCCGCAGTCGATGACGACGACCTCGTAGCGGGAGCGCAGGGCGCTGACGATCTGCCGGGCGGCGCGGTCGGTGACGTCCTCGCCGCGTTCCCCTTCGGCGGGGGCGAGCAGCAGGGCGAGGCCGGTGTCGTGTCGGAACACCGCGTCGGCGAGGACGCGCGGGGAGATGTCGGTGATGGCGGCCAGGTCGACGACGGAGCGGCGGAACTGGACGTCCAGGTAGGAGGCGATGTCGCCGGTCTGGAGGTCCATGTCGACCAGGGCGGTGCTGCGGCCGGAGGCCTGGGCGGCGAGCGCGAGCTGGATCGCGGTGAGGGTGGCTCCGCTGCCGCCCTTGGCGCCGCTGACCGTGACGACGGTGCCGCCGACCCCGGTGAACACGTCGCCGCCGGCGCCCAGGTGGCGTCGTACACCGACGGACCACTGGGCGACCGCCTGGACGCGGCTGGCGAGTTCCTCGTAGCTGAGGGGCAGGGCGACCAGGCCGCGGGCGCCGTAGTCCATGGCGGCCTGGAAGAGGCCTGGGCTCGCGTCGGAGGTGACGAGGATGACGCCGACGGCCGGGAAGCGCAGGGCCACTTCGCGGATCAGTTCCAGTGCGGGGACCGGGCCGATCCGCTCGTGGACGATCACGACCTCCGGCAGCTCGTCGACCGACTCGGCGGCCAGCCGGGCCAGGGTGTCGATGAGCTGGGTGGAGTCGACCACGGGGGCGACGGGCTCGGCGTCCGGGAGCTGGCTGAGCAGTGTCGTGATCGACCGGACCGCGTCCGTGTCTCCGACTGCCGGGAGGATCCTCGTGGGCATGGCAGCCTCTCACTTGTCCTTCGCGAGTTCGTACGTCCGGTCCTTCTCGGGGACGGTGGTGTCGCTGCCGGGCGCGACGAGGGCGAGCCGGACCCGCTTGGCGAACGACTCGGCGTAGGTGATGCGCTGGGCGTCGAGGGCGGACAGTGCGAACGTGATCGGGACGGCTTCGGTGGGCTGCCGGGTGCGGTCGGACTCGTCGGGCTGGAGCGGGGTGAATTCGCCGACATCGAGGACCTTGGCGTCGGTGACGATGATCTTCGACTGGTCGGGGTCGCCCTCGCGGGCGCCCTCGAAGGTGGCGTAGACGTTGACCGAGGCACCGGGCGTGATCTTGCCGGCCACACCGGTCGCCGCGTCGATCATGATGGCGACCTCCTGCTGGCCCGGCTGGAGGGCCGGCCGGCGGACGATCATGTCCGACTGGAGCAGGGAGCCCGCTTCCAGCGTGGTGACGGCGATCTTGCCCTGTATCTCCCGCAGATCGGTGACCGCGTTGTCGGACAGCCACCGTTCGGGCATCTTGATCTTCTCGAACTGGCCCGTGGCGAGGGTGGTGTAGGGCGGCACGTCGGATTTCAGCCGGTAGGCGGTGACCTCGGGGCCGACCTTCGACTTCACGTCGCTGATGACGGAGAGCACGCCGGCGAAGGCGCCGAGGGCGCAGACGACCGACAGGAGCAGGAGAATCACGCCGCGGCGCTGACGGGAGTTCATGAACCGTACAACCTCGTTGGGGATATCGGTCGAGCGGGATCGGAACAGTGCTGACGAGCGGTGTCAGGCCTCAGCCGACGGCCGTTCGGCTCTCGAGCTGCTGGTGGGACGGGCTGTCGTGGACGGGTGGCGTGGCCGAGCAGAACACGCAGCGGTCCCCGATGACGTCGATGCCGCACCAGTGGCACCGGCTGCGCCGGACGGAGGTGACCAGCTGGTAGAGGACGGACAGGTCGGGCAGGTAGCTGCAGAACTCGATGAGCTTGCCGGTGCCCCACCAGCCGGGTGACTCGGCCGGGAGGGGGATCTCGCGCAGCCCCTGCACCTTCCAGGAGGGGGCGAGGGTGCCCGTGACCCAGTCGGACTGGAGCTGGCCCTTGGCGACCAGCATCCAGGTGCCGAACTCGGGGCCGGGGAGGGCGGCTTCGGGGGTGATCTTGACGAGGTGCGGCTCGGGGTGGGCGAGAACGCCGAACTGGCTGCCGGGCACCCAGGACTTGGCGTGCGACTTCAGGCCGACGGGGACGCGGTCGAGGCGGGCGACGGAGTTCAGCAGCGCGCCGGCGTGGATGTAGTGGACGAGCAGCCGGCCGGCCGAGGCGAGCACGCCGGGGCTGATGTCGCAGGAGGCGAGCTGGCGTAACTGACGGGCCAGGACGGCGAGTCCGAGAGGTGGCAGGTCCGGCCGGAACAGGGCGATGCGGTCGCTCTCCATGAGGGAGCGCAGGGTGTGCAGCCGGCGCCGCACCGCGGTGGGCGCGGCCTGCGAGCAGACCACGATCACATGCCCGTGGTGGTCGACCAGGGCCTGCATCTCGGCCAGCGCCTGCTCCAGGGGGCGTCGGTCGACGTCCCGCAGCACGACGGCGGGCAGGGTGCGTTCGTCCTGTGGCGGCAGCGCCATGTCGGCGCCGGTCACGGCAATGGCAGTTGGCACGCGCAGCTCCCCGTTTCCCCATGCCGGTCGGAACGCCGCGTGTCACTCCGGCGCACCGTGTCGACTTCACTGCGTGACTACCTCAGCACTGTATCCACGCCTCTGTGACCGGAGAACAGCGTTTGTGTAGCTGGAGAACAACTGCCGTTGCACAAGAGGCGTCAAAACGGGGCAGGTTGAGCATCTTGCCAGTCGTCTCGGTGGACCCGGGGCGGTCCAGGGTGAGGGGCCACGGCCCTGGGGGGCCACTGCTCGACCGGTTGGTCCGGACCTCTTGACAGTCGCTTTGGTCTGGACCATTTTCTTGTCATGTCCCCACACAGACGATCCCTGCGGCTGTGGTCGGGTGCCGTCACGGCTGCCCTGGCCCTCACTGTCACGACCGTCGGCCAGGCGAGCGCCGCCGACGTCGACAACGCCAGGAACGCCGGCTTCGAGTCGGGCCTGAGCGACTGGACCTGCTCGGCGGGCAGCGGCGCGACGGTCTCCTCCCCCGTCCGCACCGGCGCGGCCGCGCTGCGGGCGACCCCCTCGGGCCAGGACAACGCCCGGTGCTCCCAGAGCGTCCGGGTGAAGCCCGACTCGACGTACACGCTGGGCGCCTGGGTCCGGGGCGGGTACGCCTACCTCGGCGTGACGGGTACGGGCACGACGGACGTGTCCACCTGGACGCCCGACTCCTCCTCCTGGAAACAGCTGTCGACCACCTTCACCACGGGCTCCTCGACGACCTCGGTGACGGTGTACACGCACGGTTGGTACGGGCAGGCGGCCTACCACGCGGACGACGTGTCGGTGTTCGGCCCCGACGGCGGCGGGGGCACGGACCCGGGCCCGGCGATCCCGTCCGCGCCGGGTGGCCTGAACGTCTCCGGCACCACGTCCTCCTCGGTCTCCCTGGCGTGGAACACGGTCCCGGGAGCGACGGGTTACACCGTCTACCGCGACGGCACGAAAGTGACGGCGGTCTTGGGCACCTCGGCGACGGTGACCGGACTCGCGGCCTCGACGTCGTACTCCTTCCAGGTCACGGCGACCAACGGGGCCGGTGAGTCCCCAAAGTCGGCGGCCGTGACGGGCACCACGAACAAGCCGAACGGCCCGGGTCCCGCGCTGCCCGAGCACGCGGTGACCGGCTACTGGCAGAACTTCGACAACGGCGCGACGGTCCAGCGCATCTCGGACGTCCCGGCCGCCTACGACATCATCGCGGTGGCCTTCGCCGACGCCACGGGCACGCCCGGGGCGGTGTCCTTCACCCTGGACTCGGCCGGGCTGAAGGGCTACACGGTCGACCAGTTCAAGGCGGACGTGAGGGCGAAGCAGGCCGCGGGCAAGAAGGTCATCATCTCGGTCGGCGGGGAGCGCGGCACGGTGTCGGTCAACGACGCGGCATCGGCGACGAACTTCGCGAACAGCGTGTACTCCGTGATGCAGACCTACGGATTCGACGGCGTCGACATCGACCTGGAGAACGGCCTGAACGCGACCTACATGACGCAGGCGCTGCGCGCCCTGTCGGCGAAGGCGGGCCCCTCGCTCGTCCTCACGATGGCACCGCAGACGATCGACATGCAGTCCACGTCCAACGGCTACTTCCGGACCGCGCTGAACGTGAAGGACATCCTCACGGTCGTCAACATGCAGTACTACAACAGCGGTTCCATGCTCGGCTGCGACGGCAAGGTCTACAGCCAGGGCTCGGTCGACTTCCTGACGGCCCTGGCCTGCATCCAGCTGGAGAACGGCCTCGCCCCGTCCCAGGTCGGTCTGGGCCTGCCGGCCTCGACACGCGGGGCGGGCAGCGGCTACGTCTCGCCCACCGTGGTGAACAACGCCCTGGACTGTCTGACCAGGGCCACCGGCTGCGGCGCCTTCAAGCCGCCGCGGACGTACCCCGGCCTGCGCGGTGCGATGACGTGGTCGACCAACTGGGACGCCACGGCGGGCAACGCCTGGTCCGACGCGGTGGGACCGCATGTGCACGGGCTGCCGTAGCCACCGCTGACGTCGCCGGTGGGGTGCAGGGGGTGCCTCACCCCGCCGGCCGGTAGTGGCCCAGCACCCACGCCAGCTGCGGGAACCACTCCTGGAGCCGCGACCGGGGCCTGGCCTCCACCACGCACTCGAAGAACCGGCCGTCCATGTGGACCACGGCGACCATCAGCGCCTTGCCGCTCGGGCTCGCCTGGTAGTGGACGCTGCGGATCTCGGGCCAGCGGAACTCGATCGAGAGACCGGACGACTCGAAGGCGACGCCCGACGCGTCGACGACGACCGCGTTGCGCTTGTCGACGGCCAGGAAGTCCGGGCCGTCCACCGCCGGCTGCGGCGGCGCCTGGGCGTACGGCGGCTGCGACGGGGCCTGGGCGTACGGCTGCGGCTGCGGGGCCTGGGCGTACGGCGGCTGCTGCGGGGCCTGGGCGTACGGCTGCGGCTGCGGCTGCGGCTGCGGGGCCGTGTACGGGGGCTGCGCCGGCGCGTACTGCGGCGGGGGCGGGCCGAAGCCGGGGCCCGGGGGCGGGTACTGCTGGCTCATCCGTCGGGTCCTCGGTCCTCGTGCTCGCCGGCAACGTCTCGGTGCTTCGGTGAGCCATTCTCCCTGCCCGCCGCCCTAGAAGAACTCCCCCCACGGCTGGTCCCAGATCTGCTTCACGCACAGGATCAGGAACAGCAGGCCGGCGACGGCGAGCATGACGTTGCTGAGCGGACCGTTGCGCCACTGCCGGGGCGTGCGGGAGGAGTTGAGGAGCCAGATCAGGGTGCCGGCGAGGAAGGGCAGGAAGGCCGCGCCGAGGACGCCGTAGATGATGATCAGGCGGAAGGGCTGGCCCTCGAAGAGCAGGATCATCGGCGGGAAGGTGAGCCAGAGCAGGTAGGCGCGGAACGGCCAGGAGCGCTCGCGTGTCCCCGAGGCGACCTCCTCGCCCTTGGTCTGGCCCCTGCCCGACAGCCGGGCCACGAAGTCGGCGAACATCAGGCTCACGCCGTGCCATACGCCGATCAGGGAGGTGAAGGACGTGGCGAAGAAGCCGATCAGGAAGAACTTCGCGGTGGCCGGCCCGTATTCCTTCTCCAGGATGTCGCCCAGCTGGATCAGGCCCTTGTCGCCACTGGCGATGGCGACGTTCGCCGAGTGCAGCAGCTCCGCGCCGACGAACAGCATGGCGATGACGAAGATGCCGGTGGTGGCGTAGGCGACGCGGTTGTCCAGCCGCATGACCTTCATCCAGCCGGTGTCGGTCCAGCCCTTGGCGTTGACCCAGTAGCCGTACGCCGCGAGCGTGATCGTGCCGCCCACACCGCCGATCAGGCCCAGCGTGTTGAGGATCGAGTCCTTCTCGTCCGGCAGGACCGGCAGGAGTCCGGCGAAGGCGTCGGGGATGTTCGGCGTGACCCGGATCGCCAAGTACACCGTCACCACGAACATGACGCCCACCAGGACCGTCATGACCTTCTCGAACACCGCGTACTTGTTGAACCAGACGAAGACCAGGCCGACCAGACCACAGGCGATGCCCCACCACTTGAGGTCCATCACGTCCGGGAACAGCGCCTGCAGCGGCAGCGCGCTCGACGACATCGCCGCGGCGCCGTAGACGAAGCCCCAGACCACGACGTAGACCGCGAAGAACCAGGTGGTCCAGCGGCCGAGGCTCGCCCAGCCGTCGAACAGGGTGCGGCCCGTGGACAGATGCCAGCGGCCCGCGGCCTCGGCCAGGGAGATCTTCACCAGACAGCCGATGATCGCGGCCCACAGCAGGGTGTAGCCGAAATTGCTGCCCGCGATCAGCGTGGCGACCAGGTCACCGGCGCCGACACCGGTCGCCGCGACGACGATGCCCGGGCCGATGTACTTCCAGCTCGCTTTCCGGGGCTGTGGGGGATGGGTGGCCTCGTTCTCGGTGGTGTTTCCCGTGGTGTCCGCCATGAGGGTCAAGAAATCCCAAAGGAGCCCGCGGGACAAGAGGGCCTGACCGGATCTTCACGCGATGCCCGTAGGACACCCGGCCCGGTCAGGCCCGGCGGAGCGCTACGGCCGTCGCCGACCACAGCCGTCCGCCCCGCACGTACCGAGCTCGAACCACACGGTCTTGCCCGGCCCGTCCCGGTGGCAGCCCCAGCGCTGGGCGAGCGCTTCCACCAGGAACATTCCACGTCCGCTCTCCCCCGTGCCCGCGTCCAGCACCCGCGGCACACGGCGTGCGGTGTCGGCGACCTCGCAACGCAGGAGGCCGTGCGCGGCGAAGAGGGTGAGCCGGAAGGGGCTGCGGGCGTGCACCACGGCGTTGGTGGCCAGTTCACCGACGAGCAGTTCGGCCACCTCCGCGACGTCACCGCGCTCGGCGAGCCCCCAGCCCTCCAACTGCCTGCGGACCTCCGCGCGTGCCTCACGGACGGAGGAGGGCCGGGGTGCGTACTCGACCCTCAGATGCCCCGCCCCCAACGGTGGTTGCGGGAACGGGCCGTAGCGGGCGTCGGGGTCGGGGAGGGGGTGCCGCCCGGAGAGTTGCAGCATGGGTCCAGGGTGATCCCTCCGGGCGCTCCGGCACACGGGGAGGACTACCCGATCCTCTACCTGCTTGTGCAGGTGGGGAGGTCACGCGTACTGGAGACGGACCGTCGCTCCGTCGGCGTCGTCGCGGATGTCGACGTAGGCGCAGACCTGACGCGCGTACCACAGCCCCGGTCCCGGTTCCGGGTCTGCGGCCGGCGGGACGAAGCCGGCGAGCGCGTCGTCGAGACGGTGGGCCGAGCGCAGTTCGCAGACGCAGCCGGGAGCATCGCCCCACAGCAGGAGGTCACCGCCGAGGGGCGCGAGGGCCGCCGCGCTCTCGGCCACGGCGGCGGCGAACAGCTCGGCGTCCGCGGCGGGCAGCCCCCGCCCCACGGCCCAGCTCTGCACGGCCGCGCCGTGCGGCTCCGGGAGGCGCAGCGCACCGGCCGGCGGCAACGGCAGTGGTACGGCGTCGAGTTCGGCCGCGAGCCGCAGCGGGTCCTCGTACACCTCGGTGTCGGGGTGGGTGCGGCGGGCCGCGGCGACGACGGCGGGCCCGGCGGTGCGGGTGTCGTAGGCGCACAGGGCGGTGGTGGACATGGGGGCGAAGAGGAGGTTGGCGAGGGCCTCGTAGCGGATCCACTCGGTGGTCTCGCGGGCCGAACGGCCGGCGCGGCCGCTCCAGACGGGCTCCATGACGAGGTGGAGCCGGCCGCCGGGGCCGGCGTGCGCCGTGAGGTAGGCGGCGGCCCGGGCGACGGCGTTGGCGGCGGAGCCGGTGTACCAGTCGGTGTGCGGGATGCAGGTGACGTCCTTCGCTCCGGAGCCGAGGGCGTCGCGCAGGGCGTCCAGGTGGTGCGGGGCGGCGATGGCCACCGGGGGCGGTTCGCCGGAGGCGTCGAGGCCCTCGCCGAGGAAGGGCAGGGCGGCGGCCAGGAAGCCGTCGTCGGAGTCGAAGACGGCCATGCGGTGGTCGAACGGGCTGAGCTCTCGGGTGGTCACGTGATCCCCTCGGGTGGGTGGGTGCGGGTGGGGGCGGGGCAGCGCTGGGCCGTCACCCAGGCGGCGATCTGGCTGCGGTTGCTGAAGCCGAGCTTGCCGAGGATGCGTTCCACATGGCCCTCGGCGGTGCGGCGGGCGATCACCAGGCGGTCGGCGATCTGCTGGTTGGCGAGCCCTTCGGCGACGAGCTGGGCGACCTCGGTCTCACGGCGGGTCAGACGGACCGTGCCGTCGTCGTGCGGTTGCGCGGTGGCGGTGGCGGGTTCCGTGGGGTGCGGGCGGCCCGGCTCCTGGAGCTCGTGGCCGGCCAGCTCGGCGAGACCCAGGGTTCCTCCCCGGCGATGGGCCCGCTCGAACGCCTCGCGTCCGAGGGCCCGGCCCGCCCGCTCCTCGCTGTCCCGGCGTGACGAGTTGAGGGTGTGGGAGCCCCAGCGGCCGGTGTCGATGTCGGCCCAGACGCGGTCGGCGCCGCCCAGCAGCACGGCGGCGTGTTCGTGGTCGCCGCGTGCGGTCGCGATCGAGGCGAGCAGATCGAGGGTGAGGGCGATGCCGATGACGTCGTGGACGGCGAGTTTGAGCCGCAGGGCCTCTCTGGCGTGCCGTTCGGCCCGGGGCCAGTCGCCGCGCACGGTGTGGGCGAGGGCGAGGATGCGCAGCACGTAGGACCGGACCCACTGTTCGCCGTGCCGCTCGCACAGCCGGAGGGCCCGCTCGCAGACCTCGACGGCCCGCTCGGCCTCGCCCAGGTAGCCCAGCGCGCAGGCGAGTTCGACCTGGTCGAGGCCGACGAGGCTGAGGTGCTGGCCGGGCACGGGGCCGCGGGCGACGGTGGTCTCGAAGTGCCGCAGCGCTCCGGGCAGGTCGTCTCCGAACAGCCGGATGACGCCGATGACGTACTCGGCGTGCGCGGCCTCGGCGTCGTCACCGAGGGCGCGGGCGAGGGCGAGGGCGTCGCCGGCGTGGCGGCGGCCCCGGGGGAAGTCCCGGGTGGCGGCGGCCAGCAGCCCCGCGACCCACAGGCCGCGGGCCCGTTCCCGGGTCGGTCCGGGGGCGGCGCTCAGGGCCCGGTCGAGCCAGTAGACGCCCTCGCGGGAGGCGCCGCAGGCGTGCCAGTGGAACCAGAGCGTGCCGGCGAGACGCAGCCCGGCGAGGGCCTCGCCGGGGGCGGAGAGGCTGTAGTCCAGGGCGGCGCGGAGGTTGTCCCGGTCGGCGCGCAGCCGGGCGACCGTCTCCGGCTGCCCGGGCCCGAACCAGCCGCGCTCGCACTCCTCGGCCCGCCGCGCCATCCAGTCCCGCTGCCGCCGCCGGGCGGCCTCCTCCTGCCCGGCGCACCGCCGCAACTGCTCCAGCCCGTACTGCCGCAGGGTGTCGAGCAGTCGGTAACGCATACCGCCGGGCCCGGGCTCCCGGCAGAGCACGGACTTGTCCACGAGCCCGGCGACGGCCTCCAGGACGTCTTCCGTGCGCAGGCGAAGGGGCGGGGCCGGGGTGCCGGTGGGCGCTGCCGCGGACCCGGCGTGGGCAGCGGATTCGTCCGTGAGCCGGTCGGGCAGGGCAGCGCGCCGGAGCGCGACGAGCCGCCCCCCGCCCTCCGGAGCCGGGACGACGCCCCCGAGGGGGCGGGTGCTCTCCGGGGCGAGGCCACCGTCCGGACACGCGGCCCCACCCGCGGCTCGGGCGCCGACCGGACACGGGGCACCTTCCGCGGGCGGGGCCCCGACCGGAGGCCGGCTGTTCTCCGGGGCGGTGCCGTCCGCGCAGACCGCCTCCGCCGTCTCCAGGTCGAAGCTGCCCGGCAGGACCGACAGCCGGGCCCACACCGTCTGCTCGGGGACGGTGCACAGGTCGTGGCTCCAGGCGACCGCCGCGCGCAGGGTCTGGTGGCGGGGCTGGGCCGCGGGGCTGCCGGTGGTGAGGAAGCGGTAGCGGTCGTCGAGGCGGTCCAGGAGCTGGTCGACGTCGAGGACCCGCATGCGGACGGCGGCGAGTTCGATGGCCAGGGGCAGGCCGTCGAGGCGGTGGCACAGCCGGGCGACGGAGGCGCGGTTGGCCGGGGTGAGGCGGAAGCCGGGGACGACGGCGGCGGCTCGGTCGCTGAAGAGCCGGAGGGCGGGGTAGCCCTCGGCGGCGGACAGGTCTCCGTCCGGGTCGGGCACGGGCAGCGGCCGCACTTCCAGCAGGTGCTCCTCGGTGAGACCGAGCCGGTGCCGGCTGGTCGCGAGGATCCGGACGCCCTCGGAGCCGTGCAGCAGGGCCGCTGCGAGCCGGGCGCACGCATGCGCCAGGTGCTCGCAGTTGTCGACGACGAGGAGCAGCCGCCGGTCCCGCACCTGTTCGACGAGGGCGTCCAGGGGCGGCTGGGCGGAGCGGTCGTGGAGCCCGAGCGCGTCGGCGACGGCGAGTGGGACGAGGGCCGGGTCGTGCAGTCCGGACAGGTGCACGTAGCGCACGCCGTCCGGGAAGGCGCGCCGCACCCTGGCCGCGATGCGTGCGGCGAGCCGGGTCTTGCCGACGCCACCCGGTCCGGTCAGCGTCACCAGCCGTGCCCGGGCCAGCAGTTCGCGGCCCTGGGTCAGTTCGCCACGCCGGTCGACGAAGCTGGTCGTCTCGGCCGGCAGGTGGTGGTCCCGTCGTGGCGCTGATCCGCCCATGATCAGCCAGTCCTCTGAAAGGGTGTGAGTCCGGGGGTCCGGACACTCCGGCTCCGTGTGCGCGGACCCTCACCCTGTCGAAGTCGGATACATATATGCACGCCGGGGCCACACCTGCGGGTGCACTTCGGCTGTGACACCTCGACCGCGACACCACGCGCGTACACTGCGCGGCCGCTTTCAGTCTTGACCTGCTCATGCCATTGGCAGAACGATATGCGCCACCCGCACACGTACGTCGCACGGAACAACCCCACCTCCCACAAGGAGATTTCATGCGACTTCGCACAAGAGGCTCAGGTGCCGGCACCGGCAGACGCACCGCCGCCCTCGCCGGCCTCCTCGCCCTCGTCCTCGCGGCGCCCCTGTCCGCGACGACCGGTGACGCCACCGCCGACAGCGCCCGCAAGCCGGCCGCCTCGGCGGACGACGTCCGGCAGTACGAGATCCATCTGCACTCGACGGCCCGGGACCGCACGGCACTTCAGCGCACGGGCGTGACCGTGGACGAGGTCCACGGCCACGGCGTCGTGGTCTCCGGCCGCGCCGACCAGATCAGGAAGCTGCGCACCCTGGGTTACGAGGTCACCCCGCTCGGCGCCGTGCCCGACCGGTCCGCCGGCGAGGACGACGTCCGGCTCCTCGACTTCCCGTCGGCCGACTCGAAGTACCACAACTACGCGGAGATGACGAACGAGATCAACTCGATCGTCTCGGCCCATCCGTCCATCGCGAGCCAGCGCGTGATCGGCAAGTCCTACCAGGGCCGGAACATCGTCGCCATCAAGATCAGCGACAACGTGAGCGCCGACGAGTCCGAGCCGGAGGTGCTGTTCACGCACCACCAGCACGCCCGCGAGCACCTGACCGTCGAGATGGCGCTCTACCTGCTGCGCGAGCTGACCTCCGACTACGGCTCCGACTCACGCGTCACCGGCATGGTGAACAACCGCGAGATCTGGATCGTCCCGGACATCAACCCGGACGGCGGCGAGTACGACATCGCCACCGGGTCGTACCGCTCCTGGCGCAAGAACCGGCAGCCCAACTCCGGTTCCTCGTACGTCGGTACGGACCTGAACCGCAACTGGAACTACCGCTGGGGCTGCTGCGGCGGCTCCTCGGGGTCGACGTCCTCGGACACCTACCGGGGAGCCTCGGCGGAGTCCGCGCCCGAGGTGAAGGTCGTCTCCGACTTCGTGCGCAGCCGGGTCGTGGGCGGCAAGCAGCAGATCAAGGCGGGCGTGGACTTCCACACCTACAGCGAGCTGGTGCTGTGGCCGTTCGGCTACACGTACTCCGACACCACGACCGGGATGACCGCCGACGACCACGCGGCGTTCAAGACGGTCGGCCAGAAGATGGCCGCGAGCAACGGCTACACGGCGGAGCAGTCCAGCGACCTGTACATCACCGACGGGTCGATCGACGACTACCTCTGGGGTGCGCACAAGATCTTCGCGTACACCTTCGAGATGTACCCCCGGTCCGGTGGGGGTGGGTTCTACCCGCCCGACGAGGTGATCGAGCGGGAGACCTCCCGTAACCGCGATGCGGTGCTGCAGTTGCTGGAGAACGCGGACTGTATGTATCGGTCGATCGGCAAGGAGACTCAGTACTGCGGTTAGGTGCGCCCGCGCGGCGGCGCCGCGCATCAGCAGAGCCTCGCGCCCCTCACTCCGCGTCTTCCTCGAAGTAGGCGTCCAGAACCGCGTCCAGCTGCTCGTCCCACTCCTTGAAGTGGCTCCTGGCCGGCGCCTCGATCTCGATCGGGTACCAGCGCCGGTCAGGGGTGTGGACGGTGACGGTGTACCGCTTGCCGAAGCGGGCCGTCTCCGTCTCCACCGCGCCGATCTCGTCCCAGCGGAACTCGCACTCCTGGTCGTCCAGGGACATGCGTACGCCTCTGTGGTCGGCGACCAGCCGGGCGCGGCGGTCGGACGCCTCGAAGACGGGGCCGTCGGCTTCGGTGTCCTCCTCCTGTGCGGAGGGGGCCGCCTCCGCCGTGTCCTTGGCCGTGTCCTTGGCCGTGTCCTCCGGCTCGGAGACGGCCTCCTCGGCCTCCTCGGCCGCTGCGACCTCAGGCTCCTTCTCCGGCCCGTCCTCCTTCGTCCGTTCGGACGCGGGTGACGTGAGCCCGGGGATGAAAGCCGGGTCGAATCCGGCGCCTTCCAGGGGCTGGCTGCTCGAACCTATGCGCTGCTCCACAGCGGAGCAGTATGGTCGACAAACCTGTGCGGCACACAGTCGACCCCGACTTCGTTATCAGACGCCTACACGAACAGACTCGATACCGCCGCCTCCGCGAACCCCGCCACCGACAGCACACTCTCCAGCACCGTCCCGGTCTTGAGGTCGCCGGCTAAGAAGCGTCGCCGAGGACGGCCAGCGCGTCGATCTCGATGAGGAGACCCGCGGGGAGACCGACGTAGACGGTCGTGCGCGCGGCGGGCGGCTGGGTCAGGCCCTGCTCCTCGAAGTACGCGTTGTAGATCGCGTTCATCTCGGCGAAGTGGTCGACGTCGGTGAGGTAGACGCGGATCATCATCACGTCGTCCCAGGAGGCGCCGCCCTCCTCCAGGACGGCCTTGACGTTGGCGAGGGTCTGGAGGGTCTGTTCGCGCAGGGTCGGCCCGGCGGGTGTGGGCGCCCTGCCCTCCTCGGCGGGCAGAAAGCCGACCTGGCCGGCGACCTGGAGGATGTTGCCCTTCTTCACACCGTGCGAGAACTTCGCCGGCGGGGTGGTGTGGGTCTTCGGGGTGAGCGCGATCTTGTCCGTCATACGGTGCCCTTCACTGGTGTCCTGCCGGAGTACTCGCCGCTGATGGCGTCCGCCGTACGGCGCACCAGCGGCAGGAGGGTGAGGAGTTCGTCGGCGGTGACGACGACGTTCGGCGCGGAGACCGACATCGCGGCGACGACCCGGCCGTCGGCGCCCCGGACGGGCGCCGCGACGCAGTTGATGGACTCCTCGTGGCCGCCGAGGTCGGTGGCCCAGCCCTGTTCGCGCACCTTCTCCAGCTCGCGCAGGAACGCGGCCGCGTCGGGGGTCGAACGGGACGTGTAGGCGGGGTAGTCGAGCTTTTCCGCGATCGCCCGCCGCTCGTGCTCCGGCAGGTCGGCGAGGAGCAGCTTCGCGACCGCGGCGACGGTGATGGCGACGGGCTTGCCGATGCGGGAGTACATCCGCACGGGGTAGCGGCTGTCGACCTTGTCGATGTAGAGGACCTCGTGCTCCTCGTACACCGCGAGGTGCACGGTGTGCCCGCAGCTCTCGTTGAGGCGGACCAGGTGGGGGTGGGCGATCTCGCGGACGTCGAGGTTCTCCATCGCCTCCTGGGCGAGGGCGAAGAGCCGGGCGCCGAGGCGGTAGCGCTGGTCGGACTGGCGGTAGACGAGTCCGTGCTCGTGGAGGGTGCGCAGCAGGCGCAGGGCCGTGGACTTGTGCACGCCGAGGCGGTCGGCGACCTGCCCCAGGTCGGCGGGGCCCTCCGCGAGCAGCGGCAGGATGCTGAGCGCGCGGTCGACGGTCTGGCTCATGGCGTTCGTACCTCCTCGGCGGCCCGCTGTGTCCCCTCGGTCCAGCCCGGGCCGAGTCGCAGTCTCCCCCATGCCGCGTCGTCCAGGGCGGCAAGCCGGTCGGCGTGCTCCCGCGCGGGCGGTGTCGCGAGGTCTCCGGGCACGGTGAGGGCGGCTGCGGCCATGAGGTGTCCGTGCCGCAGCCGGTCCCGCACGGGCAGTCCCCGCAGGGTGGCGGAGAGGAACCCGGCGGCGAAGGCGTCCCCGGCGCCGACGGCGGCGACCACGTCCACGCGGGGGGCGCGGGCGCGGGTGGCCGTGCCGTCCGCGTCCTCCGCGTCACCGGGGTCCTTGCCGAGGGCGACGGCGCCACCCGGGCCCATCTTGACGACGACGAGCTCAGGCTCGGGCAGCGCGTCCCGCACGGCGGACGCGCCATGCAGTCCCCACGCGTCGAGGGCCTCGTCGGACCCGACGAAGACGAGGTCCGCGCGGCGGGCGAGGTCCAGCAGGACCCGGGGCCCGTCGGGGTCGGTCCACAGGCCCGGCCGGTGGTTGATGTCGAAGGAGACGAGCGGCCGCTGCGGGCCCGGCCCGGTCAGTTCCCACAGCAGGTCGAGGCAGCTGCCGGAGAGCGCCGCCGTGATCCCTGACAGGTGCAGCACCCGGGCGGCCCGGGCGGCCGCCAGGTCCACGGTGTCGGTGGACATCGCCGAGGCGGCCGATCCGGCCCGGTAGTAGGCCACCTCGTGGGCGTCGGTGGCCCGGTCCCCCGCCGTACGGAAGTAGATACCGGTCGAACGCGCCCGATCGCGCCGTACGGACGCGACGTCCACGCCGTAGGACCCGATCTCCTCGACGAGGTGGTCGCCGAAGCCGTCGGCACCGACCGCGCTGACCCACCGCACGGAGTGCCCAGCCGCCGCCAGCACACAGGCCACGTTCGACTCCGCCCCGCCGATGCCCCGCTCGAAGGACGGCACGTCGGCGAGGCGTCCCGGCCGGGACGGCAGGAAGGTGACCATGGACTCGCCGAGCGCGACGACGTCGACGACGTCCGGGGCGCCGGGGACGTCGCATGGTCCGGTGGGGGTCACGATGCTCGTAGCTCCTCGTCGGGGCGCCGGGGCGGCCGGTGCCGGTTTCATTGACCGGGGGTGGTCGAGATGTTAGACAGCGCTCAGCACCCTACGCAATGATAGTTGCACAGACTGCAATAGTGCAGATCAGGAGGCTTTATGACGGCCGACACCGCCCAGTCCCTCGCCCGGCTCGCCGCCGAACGCGTCGACCACCGCTTCAAGGGCCTCCCGCCGGACGCCGACGGGCTGACCGTCGCCGAGCTGGCCGGCCAGCGCCGCAACCTCTTCACCGATGGCTTCGCCACGCCCGTGCTCGCGCTGTCCGCCGAGCGCCTGGAGCACAACCTGCGGCTCATGGAGACGTACGCGGCCCGGCACGGCCTGGCCTTCGCGCCGCACGGCAAGACCTCCATGGCGCCGCAGCTGTTCCAGCGGCAGATCGAGCACGGGGCGTGGGGCATCACCCTGGCCGTGCCGCACCAGGTACGGGTCGCGCGGGCGTTCGGGACCCGGCGCGTGTTCCTGGCGAACGAACTGGTCGACGCGGCGGCCCTGCGCTGGATCGCGGCCGGGCTCGACGCCGACCCGGACTTCGAGCTGGTCTGCTACGTCGACTCGGTGCGCGGCGTCGAGCTGATGGACGCCGCGCTGCGGGACGCCGACGCCACGCGCCCCGTGGACGTCGTCGTCGAGCTCGCCGCGGGCGAGGGCGCCCGGACCGGTGTGCGCACGGAGGCGGAGTGCGCGGCGGTCGCGGACGCGGTGGCGGGTACGCGGACGCTGCGGCTGGTCGGCGTCGCGGGCTACGAGGGCGAGGTGCCGAAGGCCGACACCGAGCGGGTGACGGCATGGCTGCGGCGGCTGGTCGCGCTCGCCGCCGAGTTCGACAAGGCCGGGCGGTTCGCCGGGCTCGACGAGATCGTGGTCAGCGCGGGCGGCAGCGCCTGGTTCGACGCGGTCGCCGAGGTCTTCGCGGAGATCCCCGAACTGTCCCTCCCCGTGCTGAAGTTGCTGCGCTCGGGCGCCTACGTCTCGCACGACGACGGCCACTACCGCAAGCTGACCCCGTTCAACCGGGTCCCCGAGGAGGGCGCCCTGGAGCCGGCGTTCCGGCTGTGGACGCAGGTGGTCTCGCGTCCCTCCGCCGAGCAGGCCTTCGTCAACGCGGGCAAGCGGGACGCGGCCTACGACCTCGGTCTGCCCTTCGCGCAGGTGATCCGCCGGGACGGTGCCGAGCGCCCGGCCACCGGCGTGTCCGTGACCGGCCTGTCCGACCAGCACGCCTGGCTCGCCACCACGCCGGAGGCGGATCTGGAGGTCGGCGACTGGGTCGGGCTCGGGCTGTCCCACCCGTGCACCTCGTTCGACAAGTGGCAGCTGATCCCGGTCGCCGAGGCGGACGGCACGGTCGTCGACTACGTCCGCACGTTCTTCTAGGAGGCCGGGCGCGATGGAAGAGCTGGTCATCCGGGACGCCGACGTCGTCGACGGCTCCGGCTCGGACTCCTACCGGGCCGATGTCGTGGTCGACGGCGGCCGGATCGTGTCGATCGTCAAGGAGGCCGCGGCGGCCGGCTGCCAGCGGCCGAGGGCGCGCCGGGAGCTGGACGCCGAGGGGCTCGTCCTCTCCCCCGGTTTCGTCGACATGCACGCACACAGCGACCTGGCGCTGCTGCGCGATCCCGACCACAGCGCCAAGGCCGCGCAGGGCGTCACCCTGGAGGTCATCGGCCAGGACGGGCTGTCGTACGCGCCGGTCGACGACCGCACGCTGGGTGAGGTGCGGCGGGCGATCGCCGGGTGGAACGGCCCGGGGGACGACCTCGACTTCGACTGGCGCACGGTCGGCGAGTACCTGGACCGGCTGGACCGCGGGATCGCCGTGAACGCGGCCTACCTGATCCCCCAGGGCACGGTCCGGGCCCTCGCCGTCGGCTGGGAGGACCGCGAGGCGACCCCGGACGAGCTGGACCGGATGCGCCGGCTGGTCGCGGAGGGCATGGAACAGGGCGCCGTCGGCATGTCGTCGGGGCTGACGTACGCCCCGGGCATGTACGCGCCCGACGCCGAACTGACCGAGCTATGCCGGGTGGTGGCCTCCTACGGCGGCTACTACTGTCCGCACCACCGCTCCTACGGCGCCGGGGCTCTCCAGGCCTACGGGGAGATGGTGGCGCTGACCCGGGAGGCGGGCTGCTCCCTCCATCTCGCCCACGCCACCATGAACTTCGGCGTGAACAAAGGCCGCGCTCCCGAGCTGCTGGCCCTGCTGGACGAGGCGCTCGCGACCGGGTCCGACATCAGCCTCGACACGTACCCGTACACCCCGGGCTGTACGACGCTGGCGGCCGTGCTGCCGAGCTGGGCGAGCGAGGGCGGTCCCGAGCAGGCCCTGAAGCGGCTGGCGGACGAGGAGACGGCGGAACGCATCCGCCACCATCTGGAGGTCACCGGCTCGGACGGCTGCCACGGCGTGCCCGTCGCGTGGGACACCATCGAGATCTCGGGCGTGAACGACCCGGCCCTGGCCGAATTCGTCGGCCGGACGGTCCGGGACTCGGCCGACCTGCGGGGCGAGACGCCCTGGGAGACCGCGCGCGGACTGCTGCTGGCCGACCGGCTGGCCCCGACGATCCTCCAGCACGTCGGCCACGAGGAGAACGTCCGGGCGATCATGCGCCACCGGGTGCACACCGGCGGCTCGGACGGCATCCTCCAGGGCGCGAAACCGCACCCGCGCGCCTACGGCACGTTCCCGCACTATCTCGGGCACTACGTCAGGGAGTCGGGGGTGCTGTCGCTGGAGGAGTGCGTCGCGCACCTCACCTCGCGACCGGCCGCGCGGCTCCGGCTGCCCGACCGGGGTCTGGTCCGCGAGGGCTACAAGGCCGACCTGGTGCTGTTCGACCCGGCGACGGTCGCGGCGGGCTCCACGTTCGAGCAGCCGCGCACGCTCCCGGTGGGCATCCCCCACGTCCTGGTCGACGGCCGGTTCGTGATCGAGGACGGCCGGCGCACGGACGTGCTGGCGGGCCGGGCGGTCCGCAGGACTGCTCCCGCGTGACCGCCCGGCCGGCACCCTGCCTTACGGCTTGGGCAGGGTGCAGCCGCTCGCGCTCAGGTCGAGCTTGTTGTCGATCCCGAAGCAGGCCGGGATCCCGTAGGTCTGCTGGGCGTAGTTGATGCCCTTGCGGACGGTCACGTCGCCGTTCGCGTCGACCTCGCACGGGTTGTTCACCGTGCAGCGCTCACCGTCCTCGTTGCCGGTGTTGTTGATGGCGACGACCTTGTTGGTGGCCTGGTCGACGACGGGCGAGCCGGAGGTGCCGCCGATGGTGTTGCAGGCGGAGGTGTAGCGGACCGAGTCCTTCCAGGTCCAGTCGCCCTCCTTCAGGGTGGGGACGAACCCGTCGATGTTGCAGCTGTAGATGCGCTTCCAGTAGCCGGAGGGGATGCCGATGGCGGTCCCGGCGACCGGGTGGCTGTCGTTCAGCGTCAGCGGGTTGATGTTGTACGAGCTCTTGATCCGCGCGTACGTGGTGGTGAGCTGGTACAGCGCGACGTCCGTGTCGGTCATCGTGCCGTAGGCGAGCTTGGCGGCGCGCAGGGTCGCGACGCGCGAGCCGGAGGCGTTGAGCAGGGTGAAGGTGCGGCTGGACGCCTTGTCGACGAGGACCTCGCCGGGGCCGGGGAACCCGGACTCCAGGCAGTGGCCGTTGGTCATCACGAGCGCCGGGTCGTCGGCCTCGGAGTCCGGCATGCGGACGACCGAGCCGGAGCAGTTGCTGAGCGCGACGGTGCCGGCGAAGTTCACGGCCTTGGCCTGAGGGCCGCGGAGGCCCGACAGCGTCTGCTCCACGGACGTGACCACGCCGGAGACGGCGGACGTGGCCGAGCCCGTGTCCGCGGCCTTGCCGAGGCCCGTGGGGGCGGCTTCGGCGGCGGCCGCGGGGGCCGCGCCGGCCCCGGCTATCGCCAGGGCGCAGAACGCGGCGGCGAGAGGTTTTCTCATGGGGGGTCCCCTCTTGCGACGGAGGCGGCCGGAAATCCTCCGGCCGCCTGCACGATTGTCATGTGCATTGTGATCGCGCAAAGGGGGGCGGCACAAGAACCTGTTCCACAACCGGAATCCCGGCGTCCTGAACGACCCTACTCAACCGCCCTCACAGACAGGTCACTTGGGTCCCTTGGTGCCGCCGGGCCCATGTCCGGGTTTCCCGTCGGGCCTGCCGGGGGCCGAGGGTGTGGCGGTGGGGCTGGGGCCGGTGTCCGCGGGGGCAGTGGTCGTGGAGGTGGCCACCGGGGGCCGCGCGTCTCCCGTGGCGGACGTGGACGGGCTCCAACTCGCCGTGGGGGACGGACTCGGGGACGCGGCGCCGGACGCCCCGTCAGAGTTGCCCGGCCGGCCCGCGAGCGGGGCATCAGGGCTCGCCGCCGGGCCGGTGTCCGCGGGTGACGCCGCGGAGGACTCCCCCGCCGCCGGATCGGTACGGCCGCCCTCGCCGCCCCGCGACCCGCCGGAGGACCCGCCCGAGAAGGAGACCCCGGCGATGAACACGGCCGCCGACACGGCACCCACGGCACCGGCGGCCACCGCCACACGGCGCGACCGCCGCGCGGGCGGCTTGCGCCGGGCCCGGCGCCCGGCCCCGGACCGGCCACCCTGCACCGGCACCGCCCCCGGCAGCACCGGCAGCTCACGGGTCTCCCCGAGGCCGTCCGAGCGACCGGGATACGGGGGGCCGCCGGTGTCGCCGGGACGTACGGGTCCGCCTTGGCCATCGTCCTGCCATCCGTGCGCCGCCGCCGGGTCCGCGTAGGCGTCGTACACCGGAGGGGTGCCCCCCTGCGGCAGGTAGACGTTCGGCGGGCCCTGCGGCTCGCCGCCCGTCGCTCCGTCGGCGTAATCGAATGGCTTGGACATGGCGGCGCATTCTAGGGACCGAAGAGGCTGGTGGGACAGCGTGCGGCGATATCGCCCCAAATCCCCGCGTCTCACGTGGCGGAAAACACGGCCCGGGAGGCGTTACCGGGCCGTAAGCTCCCAGACATGCAGGTGATCCAGTCGACCAAGCTCGCCAACGTCTGTTACGAGATCCGGGGCCCGGTGCTCGAGGAGGCGATGAGACTGGAGGCTGCCGGGCATCGGATCCTCAAGCTGAACACCGGCAATCCGGCCGCGTTCGGCTTCGAGTGCCCGCCGGAGATCCTGGAGGACATACTCCGCAACGTGTCCACGGCGCACGGCTACGGCGACGCCAAGGGCCTGCTGGCCGCACGCCGGGCCGTCGTCATGCACAACCAGACCCTCGGCATCGAGACCGACGTCGAGCACGTCTTCATCGGCAACGGCGTCTCCGAGCTGATCGTGATGGCGATGCAGGGCCTGCTGGACGACGGCGACGAGGTCCTCGTGCCCGCGCCCGACTACCCGCTGTGGACCGCCGCCGTCTCCTTGTCCGGCGGCACCGCCGTGCACTACCGCTGCGACGAGCAGGCCGACTGGATGCCGGACCTCGCCGACATCGAGCGCAAGGTCACCGACCGCACCAAGGCACTCGTGATCATCAACCCCAACAACCCGACGGGGGCCGTCTACGACGAGGCGATGATCAAGGGCCTGACCGACATCGCCCGCCGGCACAACCTCCTCGTCTGCTCCGACGAGATCTACGACAAGATCCTGTACGACGGCGCCACGCACACCCCGACCGCCTCCGTCGCCCCGGATCTGCTCACCCTCACCTTCAACGGCATGTCGAAGGCCTACCGGGTGGCCGGCTACCGGGTCGGCTGGATGTCGATCTCCGGGCCGCGCGCCCACGCCGACTCCTACATCGAGGGTCTGACGATCCTGGCGAACATGCGCCTGTGCGCGAACATGCCGGGGCAGCACGGAGTGGTCGCGGCGCTCAGCGGGCGCCAGACGATCAACGACCTGGTGCTGCCCGGCGGACGGCTGCGCGAGCAGCGGGACACGGCGTACGAGCTGCTCACCCAGATCCCCGGGGTGAGCTGCGTGAAGCCGAAGGGGGCGCTGTACCTCTTCCCGCGCCTCGACCCCAAGGTCTTCAAGATCAAGGACGACCGCCGCATGGTCCTGGACCTGCTCCGGCGCGAGAAGATCATGGTCGTCCAGGGCACCGGCTTCAACTGGCCGGAGCCGGACCACTTCCGCGTGGTGACCCTGCCGACGGTCGGGGACCTGACCGACGCGGTGGGGCGGATCGGTCACTTCCTGGACGGCTACAGCCAGCCCTGACCACCCCGAGCCCGGACAGGACTGCCCGCTCACACTATGTGCGCGGGCAGTCCTGTTTTGTGAACGACTCAACTTTAGACGAAATCTAAGCTAGGATGGTTTCCTGTAAGAGCTCAGGAGGCGTTCCCATGTACGAACCGATCCGCACCAAGTCGGTCCACAGCACGGTGGACGGCCCCAGCCCGGACTTCCCCCACCGTTCCCGCGAGGAAGAGCTGGACATCCAGCTCGCGGGCCATCTCGCGGCCCTGCTCGCCGTCACGGACGACCTGCGCGCCACGCAGGCCTCGGCCGACCTGGACACGGCGGCGGAGCGGCTCGCGGAGCAGGTGAGTCGGCTGCGCGGGGGACGCACCCCGGTGCGCGCGCCGATGAGCGGCCGTCGCGAGCCCAGCGCCGCCGCCCTGCACCGGCGGGCACTCGCCCTCGCGGGCCGGACACTGGTCGTCGCCGCCTCCCGCGCCGACACGGCGGTCGCGATCCTGGCCGCCGAGCGGATGGACGCCCACACCGCGGCGCTGGAGCCGCGCGCCCTGGCGTCCCGCTGAGTCCCTCAGGGGCTCCCCCCTACGGCCCCGGTCCGCGCGCACCCGCAGCGACGCGCGGACCGGGCGCCATCACCCCTTCGTGAGGGCCATCGGGTACCCCCGCTCGAAGCGGTCACGCCTCTCGCAGACCGCGACCGTCCGATCCCCCGGCCGTCGGCAAGTACGGGACCACGTACATCCACGCCTCTCAGGACCGCCTCCGTTACGCCCTGCAGCACGCCCGAGCGCCCCGGTCGACGTAGGCCGTCGGCCGGGGCGCTCGGTCATTCGACGGCACGTTCGTGAGCCCGCGGAGCGGGCCGTGCCGAAGCGGGCGGGAGTGAGCCTGTCGGCGCCTGGTCCGTCGGGGCGGACGGAGGGCGGCGTCGGGCCCGGAACCCCCCACGCCGTTGTGCGGGCCCCGCCTGTCCGTCCCGCGGCCGGCCGTGACGATGTTGCTGGTCAGGGCACTGTCGGTTCCGGCCGGCCGCGGAGTTCGGGGTGGGACTCAGCCCAGGCGCTCCACCAGCGCGCGGTACTGGTCCCACAGCTCCTTCGGCGTGTGGTCGCCGAAGGTGTTGAGGTGCTCGGGGACGAGGGCGGCCTCCTCGCGCCAGACCTCCTTGTCGACCGTGAGCAGGAACTCCAGGTCGGACTCGGCCAGTTCCAGGCCGTCGGTGTCGAGGGCCTCCTTCGTCGGCAGGACGCCGATCGGCGTCTCGACGCCCTCGGCGGTGCCGTCCAGGCGCTCCACGATCCACTTCAGGACGCGGGAGTTCTCACCGAAGCCGGGCCAGACGAACTTGCCCTCGTCGTCCTTGCGGAACCAGTTGACGTAGTAGATCTTCGGCAGCTTGGACTGGTCCTTGTCCTTGGCCACGTCGACCCAGTGGGCCATGTAGTCGCCCATGTTGTAGCCGCAGAACGGCAGCATCGCGAACGGGTCGCGGCGCAGCTCGCCGACCTTGCCCTCGGCGGCGGCGGTCTTCTCGGAGGCCACATTGGCGCCGAGGAAGACACCGTGGTTCCAGTCGAAGGACTCGGTCACCAGCGGTACGGCGGTGGCGCGGCGCCCGCCGAAGAGGATCGCCGAGATCGGCACGCCCTTGGGGTCCTCCCACTCCGGCGCGATGATCGGGCACTGCGAGGCCGGGACGGTGAAGCGGGCGTTGGGGTGCGCGGCCGGGACACCCGACTCGGGCGTCCAGTCGTTGCCCTTCCAGTCCGTCAAGTGGGCCGGGGTCTCCTCCGTCATGCCCTCCCACCAGATGTCGTTGTCGTCGGTGAGGGCGACGTTGGTGAAGACGGAGTTGCCCCAGAGCGTCTTCATCGCGTTGGCGTTGGTGTGCTCGCCGGTGCCGGGGGCGACACCGAAGAAACCGGCCTCGGGGTTGATGGCGTAGAGGCGGCCGTCCTCGCCGAAGCGCATCCAGGCGATGTCGTCGCCGATGGTCTCGACCGTCCAGCCGGGGATGGTCGGCTCGAGCATGGCGAGGTTGGTCTTACCGCAGGCGCTCGGGAAGGCCGCGGCGACGTACTTGGCCTCGCCGCGCGGCGGGGTCAGCTTCAGGACGAGCATGTGCTCGGCGAGCCAGCCCTCGTCACGGGCCATGACGGAGGCGATGCGCAGGGCGTAGCACTTCTTGCCGAGCAGGGCGTTGCCGCCGTAGCCCGAGCCGTAGGACCAGATCTCGCGGTCCTCGGGGAAGTGCGAGATGTACTTGGTCTGGTTGCAGGGCCAGGGGACGTCCGCCTGGCCGGGCTCCAGCGGGGCGCCCAGGGTGTGCACGGCCTTGACGAAGAGGCCGTCGGAGCCGAGCTCGTCCAGGACGGCCTGGCCCATGCGGGTCATGGTGCGCATGGAGACCGCGACGTACGCCGAGTCGGTGATCTCCACGCCGAGTGCGGACAGCGGCGAGCCGAGCGGGCCCATGCAGAAGGGCACGACGTACATGGTCCGGCCGCGCATCGAGCCGCGGAACAGACCGCCCTGGCCGCCGGCACCCTGGAAGATCTCCCGCATCTCGGCGGGGGCCTTCCAGTGGTTGGTCGGGCCCGCGTCCGCCTCCTTCTCGGAGCAGATGAACGTCCGGTCCTCGACGCGCGCGACGTCGGTGGGGTCGGAGGCGGCGTAGTAGGAGTGGGGGCGCTTGATCGGGTCGAGTTTGCGGAAGGTGCCCTTCTCCACGAGCTCCTCGCACAGTCGCTCGTACTCGGCCTCGGATCCGTCACACCAGACCACGTTGTCCGGCTGCGTCAGTTCGGCGATCTCGTTGACCCACGAGATCAGTCCCTGATGGGTGGTGGGGACGGTGGGAGCCGCGATGTCGCGCGCCACGATTGCTCCTAAATGAGGGATTTTTTGTGATGTGGAGGCCCCGTGGGGGCTGCGACCCGGATGCTTCAGGGTGGATCTTGGCGCTCATCCGGTGCCGACCGCACTCATTTGATCATCCGACGTCCGCGCCCATCTGTCCAGAGGAGCGCACAGGTGAGCAACGTGAGGCTCGCCACGGTTTCTCGCGGCCGCTTTACGTGCACGTTGCGTTCACCTTGCAGTCCGTTTGCGTAACCACCATCGGAGCGCGGTGAGAGGATGGCCACTCTTCGCCCGCCAATCGACGGCACCGATACGTGACTTACGGTTCCGTAGCTACCATTCGCCCATGACTGCGTTCGTCCCCGACGCGCCCACGGACTCGGCGGCCGACGGCCACGGTCCGAAGGCGCTCTCCCTGCCGCATCCGGTGAAGCCGAAGCTGCGCGGCTGGCTGCACCTCGGCATGTTCCCGGCCGTTCTGGTCGCGGGCCTGGTGCTGACCGCCCTCGCCGACTCCTCCAGAGGACGAATCGCCTGCGGCATCTTCGCCCTCACGGCATGCCTGCTGTTCGGCGTGAGCGCGCTGTACCACCGGGGCAACTGGAGCCCCCGCATGGACGGCGTCCTGCGCCGGCTGGACCACGCCAACATCTTCCTGATCATCGCGGGCACCTACACGCCGCTGACGATGCTGCTCCTGCCGGACGCCAAGGGTCAGTGGCTGCTGTGGGGCATCTGGACCGCCGCCGTGGCCGGCATCCTCTTCCGTGTCTTCTGGGTCGGCGCCCCGCGCTGGCTCTACACGCCCTGCTACATCGCGATGGGCTGGGCGGCCGTCTTCTACCTGCCCGACTTCATGCGGACCGGCGGCATCGCCGTCCTGGTCCTCGTCGTCGTCGGCGGCCTGCTCTACAGCGCGGGCGGCGTGGTCTACGGGATCCAGCGGCCCAACCCGTCACCGCGCTGGTTCGGCTTCCACGAGGTGTTCCACTCATTGACCCTGGCGGCCTTCATCGCGCACTACGTGGGGATCTCGCTGGTGGCGTACCAGCACGGATAGCGCCCTCTCACCCCTTCGGGCCACGGCTCCGGCCGTGGCCTCTCGCATGCCCGGATCACTCCGATGGCGGACAATGATCTCCATGACGGCCCCCCGCACCACCGCCGCCGACCGCCCCCAGCCAGGGCTCCGGGAGCGGAAGAAGATCAAGACACGCCGGGCGATCCGCACCGCGACCCACGCGCTGATCGACGAGCAGGGCTACGGCGCCACGACGATCGAGCAGATCGCCGACCGCGCCGAGGTGTCGCCGTCGACCGTCCTGCGGTACTTCCCGGCCAAGGAGGACATCGTCGTCAGCGACGAATGGGACCCGGCGGTGACGGCGGAGCTGCGGGCCCGGCCGGCGGACGAGTCCTGGGCCGACACCCTCCGGCACGTCCTGCGCACGGCCCTGGACGTGAGCCTCGCCGAGGAGCCCGAGGTGACCCGGCAGCGGGCCCGGCTCGGGGTGGAGGTGCCCGCGGTCCGGGCCCGCATGCTGGACAGCACCGCGGTCACCGGCCGGCTGCTCCGGGACACCCTGGCCGAGCGCTGCGGGCTGGACCCCGACGGTCTGGAGCTGCGAGTGTTCGCCACGTCGGTGATGGCAGGGCTGATGGAGGCCTCCCACTACTGGGCCGAGACCGGCCACCACGACGACGTCCGGGATCTCGTCGACCGCGCCCTGGACGTCCTGGAGCACGGCCTGCCGACCGGAAAACCCTGAGGCCGGCGCAGATTCGCCGTGGCATCCTGACCGGGTGAACGGTCCCGAGATCCAGGTCGAGTTCGCCCCCGAGCTGCACGTGTTCGTGCCCCGGGCCCGGCAGTCGGGCAGTGTGCGGGCCACCACCGACGGCGTCTCCAGCCTCGGCCACGTCGTCGAGTCACTGGGCGTGCCGCTGACCGAGGTCGGCGCGCTGCTCGTGGGCGGCCGCGAGGTGCCGTTCGCGCACGTCCCGTCGGCCGGCGAGTCGGTGACGGTCCGGGCCGTCGCCCGACCGCAGCAGGTCCCGGGCGCTCCCCTGCGCTTCCTCCTCGACGTGCACCTCGGCACGCTCGCGCGTCGGCTGCGGCTGCTCGGCGTGGACACGGCCTACGAGTCGACCGACATCGGCGACCCGGCCCTCGCGGCGCGTTCGGCCGCCGAGCAGCGGGTGATGCTGAGCCGCGACCGGGGGCTGCTGCGCAGGCGCGAGCTGTGGGCGGGGGCGTTCGTGTACAGCACGCGGCCCGAGGAGCAGCTGCGTGATGTGCTGGAACGGTTCCGGCCCGAGCTGCTGCCCTGGACGCGGTGCACGGCCTGCAACGGGATGCTGCGCAAGGCGAGCAAGGACGAGGTCGCCGACCAGCTGAAGCACGGTACGCATGCGACGTACGACGTGTTCGCGCGGTGCGGTGCGTGTGGGCGGGCCTATTGGAAGGGTGCGCATCACGAGCAGTTGGAGGCCATCGTGGAGCGGGCGATCGCGCTCAGCGCGGAGCGCCGTTGATTCCTGAGCGCCGCCGGGAACCGCGGGACCGTCGTGGCTGGTCGCGCAGTTCCCCGCGCCCCTGCGGGCACGCCCCTCGAGGGCGCTCTCAACGCCTGGTCACGTCCCCTTTCCCGCAGGCGATTCCGTCCCTGTTCCTGTCCAGGCGCAGGGGGTCGTCCTTGCCGTTGATCTTGAGGCGGCCGTAGTCGTTCGTCCTGAGCCACTCGCAGCGGGCCGCCGTCGTCTTCTTCACCTCCGCCGGGAAGTCCGTCGGGACGCAGACGTTGATCGAGCCGTAGTGGCGGTCGCAGCCGGAGATCGTGGGGCTCACCTTCTGGGACACCCGCTTCTTGCCGGGCTTGACCACCTTGCCCGTGGGCGCGTCCGCGAAGTCGTGTACATGGGCCGAGGCATCGGTCGCCTTGAGCGCCTGGGGGCCCTGGAGGTGCACCCACTCGGCCACCGACGGCACCCCGTTCGCGTCCACCGCGAAGAGCATGTACCAGCCGGGCGGGGCCAGGTTGGGGTTGCTCGTCACGTTCAGGTCGACGTTGTCGCCGTCGACCGACAGCGGCAGGTCCACGAACCGCTGGTTCGGGTCCGAGGAGTGCGTCACGGCGGCCGGACGGATCAGCTCGGCCTTGGCGATGGGCCGGTCGACGGTGATCCGCTGGGTGTCGCCGTAGTTCCACTCGGTGTCGATGACGGAAGTGATCGCCGGACGCGGGCCCTTGAACAGGTAGGGCGGGCTGTAGACCGACACGTCGTGGTTCCACGTGCCGTTGCCCGGGTTGTCGCCGGTCGTCATCACACGGCCGTCGGGGAGCAGGAACGCCGAGGAGTGGTAGCCACGCGCCTCGGGGTCGACGGCCACCGGGTCGAAGGTCTCCGACTCGGGGTCGAAGATCGACGTCTCGTACACCGGGTCGGCGCGGTTGTGCAGCGCGCCGCCCGTCTCCAGCACCTTGCCGTCGGGCATGAGGACCGCGGAGACGTACATCTTGCCCTGGTTCCCGGTCTGCGGGACCGGACCGTTGCCGAGGTCGACCGTGCCCTGCGGGATGGGCGGCCCGGCCACGTACGCGGGGTTGGGCTGCTTGAGGTCGATGATGTCGGTCAGGCGGTTCGCGTCCGGGTTGGAGTCGATGTTGCCGCCGCCGAGGGTGAGTACCTTCTGGTCCTGCGCCGGGGGCAGCAGCACGCTCGCCGACTGGTCGCGCTCGTCCTTGTCGCGCAGGCCGGGCACCTGGGTGGTGGTGTTGG
The DNA here is from genome assembly GCF_042899705.1 of Streptomyces sp. NPDC013187. Lineage (NCBI taxonomy): Bacteria > Bacillati > Actinomycetota > Actinomycetes > Kitasatosporales > Streptomycetaceae > Streptomyces > Streptomyces sp. NPDC013187. The sequence continues at coordinate 70,646 of NZ_JBIBAF010000016.1, read as the reverse complement.
CGCCGTAGTCGTAGATCGCCGAGCCCGTGCCGGGGATGTTGTTGCCGAAGACGTGGCTGCCCGAGTAGAAGAGGCGGCCGTCCTGCATGAGGATCATCGACGGGTACAGGCCCCAGTACGACCAGGTCTGGTTGACCTTCCACAGCGGCTGCCACCGCTGCTCGGCCTCGGAGAACAGCTCGGCGGTGACCGAACCGGTGGAGTCCTCGCGCAGCCCGCCGAAGGAGATGACGTCGCCGTTGCCGAGGATCGTCGCCGAGGGGTACCAGTGGCCGTCGTTCATGTCGTTGGTCTTGGAGTAGGTCTCGGTCTGCGGGTCGAAGACGTACGAGTCCTTGTAGCCCTCGTAGCCGTGCCCGCCCGGCACCGGATACGCCTTGTTGCCGCTCATCACCAGCACGCGCCCGTCCTGGAGCTGCACATGCCCGGCGCAGAACATGTCCTTCGGCGTGGGGATGATCTTGTACGAGCCGTTCGCCGGGTCGTACACCGCCGAGGTGAAGGTGCCGGCCTCGAACATCGACTCGTCGTTTCCGGAGCCCGCGATCAGCAGCACCTTGCCGCCCGGCAGGACGACGGAGTGCATCGAGCGGACCGGGTTCTGCGTGGGCAGGACGTCCCACTTGCCGTTGGCGCACTGCTCGGCGGTGCCGGTGCACTCGGGCGGAAGGACCGGGTCGGGCACCTGGTCCATGGTGTAGTCGTCGGTGGTGGCGGAGCCCGTGCCGTAGACGGAGACGCCCCAGGAGATGCGGTCGGTGCCGGCCGGGACCTCGGGGGTGCGGACGGTGGCCTCGGTCCAGTTCCCGGCCGGGTCCAGCGTCTTGAGGTCGGTCCAGTACTGCCAGCCGGCGGTCGTGTCGTGCCGGAACAGGGTGATCGCCGCGTCCGGGGTCGTCGTCTTGTACCAGAGGCCGAGGTCGTACTGCTTGCCCGGCGTCACCACCGGCGCGCAGGCGGCGGACTCGGTGATCAGCGCCTTGCGGTCGCCGTCGACCCGGCGGGTCAGCTCGACCTTCATGGCCTTGGAGCCGGAGTGCGCGTCGGTCGTGGTGGTGAACGTGAAGTCGTTGTCGCCCCAGCCGGACTTCTCCCAGCAGTAGGGCATGCCGTCGCCGCCGGCGGTCTCGAAGCCGGGGTTCTTGATGAGGTTGGCGGCGGAGGCGGACTGGGGCGCGGTCAGCAGCAGGCCCGAGGTGAGGCCCGCCACGGACAGGAGTGCGGTCGTTCTGCGACGAAGGTTCACACGGTTCTCCTCGCGGTGCGGCTCCTGCGCGCGGGCTTCTCACGGTCCCGGCGCGGCAGGTAGACCAGCGCTTCGGTCCCGGCGAAGCGCAGGACGAACGTCGTCACCAGCGCGAGCGCGGTGGCCGACAGCACGCCCAGGTGGAACTGGTGCACGAACAGGGCGATCAGCGGGATGCGCAGCACCAGGTCGGCGTTGGCGAGCAGCGCGAACCGCCCGGCCCGGTCCCACCAGCGCCGGTGCCGGCGCCGCTCGCGGAACAGCAGGTGCTCGATGAGCACGAAGTTCCAGGCGACGCCGAGCTGGTTGGCGAGCACCTCCGCCGGTACGTAGTGCATGCCGAGCGCGGTCAGCGCCCACAGGCCGAGCAGGTTCGGCAGGAAGCCGGTCAGCCCGATCAGGCCGAAGCCGACCATCCGCGCGACCGGCGAGGCGGCCCGCAGCCCCGCCAGGTGGCGCAGGAAGCGCAGCCCCTCCTGCGCGGTGGACTTGGACTCCCCCGCGAACCGGTCCTGGAAGACGAACGGCACCTCGGTGACCGTGCGCGGGCGGCTGCGGACGGCGAGTTCGAGGAGGATCTTGTAGCCGAGCGGCTGGAGGACCTCCGCGGTGACCGCGCTGCGGCGGATCGCGAAGAAGCCGCTCATCGGGTCGCTGATGCCGTGCAGCCGGCGCGGGAACAGCGCCTTGGTCAGCCAGGTCGCCCCGCGTGAGACGAAGACGCGGTAGCTGCCCGCGAGTCCGGCCCGGCTGCCGCCCTTGATGTACCGGGAGGCGACGACGAGCCCGGCGTTCGCCCGTTCGCCGGTGGCGACCAGGTCGGGCACGAGGGACGGCGGGTGCTGGCAGTCGCCGTCCATGACGACGATCCAGTCGGACGTGGCCGCCTTCAGGCCCTCGACGACCGCGCCGCCGAGCCCGCCCACCGGCTCGTCGCGGTGCAGCACGGTCACCGGGAACGGGCAGTCCTGCGCGGCCTTCTCGATGACCTCGGGCGTGTCGTCGGTGGAGTCGTCCACGAAGACGACCTCGCAGGGCAGCCGGGCCGGGACGGCCTCGGTGATCTGGTGCAGCAACTGCCGTATGTTCGCCGACTCGTTGAACGTCGGTACGACGATGGTGACGGCGCCCGGCTCGGGGATCTCGGCGGTCTGGACGATCTCGCCGGGGACGGTGGACTCCTGGCTCATCGCGCGCCTCCGGCGGACGTCTTGATCTGGCGGATCTCGATGCGGTCCTCGCCGGTGCCGAAGGTGGCGACCGGGTCCGAGTGGTCCATGGCGGCTTTGACGTTGGGCAGGTCGGCCGCGTCCCGCCGCACGGTCGGCGAGGCGACGACGTAGTCGAGCTCCTTCCAGCCGCGGGGCATCGTCTTCGTCACCGCCGGGTCGAGGTCGGCCTTGTAGAACCAGATGACGCCCAGGCCCGGCCGGTAACCCTGGTGCACCAGATCCAGCCAGAGCGCGTCGTCGACCAGCACCCGGGTGCGCTCCGGGTCCTCGACCTTCGTGGCCAGCCACGTGGAAGCGGCCTTGTAGGGGGCGTTGGCGTCGGTGGTGACGGCCGTGCGGGCGCCGTCGTACCAGTGCGGGACGACGTAGGCGCCTGCGGCCAGCGCCAGGACGCCGGCGAGCGCGTACCGGCCCGCGCTGACGTACCGTTTCTCCGCCTCGGAGCGCCAGCGGCTCAGCACGGCGTGGGCGACGGAGGCGGTGCCTCCGGCGAGGACCAGCGCGAGGAACGGCAGGGCCTGGATGACGTACATCGCGGGCAGGTAGCCGTTGGGGCGCAGGGCCAGCGCGGCGAAGATCGCCACGGCCAGGGCGGGCCCGGCCAGGGCGCGGGCGGTGACCGACCAGCGCCAGGTGACGAGCAGCAGCAGGGCGCCCGCGAGGCCGCCGAGCGGCAGGATCCTGTCGTAGTAGAGCCACGACTGGAGCACGCCCCACGAGCCGGAGCCCTGGTCGAGGATGAAGCCCGAACCGGGTCTGATCATCTGGTACTTGACGCCGTCCCAGAGGGACACGTGCCCCGCGCCCGGCAGCAACTCGCCCTTGAGCAGGGCGAACAGCGGGTACGAGAAGCCGATCAGGGCGCAGGCCGTGACGGCTCCGGTGAGGGCGAACTTGCGGGTGTCCCTGTGGCTGTGGCGCCACATGGTGAGGAACAGGGCGGGCAGGACGACGAGCATCGTCTCTTTGGTGAGGACGGCCGTGGCGGCCGCTATCCCTGCGCCGAAGTGGTGCCAGAGGTGGCGGCTCGGGGAGGCGGCCAGGGTGAAGGCCAGCAGCGTCCACATCACCGCGAGGTTGTCGAGGAAGATCTCCCGCTGGAGGACGACCGACAGCGGGGAGAGCCCGAAGAACACCATGCCGAGCGCGGCCGCCCAGCGGGGCAGCGCGAGGCGCCGGCCCAGCACGTAGACGAGGACCGCGCTGATGCCGCTGATCACCAGCATCGCGGCGCGCATGGTGCCCACCGTCATCGACTCGGGGCTGATCAGAGCGGGGATCCAGGTCAGCACGGCGATCTGGATCCAGCCGAGCGGCGGATGGTCGTACCAGTAGGTGTAGTGGGCCAGGCCGTTGCCCTGCTGGACCGACCAGGCCTGGGCGAGATAGGTGCCCTCGTCGTCGCTGAGGGCCGGGTAGTCGGCGATGTTCCAGCCCTGCACGACGAGGATCGCCGCGAGGAGGACGCCGCAGAGGACCAGGTCGGAGCGCGAGGAGCGCAGCCTGCTCGGCGGCTCCGGTCTGCGGTGCGCACCGGTCCGGGGCGCAGGCCGGCGCTGCGCGGGGACCTTGGCAGCGGTCACCGCGGGAAGGGTGGAGGTCACGCGGGAACGTCCTCTCGGGTCGCGTCCTGCGGGGTCATGGCGCTCTCGTCGAGGTGCGCGCCGACATGGGTCGTCAACTCCCAGTCGTTGCGGCCCCGTTGTTCACGCCACACGGCCCGCACGGCCGCACCGGCGAGCAGGACCTGGTAGAAGGGGCCGCCCACGATCAGTTTCAGGTAGTGCGCGAAGCGGACGCGCAGCCCGTACTGCCTGCCGAAGTCGTGCAGTCCCACGATCTCGAAGACGAAGGTGACCAGGGCGGTGACGGCCGGCAGGAAGGTGATGAAGGCGATGCCGACGGGCACGTCCAGGAACAGGGCGATCGCCACGTTGAGCGGGATGATCAGGCCGGTGAAGGCCTGCATGAACGGCGTCATCAGGGTGTAGCGGGCGAGCAGCCGCTGCCCGAGGGTGGGCAGTTGCTTCCAGTCCTTCTTCCGGTACACCTGGAGGAACCCCTGGTTCCAGCGGGTGCGCTGCTTCAGCAGGGACATCAGCGAGCCGGGGGTCTCCTCCCGGGTCACCATGTCCGAGTCGTAGGCGACGACGACCTTCTTGCCGACGCTGGACAGGCGCACACCCAGGTCGCAGTCCTCAGCGAGGCAGTTCGGATCCCAGCCGCCGGCTTCTCGCAGGACGTCCGTGCGGACGAAGACGGTGTTGCCGCCCAGCGGGATGAAACCTTTCTGCGCATGCAGGTGGAGCCGCGAGCGGAACCAGAAGAAGTACTCCAGGCAGTTGCGCAGGCTGTACCAGCTGGAGTGGAAGTTGATCAGCTGCACCCCGCCCTGCACGACGTCCGCGCCGGTGGTGAGGAAGGCGTGGTCGACGTGGGCGAGGAGCTCGGGGTGGACCTGGTCCTCCGCGTCGAAGACCCCGACGACGTCGCCGCGGCAGTGCGGCAGCGCCGTGTTCATGGCCTTCGGCTTGTTCTTCTTCTCGTGCGTGTCGACGACGACCCGGACCCGTCGGTCACGCGCGGCGGCCGCCTCGGCCACCGCGGTGGTCTCCGGGTCGTCGTGCCCGACGATCACGATGATCTCGAAGTCGGTGTGGCTCGACTCCAGCAGCCGCTGGATCGTGTGGTCCAGCACCGCCTGTTCGTGCCGCGCGGGCAGCAACAGCGAGAAGGAGACGTGCCCGTCCCCGTCCGGACTGCTGAACCGCGTGGAGGCGAGCACTTCCGGCGTACGCCAGGCGTGCATCTGCCACCACAGGGTGAACGCCGCCATCCAGAACAAGGCAAGCGAAACGGCAGCGATGAAGACAGACGTCAGCAAGCAGATCCCCCCAGATCCCAGAACCCCCGGTCGTGACGGTGGGCCGATGCGGCCTCGTCCGCCACGTCACTGTGCAGAGATTAGGGGGGAACTGTGAAGCCTGGGGGCTGTTCAGATAAAGACCATGTTTCCGTTGATACGTGACTTCAGCCACTCAAGACAGTATTGAGACGGTCGGGCTCGGTCGTCGGGGCGTCACAGGTGAAGTTACGGCAGACGTACGCGGCCGGTTCACCGCCGACCAGCGGACGGTCCGCGAGCAGGGGAAACTCCTCACTCCCCGCGACACCCACCGCGACCACCGCACCGGGCGCGGTGCCCAGAAGTGCCGTGCGGTGCAAGGTCCTCGTGCCCTCGTCGTCCAGGGCCGGACCCACGATCGCCACCTCGCGCGGCCCGTCCAGCACCGCCTCCGCCGCGGCCAGCCCCCAGCCGATGAAGCGCGGCACCCTCGGCCCGAGCGCCTTCACGACACCCAACGCCCTCTCGGCGGCGGCGCGGTGAGGCGCGGATCCCGTGTGCGCGGCGTAACTCAGCAGGGCGTTCGCCGCCGCGGTCCAGCCGGACGGGGCCGCGTTGTCGGTCGGGTCCTGCGGGCGGCGGATCAGCCGCTCGGCGTCGGCCGCGGTGTCGTACAGCGCACCCGACTCGGGGTCGGTGAAACGGACCAGGACGTGATCGAGGAGAAACCCGGCGAACTCCAGCCAGACACCCTCACCGGTGACGGACGCCAGCGCGAGGAAGCCCTCCGCCACATCCGCGTAGTCCTCCAGGACACCGGCGTTGGCGCCGGCGTGGCCGTCCTTGCTGGTGCGGGTCAGCCGGGCCTGCTCGTCCAGGTGCAGCCGGACGAGCAGGTCGGCCCCGGCGACGGCGGCCTCGACCAGGTCGGGCCGGTCGAAGTAGGCGCCCGTCTCGGCCAGCGCGGCGATCGCGAGGCCGTTCCAGGCGGCGACGACCTTGTCGTCCCGGCCGGGCGCGGGCCGCCCGGACCGCGCCGCCAGCAGCCGTTCCCGGATGGAGGCGACCTTCTCAGCGTCGAACACCCCGTCCCGCACGGGAAGTTGCAGGACGGACGCGCCCTCCTCGAACGTGCCCTCCTCGGTCACGCCGAAGACCTGCGCGGCGAGCTCGGCGTCCTGCTCGCCGAGGACCTCCCGCAACTGCTCGGGCGTCCACACGTAGTACGCGCCCTCGACGTGCTTTCCGGTGCCGTCATCGCTGTCGGCGTCCAGTGCGGAGGCGAACCCGCCCTCGGTAGTGCGCAGTTCACGCACCATGAAGTCGGCGGTCTCCAGGGCGACACGCCGCGCGAGCTCCGAGCCGGTGGCGCGCCAGAGGTGGGCGTACACCCGGCACAGCAGGGCGTTGTCGTACAGCATCTTCTCGAAGTGCGGCACGACCCAGTCGCGGTCGACGGAGTAGCGGGCGAAGCCGCCCCCGAGCTGGTCGTACATTCCGCCCCGGGCCATGCGCTCGCAGGTGTCCTGCGCCATCTGCAGGGCTCCCTCGGCACCGGTCCGCGCATGGTGCCTCAGCAGGAACTCCAGCACCATGGACGGCGGGAACTTCGGCGCCCCGCCGAATCCGCCGCGCTGGGGGTCGTACTCCCGGGTCAGCCCGAGCAGCGCCTGCGCGAGCTCCTCCTCCCCCGGGGTCCGCGCGTCGCCGTAGGAGATCTCCCGCCCGGCCAGATCCCGGACGATCTTCCCGGCGACCTCGGTCACCTCGTCGCGCCGCTCGTCCCACGCCTGACTCACGCCCTGGAGCACCTGCCGGAAAGACGGCATGCCCTGGCGGGGCGCGGGCGGGAAGTACGTACCGAAGTAGAACGGCTCGGCGTCCGGGGTGAGGAAGACGGTCATGGGCCAGCCGCCCTGCCCGGTCGCCGCCTGCACGGCCTCCATGTAGACGGCGTCGACGTCGGGGCGCTCTTCGCGGTCGACCTTGATGTTGACGAAGTGCTCGTTCATGAAGGCGGCCGTCACCTCGTCCTGAAAGCTCTCCTTCGCGAGGACGTGGCACCAGTGGCAACTCGAGTACCCGACACTCAGGTGTACCGGGACCCCTCGCCGGCGCGCCTCCTCGAAAGCCTCTCCCGACCAGGGCCACCAGTCGACGGGGTTGTCGGCGTGCTGGAGCAGGTACGGGGACGTTTCATGAGCCAGTCGGTTCGGCATGCTTCCATCCTGCCTCACAACGGCCACCCGGCCACGGAACGCGCCCCTCGCCGCCCTGCTCTGCCGGTGTCACGGGGCCCGTGTCACGCCAGACCGGCTCGACACGACTGTGGTCCCACGTGTGTTTCCCTTTGACACCGGGGCGCACGACGCAGTGGGCGACGACGGACGCGATCGTCTTACGCTTCTCTGAATTCGTCATCCCTTCCTGCCAGCGTCGCCGCGTGATCTCCGACGGCCGCACGTGGGGCGGAGCGTCCTGGAAGAGCAGGCGTTCAAGGGCTTCGTCGGCCAGCGGCCCGCTGATGCTGCACCGCCTGCACGAGCGGCATGCGTACGCGTAAGGACTCCGACGGCTCCGCCCCTTCTGAGCACACAAGGCGCCCCCGCAGCATCCTCCGTTCGGAAGCCGTGCACCACAGCGCAGGAAGCCGCTTGCAAGACGGCTGGGAGCAGTGGTTCTGCTGGTGCGACGCGGAGCAGCGCTACCGCGGTGCATGTAGAGGTTTCCGGGAGAGAACGTCGCACACGCCGCCATCCACTGCTCCGGCGTCACCACGGGCTCCCACAGGCCGAGCACCGGTTCCCCCGTCTCCGGCAGCAGCAACAACTCGCCCTTGTTGGCTCGGTAGCCACACACCCGGGGCGCCGTCATGATCTGTGTGACCGTCTGGGCATTGGGGCTGCCGCCCCGTGTCCCTGTCACCCCGAGATCGCACCATTCCCGTGCGATGGCTCGAACCGCCTTGCCCCCGACACGGTCGGCCACAGCTCTGCGGATGAGCGCCGCCTCGACCGGATGAAGCGTGAGCCTGTCTTCCTGCCAGCCGAAGGGCCTCGGCCCACTGTGCGGCATCCCCTCCACCGCACGTGCCCAGTGCCAGTCCGATACGCGCCGGCTTCTCACCCGCGTCTCGGTCATCGCGGCCTCCAACGACCGCACAGCCCGCGACATCTCTGCCTGGGAGAACGGGTCTCGCATGCCCTGCGGATCCACGTAGACGCGCTCTGGCCTGCTGGTCAGCGCGGCGAAGAATCGCGCAAGGTCCTCCGGGCGGCGATACAGCCGGTCGTACGCGACGCAAACGACGCCTTGGATCGCCTGACCATCGGCCGTGTAACCGGCCGACAATGCGGCAACCAAGCGGTCGAACCCGGGCCTTGCCGCATATTTCTTCGAAGCACTGCGACCGTTGTCTGTGTAGGCGGCGACGATCAGGCAACCGTGTTCCCGGGCGCTCCGCTCGTTGATCCGCAACTGATGACGCACCCCGTGGCCGTCCCGTTGCCGGAAGTCTTCGGACGTACGGGCGTAGGACACGACCTGGATCCTGCCGCCCCCTTGCCCCTGCGCGTGACCGGTCATTCTTCCCCCGTTCGACAGTCAGCCCGTCACTCGCACCAACGAGCGAGTGGCTCGCAGGTCACCGGACCGCAAACGTTGATCGTCGCCCCCTCGCGCTCGCGCCTCCCACCAAGGACACTCGTAGGCACAGGAGTTGCCGCCGGAGGGGGACCTTGACATGCGGGACGGTCATCGGGCCGAGGCCGAGCGGCTGTTGGGGCGGGCCGTGGAGGAGGAGGTGCGGCGCTCGGGCGGCCGCACCGACGGGAAGGTGCTGCTCGCGCGGGCGCGCGGCGCGCTCGATGTGATGGCACGGAGCGCGTCCGAGGAGTACGAGGCCTACACGCGCGCCCTGGACGAGGCGGCGGCCGGCCAGCTGACCTTCGGGCAGCGGTACGCCCGGGAGGGCGCCGGGACGCCGCTGCTGGTGGCCGGGGTCGCCGCGGTCGCGGCCGTCGTCGCGGACATGGCGCTGGGCACGGGGACCGGGACCGCTCTCGGGGCGGGTGTGACGGTGGGTGTGGTGGGGGCCGCGGCGACGGTGGTGAAGGTGGTCGGGTCGCATCTGCCGGCCGCGCACCGCCGCGCCGGGACCGTGAGCCAGCCGGGTGGACCGGAACAGTTGCGGCTGCAGTGGCTGACGGCGCTGGAGGTGCGGGGCATCCGGCCGTTCCTGGACCAGCAGCGGGTGCTCGCGGCCTCGACCGGGCCGAAGAAGACGGGCGGCCCGCGGCTGCGGGGCGCGGACAAGAGCGCGGCGGCGCGCGGGCGCAACGTGCTGGAGCAGTCCTTCGGGCAGCTCCCGGAACCGGCGGAGCCGTTCGCGGGGCGGCGGCAGGAGCTGGCGCAGATCCGGCAGTGGGTGCAGGCGGCCCGTGCGAGCACGGAGACGCAGCCGACCGTGGTGGTGCTGCACGGTATGCCCGGCAGCGGCCGTACGACGCTCGCGGTGCACGCCACGCACGATCTGAAGGACTACTTCCGCGGTGCGTGCGTCGTCGACCTGCGCGCCGAGGGGCCGGGCGGGTCCCCGCTGTCCACCCGTGACGCCCTGCTGCATCTGCTGAACCGGCTCGGCGCGCCCCGTGAGCAGCTGTTGTTCCGCGAGCGGTCCTCGCCGGACCAGCAGGTCAAACGGCTGAGCGAGCTGTATCACCAGCATCTGACGGGCCTGCCGGTCACCGTCGTCCTCGACGACGCCTCGGACGCGGCGCAGATCCGCGCGCTGGTCCCGGAGCGGTCCGACAGCCTGGTGCTGGTGACCGCACGGGGCCCGCTGGAGCTGGAGGGCCTGCCCGCGCGGGTGCACCGGCTGGCGGTGGAGCCGCTGGACGCCGCCGGTGCGGAGGAACTGCTGGGCGCGGCGGCGCAGGACCGCTCCGGGCCGTACGACGCGGAGTCCGCGGAGCGGGTCCGGGAGCTGTGCGGCGGGCTGCCGCTCGCGTTGCGCATCGCGGGCTCGTGCCTCGGCCCGCGCTCCCCCCGCACGCTGGCCACGGACCTCGACGCCTACGGTCCCGTCGAGCCGGTCGAACGCGTCCTGTGGCTGCGCTACACGGACCAGCCGGAGACCGTACGGCGGTTGCTGCGCCGGCTGGCCCTGGCCGGGCGGGCCTCACTGGGTGCCGCGGCGGCCGCCGCGCTGCTGGCCACCGACGAGGCGGAGGCGAAACGCCATCTGGAGGTGCTGACCCGGGCCGGCCTGATCGACCACGTCCGGGGCGATCGCTACCGGCTGCACGACCTGGTCCGCTCCTTCGCCCAGGCCCGCCTCCTCGACGAGGAGGAGCCGGCCGAACGCACGGCGGCGCAGGAGCGGCTGATCGTGAACTACGCCGAGCTGGCCGACTCGGTGCTGCGGATGGTCGACGGCAACATGTCGACCCGCACCAACCGTTTCAGTCCGTACGGCTTCACGTCCCTCGACGAGGCGCTGCGCTGGCTGGACGACGAGTCGAGCTTCATCACGGCGGCGCTGCGGCATGCCGAGGGCGTGGACCAGGCGGCGGTGCTGAACCTGCTGGGTGCGCTGTGCGACTACTGCCTGCTGCGGGGCGACCTGTACCGGCTGGGTGAGATCAGCGAGCTGGCCCAGGCGGTGGACGAGGGCCTGCTGGTCCGCTCGGTGCAGTGGCGCACGGGTATCGCGGCACGGCAGCTGGGCGAGCTGGACAAGGCCCGCACGACCCTCGCGTCGGTGGTGGACCTCTACCGCGAGGCCCACCATGACGCCGGTGCCGCCCGCGCGCTGTGCTCCCTCGGCATCACCCTGCACCACCAGGGCAATCTGACGGAGGCGTCGGAGAAGCTCCGTGAGGCCCTGGCGCTGCAGGCCTCGCCCGAGCTGGCGACGGACCGCGCCTGGACGATGCACGCCCTGGCGGCCGTCGAGCGGGACCGTGCCCGGGTGGGAGAGGCCCTGGAACTCCTGACCGAGTCCCTCGTGCTGCACCGCGCGGGCGAGTCCGTGCACGGCCAGGCGTGGGCACATTTCCAGCTCGGTCAGCTCGGGCTGCGCATGGGCGACGTCCCGCGTGCCGAGGCCGAGCTGCGGGCGGCCCTCGATCTGTACGGGCGGACCCGTGACGCCCGCGGTGAGGCCTGGGCGCTGACCCAGCTGGCCCGGGCGCTGCTGGTCGCGGGGGACGCGTCCCCGGCGGTGGAGGAGCTGCGCGGGGCGGCCGCGCGTCATCGCGACAACGAGGACGCGCGCGGCGAGGCCTGGACGCTGTACTACCTGGGCCAGGCCCTGGAGGAGACGGGCGACCTCGACCAGGCGGTCCGTGAGCTGGAACGGGCCCGCACGATGTTCTCCCGTATGCGGGACGTCTACGGGCTGGCCTGCGCACGCCACCACTCGGCACGCGTCACCCGGGACCAGCGGGCGGCCCAGACGGGCTCGCTGCGCAACTCGGGCTTCGCCCGCCAGCTCCTCGTCGACGCCCGGGCCGACTTCCAGCGCATCGGCGTCGCCCACGGCGAGGCCTGGACGTGTCTGGAGCTGGCGGTCGTGGACGCGGGCAACGCGCGCACGCAGCAGGCTCTGGCCCTGTGCGACGAGGCGGTGGAGCTCTTCGCGTCCTACGGCGACCGCCGGGGCGAGGACTGGGCCCGCTTCCTGCGCTGCACGCTCCTGCCCTACGCGGCCCCGGGCGGCATGGAGGTGGGTACGGCGGTGGCGCAGGAGGAACTGTCGCAGCTGTCCCGCGCGAGCCACGGCCTGCGCGACGGCAAGCTGGACGACTACCTCGACGCGTACGGGTTGCTGCTGGAGCGGGGCGTCACCTTGGAGGCGGGCTGGCAGGCCTGGCGCCTCGGCATGGTGCCGAACCGGCATGCGCGTGAGGTGATGGGGGTGGCGGTGGTTCCGAAGGCGTAGGCCCCCCACGGCCCCGGGGGCTGCCCGTCGGCGGCGGGTTTGCGCCGGCCGCCGACGGGTGGCGTCCCCGGGTGGGGGGCGTCAGCTCTGCTTCTTGCCGCCCTGGCCGGAGGGCTCCGCCTCCGCGGTTTCCGCTTGCATCCGGGACGGCTCCGCCGCCGGCTGCTCAGGCTGCTCGGCCTCAGGGTCCGGGTCCTGGGGGAAGTCGACGCGGTTCATGTGCCGGCTCATGGACTTCATCAGGGCCCACACCGCCAGGGCCATCGCCGCGAAGACGATGAAGCCGAGGACGCCGGGGGTGACCTTGTCCTCGTCGACCTCCTTGGCGAAGGAGACGAGGTGCGTCATTGCCAGGCTTGCGCTTGCGCTCATGTCAGGCATTGTCGCGGATGCCCGCAAAGAGGTCGTCCTCGGGGAGGGAGGTATCGACGAGGGCCTTCGCCAGCTCGTACTCCTCCGTCGGCCAGACCTCCTTCTGGATGTCCATGGGCACCTTGAACCAGCCGCCGTCCGGGTCGATCTGCGTGGCGTGGGCGATCAGCGCCTTGTCGCGGATCTCGTAGAACTCGGCGCACGGGATGTGCGTGGTGAGGGTGCGCTGCTTCATGCCGAACTCCTCCCAGCGCTTGAGCCAGTCCCCGTAGGGGGACTCCAGGCCGCGGTCGAGCATCGCCTGGTGCAGGGCCTCGGTGCGCGGGCGGTTGAAGCCCTGGTTGTAGTAGAGCTTCTGCGGCTGGTAGGCGGGGCCGTACTCGGCCTCCGGGTACTTCTCGGTGTCCGCGGCCGACTCGAACGCCACCATGGAGATCTTGTGGGTCATGATGTGGTCGGGGTGCGGGTAGCCGCCGTTCTCGTCGTAGGTGGTGATCACCTGCGGGCGGAACGCGCGGATCTTGCGCACCAGCTCACCGGCCGCGTGGTCCACGTCCTCCAGGGCGAAGCAGCCCTCCGGCAGCGGCGGCAGCGGGTCGCCCTCGGGCAGCCCGGAGTCGACGAAGCCGAGCCACTCCTGCTTGACGCCCAGGATCTCCCGGGCCTCGTCCATCTCCTTCTTGCGTACCTCGTGGATGTGCTCCTCGATGTACGCGTCGCCCTGCAGCTTCGGATTGAGGATGGAGCCGCGTTCCCCGCCCGTGCAGGTCACGACCAGCACGTCCACCCCCTCGGACACGTACTTCGCCATGGTCGCGGCGCCCTTGCTCGACTCGTCGTCGGGGTGGGCGTGCACGGCCATCAGTCGCAACTGGTCAGTCAAGACTCAATCCTCAGTAAGTCGGCGCCCTGTGTGCGTCGGCGCAATCAGCGGCTTCTATAGTGACCGAATCGGGGGGCCAATAATTCCGGGGCCCGGTCCTGGAGCCCCTTCCGGGACCTTCGTCCCGGCCCTGCCAGGAGGACGATCATGAGTTCGGCGAGCACGCGACTGCCCGAGGGCCGTTACGGCCGTTCCTCGGACGAGCGCGCCGACCGCACGCTCAAGGTCGTGGGCGCCGTCCTCGCGGCGGCACTGCTGGGACTCGTCGGCTGGTTCGGCTACCACTACGTCGCCAAGAGCGAGATCAGCGCCGAGGTGATCAGCTTCGAGCTGGGCAAGAAGTCCGTGCAGGTGCACCTGGAGGTCCGCAAGGACGCCGGCGCCGACGGTTACTGCACCGTGCGCTCGCAGGCCGAGAACGGGGCCGAGGTGGGCCGGGCCGACTTCCGCTTCGACGGGGACGGGACCCGCATCGACAAGGTCGTCACGCTCCGTACGACCTCCCCGGGGACGACGGCCGAGTTGCTGGGCTGCCACGCCGGCTGACGACAGCTCGGCGTCACCTGGAATGCAGAGATCCTGACCTGCATTGACGTGATTCTCGTCGCTTATGTCCTCCCCCTCGGGCCCCTGAATTGTTAGGCTCGTGGTTTCGCCCTTCCGTGAAGGAACATTCTTCTGGGTAGGGCGATGCTTTGTATTCCCAGTACCTACGAGGAGCACCTGTGACCCAGACCAGCGAGAACGTCACCTGGCTGACCCAGGAGGCGTACAACAAGCTCAAGGCTGAGCTTGAGCACCTTACTGGTCCCGCGCGGGCGGAGATCTCCGCGAAGATCGCCGCTGCTCGCGAAGAGGGCGACCTGCGTGAGAACGGCGGGTACCACGCGGCCAAGGAGGAGCAGGGCAAGCAGGAGCTCCGTGTGCGCCAGCTCACCCAGCTCCTCGAGAACGCCAAGGTCGGCGAGGCGCCCGCGGCGGACGGTGCGGTGGCGCCCGGCATGGTCGTCACGATCGCGTTCGACGGTGACGAGGACGACACGCTGACGTTCCTGCTCGCGTCCCGCGAGTACGCGAGCTCCGACATCGAGACGTACTCGCCGCAGTCCCCGCTGGGCAGCGGCGTGATCGGCCACAAGGTCGGCGAGGACGCGGAGTACGAGCTGCCGAACGGCAAGAAGGCCCTGGTGAAGATCCTCAAGGCCGAGCCGTACGAGGGCTGACCGGCCACCCGATCCCTGACGTGCCCCCGGCGCCGCTGCGGTGCCGGGGGCATCGTCATGCCGTCGCCGAGCGGTACTTGCGGACCGCCCAGGTCCGGAAGATCACCAGGATCAGGATCGAGTAGATCAGCGAGGCCCACACGGGGTGCTGCATGGGCCAGGCGTCCGAGGGGGACTGGCCGGGGCTGGCGAACAGCACACGGCAGGCCTGGACCGTGGCGCTGAAGGGGTTCCACTCCGCGATGTGGCGCAGCCAGGGCGTCATGTGGCTGGTGTCCACGAAGGCGTTGGAGATGAAGGTGACCGGGAAGAGCCAGATCAGGCCGCTGGACGTGGCCGCCTCGGGGGTCTTCACCGACATGCCGATCAGGGCTCCGATCCAGGTGAACGCGTAGCCGAGCAGGAGCAGCAGGCCGAAGGCCGCGAGGACCTTGGCGGCGTTGGTGCTGCCGTCCGACCCGACACGCCAGCCGACCAGCAGGGCGACCACGGCGAGGACGACCAGGGTGAGGGCCGTCTGCACGGAGTCGGCGAGGGTGCGGCCGGTGAGCACCGCGCCGCGCGCCATCGGCAGGGAGCGGAAGCGGTCGATGAGGCCCTTGTGCATGTCGTCGGCGATGCCGGCGCCGGAGCTGGCGGTGGCGAACGTGACGGTCTGCGCGAAGATGCCCGCCATCAGGAAGTTCTTGTAGTCGGCGGCGCTGGTGCTGTTGCCGATCTGCATGGAGCCGCCGAAGACGTAGGTGAACAGCACCACGAACATGATCGGCTGGATCAGCCCGTAGATGATCATCTCGGGGAAGACTGTGCAGAGGTAAGGGTGCGGTTGCACCCTTCCCCGTCCGCACCCTCTCCTCGCTCCTCCAAGGCCCTCGTCGTGTACCGGGGGTCAACGACTCCAGTGACCTCCATGGGCGGCAGTGTCCTCAGCGGGGGCACAGGGACGCCCTCAGCTCCCTTCAGAGCCTCCATCGCAAGCATCCAGTGCCCACCCTTGCGCCAGGTCTCGGCGCGTCGCCTCACGGCGCTCCAAGAGTTCCCAGAGACCTCAACATCGCTCCACCGGGCTGCCGTCCTCAGCTTCCCTAGGATCGCCTCGAACACCTCACGCTTGGGCGTCCAGTTCTGCCGCGAGTCCGGAAGGATCCCGTCAACGGTCTGCCACTGCTCGTCAGTGATCTCGATAGGCACGAGAGTGCCTGTCTCGCGGTGCCACTCAGTCAGCGGGTCGGCAATGCCCTTTCGCATCCGCTCACCCGGGGTCAAGACCTGCACCCTGACGTCAAGCAGCTCCAAGAGGTCAGCCCGCTGCTGCTCAGTGAAGTCAGTGATCTTGGTCGACAGGTTCTCAACGACCTCGATCACGCTCCCGACGCGTGCAGCCTGCCCCTCAGCTTCAGCGATCCACTTAGCGACACGGTCCCTCTCCTCCTGAAGTTTCTCCTCCTTCTGCTGAAGGCTGGCCTTGAACTCAGCAACGGTGTCCTCTGTGAGGACATCTCCCATGTCCTCACCGATCTCGTCCGCGAACAGCGCAGTCAGCTTCTCCAGGACCAGGGCCTTCTTGCTGTCCTTACGCTTGGCGATCTGCTCGTCAAGCTCAGCCAGCCGCTTCCTGTACGACTCAAGACGCGACGGGACCGAGCCAAGCCAGTTGTCAGCCAGCTCGCGGAACCGCCCCTTATCGTCCAGAAGCTTTACGACCTCTTCCCAGACGAGTTGATCGACGAGCGGCACCGGAAGTTGAGCACAAGAGCACTTCTCGGCGTCCCGCTGCCGCTTGCCGGCGCACTGGTAGTACGCGTGGGGTGCGTCCCCTGCCTTTCCTCCTGTGTAGTACCACCCGCAGGACGAGAGGAGACGCTGACTGAGCAGGTACTTCGCAGCGGGCTTGTACTTCTTCCCCGTGGACTTCCGATTGACGGCCGCGCGCAGTGCTGCAACACGCTTCGGGTCCGGGATGGGGCTAGGAACCGGGATACGGAAGGTCTCGTACTTCGCCTCTTCGTCGTCGTCACCGGGTTCGGTCTCGATCTTGAACTCTACGAAGCCGTCAAGGGCTGTCGACGTGATGCGGCGGGCGAGGTTGGCGCCAGTCCACGGCTTCCCGGTTCGCGTCAGCTTCCCGAGAGCGTTGAGCGTCTGGGCAGCCTCTTCGCGGTCCATGCCTTCCTCAACGAAAAGCTTCTCCGCCATGAGGATTACGTGCACCTCGTCCTCACAGAGGACCGGCACGGCCTTTGAGCCCTTGCCCTCCAGGACTACGCCATAGGGCGGCTGACCCAGGGGCCAGCCACCAGCCATGAGCTTCTGATACCGCCCGCCAGAGGTCCGCTCCAGAATGAGCGTGTGCTCAAGCTCCGCCATGTAGGACAGCAAGCTGAGCATGATGCCGAACATGTCGTCGTCGCTGTCGATCCGCCCGTCACCAGTGGCAACGCGGATGTTGAGGCGCTTCGTCGCGTTGAACACCCAAAGGTGGATGTCCTCCATGGTCCGGCCGATGCGGTCGAGCTTGCCGAAGACGACCAGGTCAATAAGGCCGTTCTCCATGTCCTCATTGAGGATGTCCAGATCGGGACGGGACGCCTTCTTGCCCGACACGCCCCCATCTACGTAGATCTTGTGGATTACGTACTTGCCTGCCCCGATCTTGTAGTTGAGCCAGTTGACGCAGACCTCTTCCTGAGTCCCGAGGCCGAAGCCGTCAACCTGCTTCAGGGTCGAGACCCGAAGGTAGATCGCTACCCGGATCGGTCCCGAGCGAGTACGTACGCGGGTACGCTTGCCCATGTGTCAGTCCTCCAGTGACTGGCCAGTGACCCCGGTGGTAGGCCCTAATCTCCCGCCGGGGTCACACGCATTTCTGCACATGATAGCTCGGACGGCCTGCGTCTTGGGTCTGCTTGCTAATCAACTCTCGTTTTCAGCAGTCGCGTTGGGCGCTGGCCCGAACAACAACGCTGCTAGGCGCTTCTCTTGAGCCTCACTCCACTGAGTGGCAACCCAACGCGTGGTGATCTCGCCCGCCTTCGGGGCCTCCGGATCGCTCACCGCATCCCCCAGTCCAACACCTTCGCCTCGTAATCGGTCTCTGTCCGCCACACCACCCGCCAGACCCCTGCCGCCTTGAGGCGAGGCAAGCACCGGTAACACGGCGCACGGGTTATGTAGACCGTCCCGCCTTCCAGGTCTTCACGCCTCGCGTTGATCAGAAGGTTTTCCTCGGCGTGAATCGCGATGCAGTTCCCGTAATCGCTGCCGGCGGGTATCTGCTCGTAGGTCAGTCGTCCTCGCGGACACGCGCCCGCTAGGCAGCCTTTCTCACCGGGGACCGTCCCGTTCATCCCCGACATGACTACGCGGCGCCTGCGGTCCAGGAGGACCGCACCAACACGTGATCTGGTGCAGTCCCCCCGAGGCGCTACAGCGTCAGCGATACCGAGCGCCCACCTGTCCCAAGAGGGACGGCTAGAAGGCGTCGTACCGTTCTCCGTCGTGGACGAGGTCCCGCCTGATTCCATTCCCCCGGACACTTGCGAACCCCTTGTAACCCTCGCTGTCTACGTCACCCTCGATGAAGAATCCGTACTTCGTTGTCAGGTCAGACAGCTCAGTGAGAAATGCCTTCAGTGCTTCGCTAGAACGGTGCGGGCTCATTGCTCTCCCCAATGATGAACCGGCCTGTCACGTCCTCGTATCCCGGCAGGGCGTAGACCTTCGCCTTATCGAGCCCCCAAGGCCGTCTCACGTACACGCCCTTGAGACTGTTCCGTACGTTGTCCTCGGTGTATGCAAGTCGGTTGTCCCGTCCTCCGTAGGAGATCAGGAAGCGGGGAAGATTCTTGTCACTCACAGTCCATCTCCATGTCTTCAAACATCAGACGGCCGCTTCCTTCAGGACTTCCTCAAGAACCGAGAGCTTCTGAGAGACGCGATGGACTACGCCCCACTGCTCAGATTGCTTGGCGTTCTCCAGAGCACCCTTGAGCACTCGAATGCGCTTCTCGATGACCGTCTTCAGCTTCTCGTCTTTGATATTGACCGTGACCGTGACGCACTCCTTAGGGATGTTCGTCAGGTCGAGCTTGTGCGCCTGGCCGGGTCCTACATACTCGTAGTGCGGAAACAGAGGCATTACACGTCCTCGAATATCTCGGTCGGTATCCCCGCCTTCTTGGCGAGGCTGGCAGTCATGGAAGCTCCAGGGCTTCCGCCTTTGATGAAGGCAAAGCAGAGATCAGCGCCAGCGCTGACCATCTCCGCGTTGCGGAGGAATCCAGCTCGCTTCCCGTACGCGTCCCAGTCGGCTGGGTGCCGGCGGACGCTCATCCCGATCTCGTGGGCGAAGCGGTCGGCCATGTGATCGGCCCCCCGTGGACAGGCCCCGTGTATCAGCAGCACGTCACGGGGCCTGTACCTACCGAGCCAGAGCAGTTCGCCTATGACGCCCTCCAAGAGGGCTACGTCCGTCCAGCTCCGGGATCCTGTGACAAGGAGCCTCAGCCCTCAGCTCCGTCAACCACCTCGATAGCGGAGAAGCCCATAATCGAGTTCCAGGTGTCCGCTGCCATCTCCTTAGCAAGGTCGTGGGGCACACCCGAGGCCATTGCCTCAGTCAGGACCGTCCCAGAGATGCGGGCCGCAGTCACCGCATACGCGCCCTGCTTGTGAAGCCGCTGGGTGTTCATCTCGTTCTCGATACCGGAGATGAGTTCCTCAAAGCCGCCCGCGGCCTCGTTCTGCTCGTTCTCGCCCATCGCTCCCCCTAGTGCTTGCTTTCTTCCAGTTCCAGCACGCTCCCCCAGGAGCGTCCACCGATTTCCGCGTCTGCTGGGATGAGGAGCCCCTGAACGGGGAACTCCATCAGCTTTGCGGCTTCCTGAGCCATCTCAGGGGCCTCCCTCTCCGGGAACGAAAAGACAATCTCGTCATGGATCGGGAGACGCATGTATGGAGTGAATCCGGCGGCATCGAGCTTCAGCAGAGCCCGAGCCGTTACGTCACGACTCCCGCCCTGAATGAAGTAGTTCAGCGCACGGAACCACTTACCTGCATCGACAGGCAGACGCCTGCCAGTGGCCGTGTAGACGAACCCCGTCCTCCGGGCTTCATCTGCCAGCCGCTTACCGAAGGCACCAACCCCCGGATAAGTGGCCGCGAAGGCGTCGAGTACCTTCCTCGCAGTCTCCTCGTCAATGTGCGCCTGTTCCATGAGGGCTGCCCAACCGCCCCCGTAGACCGTCAAGAAATTTGCCATCTTGCCGATTTTGCGAGGGACGCCGGCAGCGTCCGCCGTGATCTGGTGCAGGTCCCTTCCGTTAAGGAAGGCGTCAAGCATCGTGGGATCTCGGGAGAACGCCGCCAGATAACGAAGCTCCATGTTGCCGAAGTCAATCGAGCAACTGACGTGACCCTCGTCAGCCAGGAACATATGCCGGACATAGCCGTCCCCCGAAGGGAACGTCTGAGCCGGGATGCTCCCGGATATGGACATCCTTGACGTTCTGGCCTGGAGGCTATTGATCGACGCGTGTACCCGGTTATCCGGGCCGCGTCCGTTCAAAGCCCTCTCAAACCACGTCTTACGCCACTTGCCAGCCTTGCGCGACTTGATTACCGCATCGGCAAGTGGATGCTTCAGCCCAGATAGAACGTCGTCGTCCATGGCCAACTGGCCGTTAGGGTGATTCTTACTAGGCTTGGTCCGCTTAGTGAGCTTCACCCCGAGGGACTGAAAGACCTCAATGAGCTGCTGACTGGAGTTGGGGTTCTCGACGCCAAACGTCTTGGCTACGGTCTCCCACTTCTCCTGTTCGTATTGCAGCTCCTCACACCGCATCTCGGCATACCCCACGTCAATGAGGTATCCCGCCCGCTCCATCTTGGCTGTGACGTGCGCTAGCTGGTGTTCCCAGCCGATGAGCCCTTGGGCCTTAGAGCGAGCCGGTACGAGACGATAGAGGATTTGGAAGAGTCGGAAAGCTAGGGCCGGATCCATGCCCGCGTAAAGCAAATAGTCCCGGTCCAGAAGCTCAACCAGCTTCCAAATCTTCTCCTTCGTCGTCTTGTACTTCTTGGCGATGGCCGTCATGGAGCCCTTGACCTCATCTGCGGTCTTCTCGCAGATGTAAAACTTGGTCAGCTCTTCGAGCTTGAGCCCCGGGCCCCGCTCCTTCACAGCCCGCGGGTCGACGAGGTGAGCGAGCTTGGCCGTATCCCACATCTTCGGAGCAAGCTCCTCCATGGGGATTCCTAGCGTCTGCTCGACCACGTGAAGGTCAAAGGTGCCGTTATGGCAGACGAGCCACTCAAGCCGCCTCAGAGCCCGCCTCACGGCCTCAGCGAAGGCGGGCCCCAGCTCCACCGGGATGACCCAGGTCTCTGCCCCAGTGCCGAACTGAGCCAGCCGGCACCGGAAGTCTTCAGCCCACCAAAAAAGCCCGGTGGTCTCGGTGTCGAACCCAAGGATTCGGTGCCGAGAGACGAACTCCTCAAAGGCAGGGAGGTCCCTTTCATGTTCGACAACGTGAATCGAAACCGGCTGACCCTTCAGCGAATAGCCAAGCTCAATCACGGGACCTCCCTTCTAGTGGTTTTGGGCAAGGAACGACCGGCCGACGTACTCCGTGTAAGCAGGCGGGATGCATTCGCGGATACCCTCGCGGGACATCCATGGGACGCCAAGATCTTCCTTTGCGTCGTCCACCCCGATGAAGTTCCCGACGTAAATTCCCATCTCTTCGGGCTTCCGGCGGCGCCCCATCTTGGTCTGACGCCGGATGTGCTCCGGGTGGCCTGGCTCCTTCAACTCCCATCCGCCCGCTTCAAAGAGGCGATGCCGGTAGGTGTTGAGACCGAAGAAGGCCCCGCACAAGAGAACGGGGTCATTCATTTCCGGCCGGGCACCCATGACGTTCTCGATCACCCAGGGGACGCCAACGGCATTCAGGGCGTCCCGAGTTGGGGCCAAGAGGTCAGGGTGTTCGTTTTGCATGATCCTCTGCGTCTTGCTGTAGAGCTGACACGGCGGAGATGCATGGATGAAATGGAATCGGTGGCCATAAGTGAGTAGGAACTGAATCGCTTCGGCCTGAACGAACTCGTACGGGTAGCGAGGCTGCCGGGCGATATCGACGCCCACCACCTCAAAACCCGCATCGCGGTAGCCCTTACTTGCTCCCCCCTGGCAGCAGTAAAGGTCAAGTAGCTTTCGAATCCCCCCGTACCCCCTTCAAGGCGCCACGCGGCCATGCGTGACGAAGGCCGCATGCGTACGCGGCATGGATTCCTTGAACTCCCGCTCCATCTGCTCAGCAACCATCTCGATTTCCCGTTGCGGGAAGGACGGGAACTGCGCGTCCTCAGAGATGGTGCGAAGGCTCAGGAAATGCATGAGCGAGCGGGCATTGCACGTCGCGTAGTACGACGTGAAGGTGCCGACAGGGAGCACCATGCGGGCAACCTCACGTGCAATGCCCTGCTTGAGCATCCCTCTGTATCGCTGGAAGGCGCTGTAATACAGCTTCCAGAAGTTCCCTTGCACAGAGGACACCTGGGCCGTGTCTCCGGGCCTGAACTGATAGGCCCCAGGCTTGCCGACCTGTACTAGAGGACGATCCACGGCAGGTACATAGAAGGAGCCCTCAAGCTCCTTGTAACGCCCGCTCTCCTCGTTGTAGCTCCACCCCGCCCTGTGCCTCATGTGCTCTCGGGCAACGAAGATCGGCGCCTCTATGAGGAAGGTGAATGAGTTGTGCTCGAAAGGGCTCCCATGCCTGTCACGTATGAGGAAGTTGATAAGACCCGCGGTCGGCAGATCGTCAGCAGCCGACTGCTTACCGATGGTCGATACTCGTGCGGCCTTGGCAACCATTGCATCGTTGGCCGAGATGTTGACCAGCTTCACGGTTACGTCAGACCGAGTGGTGATGTCTGCCACTGAATGACTCCAAAGGAAAGGGGGCCGAGGAATCCCCGGCCCCCTGAGGTGCCTTGAAAGAGCGATCAGCCCTTACGTGAAACTGCCATCCTTCTGCCGCCAAAGCGGGTCACACTGGCTGCCCTTCGGTGCGCTGCAGAAGAGGGCCGCCCAAGGGCCGTTCTTGCCGTTGCCCTCCCGCAGGGTTCGGCCGTGCTGGCAGGAGTCGCCATCAGTCGCCGGGGAACTCTGCTGCGTCTGGACCTTGCCGCCACTGAACGTCTTGGGAACGTTGTTGCTGCCCTTGCCGGCGGTGGGCTGGTGGGTCTCGCGCATCTTCACAGCCGCGTGAGAGACGATGTCGATAACGCCGTTATCCGCAAGCGCCTTCACCAGCTCGACCACGCGCTTTGCGGTCTCGTCACCAGTGGCGCCGTAAACCGTGGGCGTAAGCCACTCGGCCTCGAAACTGGCAGCGGCCTTGAGGGTCACCCCGACCTTGTAGGGGTTGGGGGCGACAGAGGCAACAGCATCGGTCATAGACTTGTTCTCCTTTGGAGTGTCCGGCTCTCCCCAGGGCGAGGGGCCATCAAACGGGTTCGGGAAGCTCATTCAGCTCTCTCCGGTTATCGGGATGCCCAGGGGGCAACTAACTAGGCAAAAGGAAGGTCCTAGATGGGACACGCGCCAGAGGCGCATATCTCGTCATAGGACGTGTCGGAAACCTCGATGCCGACTGCGGCAGCAAGGTCTTCGTACTCTTCCTTAGTGATCCGCTCATAAGGCGGCTGCTCAAAGGAAAGCTCCGGGAAGACCGTTGTTCCTTTGAGCCTCGGGAGGAATGGCACCAGTGCCTCAACGAGATCGTCAACCGAATACTTCTGCGGGTCGACGTTTACCGTGTAAGACACCGCCTGATCTGCCCAGTGCTCTTGATAGAGCGCCTGAACCGACAGCATGTCTCGAAGGCTCAGATCTCCCGCATGCTCGAAACACTCCATCTCGGCAAGTGGGTCCTTAGTCGGGATGGTGACGACAGAGGTATTGGCCGCGTTCCTGTCCGGCTCCACGTGATAACCCCTCCGCCTGTACTCCTCCACCTGAGCCTTTTCGGAGGGCTCAAGATCAGAGAAACGGATACGGCGCTTGAAGTGCCCGGCAAACGGTGCGTGTGCGGCCTCGCCGCTGGTGCCGGCCAGCTTGCTCGTCGTCCCCGTGGGAGCAACGTCCCGAGTCTTGATCGGCACGGGGATGCGGAGGACACGCGCATACTCGGCAGCAGCCTTGTCGACTGCGTAAGCGAGATCGGCCAGATCCCAGCCCACATAATCCGACCCGCCTGCCTCGGAATACTTGATGCCACGCTTCACCAGGAAGTCAGCGAAACCCAGATGCCCCACACCGATACGGCGATACCTCGCAATGGCCGCCTCCGACTTGGGGTCGGACACCTTCGCAAAGGTCGCACGGATCAGATATCGAGTCAGATAGCGGTGCGCCAGCTCAAGCCCTGTCCAGTCAACCTCTCCGTCATCACTGACGAATGCACCGAGGTTCACAGAACCGAGATTGCATGGCTCCCACGGGGTCAGGGTTGCTTCGCCACAAGGGTTAGTCGTGTACGTTCCATCAACCTCCCCCTCTGCCGTCAGGCTTGAATTCCAAATACCGGGCTCGCCGTTCCTAAGCATTCCGGCTGCGATCTCGCGAAGGATTGGCATGGACGGAGACGACATCTTGGGGAGGAGGCGAATAAAGTCATCGTCAATCTCGACCGATACATTCGTCGTCCAGTGTCCTCCCTCCGCCTTGATCCGCAGGAACGTCCAGATGAGCGGATCACGCCAATGCATGATCGACATACGGGCCGACCGACGGACACCACCAGAGACGATGCACTGAGCGATTTCGTGGTCAATCCGCATGGCGTCGATGCCGTGGAGCGGCCGACCATGGCCGTCCTTGAGCACCAGGCCCACGGCCTTGAGCATGCGGCCGAAGGGTTCCGGGCCACTCGCAGTCCCCCCGAACGCCTTGAGAGGCGTCCCCTTGGCCCGTACGCGGCTCACGTCGTAGACCCGAGCTGCGTGACGCGTAACCGGGTCGTGTGCCGTCCGTATGAGGTCTCCCAGGGCCTCAGCCCAGCCCTCGCGACTGTCCTGGACCTGATAGGCCCCAGTCCACTCGTGGCTGTACTCGGTACTGATCAGACCGGCCTCAACGAGGTCAAGGAAGTCAGCATGGTCCGGGTCACAGACGATGTGGACCTCTACCGGGATGACCAGCTCGGGGAAGCCCTCGAAGTACCGGGAGCTGTAGTTGGCTCCCACGCCTCCACCCTCAGCCAGCCGCAACAGGCTAAACGTGAAGTGCTCCTCAGGCTTGCTGCTGTCCCAGCCTGCCGCCCAACAGTTGTTCAGGGCGAAGGGTGCGACACCCGAACTCTTGAGATGCCTCCCCGCCGGCAGCACCTTGAAGGAGCCGATCAGGTCGAGCAGCGCAGCCCGCTCGCCCTCCTCCGCGTACCGCACCGGGACAAGGGCAAGGTTGCCGTCTACTACCCGCTCAACGGTCTCCTCCCATGTCTCCTGCTGGCCGTTGGGCTTCACACGGGAGTACGTACGCTCATAAACCGTCCTCGCGGTCTCAGTTGGAAATGAAGTCATGCAGTCACCTTTCGTAGGTCACGGTTCATCTGACGGGCCAACACATCGAGCCCGCGGTTGCTCGCCTTGCGCTCCGTGTCGTCCTTCGGAGGAATTCCGAAGACGTAGCGGCGCATGAGTACCTCCCGCGTCTTAGCGGGCAGCCTGTTGAGCGCCAAGGAGGCATCGAGTCGAGCGGAGACGAGATTGTCTGTGATGCGGCAGGCGAGAAGGTCATCCTCTCGCCCGAGCATCTGACCAAGCTCATCGTCTGAGTAGACGAAGGTGGCTAGGGCCAACTTCGCTTCATCGGGCGTGTAGTAGTAATTCCCATCCTCAACGTCTCGCGCGTCGCGCTCCTTTGAGGCGTACTGGGTTCCGGCCTTCTTAGCGAACTGCCACAAAAACGTGTCTGTGTAGTTCTTCTCGATGAGCGTTCGACGTTCGTAGGCGTGAAGAAGGATGGCCTGCTTCACGTCGTCCTTCTCCACCACGCTCCACGCCGAAGCGATGGATCGAGCCGCCTTGTCAGCGATATCCGCCACGTAGGCCCAATCGACCTCGGTCACGTGGTGCCCCCCTTCTTTGCAAAGCGCCCCCCAGCGCCACGAACGAGCTTGCCGTAGCGCACGCCTTCCACGACGAAAGAGCCATCCCGGCGCACATCTACGGGATAGGGGGATACTTCGTGATCTCCGACGTAGAGAATGCCGAAACCGGCTTGCCAGTTGGCTACGGCGCCAGGCCCCAAATACTGAGCCTTCCTCGGGTCCATGAGGTGGCCCACCTCGAAGCCCCAACGCATTCCCCCGAGATGCGAAGGGCCGTGCCGGCGGACGCCCAGGCGGTGAGTGTGGCCCATGACGAGATTCATGGTTGCCTTGCTCGCGTGACCGTAGGCGGTCGTTCCCGCGATGCTCGACAGGCCCTTGATCTCATGGCCGTGGATCAGGCCCGTGTCCGGCCCGACCTTGTGGAAGGGCGGAGTGAGGTCGATACCGAAGGCGTCGAACTCCAAGAGCTTGGAGAAATGGAAGTCATCAGCATACTCGGCCAGAGCCGGGGCCTTGGCAGAAAGGTACGTTCGCGGGCGAAGGTCGTGGTTCCCCTCCAGGATTCCGAAGGGGCCGTCATAGACGGCCCTGATCGGCTCAAGGAACCTCTTCTTCGTCACGTCGGAATCACTTCTGACTTGCTGCCGGTACTCGTACCGTGTGCCCTCGTTCCAACGCGAGGGCGTCTCATAGTCGTTCAGGTCCCCGATCTGATACAGCTCGTCGGGCTGATAATCCCCGATGAATTGGATCAGGTTGTTCAGGGCCCGCTGATCCTGGTAGGGAACCTGAAGGTCCGATATGACTACTACTTTTTTCAAATGGTCTCCCCCGTCGTCTTCGCATAGGCCAGGCCCCACGGGTCGCCACTGTCCTGGTGCGTCTGCATGCGGTTCAGGAGGTCTCTGGTCTTGGTGGTGACCTCTACCGGAGCCGTGTTGACGAGCTGGTAAGCCGTCTTGCCCTCGTGCTTTACCAACTCCTCAAGCGGCAGACCGAGCCGGTTGAGGACGACTCCCACAGCGCAGCCGGCAGCGACTATGGAACCGTCCTCGTCCTTGTGGACGTAGAAGCACGACGGGTCCTCTCCGTCTTGAATCTCCTGCATGTACGCAGGCGCCGAATACACGTACTCCGGTCGCTCAGCGACGACTTCACGAAGCGTCGCAAGTGCCTGGTCGTCAGTGATCGCTACCGCAGCGGTCATCGGTTCGTCCCCTTCTTGAAGCACTTCGGATCTGCAACAGCCGCGATGTCATAGCCCGCCTTCTCTCCGTCCTCAGAGACGAAGATCCGGTTCCCGTGGCCGTCGCACTTTGAGGCGACATCCGGGAAGTCGTCAGGCATGACGTAGATTTCTGCGGAACCCTTTTCCCTCTGTTCGACGGGAACCAGCGGGCTGGAAGAACAGGCGGAAATAGAAAGGGCCGCCAGAGCGGCCCCAATCCCCACGACAGCTCGCTTCACGCTGCCTTCTCCGGGAGAGTCAGGGAGGTCCCAGAGATTTCGTTGAAGTCTTCGAGGCCATCGCGCACGGCCTTGCCCCAGGTCTGGCCCCGGTCCTGCTTGCCCTGCACATGACGGAGGAAGCTCTTGACCTGCGAGCTAACCCCCTTGATCTCCAGAAGCGGGAACGCCGCATCAGCCCCGTAGGTCTCCACCTTTCGGAGGTCCAACAGGGGGACGCCCAGGCGGTGAAGGACAGCGCCGACGATGCAGCCAGCCGACTGGTTGCCGTCCTCGTCGGTGTGGACGTAGTAGCAGGAACCCCACTCGTCCTGAAGGTGGGCGGGGGCCTCGTAAACCTTCTCCGGGCTCTCATCCGACACGTCACGGAGGGTCGAAAGAACCTGCTCGTCAGTCAGGGCAATGCTCACTGGGCGTTCTCCATTCGGGATATCTCGCGGTCGATGTACCAGCGCGCTTTGCGCAGGTCTTCCAACTCAGTTGCTTTGGTCTTTCGCCCGGCTCGGGCTAGGTACTTCACCGCGTTTCCGCGGTTGAAGTTCATGTGTTCCGTGAGGTCGATGACCTCAATTCCGTTCGGAAGCCATGTGTAATGCCCGGGATGGTTGACCGTATCGGCCTTTCCGATCGGGTCACTCTGGACAGGATCCGCCTTCACTTCACCTTCCTTGAACCAGACGTAACGGGCGACAGAGCCATACACCTTGACGTAATAGCTGTACGGGGTTAGCTGCGTCGGGTTTCGGACACTGGCTATCCGTCCTCGCTTCCCCAAGTAAGGCCCTGAGGTGATCACGACCTTTTGGCCAGCGTTCACAGCCCAATCCTTCTCTTCAGCGATTCAGGCCCCTGGCTGATGAGGATTTGATTCGAGTCCCCATCAGTCTTGATGACCTTGCCGTTGGGCAGATCGGCCGCTAGGCCGTCCATGAAGACCAACCCGGGTTCGTCCTCGGCTATCAGGTAGACCACCTCGTAACCGAGCAGCGCAGGCGTCCAGTAGTCCCGCCATGTACCGGTGCCGGGGGCTCCAACCGCTGGCACCCCCACGACGGCCCACGACTGCGCGTCGAACTCGCCTTCAACCACCACCAGGAACGGGCTGGGCTCGATCAAGGCAGGAGTGTTGTAGAGCCTCGGAGGATCCCCAGGGAGGCTCAGGTACTTGCCGTGGCCCTGGTGGCGTTCCTTCTCGCCCTTCTGGAAGAGGTAGAGGCCGTCAGCACCCTTGACGCACTCGTCAGCTATGCAGCGGAAGCGGCATGTCGCTACTCCGTCCTCTCCCCCAGCAGGACGGAGGTAAGGGATGCAGAGGCTTCCCGCATAGCGCTCATGACCAGGTTGAGCCGAATCCACGAAGCCTAGGCCGAACCTGGTTGCGACCTCTTCGAGTCCCCGAGCTGCTATGTACTTCTCGGCCGGGCTTCCCTGATACGTCTGGTGGTACCGCTTCGCTGTCTCCACCGAATTGGGTATGTGCGCGTTCTTTGGCTTCAGTGAAGCCAATACCTTCCTCCCTCATGATTACGGCGTATGAGTCTTCCGATAGGTTGCACGCGAAGCAGTTCCATCGGTTCCTGTCGAGATCCACCGACGCTGATGGATTGGAGTCCGGATGCGAAGGGAGGGGGCAAGCGATTTTCACCCGCCCCCTCGTGGCCTTCGTCTCAAACCCGTAGAAGTGGGCGAGGACTCTAGCGATTGGTGGTCTCGATGAGCTTTCGCTCACCATTCGGACCAACCTTGTACGTCGTCACCGGAAAGTCGTACTTGCGGGCTGCGGCCTGCCACATGTGGTGATTTCCGCGCCACTGCCGCGAGTAGGACGGGCCATAGCCCGCGCTCGTGTCGCTCATCAGAAGCTCAGAGCCCAGTCCGTACCCGGCCGCTTCAGCGGCTCCACCGAGAAGGAAAGACCGTTACCGGTGAGGTGCTTGTACGGGTGCGCGCCACCCGCCGTGAAGTCCCGAACACCCGCCTTGGACAGCGCCGTGACAACGGACTCGTAGTGTCGCCGCGGGCTCTTGTAGCGGTCGCCAGCGATACGGGAGCCGACCGCCATAAGAGTTTCGGCCTCCTCGATGGTGAGCGTCAGGGTGACCGCCGGCACCTTCTTCGTCTCGGTGACTTCCTGCTCAATGATCGTGCGCTTGGCCTCAGCCATGGCCATTTCCCTTTTCGTAGGTGTATCGAGGTCCGAGGACTTTCCAAGCCGGGTAGTCCTCTAGGTAATCGGCGGCCCGCCGCAATACCTCTGGGCGGTCCCTAGCCCCCCGCGCTAGGAGCTGCCCATTGCAGCGGGCACAAAGAAGGCCGCGAATCGCATCTGTCTTGTGACAGTGGTCCACGGCCAAATTGGTCTTGCGCGTTTCTCGGCAGATTGCACATCTGCCGCCCTGCGCCTCAAAGAGGCGCTTGTAGTCGTCGGCAGAGAGTCCGTACGTCGCTTGGATGCGAGCGTTTCGAGCGGCCTGCCGGCGGTTGGACTTGCGACAGGAAGAACAGACCTTCCCCCGAGAGGAGGTAAAGAACCTCTCAGACCTGTTCTTCCCGCACTTCGTGCACTCCCGAAATCCCTTGCGGGGTTCGGCCATTAAGCCCCCGTTCGTATGGCCGCCTCCAGCCTGCGGAGTTCCTTAAGTCGGGCGGTCTCGTCCACCATGGCGAACAGGTTGAACAGCGGGATTGCCGTGCTCAGCCCCTTGCCGGGGAAGTGAATGACTGCCGTCTTCACTCCACCCTTGGCGGCCCCCACGAGGACCCTGGAAAGCTGGAAGACGTTGAGGCGGCGCACGTCACCGATCTCGATGACCATTGCCACGCCTTCCGTGTCCACCTCAGAGAGGTCCAGGTCCGGGAATCGGCTCGCGAGGGCGAAGCCAAACTCTCGATCTGCCCTGAACCCGCCCCGGATGACCTGAGCTGTCTTCGTGCTTTCCATTTTTAAGGTACGCCTTTCCTACCCAGGGGGCAACTTATTAACCAGCGAAAGAAACCGGAAGCTCTTCGTCAAGCTCCTCCAACCGCAGATTCGAGCGGTTGAGCCGGAAGCTAGCGAAGGTGCCCCCAGAGGAGTCCTCAAAGCCCTCTCGGTTCTTTACAGGCGAGGCATGGAGGATCCGGCTGTTCATGCCGTCAACCTCCTTATGAATCGTCATGATGAGCGACGGGACCCGATGAACCTGGCCCTTTACTCCGCTGAGCGGGATGGGGGTCAAGCCGTCGGAGTGCGGTCCTGTCACATGGTGGAGACCGAGCACGTGAGCGTTTGTCGCCCTCGCCATCTCGGAGAGATATTCGCACAACCCCTCCAGACCGAAGGTATATGCCTCTGCATCCCCTACTGCCCCGGTGTCGACGTTCGTTACATTGTCGACGACGAGAAGATGTGGAGTGCATCCGTACACCTCCAGATAGCACAAGAGGTGAAGCTCAAGTTCCTGCTGAGTGGGCCTAGCCGAGAAGTTGAACCGAGTCCACCAGCGTTTTCCTAGAGCGTCCTCGTACTCGGAAAAGTCACCTTCAGTCAAGGCATCTTTGATGCCCTTGGCGTCCTCTCCGGTGATCATCGCTGTAGCTCTGGCCACTTGAGTTGCAGAGCTTGAGTCAGCAGAGAAGTACAGGACAGGGATGTTAGCCATCATCGCCAGGAACAGCGCGAAGAGACTTTTTCCCGTCCCGGGGCCGGCAACGACTAGAGAAAGCTCCGCCCGGCGGAACTCGACCTCTAGCCGCTTGAGCGACTTGAACGGGTTTGGGATCGGTTCACCTGCGGCCCCCCTAATCCTTACCGACTGAGCAAGGCTGAACATCGTCCCACCTCCCTTTCACTCCCACCCAGGGGGCAACTTACTAGGGCGAAAAAATGCCCCCTGAGGGGCCGTCCTTCCACTTTCAGCATATGCCAGCGGTTGTTTCCTGGCAATCCTGTTACCCGCGTCTCGATGTGCAGGCATGTGATACATCGCAGAATCGGCAGTGAAAGCCAGGGACAGGCGGGAAGTTCCCCGCTTTCACGCCCTGGTCGAGCTTCACGAACCTCTCGGCTACGTCGTCCTCCGTGACCTCCCTGAGGTCCACGGGCCTGGACAGGCCACCCGTCTTGGCCATGTACCAGTCAGCGTCGTTGACCTCCACCCCCAGAACCTTGCGCACCAGGACGCCGTACGTCTGAAGCTGGAACTTGCTCTTGGTCGAGCCCGTCTTGAGATCCCGCACCCGGACCGAGTTGTTCGATCGGTTCAGGAGCTGGTCTACGTAGCCCTGGACAGTGACACCACCGATGTCAGCTGTCAAGTGCCTTTCGATGCCCGGCTTGCCGGCGGGATCCTTCCAGATGGAAGGCTTGTGCTCCTCGGCCCACCTGACGTACGCCCTCGTCTGCTCCACCCCGAGGACGTACCTAGCCTCGATGTCCGATTGCCCATCAGTGCCGGCGGTCATCCACCGGTCTAGGTTGGGCTCGTCCGCCAGGGCGCGCTTCGTGGCAGCCACGTACTCGACGTGGAACACGTTCGCTGCCTCATCCGCGGTGAGCCTTCTGCCGCCCTCTTCGTACGCCTCGATGGCGCTGTGAAAAGCCGTCCCCTGATGAGACCAGGCAGCCGGACGAGGTTTGACCTCCCTAAGCCGCAGAAGCTCGTACTGATGCGGGCACTTGTCGTACTGCTCGGCTTGACTGACGGACCTTGTCATGGTTGCCAGCACAGAAAAACGGTCGCTCATGAGCCTCCCAATCGGGTTGCAACTCAGGGTGCACCACATGCACCCAGAACTTTGTAGACAACGGGAACCATTTGTGAGGGTGATCGTAGGAGTCCGTTTCGACAACCCGGTTTCGCCAAGGAGACCTAAGTTCCGCGCTGATCTGGACCAGGGCCGATACGTCCTCAGGAACCAGAGAATCCGACTCGGTGATGACGAAGTAGGCCCCGACCGTAGGCGTAGCCACACGCGTGACGCGTAGGCCCTCAGACGCGTACACGTCTGCCCGCCTCAGTACGGGAGCCTCCCCGATAGCGCGCCGCAGCTCGGCGCGCGTCTGCCGTTGACAGACCGCCCCCAAGATCATTAGCCCCACGCCCCCTGACCTCTCTTGCCTACCGGTCGAACGTCCGTGCGATCGCTCACCCGGTGACTCAGAGGTTACGTCCTGCAACCTGTGAAGCAACCGTGAATATTGGTGTGACGTACTTCACATCGGAAAGCGTTTCCCCTGGTACAACCAAAAGAGGCCCGGCAGGGTCATACCTGCTCGGGCCAAACACTGTTAGACAGAGTGTCACTTAGGGTGAAGACGCCTCGTGAGCTGGGGTCAGGCGGAACAGGGCCATCCGCTCGTCCTGCGGGACGCCCTCAGGCCACCGGATGACCAGTGACCCATCTCTCTCCTCGCGCCGCACGTACCTCACGCCCCTGACCTGGTCGAGGTCGAGGACTTCCCCACGCTCCATGTGGTTCATGAAGATCTTCAGGGCCAGCTTGGACCGAGGCGACACGGGCAGGCTCATGCGCTCCCGGAGGAACGCGCGCAGCCCCAAATACTCTTCCGAGTCCTTCAGGCGGCCCTTAGCGGGGTGAGAGCTGAGATCCCAGGGGAGCACGGCGGTAACTTCCCGATTGGACGCCTGCGAGTATTCGCCCATGTCATTGAACCGCTTAGTTACAGCCTGGCGGGAAACTTTGTATTCGGCGGCAATCTGAGCGTGCGACATCCCTGCGGCTTCCAGCATCAGAAGTTTCGCATTATCGGGAAGCAGTCGCGGCCTCATTCGATTCCTCTACTCGTTTCCTTGTTAGGTCCGCCGACCCTCGCAGCGGCAGAGAGGTGGGGACTGTCAGCACTCTACCGGGCTCCAGCCGCCCAACACAGGCAAATTCTAAGCCAGTGTGATCCAGGTCTCAGATCCCTACGAGACCGTCCGGTCTGCTCTCAGAGGACACGTACATACCTAGTGAGAGCCAAGAGAGAAGAGCTTAGATAGATCTAGCCACTACGACTTTCAACACAGTGTTGAGGTGACTGGACTAACTACCTCCACTTACGTAGTCGGACGATCACAACTCTGCCCCTCTGTTGAGTCTCCCTGTCGCGAAGGCGCCAGGTAGAGAGCCAGTTGGGGAGGTAGCCCCGGCGCCAGACTAGAAGCCGCCGGGGCTACCACTCAAGGGTGTTGGCGTAAGGACTTAGCCAAACCTAACCCATCGGCTACCACCGAGTAGACCCGGTTTGTTCTGTGAATTCGAACGACAATCGAACAAGAGGCGGTGAGCATGCCTAGAGCCGCCTCAATCTGCCTCGTGACCGGGTGTGTTCAGCGAACCGCGAGGGCGGGAAGGTGCGTCGATCACGCGCCAGTTGAGCGCGCCTGGGCTCGTAAGAGCGCCAGAAACCAGACCGCACCCGCTGTTTTGAGGGCCTGGGGCCGCCAAGTCCGCCCGCGGGCTCTGGTCCGTGACGGCTTCGCGTGTGTCCGCTGTGGGGCCAGAGAACGGCTTGAAGTCGACCACATCACCCCCATCGCCAAGGGGGGCACATGGACGCTCGGCAACGCACAGACCCTCTGCCACGACTGCCACAAGGAGAAGTCGGCAGAGGACCGCCGGCAGACGTAGCACCACCCTGGCCATTAGCTCAGTCCGGTTAGAGCACCGCCCTGATAAGGCGGGGGTCCCTGGTTCAAATCCGGGATGGTCAACGAGGACAGGCGCCCTTTCCTGAGGGCTTAAAGCACGACTTAGGCGGCGTGCACCTGTCCGCTGAAGTGGGGTAGCTCCCCTGTCTCTGAAACTCGCCCTGATCAGGTGATGGAGGAGACGCGCGTTTCGTCTAGTGGCTCAGGACTCCGGGGGTGACCCGGCAACGCGGGTTCGAATCCCGCAACGCGCCTCATGCTTCCTTAGCTCAACGGTCAGAGCACCCGCCTGTCGAGCGGACGGCTGCCGGTTCGAATCCGGTAGGAAGCGCTTGGAGCTGGGAAGTATGCGGATGACCGGGACCAGCGGCAGGGCCGCGTAAGAGGTCGTTTCTTTTGGTGTGCGTGAGGGCTGGCTGCTGGTGAGTGGTGGGCGTGGCCGTGGCTGGTGTCACTGCGGGTGTGGGAAGGCTGTTCCAGCCAGAGTCTTTGCGGCTCGGCGTACAGCGTTCTCCCAGGCCCGGATCTCTTCGGGGGACATGAAGTCGAGGTGGTACTCCAGGCCCACGGCCGCCACGAACTCCCGCTCAGGATCTGTCAACGCCTCGATCCCCTGCCAGACTCGATCTGCGGCCATCTTCGGTGACAAGGCACCGGCGGTCAGCTCTGTCGCCATGTGATGCAGGAGGCAGCGTTCAGCGGTCTCGCAGTCCGGGATCTGGATCCCGAGCTCCTCCATGGTGTGCCCGAAGAGCTGGCGGATCTCTGCTGGGTGCTCGCGCCGGGAACGGCCGGCCAGGTCGCGCAGTGAAGGAGAGTCGTGGCCGGCAGCCAGTAGGTGGGCCGCCAACATGGGCAGGTCTTCCTCGCAGATGAGGTTCGCCGCGTACTTCCAGGCGATGGTGGCTGGCTCGTCCATGAGCGAATCCTGACCGAGGGGAACACCTCTGACCAGTGAGTTATCGGATCCGTGTGAGGCGCCGATTGCCGATGAGGAGGGCAGCGATGCCCACGAAGGCCAGGAAGTGCTCGGGCTTGCGCTCGTAGCGGCGGTGGAGACGGCGGCAGCCTGCCAGCCAGGACACCGTTCGCTCGACCACCCATCGGTGGCGGCCGAGTCGTTGTGAGGATTCGATGCCTTTGCGGGCGATGCGGTGGCGTATGCCGCGGCTGCGGAGCCATCGGCGCAGGTGGTCGTAGTCGTATCCCTTGTCGCCATGGAGTTTCCCAGGTCGCCTGCGACGCGGGCCCCGGCGGGACCGGATCGGCGGTATGCCTCGTACGAGCGGCACCAGGCCCTGACTGTCGTGCAGGTTGGCTGCGGAGATGCCCAGGGACAGGGGCAGTCCTTTTCGGTCGGTGATCAGGTGGATCTTCGATCCCGGCTTGCCGCGATCGGTCGGATTCGGTCCCGTCAGTAGCCCCCTTTTGCGGCCCTGACGCTTACCGAGTCGATTGCACATCGGGACCAGTCCAGCTCACCGAGCGCGCCGAGTTCGTCGAGGATGACGCGGTGCAGCCTGGCCCAGACGCGGGCACGGCTCCACTGCGCGAAGCGCCGGTAGACCGTGGGCCACGCCGGGCCGAAGACCGGCGGGAGTTGCCGCCAGGTGCAGCCCGACGTGGCCACGAAGATGATCGCCGCCAACGTCTCGCGGTCGCCCGCCCGTCGTCGGCCCCCGCCCTGGGGACGTATGACCTCCGTAGGAGGTACCACCCGGCGAAACAGCTCCCACAACACGTCCGGTACCAGCCGCTGGACCAGGTCTGCCATGCACTGACCAACGACCACCCCAGGCCAAAAGAAACGGTGTCTAAGAGTCTCAGCGGGGGCATACAGGGCTCGGGGTGGTTGCCCGAGCCCACAGACCGGAACAACGGGGATGGCGGATTACCGTACGGCCCGCCGGTCTAATGACGTGTAGCTCAATGGCAGAGCAGGGGACTGTTAATCCTCCGGTTGCTGGTTCGAGTCCAGCCATGTCAGCAAGGGAACGGGCAGACCACTGGGGTATGTGGAGCGTCGGCGTACGGCGTGGGTTGGCCTCCGGGGGTTCGAGTCCCCGCCTAGTTCCTTGGCCACTTAGCGGGATGGCGCAGTTGGAAGCGCGCCGGGCTCATAACCCGGAGGTCACCGGTTCGAGCCCGGTTCTCGCCACTTTGAATCTGTAGCTCAGTTGGTAGAGCACGGGACTCTTAATCCTGGTGCCGTTGGTTCGAGTCCAACCAGATTCACCAGGCAGGGGTAACGCGGTCGCCGGCACCCTGCCGTCAGTGGGACGTAGCTCAATTGGGAGAGCACCGGTCTCCAAAACCGGGGGATGTTGGTTCGACTCCAACCGGCTCAGCAGGGACTTGGAGCAAGGCACCCGTAGCCGTAACGGGCCCGAGTCCCCCTCTGGTCGTAGCTCAGTAGGCAGAGCGCCGGGTTTGGGACCCGGAGGCCGCAGGTTCGAGACCTGCCGACTAGACCACCACCAGGCCCCCGAGGAGGGGCCTTCGTTGTTGTTACCGCAGGGAAGTGATGCACCAATGCATGAGGGCCAGGACGAGCCCGAAGGCCCTCGGCTGAGGGCCGCTGACCAGCCCAACAGGGCTCAGCGCAAGCGGGGTTGGCGTCAGGACGCCCTCTTCGAGATCGAGGACCTGGCGGACCTCGTGGACGTGGACCTCTCGGGGGTGCGGCTCCCATGACACGAGGACCAGCCCCCAAGGACAACGCACAGAGGCGCAACGTCCACCCCAACGCGCAGACGTTGCCGGCCGAGCCCCAGCCCGGCCGCGAGCTGCCCAAGGGGCTCGGCATCACGACCCCCGGAGCTAAGCGCTTCTGGCGGACCTGGAGCACTGCCCCTCAGACAGCGGCTTGGACAGAGACCGACTGGGCCGAACTGGAGCTGACGACCAAGCTCGTAGACGGCCTATTCCTGGGCGACTTGAAGCTAGCTGGGGAAATCCGTCAGCGCGTCGCCAAGTGGGGCGCGACCGTCGAGGACCGCGCGAGATTGCGAATGACCTTCCAGAAGCCCGGCGAGGGCGAGCCCGCGGCTGCCCCTGAGGCGCCCGGAGAGATGGACATGGATGAGGAGCTTTACAAGCTGCTGAACGGCTCCTAGATAGGCGGTGATCCTTGCAGACAGGCAATCTGCCCGCAGGGGTCCCAAAGCCTAATGAGACGTTGGGCTACCAGATCATTCGTTGGGCCCAAAAGTTCATTGTCCAGCCGGATGGAGACAGGGCGGGCGAGCCCTGGCAGTTCACCCCCGAGCAGTTGAGGTTTGTGCTGTGGTTCTACAGCATTCGACCTGACGGGGGGTGGGCCTACTCAGCCGCAACGCTCCGACGAGCGAAGGGCTGGGGCTTAGCAAGACTCCATTGTTGGCGGCGCTCGCAATCGTGGAATTCCTAGGCCCTTGTAGGTTCTCTCACTTCGACGCCTTCGGCCTTCCGGTCGGTAAGCCGGTCCCCCTCCCAGTCGTCCAGATCGGCGCCACTGCGCTGGACCAGACCGAGCAAACGATGGACATGATCCGAGGCATGCTCTCGGAGTCTCCAGCCGAAGCGATTTACGGCCTGGACATTGGCAAGATGGTCGTCCAGTTCAAGAGTGGCAAGCCCGGAAGCATCAAACCAAAGGCCACTGCCGGCCGCACAAATGAAGGCAACCGGCCATCTTTTTGTTTGATGGATGAATGCCATCACTGGGTGGGCAGCAACGGGGGCCCGGACTTCTTCCAGGTGCTGAAGCGGAATATCGAAAAGACGACGAAAGCCGGTTCTCGCTGGGTATCGACGACGAACGCCTATAACCCTTCCGAGGACAGCGTTGCTCAGATCATCCATGAGTCTGAGATGGTCGCGCAGGGCATTTGGCTCTACGACTGCCTTGAGGGGTCGATTGATCCCGAGGACATCCGAGACCCTGAGAAGGTCCGCGCGTCCCTCATAGAGGCGTACGGAGACGCGTCCTGGGCCGACATCGACGGCCTGACGCGAACCATCCTCTTCGACCGCACGACTCCTGACAGCACTTATTGCCGCTTCTACTTTAACCAGATCGCTGAGTCTTCAGACGGCTGGATGAGTAAGAGCGAGTGGGACGCGTGCTTTGACGAGGGCGACCCGATCAAGCCGGGCGACCAAATAGCCATCGGCTTTGACGGATCAATCCGCGGTGACTCAACGGGGCTTGTCGGAGTCAGATTGCGTGACGCCAAGCTGTTCGTTCTCGGAGTCTGGGAGCGTCCAGAGAACGCCCCTGATGACTGGGAAGTTGATGTTCTCGCGGTAGAGGCCGCAGTCAATAGCGCTTTCAAGACCTACCGAGTTGCCTGGCTCTATGCCGACCCGCCCTACTGGCAAGAGAACATCGGCCGCTGGGCAATCGAGCACGGTGACGACACCGTATTTGAGTTCTGGACGAACAAGCCAACGAGGATGACGCAGGCCGTTGAGCGCTTCCGTACCGCCGCAATGGTGGGGGACCTGAAGCACGACGGAGACTACCGGCTTACTCGTCACGTGCTGAACGCCGTAACTCGTGAAGTACCTCAGGGCCTCCTCATTCAGAAGGACAGCCCGAGATCCAAAAGGAAGATCGACCTTGCCGTGTGTGCCGTGCTTGCCCTGGAGGCGAGAGCTGACGCCATCGCTGATGGCCGAATGCAGATTCGGAGGTCCCGAGTAGTGGGGTGGTAGCCGTTGGCCGATATTGAAGTTGGGTCTCCCCCCAACACCCCATCGGGGTGGGTTGACTGGCTCCATTCCAAGCTACTCCGCCGCAGGACGTATCTTCGTTTCTGCTCGGACTACTACGACGGCAAGCACCAAAAGATGGTGTTCGCTCAGGCCAAGTACCAGAGCGAGTTTGGCCGCATCTTCGACGGCTGGTCAGACAATTTTTGCGGGCTCATCGTGGACAGCGTCAATGAACGCATGTTCATCGACGGCTTCCAGATGACTGACGAGCCCGGAGGAGACAGGGACGCTCGCGAGATCTGGCAGCGAAACCACCTGGACGCAGAGTCGAACGCTGCTCACCTCGATGCGATGGTTCACGGAGTCTCGTACGCCATCGTTTGGGCGGACGGTGCCGGCCAGCCGACTATCACCGTCGAGAGTGCTGAGAACGTGGTTGTCCAGTACAAGCCTGGAAGCCGCTGGGACATCGAGGCCGCAGCCAAGTTTTATCAGGACGAATGGGGACGCGAGTTCGTCACCCTCTGGTGGGATGGGAAGGTCTTCACCGGTAGTGGCATGACTGGTCAGTGGGGCGATTACAAGGAAGCCCGGAACCCTCTCGGAGAGCCTCCGGTAGTCCCTATCCCTAACCGGTCTCGTCTGACGGGCCCTCCGATCTCGGATCTCTCCGTTGTCATCCCTCTGGCTGACGCGATCAATAAAACCGTGGCTGACGCCCTGGTTGCGTCTGAGTATGCGGCATGGCCCCAGAGGTACGTCACCGGCCTGGAGATCCAGGAGGACGACCAGGGACGCCCTGTCGAGCCCTACAAGGTAGCCGTTGACAAGCTCCTTCAGGCGGAGAACCCGGACGTGAAGTTTGGGCAGTTTGAAGCGGCTGACCTGAAGAACTACGTGAATCTCACGAACATGCTCGTACAGCACATGGCGAGCATCAGCCGAATCCCGTTCCACTACTTCCTGTTGAACGGCGGTACGGCTCCGTCTGGCGAGTCCATCACCTCTGCTGAGGCTGGCCTGATAGCC
Source organism: Streptomyces sp. NPDC013187 (assembly GCF_042899705.1). Lineage (NCBI taxonomy): Bacteria > Bacillati > Actinomycetota > Actinomycetes > Kitasatosporales > Streptomycetaceae > Streptomyces > Streptomyces sp. NPDC013187. Next base: position 30,953 of record NZ_JBIBAF010000016.1, on the reverse strand, counting down.
AAGACTCGTGAACGAATGCTCCACTTCGGTGAATCCTGGGAAAGGGTCATGCGACTCGCGTTCCGGGTTATGGGCGACAAGAGGGCCGAAGCTCATGGGGCAGAGGTCATCTGGCGTGACCCTGAGAACCGAACCGAAGCCCAGCATTATGACGCCCTGCTGAAGGCTCAGCTTATCGGCGTACCAAGAGACCAGCTCCTTCTTGATGCGGGTTACACCCCGCAGCAGATCGAGCGCTTCCGCGTCATGCGGGAGCAGGATGCCAAGGACGCAATGGAATTGGCAAAGAAGTACCCGGCACCACAGCCGGAACAGCCTAACGGCCAGCAGGACGCAGACAAGGCGGCCCGCAAGGCACCTCAGGGCAACTCGGGCAACGCAGCCCGCAAGGCCGCGTAGCTCACTTTCACCAAAGGACGGCTCCCGAAATGGGGGCCTTTTTTGATGCCACCGAAATGGAAGGCTCCCAATGGACGACACCACGAACACCCAGAACGCCCCGCAGACTCCTGCGACACCTCCGGTTCCTCCGGTCACTCCTCCCGCTACTCCTGACGCGGAAACGCTTCAGGCCGAAGTGGAGAAGTGGAAGAACCTTTCTCGCACGAACGAGAAGCGTTGGAACGACACCAGCGCGGAGCTTCAGAAGCTCAAGGACGCGTCCATGACGGACGCAGAGAAGGCCATTGAGAAGGCCAAGGAAGAGGCGCGCAATGCGGCTCTCTCTGAGGTCGGTACTCGACTGGTTGACGCAGAGCTTCGCGTACAGGCTGCCACTGCCGGCGTGACCCTTCCTCGCCCGGAGTTCCTCAACACCAGTGCCTTTCTCGGCACTGACGGAGTGGTGAACACCGAGGCCATCAAGGCATTCGTGGAGTCCCTCCCCAAGCCGTCCAACTCCCCCGAGTTTGCCCAGGGGATTGGCCTTGGCCGTCAAGGCGATTCCGGTTCTTATGCAGCCGGTCAGATCGGCCGTGACGCCCTTTCTCGAATGTCCCCCCAGGAAATTTCTGCTGCCCGTAAGGCGGGCAAGCTCGATGCACTGATGAAGGGGGACCTCTGACCTAAAGAGGTACCACATTGACTTTTACGACTCAGGCCGGTAACAACGCTGGTGCCGGTGCACTTCAGGCCGCGGGCGGCCATTTCATTCCCGAGATTTGGGTAAGCCAGCTCCTTGAGGACCTGGACGATAATCTAGTTCTCGGCTCCCCGGAGATCGTCAATCGCCAGTATGAGGGCGAGTTTCGGCGTGAGGGCGACGTTGTGCGAATCCCGCACTTCGTTGACACCGTGACCGATAAGGGAATCGTCAAGGCATACGGTTCCATCGGTACGGCGGACCACGCGGCCCTTGAGTACATCAAGATGACCGTTGCGAAGGGTTCCAGCTTCCACCTGGAGCTTGACAACCTTCACCAGCTCCAGACCAAGACCGGTATCGACCTCATGTCGAACCTGGTCCGGCAGCGGGCTCGGACTCTGGCCAACACGATGGATTCGCTGATTGCCAAGACCCTGCTTGCGGCTGTGGCCGGCAAGGACTTGAACGGCTCCGAGGACCGTAACGCGACTGTCAGCGGTCTGCCTGCTCTGCACGGCAAGATTGACGCGGTCGTTGACGCCAACTTCACTGCGGGCGTTGACATTTCTGTCTATGACTTCGTCGTGGCGATGCTTGAGAACCTGGACATCAAGGGTGCTCCACAGGATCGTTTCCTGTTCATCTCCCCGAAGCTGCGTTCTGCGCTTCTGCGGGACCCGAAGTTCATCGACGCTTCGCACTTCGGCGCGAACGCCGTGATGCCTTCCGGTGTCATCGGTCAGATTCTCGGCGTTCCGGTTCGCGTTGCGAACACCCTTGGTTCCCACACCCGCCCAACTGAGAAGCTGGTGAAGAACCGTCACACGGACTTCTCCAGCGTCGACATGTTCATGGGTGCGACCTCTGCGGTTTCACTCATTGTTCCGTTCGCGGAGATGCAGGCTTACCAGCCTGAGGCCAAGTTCACGAATGCCGTGAAGTCGCGCGTCATCTACGACAGCAAGGTGATTCGCCCAGAGCAGCTGATCGTAGCGCAGGGCGTTGAATCCCTGATCGCGACCCACAACGCCGCGTAAGGGGGCTGCATTGCCTCTGGCTTCCGTTGACGATGTGGCCGCCCGTCTTGGGCGGCCCGTCGCCGCAGACGAGACAGCTCGTGTCACTGCCTTTCTGGCAGACGTGACAGGGCTCGTTGAGGACTACTGCGGTCGAGACATGGACAGGCGGAGTGGCCAGAGCATCACCCTCTTCCCGGAGGGTGGCTGTGTCCTCCCCATCCCGGCTCGGTATCAGACCTTCCTGACCATTACTGCCGTCGTCCAGGACGGCCAGGCCGTGACTGACTACACCTTCAACGGCCGTCACCTGACCCGTAGTGCCGGCTGGGGCGAATCCGCGGTGACCCTCACAGCCTCTTGGGGCTACGAGGCTGTACCCGCCTCGCTCACCGCGATCACCTGTTCAGAGGTCATCCGCTGGCTTGCCCTCTCCCCCGGCGTCGAGTCGGAACGGGTCGGTGAGGTTGAGGTGACGTTTTCAGGCGCCAGCTCGGCGCAGTCGCTCTCAGCGTCCACCAGGACCAGCCTCCGTCAAGGGCGTTGGCGCCGTGGCTCAGTCGGCTCACTGACCCTTCACAGGGAAGGTCCCGTCCTCGACATGAGGGGGCCCGTTGTTCTCCATGACTGACCCTGTTGAGGTCTGGCGGGCTCCCAAGCTCAGAAACGCGTACACCAGCCGTCCCGACTGGGACCAGGCCGTGAAGGTCTGGGAAGGGACGGCTTCTGTTCAGCCCTACAGGGCCTACGAGTCCTTTTCCCCTGACCGTGACCTCTCTCAAGAGCGACTCACTGTCTTCCTCCCCTTCAGTGCTGTGGTCACCTCTGGCGACCGCGTGAAGCTCAGTGGCCACTTCTATGAGGTGGACGGAGAGCCTGAGCGATGGGGCTACACCTCCCGCCGGCACCTGAAGGTGTCCGCCTGGAGGGCTCTGCGATGACACGTCCTGTGGCAGCACGTACGAAGCTCACCCTGCACAGAGGGTGGGAGCGACAGGCCATGTCCCTGCCTGAGGTCCGGGACCTGGTGGCGGAGCGGACAGGGGAGCTGCTTCACCGGGCTGTCACCGACGCCCCGAGGCGAGGACACAGCCCCCTGCCTTGGAACGCCATCAAGAAGAACCTTGAGGCGTATGTGCGCCTCGATGCACACGGCTGGTTCGGCAACGTGGTGATCGAGGACGATCCGCAGGTTCGTCACGCGATGCTGCAAGAGCGTGGGTTCACCAGTCCCCGAGGCCGCAGGGTCAAGGGCCGTAGGTACCTCAAGGGCGCCCTTCTGAAGATGAGGGTGGAATGAGGATTGACCCAATTGAGTTCCTAGTCACCTACCTCGAATCCCTTACGGAGATCCCTGAGGGTTCCGTCTTGGGTGACCTCACGGAACATGTGACCGGTGAGACTGCCGTCTATCTAGAGCACATGGGCGGTTTCCGCGTTGTGCGGGACCGCATGGACCGGATCGACGTTGAGTATGCCGCTTACTCGATGGACCGCAAGGAAGCCGTCGATCTCGCCCTTCTCGTACGCGAGAAGCTTCTAGAGGAGCTTCCTGACACTGCCGTTGGCGGGGCTCTCGTCCTGGACGTAACGGAGATCGACTCTCCCAAGTACGACCCCGACGAATCCAGCCGGGAACACGTGTACTGCGGTCAAGTATCGGTTTTCTACACCGCCGTTTAACCCCCGACATCTGTAGGCCCCCTGTTGGGGGCTTTTTCTATGCCCTCAGGAGGCCCCATGGCCAATGACCCGCAGAAGATTCGATTTGCTCCCAACGGTGCGATCTACGTTGCCCCTGCAAGTGAGAGCCTCGTTGTCCCAACTGACCTCGGCACCACCGGCACTCCTCCGACGGGTTACAAGGCTCTTGGTTACGTGGACGAAGGCGGTGTCACACTGACTCCTGCCATTGAGACGCAGCCGGTGAATGCGTGGCAGTCGGCAACTCCCGTCCTCTACAACGTGACTTCGGCGTCCTTCTCCGTGAAGGCCACCCTCCAGGAAACCAACGAGGTCACTACGGAACTGTTCTGGGGTGCCGAGTGGGTTGAGGTCATGTCGACCGACCCAACTCCGGTCGGTACGGGCGTCTTCAAGCTTGACCTTTCGAGCACCCCGGACCTCAAGGAACTCAGCCTCGTAGTTGACTGGAATCAGAACGCGATTCGCAACCGTGTGGTTATCCCGCGAGCCATGATTTCGGACCGTGGCGCTATCCAGCTCTCGCGCACCGAGAACGGAAAGTTCGAGCTGACGATTGAGGCTCTGGACTCCGCCGGCAAGCTCGGTTACGTCCTCACCAATGACGACATCGTTGCGGCCGTCACTCCATAAGTAGTGCCCTGAGCCGGGGCGGGGTTACGCCCCCGGCACTCTCTCTCACCCCACCCCAAGGAGTTCCCCATGTCTGAAGAGAAGAAGGCCCCTGCTAAGAAGAGCGGCAAGAAGAAGGTTGCTGCGGCTGCGGCCGAGGCTACTGAGACCTTCGCTTCGTTCGAGCACCGCGGCCTTACCTTTAAGCTCCCTCACCCGAAGCACTTCCCACTTGAGGTGCTGATGACGGATGACGAAATCGTTGCAACGCAGCTCATCCTTGGCGAAGACCAGTGGGCGGCCTACCTCTCCACTCGCCCGACCATCGAGGACTTCGGTGATCTCGCCCGCAAGATGGGCGAGGCTCAGGGACAGGACGACGAGTCGGGAAACTGATCACGGTCGTCCGCGTCATCCGGGAATTCCCCGACGAACTAGAAGCAGACCTCTTGGAGTTCTTCGGGGTTGACCTCCTGGACGTGTGGCGCGGACGGCTTTCTCTGCGTCGTGTAGGCGTGCTCATCCGTTCCCTGATGAGCAAGCCCGGACGCTCAACTCTGCTGATGGCCATGGACGAACGCGCCTCATGGCCCGAGAGCAGTTACATGCTCGCGCGTGTGTCTGACGCGCTTGAGCTTTCCAACTTCCTTTTCCTCAAGGCGAACGTCGACGAGTCCGACGCACGAGACCTTGAGCTTCCTCCACCCATTCCACGGCCCGGCGAACCGGAGCCGCAGCCCGAACAGCGTGAGCCAGAGTTCAGCGATGCGCAGGAACTCACGAGCTTCTTTGGGCGGCTGAACAGCGCCTAGGGGGTTCCATGGCTGAAGGATCACGAGGCCCAATCAAGGTCGGCACCGGGTATATCGAGATAGTCCCTAAGGTCCTTCAGAAGGACGTGGAAGATCTCCGCCGCAAGGTGCAAAGGGAGATGCAGGCTCTTGGCGCCAAGGCTGCTAAGGACATCTCCGAGGGAGCGAAGAAGGGTCTTGCGGCACTGCCGGCGGAGGTCGACAAGGCCGCCAAGAAGGCCAACGAGAGCACCAAGAAGCGCAAGAAGGAATCCGCTAAGGATCTGAAGCGCATTGAGGAGCAGATCACTCGGGAGTACGGCGAGGAAGCCGCCAAGCGGTGGCGCACTTTCCGTGACCTTGAGCAGAAGAAGGAGAAGGCCCTAAAGAAGGCTTCCTCTGCAACGAAGGCGGCTCTCCGGGAAACGGTCCGCCTTGAGGAGCAGGCAGCCAGGCAGCGCCAGAGCACTGCTGAACGACTGGAGAAGGACCGCCTTCGGCTGCTGCGTCAGGGTGCCACTGATCATGCTCGGCTGGAGCTGCAGAAGACTCGGCTTGAGCAGGCTCAGGAACGTCTGAGAATCCAGGCTCTTCGCGAGGCGAACCGTACGCGCGACATCGAGGCGCGGGAAGCGTCCCGTATCCGTATCGCCACCATGCAGCAGGAGACGGCTCGTTACCGGGCTGAGCTTCAGCAGCAGACTGCCGCTCAGCGCATAGCCCTGCGGACTCAGGTCCAGGCTCAGCGTGATGCGGTACGGCAGCAGGTTGCCGCTCTCCGAGAGCAGGCAGCGGCTCAGCGGGCAACCCTCCAGGACGGCATAGCCGACCAGCAGCGCCGTATGACGGCTCTGCGGGATCAGATCCGGGACCTGAACCGCAACATCAACACCACCAACACGACCACTCAGTCTTACTTCACCAAGACTGGAACTGCCCTTCGCCGTATGGGCACTTGGTTCGATCAGGTGGGCATGTCCATCAACGAGGCCGCCAACATTTTGACGACTCGTTTCCTTGCTCCGCTGGCTGGTGCCGGCGCCGCTCTGACGGCTATCGGTGTCGAGAACGCGGATAAGCGGCTTCTCGGTCAGCTTGGTCTCTCTTCGGCTGGTGTCTCCAAGTCTGCGTCTGCTGAGCAGATGCGACTTATCCAGGAATACGCGATCAATACGCCGTTCTCGATCGACGTCATGCACGAATACCAGATGAAGCTTATTCGTTCCGTCGCTGGTACGGATAAGAGCTGGTACAGCAAGGACGCAGGAACGCGGACGAAGGCAGCCAACAGCGCTGCTGCACAGACGACTGACCTGATTATGGCTATCGGTGACTCGATGGCTCGTGCGGGTAACCTCAATCCGCAGCAATTCCAGCGCGCTATGTACGCGATGGACATGATCATGGATATGGACCGGGCGCCCACGAAGAACGTGAAGCAGCTCGCTGCCGCTTCGGGTATGCCCGCCTCTGAGCTTGCCGGACTCCTCGGGTTCAAGAACTCCACGGAGATGTGGAAGGTCATCGGTACCCCTGCCAAGGATGGTGGCGGTGTCACTGGTCGTCAGATCATGGACGCAATGCTGAATTACTGGAACCCCCAGAAGTACAAGGGTGGTTCCGCCACGGGCGACGGCTCCAAGGGCTTTGCGGCCACCATGACGAGCGAGACCATTACCGGTCGACTCCAGCAGATGAAGGAACGGGCGTCGTTCGAACTTGGCAACCTGTTCATTGAGGAAGGCAAGGACGGAACTTACCGTTACTCTGACCTCGGCAACCGGATCGCTGGCGAAGACGGGATTCTGAACCAGGTCACCGATCTGGCAAAGAAGTGGGCGCCGAAGGTCGATGATTTCCTTGGGCTTTTCCTGGACGGTGTAGAGACCTTCATCAGCACGATTGACCGTGCTGCCACGTGGATTGAGGAATCAGGGCTAGCTGATCTGGCTAAGCCGATCACTGAGTTCTTGCTCAAGTGGGGTCCCTTGATTTTGGCTGTTGGCCTGCTCTCCAAGGTCATTGGCAAGGCCGTGGGCCTGGTCGGTCGTCTCTTCGCCCCTGCTGCTGCTGTGACACGTGCTGGTGTCCGCGCCTACGAGGGACAGCGGGACATCCGCAGCCAGCGGCGTGCAGCTCGGGATGCTCGCAACGAGGCCCGTGACAACGGCGCCTCCCGTCGTGACGCCCGCCAGGCGGGCCGTGACGCCTACAGACAGCAGCGGGCCACCAACCGCAACGGAGACAGCCGGACCAGTGGTCAGCGGCTCCTAGACGGCTTCATGGGCCGTGACTCCCGTGTGGCTGACGGACAGCGACAGATGCGAGCCCTTGAGGACCAGATCAGGGAAGCTCGGGACGAGGCCGCTCGGCTCCGCACGGAGCTACAGGAGACCGACCGAGAGAACATGAGGCAGATCCGCCAGGCCCTTGCTGGCGGGAACGGCTCAGTCCAGAACTCGGCTCAGCAGGCTGCCTCAGCAGTCAACTCGGTTCAGTCCAACGCCCAGCAGGCCAACAGCACCTCTCTCAATGGGCTCCGTCAGGAGGTCGAGAAGGTACAGAAGGCCGCTCAGAACGTCGTGTCGGAGCTGGGCAAGGTCAAGAGCAATGTGAACGGGCTCGACAACCAAAACCTCAACAAGGTGACGGTCGAGTTCGGTCAGCTCAAGACGGCTGCCGAGGAAGCCGGGAAGCAGATCACTTCCGACAACACCCGAGTCGGAAACCTCGACGGCAAGCGGGTCAGTGGGGTCACAGGCTCCATCAACGACCTGAGAGACGCTGCCAAGCGTGCTGCCGACCAGATCGGCGACGGGGCTATGTCCTCGTCCACCTCTGGCCGTACAGCTAACCTCAACAAGCGTCGGCTGACGGATGTCATCGCAGAGTTCAAGAAGCTCACAGATGCCGCTGACGGGGCTTACGACAAAATCGGTCAAGGCACCGGGGCGGGCTCGCTTGCGGGCCGTGTAGGTCTCCTGAACGGCCGCAGCCTGTCCAAGGTCAAGGGGCATGTCGATGACCTTGCCAAGTCCCTGAAGAAGGCCAAGGACGAGGGTGATGGGCTCGATGACGCCCTTGGGCGCATCGGCAAGAAGTCCCCCGGTGGTGGGGGCGGCTCCTCCAAGGGCAAGAAGAACGCCCGGGGCGGTGTTGCCACTCAGGCAGATGTCTCGATGTACGGCGTCATGCCGGGCTACTCACCTTGGGTTGACAACATCCCAGCAGTCCTCTCCCCCGGTGAATCCGTTCTCCGTCCTGAGGTCACTAACGCCCTGGGCGAGGAGACCATCAACACGTGGAACTCCCTCGCTGTCCGAGGAAGGATCAGCCGTCACGCTCGCGGTACTAGCGGGGGCGGAAGCGCGCTGAATCTGGACGCCATCCGGGAAATGATCGACCTTCAGAACATCGCTCCGGTTGGCACTGCAATGCTCAAGACGATGAAGCTCGACGGGTCGTCTGACCCACTGGGCGGAAGCGTTCAGGGCGGCATTCTGCGGACGGGCGACCACTCCGCCGGCATCGGTGGTTCTGTCACCGCTTCGAAGTTCCGTGGCATGTACGACTGGATGACTGAGGATCTGTTCTCGCTCCTCAAGCGAGTGCCTTCCGGAGTCGGTCAGATTGCGGGAATCCTCGGCGGGGCTCTCGGTCCCGTCCTCGGTGACTATTTCTGGTCGGACGTTTGGAAGGGCTCGGGCAACATCGTTGACCGAGGTAAGAAGTACATGGGCCACGTCTTCAGCACGGAGACCGTGAGCAAGGTTTGGGACAACCTGTTCAGTGGCGTAAAGGACTCCGCAAGCTCCATCTGGGATCTTGCAACCGATCCCTTTGGCGCCATCTCGGATGCCTTCGACGATATCGGCGGGATCTTCTCGGGCTCATACAACAGCCTGATTGACATGGTCGAGACCGTGAAGGAAATCAGGGATGCGCCGATGGCTTACGCCGGGCGCGTCCTCGGTGGCGTGATGGCCAATGCCCAGGAAGCAATGCCGAACACGAAGGGCTTGTTCGACTTCAGCAGCGGTTCTAAGGTCACGGCGAATATCCCTGATATCGCCAACATGATCGTTGAGCCTGGCTCAGGTAAGGGCGTCCAGAGATGGGCACCTGTTGCCGCTCAGGCTCTCGCCATGCTGGGGCTCCCTTCTAGCGCTCTCCCATTGGTCATGCACCGTATTGGCGTCGAGTCTGGGGGAAACCCGACCATCGTCAACAAGTGGGATAGCAACTGGAAGATGGGCCATCCGTCGGTTGGTCTTATGCAGGTCATTGGGCCCACGTTTCAGCGTTGGGCAGGTCCCTTCCGGAAGACGGGGCCGTTCCTTTACGGCACCTCTGTTAACCCGTTGGCCAACATCTACTCCGGCCTCAACTATGCCCGAAATCGCTACGGCGGTAACTGGCAGAAGGCCCTCTCTGGAAACAAGGGCTATGCGACCGGAACCATCTCCGCTTCTCCTGGCCTTGCCATGGTAGGCGAGAAGGGCCGTGAACTCGTCGCCTTTGGTGGTGGAGAGCGGGTGTTCAACAACGAGGACACCGAAGGGATTCTCAACGGCAAGCGGTACGAAATTCACATCCATGAGGCTCGCAACGAGCCGACGCCTCAGGCAGTGCTAAGGGCTCTCCAGACTGCGGAGGCCCTTTACCTGTAAGGGGGACCCCATATGCCAATTCCGGTAAGGACACGACCGGCACCACCTGTGGTCATCAGGCCGCAGCCGCCGGCACCGGTTCAGTGGGGTCGGACGAGTGTTTCCGTGGCAGGGAGCAACGGTCAGGGGGAGGAAATCCCCCTGACCCTGTTCTCTGGCCGTGAGTGGCCAGCCATCATCATGCAGCCGGGCGCAACAGGTTTGGATATGCCGCCCTTCGGACTGTTCTCGGATGACTCCCCAAACCTCGACGGTTCCATATTCCGATCTGCTCGGGCGGCAGCCCGGGAAGTGATGCTCCCCGTCTATCTGCACGGCGTTGACCGACAGACCATTAACGGCCTGAAGCGGAAGCTCTTCCAGGCCCTCAACCCCAAGCGGGGTTACTGCCTTCTGAAGTTCACCGAGGGCAGTGGCCTGACTCGACAGCTCACGTGCTACTACAAGGGCGGTATGGAGGGCTCTGAGGGCACCGACACCGCTGGTTTCACGTGGTCGAAGTACGGGCTCACTTTCACTGCTATGGATCCTTGGTTCTATCAGGACCGGTATGAGACGACCTCTTGGAGCTTCGGAACTGGGGATCCCTTCCTGAGCACTACCGCGGCCTTCTTTCCTATGAAGATTGCGGATGGCGTTATGGGTGGCCCTGGCGAAAGCCTCGTCATCTCAAACCCTGGCGACATCGAGGCTTGGCCGATCTGGCGTCTCCACGGCCCCATCAAGAGCTTCACATTCACCAGCCCTAGCGGAGAAACCCTGAAGGGCAACGCGCCCGCAGACAGTTCGGACCTGGTGCCGGCGGGACGTGTTCTCACCATCGACACCCGGCCCGGAAAGAAGACCGTCAAGGACGACCTAGGTGTCAACTACTGGCCCAAGCTCGCTACCAACCCACAGTTCTGGTCAGTGGAGCCAGGCGACAGCAATGCATCCATCTCAGTAGTAACCGGATCAGGCAAGGCGGCAGTCGTGCTCACCTTCCAACCCCGGTACGCGTCTTACGTATAGGGGGCTCCGTGGGCTATCGGGTTGAGGTGTTCGACAAGAACCTAAAGCGCGTCGGAGAGATTGACGAATGGCTCTCACTTGACTTCACTGTGCGTCTCTCTCAAGAAGGTGCTTGGCAGCTCCTCATTAAGGACGACACACCCCAATCCCAGCTCATCGAGAAGGGTGGGGGGATTGCCATTTGGCAGGACAGCGTTTCCAAGCCGCTCCTGTCGGGGCAAGTGCAGACTTATCAGAAGTATTGGACCAAGCTTCAGCACACAGGGCCGGGCTCGCTATACATCGCGGGCAAGTGTCACAACACCCTTGCCTATCAGCGTCTCGCCTTCCCAGACCCCTCCAGGACTGTGGGCAACCAGTACCAGGCCGCTCGGCCCTGGCGTCTCATCTCGCCCTCAGTCCCCATGGAGAAGCACGTATGGCGAGAGCTGAACTGGGCTCTTGGTCCTGGTGCTCTTGCAGATCGACGAGTTCCGGGCCTGAATGTCGGCACCGAACCTGACGGGTCAGTTCTGCCGTGGCCTTTCATCTCAGACCAGATGCGAATGGATGTAATCGGCTCCAAGCTCGAAGAGTGGTTTGACGCAAAGGGAGTGGGCTACCGATTCATCTACAACGCCCAGGCTCAGCGGATCGACCTCGAAGTCTTCCGACCTGCTGACAAGTCAGCGGAAGTGCGCTTCTCTCCCGAGCTAGGCAATCTCCGGGAATTCATTTGGACGCTTAGCGCTCCGAAGGTGACTCGGGCCATTGTCGGCTGTGCCGGCGAGAAGTTCGATCGGTACTACTACCAGAAGATTGACGCTGAGGCTGAGGCCGAATGGGGCATCCAGATCGAGCAGTTTGTAGACCGTCGTGACATCCAGCTCAAGGTGAATACCACTACCGGAGCCGTCATCAAGGCTGATACCACGATGACAGATCAGGAATTTGAGGACGCCAAGGAGGCCGCCCAGGACGCTGCAAGCTCTGTCCTGGAAGAGGGCGAGAAGAACGGCAACTTCCAGATTTACCCGATCGACACACCTGACTGCCAGTTCGGCAAGCATTACTTTGTGGGCGACAAGGTGACCGTTGCGGTAGACGGAACGGAATATGTGGATGTCGTCCGGGAGGTTGTTGTGTCTATCGACGATGGCGGAAACGTTCAGGACGTTTCCCCAAAGATCGGTAAGCAGGGCACGGGCGACCCCCTGAACCTCTACAAGACCGTTTATGACATGCAACGCAAGTTGCGTCGACTCGAAGCAAGGATGTGAGGCCGCATGGCAGAGGTTAGTTACCCGTTCAACGCCGACAATGCCAATGGCGGTGCTCAGATCGTCTCTCAGTCCCAGTGGCAAGCCATGGCAAACATGTGGGGCGGTGACCGAGTTGACTTTCAGCTCACTGCCGCAACCTACGGAACTACTTCCCTGCCGTTCAATGCCTCGGTCGTGAATGGTCGGACTGTTCAAATCAATCCAGGCAAGGCTTGGGTGGGCGGTTTCTACTACACCCTTACGGCAATGCTTTCCGTCACGATTGCCAACAACAGCACCACCAAGCCGCGTAAGGACCTGATCGTTCTTCAGGCCGATATGGCTAAGAGCGCGGTGAACATAGCCGTTATCACGGGCACGGCTGCGGCTACTCCGGTCGTCCCAACTCCCCGCCGACAGGCGGGAGGGATCTGGGAAATGCCCCTCTACGAAGTCACCGCAGCGGCCAACAACGCATCGGTCACTATCGAGGGCCGCATGCCGTTCAACGTGCCTGCTCGGGTGGCCTACCCCTGGAATGCGGAAGAGGGAGCTGCACTTCAGCCGCGGGGCACGTTCTACGTGGACATGGACAGCAACAACAACTTTTCGCAGTACGAGGCTTTCAACGGTCGTGACGGGCGGGTGATCACCCGACACCTGGGCAAGTCTCGGACCTATACGCCAAGCATGGTCAACTGTGCTAACCCTGCCACCCGCACAGGTCGGTGGCGTTGGATCGCCCCAAACGTGGTCTGGTTCTCGGCCTACATCGCTAGTACGTCCTCCTCTGACATCAAGGCATCTGGAGACAACTGGATCATCGGCGTAACGCTGCCGACCCCAGCAAACGGCGCAACCGGTCAGGTCATCACTGGGCACATCGACAATAACGGCGCGGGACGTTCCCCGGCACTGCCCAACTTCCTTGAGATCACAGGAAAGACCAACAGAGGCGGCAATACCTCAACCCTCTACCTCTATGCGCCCAACGCGAGCACCACGTCACAGGGTCTTGACGGTCTGACGATCTTCCCTCGTAAGGGATTCCTCACCATCTCCGGAACATATGAGGCCGCAGAGATGTAACGCCTTACCCCCTACGTATGCCTCAGCCCCCACCGGGGGCTTTTTTGTTGCCCCTAAGGAGATTTCATGGCTCGACTTCTGTTCGGCGGTACGGCCGCTGACGTGGCTGAGGACGTTACAGGTGCCCGCGTCCCTGGTGCTGCTGGAACTGTGTGGGACGGCCCCTCTGAGGGCGCTGCTCAGGTGACTGACCTCCTGGACCACTCCGGAGCCCCCATCACCGCCCTCACGGCGGATGAGAACGGGATGATTCCTCAGTTCCAGGGGCCACCCGATGACTCCGAGCGCCTGTGGGTCGACTTCGGAGCGGCCCGCGTCGCCATCCTGTCCACGAACCTAGGTGACCGCTTTGAAGCCCACCTGACGGACTCCGACCCTCACGGCAGTGCTCAGGCTGCCCTAGACGCCGTGGCGGCCCAGCGCGGGGTACCCCTCGGACTCGCCACCCTCGATGGTGAGGGCAAGGTCCCCGCAGCCCAGCTCGGCCAGTACCGATCCGGCGTCTATGTGCCGGCGGGCTGGGGAGCCAACTGGAAGGCCAAGCGGAACGCCGCGGTTACGGGCAAGGCTCGTGTCGTCGTGGCGGGCGGCTCTGCCTCTCAGGGCTACTACGCATCCAACCTCCACTCTGGTGGTTGGGTCGGCAACGTCCGGGCCGCTCTTCAGGCTCAGTACGGAGATGGAGGGAGCGGGATGTTTCCTGCCTCCCGGACCGCTACTTACATCAACGGAGCCTCAGACGCCAACGCCTTGGCCGCGTGGCTGGCAAATAAGTCTGTCGCATCGCAGAGCGGTGTTTGGACTTTGGGTGGTAGCCAGTACGGCCCTGGTGTCACTTACGTCTACTGCCAGACCACGGGAGCCAGCATCACTTTTCGGGTCACCGGTACGACCGTCAAGATTTACACGGTCACTGGCGCGTCTACCCGGGCCGGATATACCTATTCGATCGACGGCGCTGCGGCGGTTACTGTAGCCGATGGTGGGGGCTCTCAGGCATCCATTCAGACCACTACTGTCAACGGGCTGAGTGCTGGAGACCATGACGTAACACTCACTTGGAAGGGCACCTCTTCGGGGACAGGCCAGTTCCTTTCCGTATGTGGTGTTGCAGGCGAGAATTCTACTGGAGTTGTGGTCGACAACCTTGCCAAGGCTGGCGCTCGGGCGTCGACCTACGGAACGCATACGGCTAGCGCGCTTAATGCGGTCTGGAACGGCGGGGCCAACTATCCGGCAGACCTCTGCATCTTCACTGCCGGACCTAATGATGCGGTAGCCGGCACCACGGGTGACGTTTGGGCAAGCTCTGTCGCCAAGTATTTCAAGGCGGTTCGAGACGCTAACAACGGGGCTACCGACCTGATGATTCTGCTTCCGCATCTGGGAAACCACGATGTGACAAATTTCCTGTATCAGGATTACGCAGTAAGGGCCCGCGGACTTGCCGAGGCGTATGACGCTGCCCTCGTGGATATGTGGACCATCGGCCGTAACTCATGGTCGTACTGGAATTCCCTGGGTTACTGGGGGACGGCAAGCAATGTTGGCGCGACCGGTACGGACTCCGTCCACCTCTCCGATACCGGATACGCGCATGTAGCCAGTGTTGTAACGCCCATCCTCATGGGCTGAACGAATGCCTTAAGGGCGGTCCCGGACCGGAGTCCGGGGCCGTCTTTGTGTTGCCCTCAGGAGCCCACATGACCCTTGCTCAGTTTTTCTCCTACTCGGGGACTCTGGCGACTTTCGTTGCGGCCCTCGTGGTTGTTCTCGCGAGCCACAGAACCAGTGCCGCAAAGGTGTGGCGCGAAGAGGCGGAGGCCCAAAAGGAGCGGGCTGACCGCCTCGCCGGTGACTTGACCGAGATCAAGAACCGCCTGACTCGAATTGAGCAGGAAAACGCTCGCCTTATCCAGCTCCTTACTTCTCTCGACCCTGCCCGCCTTGCCGTTATCCGGCTGGTGGATGACCCAACGGAGGACTAATGGCAACTCCTATGACCGCTGCTGAGATAGTCAAGCAGCTCAAGAAGTTCGGTATCCCTTATGCGGAGTACAAGGATTGGAAGACCCACAACCGCAATCACAAGGGTGCTTGGGGCCCGGTTCACGGCCTGATGGTGCACCACACGGGAAGTGACTCCAAGGATCAGAGGGAGCTTCTCTACAAGGGCACTGCGGCTCTTCCAGGCCCTCTCTGCCAGTTCGGGCTTTCTCAGGACGGCACCATTCATCTTGTCGGCTGGGGTCGAGCGAATCACGCGGGATCTGGTGACGACGACGTACTTGCTGCCGTGATTGCCGAGAAGCCGATTCCGAACGACGACGAGAGCAACACTGACGGGAACTCCCGATTTTACGGCGTCGAGATTTGGTATTCGGGAAGTCACCCGATGACCGAGGCGCAGTACGAAACCCTGCGGCTTCTGGCTGCGGCAATCTGCGACTTCCACGGGTGGGACGAGGGAAGCGTCATCGGGCACGGCGAGTGGGGTTCTCCAGGCAAGTGGGACCCTGGCTATAAGCCAGGCAAGATGATGGACATGGACGCGGTTCGCTCTGACATCAAGGCGACCATGGATAAGGGCAAGCCCGCACCGAGCAAGCCTGAGAAGCCCTCTAAGCCCACTCCTGCGCCAAAGCCCAAGCCGGGTGTTCCTGCCTTCCCTGGTGCCTACTACTTCCGTCCTGGTGCCAAGAACCAGTACGTGACCATGCTCGGTCGTCAGCTCGTTAAAAAGGGCTATGGGAAGGTCTACAAGCAGGGTCCAGGCCCTCAGTGGACTGCCGTTGACCGAGCCGCCGTTAAGGCATTCCAGCGGTCTCAAGGCTGGACCGGAAGCGACGCTGACGGTTACCCAGGTCCGCAGACCTGGAAGCGTCTGTTTAGCTAAGAGGGGGACTCATGTACGACTTCATTTCCAAGCACGGTGTGCGCATCTATTCCGTCCTCGCGGCCCTGGTGCCGGCGCTCGTCCTGGTGTGGCCTACGGTCCCCTGGGAGGCGCTCGTAACGGCCTCCGCTGCTCTGCTCGGGGTCGGTGTCGTTGCGGCATCGCACGAGGACACTAAGACCCTCAGGGCTCTGTACGAGGACAGCCCGTTTGAGGCTGAGCTGAAGGGCGACCTCGGCCAGTAGGCCGACCAATAACTAGGTGCAGGGGTGCACCTGGGGTTGAGAGAAACACGAAAAGGCCCCCTCCCGAATCGGGAGGGGGCCTCTTTTGCGTTGCTCAGGGCTGCCTAATGCTTGTCACACCAGCCCCATTGCCCAGCGTCCACACGGAAGGCCCGAACGTCGGTCACACCTTCGCGCTTACTCAGCTCGGTCATGCGTTCCTGAGAACACCTCACGCAGTCGGCAACGGGAGCCAAGGACTCATGGCCGTTCTCGGCGTACCGCACTCGGTAGCTTCTCTCAAGGAGCATTGCACTGCTCGCCCTTCGGGCAGTCCTCGTGTTCCTCCGGGCCACTCCGTCACTCTCCCTGCTTTGAGGTCGTCCACGCCAGATGAATCGGCCAGTCCTCAGGCCGAGGAGTGTCAGGCGGAGCCGGGCGGGGAGCGCACGCGTGATGACGCGTTCCGTCGCATCCGCAGATCCGATAGGCAAGGTCGCCATGGGTGCGGTGCTCGGCTCCGTGATGCCTGCACAGGTAGACAGATGACACTTACTCCCCCGGTTTCGCGGGCACGCTGCGGACGTCGGTCACGCCCTCGGTGGCCTCCAGCTCCCTCACGCGCCTCTCGGTACACGGCGCGTCGTACATGACGGCTGACTCGTGCTCCTGGCCGTCCTGCGTCCATCTCACGCGGTAGCTCTTCACTGCCCCTCCCCCTCATTGCTGCGGATAACCAACGTACCCGGCCCTCTGTAGGCCGTGCGCATGTGAGAGCAGTCAACGCCACTCATGGTGTCCAGCGCTGACTTGATTTCTGTTGCCAGGAATCGATCTCCGAGTTCCCTGTAGAGCTGGGAGAAGGTTACTTCTCCGCCGTTTCCCTGAAGGGTTGAGCGGATCGCGGCTGCCAACTCCGTGTCATGCACGCTCTTCCAATTCCTCACGCTGTCCAGGACGGCCCTCTCTGCCTGCTCCTCGTTCATCCCGTGCTCGAACAGGAGGATGCAGAGGAGAGCCTGACGCCAGGCCCCTATGCGGGTATTGGACGCGCGCTTCTGCGCCCGTCCCTCGGCCCGCTTCGAGCGGTCCAGCTCCCGCACCATCTCACGCAGTATGGCGGCGTACGCGCCCCCGTAGGGCTGCTCTGTGCTCACGTCACCGCTCCCGGCTCAGGTCGGAGGTGGCTACCGGGGTCCACTGCTTGACGGGGTGAATCTTCGCCCTTCCGGCCTTTGCCTCCTCCTGTGCAAGTCGGTTGGCCTCTTCAGCGCTAGACGCTTCTACGAAGACCTCGGCAGAAGCGTGCGCGTGGAGCGCAACGCGGTACCTCTTCAGCATCCTGAACCCCCTCCCAACGAGAGGCGGCCCACCCCCTGAGGGAGTGAGCCGCCGTGTGCTGCTGTGTTGTTGCTTCGAGCTACTTGTTGGCTGCCGCGTAAGCGTCCTTGATGGACTGGGGCACGCGACCCCGGTTGCTCACCTCGTAGCCGTTGGAGGCCGCCCACTTTCGGTAGACCTCAGAGGAAGGCTCGCTCTCGGAGCGGGACGGCTTGGCCTTCCGCCCGCGGTTGCCGGCGGACGACTTTCCGCCCGTCTTGCGGCCCGCCTTCAGGAACGGCGCCAGGGCCTTCCGCAGCTTCGCCGCGTTCTTCTCGTTCAGGTCGATTTCATAGTCCTTGCCGTCCAGACCAAACGAGATCGTCTCGTCAGCGTCTCCCCCCGTCAGGTCGTCGAGCAGGAGAACCTGAACCTTCTGCGCCATGTCTTTCCCTGTCTGCTTAGTTGGGTTTACGTCCGAGCGGGTTGGCTTTCGTGGTGTCCCTGCACGAAAGCCTGTATCCCTTTCAGCGCCGTATAGCGCCGATCTGTCACGGGGAGGCTGCCACATTCACCCCCCTTACTCAACTCCGTTTCATTCTCTCCACTTCCCTTCAGCCCACTTACGACAGATCGGGGAGTAACGCCCCTGTATTGCACGGGTAGTTGAGCGGCGAACTTTCGGCATGGCCGAGGGAAGCGCAGCCTTACCTTCCTTGGCAGATGCACCCAACGCGGGCGTCTTTACCTCCGCTATAACAGGGTGGCCAACCGCTTTCGACGCTGAGGGGTTTGTGTTCATAGTGTTCACACCCCTACTGGACCCTGTATCCCGGGACCTCTTCCACGGGCGTGAACCTCTCCGGAGTCCAGAAGCCCACGAGTTCGCCCGTGTCGACGTGGTGAACGGGCTTGCCGTAGCCGCCCTCCGGTGCGTAGTGGTCCGCAGGCATGGGGGCCCACCAGACGCGGGACTGAAGCCGCAGGGTGGCGACAACTTCACTCGTCTCCAGGTGGCGCAGCTCGTACGCGCCACCCTCCGTGTAGGTCACGGACACCTTCACGGCCTGGCTGGGGCCAGAGCTGTTCTTCCCGCCCTTGCCTCCATAGAGGAATACGGAACTGCTGATGCAGGCACGCAACTCGGTGTCCTGCCAGACGACCCCTTCCGGATCGATGGCCACCGTCGCCGCCTGGAGGTCGGAAACCCACACCTTGGCCTCTCCCGGCTCCGAAGTGCCGGCGATTGCCTTGCGAGACTTCGCCTTCGACTCGGCATAGTCGTGCGCCTCGCCGTAGTCGAGTCCACGCGCCCGGCCCTGCTCCAGATCAGTGCTGTACTGGTCGGCCTCCTGCTCAGTCGGACGCTCAGCGGGTCGGATGCTGCCGTGTCCCGGGATGAGAGTGGTCCAGGTCGACCGCTTCGCGGGGTCGGTCCCCTCCTCCCCGACCCGCACCCGGATCGCGGGAACCTTCTCCCCGTTGTGTGTGGCCTTCATGTCCTGGGGCTCAGCCAGCAGGACGCCCGTACGCGTCACCTCTCCGCCCGTCGTGCTCTTCCCGAAGGCGGTCACGTAGTCGCCTGCCTTGACCCGGGCAAGCATCGTCTTGAGGTCTTCCATCTTGTCCACTTCTTCCCAGTTGGGGGAACGCTTCCGGTTCCCGTGTTCATGGCTGTCGTTCAGCACCTTCAGAGAAGGCACGTTCAACTGATCGGCGCACACTTCGCAGTCACACGAGTGACCGACGCAGAGCGGGCAGTCAACGACATCGCACAGCCGATCAGGGCCGTACCCGTCTCCCCTGTTGTACGAGAAGGGGTAGAGAACGTGTTCTCTCTCGTAGGGGTGCCCGTGGGCCAGCGGTTCCCCGGGGCACTCGAACTTGGATGCTCGGGCGCCTTCCTGTGTGGCAAACGCGGCACGGCACCCCGTGCACTGGAACCGCCCTTCCGGGTGCGCCCGAGTCGTGTGCCTCACGCACCGACCTTCTTACGGGGTACTGCCTTGGACGCAGCCTTCCGACGAGTTGCCGGCGGGGAGCCCGCGGCGGTGGTCTTCCTCGCGGTGGCCGTCGTCTTCTTGGCGGGAGCTGCCTTCTTGGCAGGCGCCCGACGCTTCGGGGCAGGCTTCTCGGGCTCGGGCGCTACCTCGGGCTCGGGCATGACCGGGACCAGGCGGAAGACGACCGGGTTCGCGCCGGGCCGCCTCTGCCGCTGCTCCACCAGCTCAACGTCTGCCATGTCCTCAGCCGTGTTGAGGATCTGCGCAGCCGTGTACCGACCCGAGAGCGCACGGTAGAGCTGCGTAGCCGTCATCTCTCCGCCGTACGTTTCGAGCTTCTGACGGATCTTCACGTCAAGCGGCTGAACCGTCCGGGACTTTGTCACATTGGTCTGTGAGATCAGTTGCTTCACAGAGGCAATGGAGTAGTCCACGAACGCCTTTGCAGCCTCCAGGGCCTTGATTGTGATTACTGTCTTCCGCTCAGCCGCCGTGAGAACGCAGGCCACCCTCAACACCTGTTCGTCTGCACGCTCGAAGTAACAGGACACGTCATCGGGGAGTTCCTCCAGCATGTCCTCATACTCAGCGCTCATGTCGTCGAAACGATCAGCAGACGCATCGGTGAACTCCATGCGGCGGGGCTCCTTCATCGCCCACTCGTAGGCCAAGCGAAGGGATGCACTGACCTTGATCTCGTCCAGAGAATTCCCGGTCTTGTAATCCCGCTTACGGAGCCGCTTGGACTTCTTCACCATCACAGGAAGAATCCGGTTGTACGTCCCGCCCTGAGCCTCTGTCAGGCTAATGAACTTCGCCCAGAGTGGCGGCTGGATATGGGCATGGAACCCTAGGGCCGGTTCTTCAACCGTGACCTCAACTCGACTGCCGTCCTTCTTGGTGACGTTCGAGATGCGGCCACCGTCCCACGATGTCCGCAGAATCCCGCCGTACTTGGGGCATCGCTTCGTCAGGAGAAGGGTGGTTTGCCACTCCTGATCAATGATCAGCGTTCGACTGTCCGGCCCTCCTTCGGACGTCAGGGAGTCCTGCTCATTCTCCCAAATCGTCTGCACCAGAGACGGACCCGAGGAGATACCCCCCTCCTCGCGGAGGGAAAGCCACTCTCCGATGCTGTCCTTCAGAATCGCCTTAGCCGTCTTCAGGGCGAATCCTTTACGCCCGATCCGGGACGGACCGACGAGAGCCGTCCAGGCCACTACCGGGCTCCCG
Organism: Streptomyces sp. NPDC013187; assembly: GCF_042899705.1. Taxonomy (NCBI): domain Bacteria; kingdom Bacillati; phylum Actinomycetota; class Actinomycetes; order Kitasatosporales; family Streptomycetaceae; genus Streptomyces; species Streptomyces sp. NPDC013187. The sequence continues at coordinate 10,059 of NZ_JBIBAF010000016.1, read as the reverse complement.
TTCGGCTGCGTCACCTTCCCGTTGATAGCCGCCGAGTAGAGCGCCAGGACAGCCGCGTGCACCCCAATGGGGTCGGCCTCCGTGTGCGGCATGGCTGCCTTGACTGCGGCCCCGATGGGTCCGTGAGCCATCGGCTCATACCGAACCTTCTCGTCCATTACTTCCCCTCTTCTGTTGTGGTTGTACGTCCACACTCGGCGTGTGAGCGTCCATGGATCGGGCTGGAAGTGTCCCTATTCCAGCCCTCACCAAAGAGGCTCAGCCCCTTACCGCTTTACTGACTGTCAGGCTCGCTTTCCGGCTCGTTCCGCTCAATGAGCCACGTAGCGAGGTCGTTTCCTTGGATGCGCCATGAGGGATCAGCGTCCCAGTCCTTCCCCCAGCCCCCACTTTCGCCTGCTCCCCACTTATCCGGGTACAGCCACCGCAGGGGGATGAACTTCTCGGCCTTGACCTCCTCCAAATTGGTCACGCGTCCGGCCCAGCTGTAGACCGTACGCGTCACTCCGGAGTTCCGGGAGCTAGTCATGTCCGGCTCACCGGAGAGCAGGACGCGCATTCCGTGCGTGATAACCACGTCACCCGCGCGAAGCTCGGACGTGTTCACGATCATTCGCTTACTCTCGTCGGCCATTAGGCCCCCTTCAGTTCGGCCGCATATGTGCACGCGGCAATGTGCACCAGGGCGCGAGCAGCGCCATGCGGGCAGGCGTATGCGTTGGCGACCTCGCCCAGCTCCCCGCACAGCGCAAGGAACGCGCGTACACGGGTGCTCCGGTTCGAGTTGCCGGCCGCAGCTCGGGCACCATCGCGAGCCCGCACCACGTCCACACTCCAGCGGTTCGAGCCGCTCATTGCTCCGCCTTTCTGTGCCTCATGACTCTCACTTGACCATTGACGACCGCGAAATACGCACCCTCCATTTCGGAGTGATCCGGGTAATACGGCTTCCGGCATGCCAGCAGTTCATCCCAACTGCACTTCCAGAACCACACCTGAACTCCGTCAGGATTCCCGTCCGGAGAGCTGAGAACCTTGCTCCGCAGACGGAAGACACCCCTCAGGCAGTGCGGGCACTTGACCCCATCCGCAAGCGGTATGGGTTCGTCCTGTCCGTTGCTCACGCCTCCACCTGCCGCGAGGCAGGCGCCATCTTTTCCGGTACCCACGTGAACCGCTTCCGGCCCGCCAGGGCATAGGCGAAGTTGGCAAACCACGTTTCCTCGCGCTTACTCGCGAGGACGTTGCGCACTACGGAGTGCAGCGTGTCCGGGTCCGGCGTGTACGTCAGTACCGCGAGCCTCGGAGACTCGTAAACGCCCTGAGAGATGAGGCTTTCTGCATCCCTCACGTTCACCTCTGTGCCCTCCTTGCCGGGCGTCCAGAAAACGTCAACCCTCACAAACTGGCCAACGTGCACGCCAATTGCAGCGTGTGTGTATTCCATGCTTTCCCTTCCTGCTAGTAGCAGAGCAAAGGGCACGGACGAGTGTCCCTATCCGTCCGTGCCCCAAACTCCTCAACTAGAGGACTTCGTGATCCTTCGCCCACTCCTCAGTCAGGCCGTTCTGTTCACGCCAGGCAGCCAAAGCGGCCTCACGCTCTTCAGACGGGATGCAATCCCTGTGCCGGGGGCTGGGGACAACCGTCCCGTCTTTCTTCTTACGCCCTCGGATGTGGCTGTAGAACTTCTCGATCACCGCACACTTCGGGCCCTTCAGTTCGCACTTCCAGTGCGACCGGGTGTCACTCCCGTTGTACGGGCCCACGAGGGTCCACCCGTTGTAGAGCGCCACAGCGACCGCTTTGCGGGCCGCATCCCTGTTTCGCTTGTTCGCCCCCTGTTTCAGGACAGGGGAGATTGCGGGAGCCTCGTTAGTCATTTCGCGTAGTTCCCTTCAGTCCTTGTTCGCGTGGCCACGTGCGTGAATGAGGTCAACGCCCCCGTCGACACAATGAGGGCACGGCACGGAATCCTTCTGCCGCAAATCCACCAGCGCGACCAGGACCGTCCCGCTACAGGCGCCGCACTGCATGTGACGAATCTGCGTGTAGTCGTTGAAGTCCTCGTCCACGTGCGCCGCACACAGCCCGTTTCCGGCGTGTCCATAAGGCATGTTGCCGTGGAAGCAAACGGCGCACCGAATGCCGCCCCCCATCGCTTCCGAGCAATCCGGGTCACGGTGCGGAGGGAAACCCGTAGGGGTATTCCACAACGGCATTTCCATGACCTCACGCTTAACCTTGATGCTCGGGCACTTCCCGTCACCAGGGTTCACGTGGTGCTTGTGGTCCGGCTTGCACTCCGGCCTGAACCAAAGCCAGTACACGTCATAGGCGCGCGGGTAACGCTTCCGCTGGGGGTCATCACGCTTCCCCCACTCAGCCCACAGATTCCACAGATCCTCAGGAGCGGAGAGCACCACGCCCTTATTCGCGTGGAGCATGGACGTGCCCGCAGATTCCGACTCAATGGAACCCCACGCGAGCGTAATAGCATCCTGCTCAGAGGCCGCCAGGACCCAACGTCGCCTAAGCATTACTTGTTGCCCTCCCAGCCCGCCGGAACCTGAGCCAACGGAGTAACGGTGGCGAAGAACCGCCGGATGTGTTGCCGCACGAGGCCGCGCCGAGTGCACGGCAGGCAGTGAGTCACCCGCACGAAACCGTCATCGGTCAGCACGTTTGCCGTTCGGCCACAGCCATACACAACGCACTCGTATTTGACGAGATTCACCTTCACCTTTGTCTTGCCTTTCCTCTAGCCTCTGAGCTTGTCTCTAGAGACTGGCGGAGTAGGGCACGGGTGATCTGCGCCCGGAATTCCGGGTGACCTTCCTATGCCCTCTACCGTCAATCGCTAGCGGGTCATCTCGCGGCAGCCCTCGCGCACATAGCCGATCTGTTGAGAGACCGTGCGCTTACGCCCGTCGTCGAATGTGTCGCTCACCATGTCCGCGAACCACGTCCGTCCCTCACTCGTGCGCCGCAGCTCGACGCACGGCGGGTACGGCAGCGTTCCGACCAGCACGCGAGCCCGGTAGGACGCGTGAGGCTTGTGGGGGGCCGAGTGTGCCTCCTTGGCAACGCCACCGAGAATGGCCACCAGGGCGAGCGCGAGCATTGCGAGTCGTGTACGCATGAGTCACGCCCCCTGGTGCTGGTTGAAGATGCCCCTGCCCTTACACGCGGCGCACTCACAGATGTGCACCTGGTGCAGCTCCCTGGCGAAGAACACGGCCTCTCGCTTCCACGGGGTCCCGTCGCTTGCCCACGTGTACTGAACCTTCACCATTTCGTCTGAGAAGCGCTCGACGACGCGCGCCTCATAGGCGTACGCGGAACGCACCGACTTCAGCGAACTACGGCCATTCGGTACGTGATAGAACGGCCGGACCATCACGAGCCGACCAATGAGCGAATCGAGCGCCGTGCCCTCGTGCGTCATCGGCTCACTGATGGGGCGAACCTCAGTGAGGCCGAGCCCATCACGCTTGACATAGGTCTGCATTGGTTTCCCTTCCCTCCGCCCGTAGGCGGACATGAGAAGGGCACGGACGAGTGTCCCTGTCCGTCCGTGCCCATTTCCCCACCGGTACGAGGTGCCGGCGGGCACACCTGTCCCCTTGATCGTTTACAACTCGGTTGCGTCGCCTGCTGCCATGCGCAGTTCCGTTGAGATGCGCTCGACGGTTTCCCTGGGGACGCCGTTCCGGCGGTCTCCCACGGCCTCACAGAGAAAGCTGTAGTCGTCCTCAGACAGGTACAGGACGTACTTGTATTCGTCCCCGTCCGGCCACCTGTCCCCGTCCGCCTCAGTCATGGCGCGGCGCACGCGCTGAACCTGCTCCAGCCTCTTCGCTGCACGGAAGCGCCGTACGCGCTTCTCAAAGCCAGCCGTAGCGCTCTTCCAATCCGCTTCTGTCAGGAAGACCGGAAACCGGAGCAGAGTGTCACTCACCTCAGAATCCCCAGCGCTGCATGGGCCTGCCCCACTGGTGAACCTTCTCCAAGATCGGATAACCGTGCTGGTCCTCCCCGATCACGCGGGAGACCTCCACACCGAACAGCGGGGCGCCCTTTTCCTGTGCGTACAACGCGTGTCCGATGAACGCAACGAACCGGTACCGGGTGCCGTTGATCATCCGGTCGTGCGTCTCAAAGATCTGAGACGACTGGATCCCGGACAGGAACGGCACACGCTTACCAATCTCCATTTGCTTTGCCCTCCACTCAACTACCGTGCCTTTGTGGCGCAGTAGGTAGAGGGAGGCACGGACGAGTGTCCCTGTCCGGCCGTGCCTCCGTGACTACCAACTACGACGATGAACCCATGACGCGAAACCGCGTGAGTCCCGTTGCCTCCACCACCGGGCGTGCCCGGTATTTGGTTTTGCTCAGGTTCAACTCAACGAATGCCGGACCCATGCTGTACCGCCGTGCGTAAGCCACGGCGTCCCCGTACTTCCTGAACCTCTGATGCCATGAGGCACCCATGTGAGCGACGTACATTGCTCCCCCTCAGTAATCGGGATCGTTGTTCCACCGACCGTCAACGCTCTTGGCCACGTTGACGCCGTGCGGGAACGTGTCATCACTCCCGCATTCCGAGTCACCCTCACATGGGCATTCGTCCCGGAACTTGTCTGCCTTCTGTTCCGCAGTGTCACGGGACCGATGGGGCCCGGAAATGATGCCGTCCGTGACGTGCTGCACAAAGAATTCCGTAGCCATGGGTCAGACCTCCCGAGACTTGAGCCACGGGTCAGTAGTCGAGAACTCCACAATCTCGCCGCACCGATAGAGCGGGTTGTTGCGGGAGGTCACCCGGACCAGGACCACACGGCGCGTACCGAGCCGCTTGGTTTCCTTGACGACTCCGAGCACGATCCCGCCACGGACGCTCTTGTAACTCACCTTCTGACGTTCCTCCCACGTGTGCATGGCCCATTCGTCGCGGAACTCTTCCATGCCGGAAGAGCCCTCCCAGTCACGGACCAGGCCACGGCAAATCACCTTCAAGTGCTCGTCCATGCCCTTGGCGATATCGCGGCACGGCTTGCCCTTGTAGTCACCCGGAATGCTCACGGTCTTGAAATCCTGCCAACCGTCGTGATTCTCGGTCTTGTCAAACCACTGAACCTGGACGTGATCCGCTCCGTACGTCCAGATCACGTTGTACTGCATGTGACCGGACAACATGAGGTGATAGCCCGTTCCCTGGCCACCCGCGTACGTCCACGGAATAACCTTCATTGCCTTACCTCCCTGTACTCCATTACGACCGTTCGCAATGGGTGAGAGGACGCACGGAAGAGTGTCCCTAATCCGCCGTGCGCCCGACTCCCCTACGAAAGCGGAGTGACTCGGATGTTGAAGCCGTTCACCAGGGCATAGCCCGTGTTGTACAAGTCCGTGCGCGCCTTAATCGACGCGTCAGACAGGGAGATGGATTCCGCAAACACGGTCACGGAACGGACCATGTCCGACCACCTGCGCACGGTGTATGTGAACACGCCCTCAGCGTCTGTGATGTGAACGAGGAACGTGTCATGGTCCCGGTTCTCATGGTGGAAGCTGAAAGGCTGCAAACGGACTGCATCGCGCTTCATCACGCAAACCCCTTAGGGATCGCTGTACGGCCGTCTCCGGCCCTTACAAGTGCCTAATCGACACTCCCCTAGGCAGACTCACTCTCAGACGTTTAGAGACACGCTGGAAGGCTGGTGAGTATCAGTCACCATGACCCGGTGCGTGCTGGACACGTCGTGTTGAGCGTGCCTGCCGTAGGCAATCTCGATTGGTGCACTCATGCGCTCCGGACAGTTACTTGACAAACGCGCGTTGTCTCTCGTTTCGGCATGTCTTACTCGCACTCTGGCGTTTGCTCGTGTTGGTCAGTCTCAACGCAACTCAGTTGGGAAAGTACGCACCCTTTGTTGTTGCGGAGTCATGAACCAACGTGCACAAACGTTGCTGGCATGTCTAGTGATTGACTCGACGCGTCCCGCTTGGCTGTCTTTTGAACGCATGGACCTATTGGCTATCGGGACGGTCAGTTTCCCGCTTAGCAGTGCACCCGAACCTTTCGGTTTCTCGGCCTATCGTCGCGTCGGACTCAGTCCCGCTCCAGCACCGTGGGATCGCATGAACGGATTCACTCCCCATGCGTGCACTGCCCTATGGAGTTCTCAAAGAGCTACGAGGCCGCCTCACGGGCGCCTTACGCGTCTGAGTAGGTATCCGCGTAGGTCGCCCTGAAGGGGCGCCATTCGCGTTGTCAGGGCCGATACCGACCCGGTGAGAGATGGACACTCACCCGCGCTTGTGGTGGTGGGTCTCGTGCGCTCATTCGCTTGCCTGCCTTCCTGTCGGTGCCGCCCCCGTCGGGCGGTCGGTGGTGCCCGGCAGACACTTCCGGTTTTCCACCCAGGGGGCAACTTACGATCCAGCCGTCAGGGAGGGAACCGGGTGCGCACGCATAGAGGGCACAAAAGCGCAGGTCAGAAGAGTGTCGACTGCGGCCGGCAATCACGCCAAACCAGGACACAATACCCCTCTACCCAGGGGGCAACTTATTTGCATACCCTTTACCTTTACATACCGCATTAACGGACAAGCCGGGCAGGCATCTTTACTGCACCATGACTAAGTGATGCATCATCAGGTGTGTTTCTGACGCATCGTCATACGGACATTGTGGGAGGAATGCATTTACGCAGGGTTGTTGCATATTTATATCTGACGCACTGTCAGGTATTCCCTATGTCCCTATTCATACCCGTATGCGTGTGGCGGACATCACATTACTGATGGGTCGTCACACGTCATCTGACACACCATTAGTGCGTTTGTGAAACCTGATGGGCTGTCAGGTGCTGCCATGCCTACTCGGCCCGAACATCGGTCGCCTATTCATGCACCACTTAGTGATGCAGCATTATCATTCACAAGTGCACAATGTATTAATGATGTCGCACACCCATGTGGTGCATACATACGGGGGTAATATAACGAAAATGTTCACGAGGGACCGCAGGGGGCGCCTCCCTTCGGGTGTGTACGGGTTTCATCATTCACAAGGGCACAAGCTCTAATCATCCCGAACGCACTTCGAGCCCCCCAACAGACCCCTTCGGCCGGCACCGCGGCCTCGTGGGGCCCCTCAGAGGGCTCGTAATGGTGCACCACATGGGGTGCGGTAACAACATCATTGTTCCTTGGCTCACACTCTGAGCCGTCTGTGTCCTGATCTGCCTCAGAGGACACGTACGTAATCTATGGAGCCGGTTGGTATACCCCGGCTCAGGAAGGTCTGTCTCCTGACCAACCACAACCGGAGATGTCCCTACACCTCCATTTGTGCCTGTCGTAGAAGAACACCTCATCGGTAATCAACTCTCGGTCGCACTTGGGGCAGATGTCCCGAGGATCAATGAGTTCTCGGGGGTACCGGGTGCGTTCATGCTCTTGTTTCTCGCACAACCACTGATGCGGGTAATCCCCTCCATTGCAACAGGGGACGCAACAAATGATGCCGGCGGACGACCAGCGTCCGCAATTGCGGCATGGGTCGACCTGGAGGCCGCGAAGGTCTCTATAAACCGCTGTAACAGACACTAGGTCACTCACTCCCCCGCTTTCGGAGCCGGGGGGGGGCAAACCCCATGTCCCGCCATCTAGCCATTGCCTGATCAACCTGCGCTTGAATAGCGACCCTCACAGGATCAACGAGGCCCCAGCGACAGACCCCAGAGTGATTCTCGTACAGAGTGCACAGGTCATCGTCGTTGGCACGCTTACGGCAGACCTTTGAGGCAAACACGTACTGAGTTTCATCGTCTTCCGACCAACAGAAGTACGCGTCTTTTCTTGGATCTGCCAACTCGTCAAGGAAAGCCCCGTGCATTTCATGTCCGTCGTCACCAAGCTCGCACTGGAAGACTTCGAATGGCTCCGCTTCGAACCCTTCAATACAACAGGGCAGGCTTTCCTCAGCCAAACGCAGCGTTGCGAGCTGGATTGTGCGCCTGCTGCGGCACCGGATCATGACCTCTCCGAAAATCAGCGTATGAATGAGCCCCAGCCGTCTCCCACGGAGGAGGAAGGAGACGACCGGGGCCTTTGGGGGGTGGTTTGGGGGTGCCCGTGTCCGGGATTGGACCGGATCAGCCAACGCGGCCGTTGATTATTTAGCGATGACCTTGGTTCACGGGCTCTCTGTCGGACACTCGTTGTCCCCCCCTTGAGGATCGCCCAATGCAAGGACACCGACAGAGGCAGTGCCCCACCCCGCCGGGATCTCCGAGAGGGCGGGGGAGCCTCTTGCGGATTCCGTCCGGCAGGGTGGGAGTCATCGAGCCACCAAGGCGGCTTCGTCAGCGGCTCCGAGGTCTTCTTCGACCATGGCCAGGAGCCTAGGAACACAGTCCGTGCATCCGTACAGTTGACCTTCTCCACGAGGAATGCGGATTGGCCCCAGCCACTTAACGGGTAGGCCCTCGCGCATGCACCCGAGCATGCAGCGCCACCAGTACCAGCCTTCCGGCAGTGAGGGTATGTCCTTCACGTCCTCACCCTGTCTACCTTCGCGGGCTCCAGCGGTGGAACGGGCTGAGGCGCCGGCACCGGCTCTGTGGGACTCCAAATCTGATAGTCGGCCAGGGCGCGCCGATACCTGTTGTGTCGGGTCTTTGACGTGTGCTGGATCATCCACACTGTCACGTCTTCGGGAGTCGGCTGAGGGCCGGACTCGGCGCCGCACTCCTTCTCCTCACCCCAGACGCAGCGGGCCTCAAACTCCTGATTGGCCGTCTCGTCCGGCCTCAGCTCGTACGTGACGTGTTTGATCACTGAGCGGGTCACGGCCGTCCTCCGATCACATGGTTCCGGGCGTCGAGCTGAGCCTTCATCCGCTCCTCTTGCGTGGCCTGGCGGATGTTGGTGGCCTCGACCTCCCACTCTCGGCCGCCACCAACGGGACGGAGCCAGGCCGACCCCGCCCACGTACCTCGGTACACGCCGACCTTGCCGCTTCCTGTGTCCTTCACGATCTCCTCGAACGAGGGAACGTAGTGGTCTCGCGCGCCGCCGCTCATACCGCTCCCTTCGCCTCAAGGACGGCTGTGGTGACGTTGTGGATGTCTTCGCACGTCCTGACGTGCCAGCCCTGCACCCACAGCCGCCCCATGCCACCCTCAATGCGCTCCAGTAGGACAGACACACCCTGCTCCGCAGCCGTGCGAAGGATGGGGTAGAGCTTGAAGACGTCTTCCATCTCCGGGCCTTGAGGGTCATATGCACGGCTGAGCAACTCGGGACTCGGCAAGGGCATGGGGGGATACCTCTCTCAGGGGCGTCCTCGCCCCAACGTCACTGTCCGTACCCCACCCTGAACCCAATGCGAGTAGCCTGAAAGGGTTTCGCGGCCCGACCTGCGGTTTGGGCGGCCTGGCATATTCCAGGACTCGTGACCTGCGGGAAGGCTGATCCTTGTTCGGTGACCAAGTACGTGGGCGGGGTGAGATGGCCGACAGCCACGACGTTGACAACCCTCGGCGTCGCTTTGCTGAAGAGCTGAGGAGTGCTCGGGAGCTGTACGGGAGCAGCCCCATGTCTCAGACAGAGTTGGGCCGTCGTACCCGTACCTCGAAGTCAACCATTAGCCGCCTGGAGTCCACTGACTCACCGATCCCGCCAGAGTTGCCGGCGCTCCTAGACCAAGTCTTCAACACTGGCGGCCTCTTCAAGGCCCTGTATGAGGAGATCGTTGCCGCTGACTTCCCTGCCCTGTATCGGCGCCGGATGGCTCTGGAACGGCAGGCGGAGGCCATTTGGGAGTGGTCGCCAACTATCGTCCCAGGCTTGTTGCAGACCGCTGGTTACGCTCGGGCTCTCCTGCTCAAGGGTGCTCCGCGGGCAACCCCTGAGGAGATTGCGGCGGATGTCAGCAAGCGCCTTGCCAGCCAGGCCGTCCTACAAGCGGAGGCGCCCCCGGACCTTCGGGTTGTGCTGTGTGAGTCCGTGCTGATGCGACGTGTTGGCAGCGCTGACGTGATG
>NZ_JBIBAF010000015.1:53993-255316 GCF_042899705.1 Streptomyces sp. NPDC013187 | reverse complement strand
TGCTTTGGGGCGAGTGATCATGGCCCCGTAAGCTTCCGGCGAGTCGGGCAGTCTGTGGACCTGCCCGTTAAAGCACGACGTTGGGGCCATGATCTGAGAGGCTCGCCCCAAGGCGCCGAAATCCGCGGCCGGGGTGCGCTCCGTCTCCTTCCCCGCTGAACTCCTCGATGCGGTCACGCACCACCTGGAGCACTTCGCCGCTCCTGGCCGTGAGGGGCACGTCTTTGTCGGGCCGCAGGGTGGGCAGTTGCGACGGAGCAACTTCCGCGACGACTGGGTCAAGGCCCGGAAAGCCGCGGGCGTCACGGCCGAGCTGCACTTTCACGACCTGCGCCACACGGGCAACACGCTCGCCTCCACGGCCGGGGCTAGTACGCGGGAACTGATGACGCGCATGGGGCACAGCAGCTCTCGGGCAGCGCTGATCTATCAGCACATGACCAGCGACCGTGACCGGGCCATCGCCGATCGGCTCGGGGCCATGATCCGGGGCGGTGGGGGAGTGGCCCCAGGCCCCTCAGGTGAGGACGCCGAGCGGACGTAGTGGCACGCGTGTGGCACGGCGCCTGAAACGGCTAAGGGCCAGCCTGGGAGGAAACCCCTCCTGAGCTGGCCCTTCTGGCTGTGCCCCCGGCAGGATTCGAACCTGCGACACCCGCTTTAGGAGAGCGGTGCTCTATCCCCTGAGCTACGAAGGCGAAGGCATGGCGGCAGCCTGGGCCGCCGCCGACAGTGTAGCGGGTCGGGTGCGCTCGGCGGCGGTTTCTGATCACGCTCTCCTGCGGCCCCTGCCCACGGCCGCAGGAGAGCGTGAGGAGGAGGTGAGAGGTAAGTGACCAGAGGTGTTTCTGAGGCGTGCCCGGCGTGAAGCGGCCGTGCATCCTCTCCGAAGCATCCTCCGGCCTCACCTCGCCTCGGAGCGGTCACCTCGCCGCACAGAGCAAGGAACCAGGCACAGCCCTCACCCGCGAGCCAGGTCTGCCGCAAGCTGTTCGATATGCCGGTCCGCCTCCGCCAGCCGGGAGTGGTCCAGGGAGACGCCGAGCAGGTAGTGGCCATCCTTGAGGTGCTGGAAGTAGACGGCCCCCTGTTCCACGTTCAGGACGATCTGGTGGATCCGGCCTTCCAGGAGGGCCTGGAGGGACGTGTCCATGCGGCGGGTGACGCCCGGCAGGAGCCGGCCCAGCAGGCTGTACTTGTCCCGCCGCTGCTGCGGGGTGGTGGAGGCACCGAAGTGGGTGCTCAGGGCGCGGTGACGGAAGATGTCCGCCGTGCAGGAGGGCATGCCGGCGGCGTAGTACGCCACGTAGTGCAGACCGTCGACGCCGAGGGCCGCGCGCAGGAGATCCGAGACTTCGGCGGGCGTTCCGGCCGTGGAGTCCACCGTGTAGGAACTGCCCTCGATGCTGTCGGCGACCTCGGTGACCTGGCGGGCGGTGCGTGACTGTGGTGCCGTGCGCGTCCCCGCGGTCGTGTACCTGCTCAGATGGGAGAGATACGAGCGGTGAGGAAGCAGACTGTAGGGGACGGTGGGCCTGAGGTCGTCGATACCCTCCGTCATGCGCGAGATCAGCTCGGTGACCTGGTCCTGCGGCGTTGTGGTGCAGAGATGGAATCCCATGGCGACGGACTGGTAGAGAAGCGCCCCCATCGGAACACGCACCACCGTGCGTATCAGTGCTCCGGTGCGCAGTTCCGCGAAATCCGGCGCCAATTCTTCGAGGATGTAGAAAAGCTGTCGTCCGGCGCGTTCGAGACTGCGCGACGAGGGCTCCGCCGGCATTCTCTCGGACGGCTGCGAGTTTTCGGCGACGACCATTTTTGCCCGGTCGCGATCGTAGAACGCGAGATGTTCAACACCGCATGACTGCAGCAACCGCCGGAGCTGTAAGTCGAGTTCACCCATCTGCTGATTCACTCCGTCCAGTTTGTGCGCCGGGGCGTACGCCGGTGCCGTGGATGCGTCAGACACCTTGCACCTCCAGATCGGCACCCATCCTCTGATAGGTCTCGGCCAGCAACGCCAGGGCGAGTGCGTGTTCCTTCGGGAGGTATTCGGAGACCTTGCGCCTGAGGCTTGCCGCTGGTTCGCCGTCGGCCGGTGGGCGGGAGGCGAGCACGTTGGCCATGGCGATCAGGGTGACCGGGTGGCTCTCGCCCCATGCCGACCGTTCCTTGCAGCCGTCGTGGATGTCCTGGTCCTCGTTCGCAAGCTCCACCGCGGGGAGGGAGCCGAGCGCGGCCTGGCAGTTGTTCTGGTTCATGCGCGCGACCAGCGTGTAGCGGTGCTTGCGGTGGAAGGTGTCCTTCAACTGGAGGACCGCCTTGCCCGCGTGCTCGCTCGCTTCCGGCGCGTGCCCGCAGGCCAGCAGGTACTGCGCGAGATTGCTGCGGCAGATGCCGGTGAAGGGGTGGTCGGCGCCGAACACGTCGACGTAGTGGCCCAGGACGTCCCGGGTGTAGGCCACGGCGTCGACGGTCCGGCCCTGCGCGTGCAGGCCGATGGCGAGGGACAGCCGGCAGGACATCGTGCGGGGGTGCTTCTCGCCCCACCGGTCGCGGTAGGCGACGTACGCGTCCTTCAGCAGCGGCAGGCCGTGGTTCACCTCGCCCTGGCGCACCATGGTCATGCCCAGACTGGCGACAGCACCCAGCGTGTGGTGGGAGCCGGAGTCCAGCAGCCTGTTCAGGTGGTTGCGGGCCTCTGTCAGATACCGCTCCGAGGTGCCCAGGTCACCCGACTCCCGGTAGTAGGTGCCGAGGTGGGCGTACGACACCCATCGTTTGGGGTCGGGGTCCTTGTCCGGGGCGCTCTGTCCGCGCCGCTCGTGCGCGTGCTGTTCCTGGCGGATGGCCGCCGGGACCGACTCGACGTAGAACTTGGACAGTGCGAGGTTGTGCGAGGCGGCCAGCGTTCCGTTGGCGTTCTCGCCGATGGCGTTCTGCAGCCCCGAGAAAGTGGCCCGGTCCTCGTCGAAGGCCTCGTCGAACCTGCCCGCGGCACGCAGGTCGGCCGCGTAGCCGCGGCGGGCCAGCAGGATGTCGGCCTGGCTGCTCCCCGTCCTGAGCAGGGTGGTCGCGGCGTGGGTGGAGAGCCCGAGTGCCGTGCGGTAGTCACCGAGGAGCCGGCAGGCCGCGCCGAGCTGGGACTCCATGCGCAGCACCATGAGGTGCTCCGGGCCGAGGGACTGCCGCCAGCGCTCCAGGACTCGTTCGCCCAGTTCGCGAGCGCCCGCCCAGTCGTTCGACATCCAGCGGTGGTACACCTGGCTGACCAGCCAGCGGTGGACCTCCGGGTCCGTACTTTCGAGGGCCCCCGAGACGATGACGTGCTTGTCGAGCTCCGCGAAGGTGTCCTGGTGCTTCGGCCGGTGACGTTCCAGATCGTTCGGCACCATCGAGGCGAGGACCCCCAGGGCCTCGGCCCGGGTGGTGGCCTGTTCCTCCTCGGACATCCAACTGCGGACCAGGTCCTGCACCACGCGGTAGACCACGAGCGTCTGGGAAGGGAGGTCCTGTACGGCGAGTGCCTGCTTGCCGAGGAGATTGAGATGGCGGTACAGGGTGAAGACGGAGTCGCCCAGTTCAGAATCGAAGGGCTTCAGCAGCTCCACCATCCTGTCCGACTGGACGACGTTCATGCCGACGCCGTCCGGTGACAGGAAGGCGCACACGTTCAGAAGCCGTGCGGCGGCCGGAGACTCGTGCCGAAGAGCTTCGTAGGCCAGGTGAAGGACATCGGTGAAGGCCCCGTACTCGGGCGCGACCGCCTTCTGGGACGCCATCTGACCGCTGTCGAGCAGTGCGATGTAGGAGTCGATGTCCTGGGGACAGGCCCGCAGGACGGCGGCAGCCGCCTCCTCCGCGATCGGCAGGTGCCCCAGCCGTTCGGCGAGCCGCAGCAGTTCCTCCTCGGCGGAACCGGGCAGCCTGTGGCTGAGCAGGGCCACGCTCTCCTCGGGAGAGAAGGGGGTGACGGCGTGTTTGATGTACTCCGGAGCCCATTCCGTGTCGTTCGAGGTGATCAGGACGTGGCCCGGGCCGCCCGTGGGGATGTACTCCTCGACGGCCTGTCGATCGACCGCGCCGTCGAAGACGAGCAGCCACCTGCGGAGTCCCGGCTGCTGCCCCTCCCGCAGGTCGTTCAGCAGGGTCTGCCGATCCTCGCTGGTACGCCGGCCGTCGCTCTTGGCGTTGACCGCCCTGGCCAGCTTGGTGAGGGCGTCCTGCACACTCTCGGCGGTCGCGGACGGCACCCACCAGACCAGGTCGTACTGCGAGGCGAACCGGTGGGCGTACTCCAGGGCGATCTGCCGCTTGCCCACACCGGTCAGGCCGCACAGCACCTGCGGTGCGGAGTAGTCGGCGCCGGAGTAGTCGAAGCTCTCTCGGAGCGCGTTGAGCTGGTCGACGCGCCCGATGAACCCGGTGTTGCGCATCGGCAGGTTCCACACCCTCGGCTGGAGCCCGGGGAAGCGGGGGCCGGCCCAGGCGGAGCCCGTCTGGGTGTCGGTGAGCAGCCCGAAGTGGCCGAGCAGCTCGCGGCGGGCCACGTCCTCGCTCTGCCCGTCCAGCGTGATGGTGTTCTGCCGGCCGAACTCGAAGTGCGGCGCGAGCCGTGCGGTGCCCACCCGCACGCCGATGGTCCGCTGGTCGACGGGCCCGCTGCCGACGGGTGCGCCGGTGGTGAGACGCGCGACCATGTCTCCGGCCGGTGTCCCCGCGAGGTGGGGGGAGAGCAGGGCGAGGACGAAGGTGGTGTCGGGCAGTGAGTCGGTGGGTTTGTCGCTCGGCGGGACGATCTGGATCCGGGTGGGCCGCAAGAGCTCACCGATCCAGTCGGCCCACAACTGGTCGTTGGGCGCGTGCAGCAGGGTGACCGTGCAGGGTTCCGATTCCTGCTCGGCCTGCAGCCGCTCGTGTTGCGCGAGGAGCCGGCGATAGGCGACGTAATCGCCGGGCGACGGCGGCTGCAGTTCGCGTATCTCACCGTCGGTGATCCGGTTGACGAGGTGCACGTAGGCCGCGGCGATGCCGCCGCTGACGCGGGGGTCCTCCCGCATCACGGCGAGTTCCTCGCCGTAGGTGTAGTACGGCACGTAGGGGACCCGCATCTGCCCCCAGTAGGTGGCTAATGCGTCCTCGTCCGTGATGCCGAGATAGGAGTCCAAAGTCTGACGCGCTTCGAGGAAGCGCTGCTCCAGCCGGTCCCGTTCGCTCTGGTCGACCCGCATCTGCACGAAATGCAGCTCGGTGTCCGGGCGGTGCCTGCGGATGAGTTCGGCGGCCTTGCGCGCGCCCTGGATGGCCTGCGGGTTCATGGTGAGGGTTATGACGACCTTGTCGGGCAGGGCGAGTGTGCAGACCCTGGCCCCGTCCGAGAAGCCGGTACGGCTGTCGATCAGGATGTAGTCGTAGTCGCTGTCGTGCAGCCGCTCTCGCAGCGCCTCCAGAAAGTCCTGGCCGTCGTCGCTGGTGTGGAACCCGGTCCAGTTGAAGGCGGCCAGGCGGTTGGCGTACTCCTCGTTCATGCGCCCGGGGCCCATGTAGTGCAGCCGCCCGCCGTCGGGGAACGCGTGGTCGAGGTTGATCGGGTAGCGCTCGAAGTCGGTGTACTGCGGGTGCAGGGCCCTCAGGTCGTCGTCCCCGACGCCGACGCCGACGCCGACGGCGGCGGCGGCGAAGGCGGAGAACATGTCCAGCACACCGTCGGCGTGACTGAGGTCGGAGACGGGGAGGAAGGCGCCGTAGTAGAGATGAAGGTCGGGCGCCTCCAGGTCCCAGTCGACGACCAGCACTGACTTGCCCTGGTTGGCGATGATCCAGGCGGCGTTCGCCAGGGCCATGGTGCGGCCGGCTCCACCCTTGTAAGAGTAGAAGGAAATGATCTTCGCTGTTCGCGACGAACCCGATGCCTTTGCTGCCCCTGTGGTCCTCATCCCCCGCCTCATGTGCTCAGCCTGGGCCCAGCGATGCGCCGGGCGTTCTGCTCATCACCGGAAGCCACGGGTCCGCTCAGGCTGGAGCCAGCCGACGCGTTCCCGTTGCCTGCGGACGCGCCGTTCCGCCGGACTCTCGATCGTCAGATCGCCCGCTCTGCCGCGGGCGCTTCCGGTGCCGCCCGCCGGGCGTGTGCCGGAGTCGGCCAGGACGGCCACCACGATGTGTGCGAGCGCTTCCCGGCTGCCCGCCTCGTGATGGGCCGCGTCGACCATCCGTGCCGGCGTCCGGCAGACCGCCTCGCGCAGCCGGACCGCGTTGGCCGTGCTTTCCTCGTCCGCTCGGGCGAGTACGACGACGACGGCGGCGACTCGCGCCCGGGACCGTACGATCCGCTCCCACAGCACGCGGAACGACGGATCTCCCGTCAGCCAGGGGTCGACCACGACGAGGACCGTGGCCGACTCGTCGATGTCCTCCGGTAACGGACCGTCCGGACCGGGTGCGACGACGGCCAGGCGGTCGATCCCGCAGGCCCGCGCCGCCCAGCCGACAGTGGAGGGCACCGTCTCCTCGCTGCCCGGGCGGAAGGGGCGCCAGTCTTCGGCGTGCTCGCCGTAGCGGTCGACGTGCTCACGCAGCCGGCCCATCCGGTCGCTGGTACCGGCGACCAGGAGAAGCATCAGAGGTCCGTCGCTGTCCGGAGCCGCCGCGACGCCGGGCGGATCGGTCACCGGCTCCGAGACGTCGCGCCGGCTGTGCGGCATCACCCGTCTCGGCCCGAACTGCGGGGTGACCGTGCGGCTCTCCGCCTCGGACATCACCGGCGGCGGCTTCTCGGCGGCACGCATCAGGCGCGCGGCGACGCGGCGCACGATGGAGTGGTAGCGGTCCCGACTGCGCGGATCCTGCTGGAGGCAGAGCGCGCCGGGCCCCTGGTACTCCTCGTTGACGATGTGCCGAACGACCGTGACGGGCCGGGGCAGCACCAGCGCGTGCGAACGCCAGACGACGCCGACCACCGAGTCGGGTCGTTCCCCGGTGCGCCGCATGCAGCGGTCCATACGCTCGGCGAAGACCGACCACTCCGTGGCGCACTGTGCGTCGTCCACATACTCCGCCGAGTACAGGATCAGCAGGGCGCGACAGTCGAGCACCGCGGGGTCGGGCCCGGCGGCGGGTCCGGGGTGTTTCAGCCGGCCTTCGGCGAAGGAGGTGCGGCCCAGGACGCTGTAGATCTCGTTCTGGACATCGACGTGGAACCGTTGCACCGGTCCTCTGTCGCCGGTCGAGCTGGCGTAGCTCGTAAAGAACAACGGCCCCATGACATCCCCCCCAAGGGCCTGCCTCCTGTTGCAACCACGGCTTGGTCTTTTCCCATGGACCCACATCGACGTGGCGTGCGCAGGTAGTTATCGCTTGTACGTCACCCCCACGCCAATTGGCTCCATGCTATGAGGTTTTGCCCACCAGGCGCCCCGGAAAACCCGATATTGCCTGTCCTCCCGCCCGAAAGGACGCGCAGAGTCGTACATACGCGCTGGTGGCCGTCGTTTTTCGGCCGCACGTTCCGGAATATCGGAGTCATTGATCCGTCCAGGGCGCGGCGTGCTTGATGAGGGTGGAGATGTCCTTGCAGTAGACGGAGGGGTTGGCGAATCCCCGGCCCCGTCCGAAGCGGTGGGCGCGCAGTCCGCCGCCGCACACCCGCACCAGCGGACACTCACGGCAGGTGCGGCACAGGGACCCCACGCCGTCCTCCGGCGCATCGTCAAGATCCAGCAAGGCGTCGAAGGAGTGGCTGAATATCGTGCCGCCCGTGCCGGCCGCCCCCTCCGCGACGGCGTTGAGCGACTCCGTCCACGCGACCGTTCCGTCCGTTTCGATCGCCACGGCTGCCGTCGGCACGGTGCCCAGTACCTCGCTGCTGCTTCCGCCGCCGTGCAGGGACAGTCCCTCGATCGACTCGAAGAGCCGGACCCGCATCGGTCGTCCGGTCGCCCTCCACCGGTCGTGGACGGCACAGAGCCAAGCCCCGTACCGCGCCCCGTCACCGCCCTCGCCCCCGCCGGTCGGTGGGTGGTCCCAAGTCCCGTGCGGGAGAAGGAAGTCGGCGGCCGGTGGGCGGTGGACGGCGAGCGCGTCGAAGGTGCGTACCGGATCGTTCGCCGGGTCGATCGTAGACAGCAGGCCGCCGAACAGCGGCCGGTAGCGAGCACTCCCCAGCAGGGCGAGCGCGGCGCTCACTCGGGCGTGACTGCCCTTACCGGCGCCCGGCCCCAGCCGGTGCCGGTCGTGTGCCTCGGCGTAGCCGTCCAGGCTGACGCCCACGGTGACATCCAGCTCCAGCAGCAGATCCAGGAACGCCTCGGTGAGCAGCACACCGTTGGTCTGCAGGGCGAAGTCCACCTCGGTCCCGGTTCCCAGGACGGCTCGTCGGACCGCCGTGGTGAAGTCGGTGATCACCCGGGGACCGGCGAGGAGCGGCTCTCCGCCGTGCAGGAGTACCCGGATGCGGTCAAGACCGTGCTGTCGTGCGTGTTCCGCGATACGCGAGACGAGCTTTTCTCGGACAGGTTCGGGCATGATTCGGGGGCGTTTTCGCCATCCTGAGTCCCGCAATTCATATACGTAGCAGTAGTCGCAGCGAAGATTGCATCGGCTGGACAACTTGGTGATGAATTGATCGAAAGCCCTGAGCCTTGTACGGCCATCTTCAGTTACGGAAGTACGAGGCTCTGGCCAATGGTAAGGAGGTGGGGTGGAGTCGTCCCAAGTGGGCCCCTGATGTCTGTTCCCGACTCCTGGGAATGACGTAGTGTCAAGGCTCGGCGAAGTTCCTTGCATCCGGCCCCCCGATCGTCCCGGGGGTCGGTCAGGTACCACGCCGGAGCGGTGGACGGCGTGGCGATGTGTGTCCCCCCGCTCAGCGTACGAGGAACGGCCGGTGTCCCATGAGGAGCCAACTGGCCAACGTTGGGTTCTTCCCGGCGTGACCACGGCCACCGCGGGGCACACGGAGTGGAGGGGTTGCACATGGCCAACGACTTCATCACGAGCTTCGCCGCCAAAGAGAAGCGCGCCTATGCGCAGCTTTTCCATCAGGACTTGGTACAAGCGGTGGCGCGACGCGAGGGACGTACCGTCAGGGCGGCCATGTGCCCTGGCGGGCAGGGCTACTCCGACCGCTCGCTCGCCGCGGAGGCGCGTGTGTTCGTCGCTCTCTGTTCACAGGCCTACTACGACGACGAGGGCTGCGGCGCGGACTGGGCGGTGTTCGAGCACCGACTGCACCTCGAACCACCGCAGTTCCGCCCTTCCGACCCCCCCGCCCGGGTGCTGGTGCGCTGGAAACCGGCCCAGCCGCCTTCCCGCCTCCCCCTCGCCCCGGTTCTCAGCGGCGAGATCACCGACAGCTACGCCTGCAGGGGCCTCTACGGCATCATTCACGAGGAGGGCGTGCGCTCCGAGGCGTACCGGGACGCCGTCGACCGGATCGCTGCCGCCGTCTGCGCCGGGTATGAGCGCGGCCCGCTCGAGGTGTCCGTCGGAGAACTGCCCCGGCTGGCATCGCCCTTCCCGCAGGGTGCGAACGGGGCGCGGGTCCTGAAGCCGACGCAGGCCCCGCGGGCCGACGTGCCCCAGCCGCGAAGGGCGGCCGACGACCCGGAGAGGTCCCGCGTGTTCGTGTCCTACGCGCATGAGGAGGACGGCGACATCCACAAGAAGAGGGTCGCGGCCCTGGGGGAACGGCTCCGCGACCACGGCATCGACGTCTCGCTCGACACGAGCGCCCACCGCGAGGGCCCCCAGCGATGGCCATGGTGGATGCGCAAGCAGTACAAGGCGGCGGACTGCGTGCTCGTGATCGTCTCACCGGCGTACAAGCGCCGCGCCGAGCACGAGGAGGTGCCGGGCAAGGGCAACGGGGTGGGATTCGAGGCGAACCTCATCATCAATGAGGTGCACAGGGAGCGCGACACATGGCACGAGCGGATACTGCTCGTGTCCTTCCCTGAGCACGGGAGTGCGCACATACCCGACTACCTGGAGGGTGCGACTCTCTACACCCTCGACCCCGAGACGGGCGAGGGGGACCTGCCGGAGCTCGTCGACTACATCAAGAGCAAGGCTCCCTGAGGACCGCGACGCGACCCTGGGAGGGGGAGTCGTGGCATCACAGCATGACGACGACGAGTGCCGCGTCGGCGACCAGCAGGGCGCCGTAGAAGAGTTGGAGCGTGCTGGAGAAAGTCGCCTCGAACCAGCTGATCCGCCGGAGATAGGGCCGCACGTCCATGGAGAGCGTCTCGACCTCCACCCCGGGGCGCCGCACATCGTCGTACAGATAGCGGAACAGACGCTCCTGACGGAGGAACAGGCCGTCCAGGAACCAGAAGAACGCAAGCGGCACCAGTCCGCTGGCGGCCACCTGCCAGCTCTGCTGGCTGGAGGAGACGGCGAAGAATCCGGCGGCCAGTGTCAGGGCCCATCCTTTGACCAGGAAGGAGTGGTTCGACAACCGTGTGATGACGGCCTGCAGGAACTCCAGGTGCTTGAGCCGTTCCTCGCCTAACGGCGCCGGTCCGTTCACGGCCCCCGAACTGGCCTCGCCCAGCGTGGACATCGATCCCCCCCAGTGTCCCGGTGCCCTCATTTTAGGTAGTCCGGTGCCGCGGCGCACCCGTGCCGCCGGTCTGGGGTCAGGTCAGCGGGACGCGGGCGAACCGGGCGGCGGTGTGGAGGTCCGACTCGATGCGGGTGGCCGTCAGCTTCAGGGCGGGGAGCAGGTCGGTGACGCACTCCTGTGGGGTGTGGCGGCTCGCGTGCATCGCCGTGTCGAGGGCCGCCACCACCCTTCCGGAGCGGTCGCGGATCGGGACCGCCAGGGAGCGGAGGCCCTCTTCCAGTTCCTCGTCCACCAAGGCGTATCCCTGGGAGTGGATCGAGGCCAGGGCTTCCCTGTGCGTGGCCGGGTGAGTGGACTGGCCCGCCAGGAGGGCTCCCGCCAGGAGGACTCGTCCCGGTGCCGTCGCGTAGGAGGGCCTGCGCGCTCCCACTGTGATGTGCACGCTCATCACCCGGGCCGTCGCCACCCGGGCCGTGTACTGGATCTCCTCGCCGGAGTCCGACAGCACCGCCAGGGACGTCGATTCGTGGATGCGGGACGTCAGATCCGCCAGATGGGGCTGAGCGATCTCGGGGAGGGTCGTACGGGACAGGGGCGGGAAGCCGAGGGAGAGGACCCGGGGAGTCAGGGTGAACGTGCGGCCCGTCGCGGCCACCAGGCCCAGGTGTTCGTAGGTGATCAGGGCGCGGCGGGCCGTCGCCCGGGCCAGGCCCGTCGCCCGGGCCACCTCCGTGAGGGTCAGCTCCGGCCTGTCCTCGCCGAAGGCCGTGAGGACGGTCAGGCCACGGGCCAGGGATTCGATGAACTCGCGGCCCAGCTGTTGCTTCGACGCCCCCGTCCAGCGCGCCAGGTCCGAGGGGGGAGGGCCGGGCTCGGGGGGTGGGGTGTTCTGGAGTTCCTGTTCCATGGCCCGCACCGCGGACCGCAGTCTCGACAGCAGCGTCGTGCGCAGGTGGTGTGCGGTGTGGCGGCTCGTGTGGCTGACCACGCTCGCCACGCATGCGATCGTGCCGTCCGTTCCCGGGGCTCGGACCGGTACCGAGATCGCCACCAGACCCGGCTCGATGAGCTGGTCGTCCAGGGACCAGCCGTTCGCCGACGCCTCGTGCGTGCGGCGTGCGAACGTCTCGTCGTCCCTCGCGTCCGCTCCGTACCTGCGCGGCGGTACGGCCGTGAAGGACAGGTCTCTGGGGTCCGCCGCCCTGCGGTGTCGCCAGCGTTGCCAGTCCGTGGCCGTCCACTCCGTCGCGAACAGCGGGCCGGGCGCGGTGCGTTCGGCGGGGAGCAGGTCGCCGATGCGGAAGCTGAGGGACATCGCGCGACGACGGGTCGCCTGGTGGATGAAGCGGATGCCGTCGAGGTCGGCGACCGCGAGCGAGACCGACTCGTCCAGTTCGTCGGCCAGGGCGTCCGCGTGCGGGGCCAGGAGAGCGGGCAGGCGCAGGGCCGACATGTAGGCGTTGCCCAGTTCCATCAGGCGGGGGGACAGGTGGACGTCCCTGCCGTCGAAGCGGACGTAGCCCATGCGGGCGAGCGTGGCCGTGATGCGGTCGACCGTGGAGCGGGCGAGGCCGGTGGCGCGTTCCAGTCCGCTCAGGCTCAGCGTGCCGCCCGCCTCCGTCAGTTCCCGCAGGACCGCGATACCGCGGATGAGCGGAGTGACCGCCTCCTCAGGGACGCCCCTCTTGCTCGACTCGTCGGTCGGCGGAGCGGCACCCTCCGGGGACTCGGGCATGGGCTTCGCTGGCATCGGCTCTCCGGTACGGCGCTCGCGACGGTCGCGGCAAGCCCACCGTAGTGCGAGTGATCCGAGTGATCCGAGTGACCCAGTGATCCGAGTAATCCGAGATCGGTGACCAGGTGACCAGGTGACCAGGTGACCAGGTGGCCAGGTGACCCGGTGGCCAGGTGGCCCGGCGTCCAGACAGCCAGGTGGCCCGGCGGCCCGATAACCCGGCGGCCCGGTAACCCGGCACCCAGTGCCCGGCGGCCCAATGGCCGCGGCCCGGCCGCCCGACGCCCCCGTGCACTACTCCCTCGTCACCCGCACCCGATACCCCCCTTCCACCCCTGCCCCCGCCCCCGTAGCTCCCGCCCCCACCCCCGTCACCTCGATCGTGACGCCCCGGCCCGCGTCGCGGAACGTCTCCCCGGGAGTGAACGGCGCGTCCGACAGCTCCGCGTGGACGTTCGGCGCGCGCGTGCAGCCGCCGCTGTTGCGGCGGGAGTCGGTGACGGTGACCGGGCCCATGCCCGTGTCCACCTCCGCGTCGACCTTGTAGATCAGGACGCCCGGCCGGCACACCGCCTCGTCGTTGCCGGCGTGGGTGCGCACTTCGACGGCGTAGCCGGTGCGGCCGTCGAGAGGGACGAAGACCAGCTTGGAGCCACCGGCCCGGGCCAGGGGCGTCAGGGTGTACTCCGTGGTGCCGGGGGACGCCGCGCAGTGGACCTGGGTGGCGTCGAGCCAGCCCAGCTTCCATTTGTGCCAGCCGAGGAAGTCGTTGTTGGCGCCCCAGTCCTCGCTCATGATGTCCCAGTGGCCGACCGCGCCCCCGCCCTCCGCGGTGTACAGGTCGGGGAGACCGAAGACATGGCCGTTCTCGTGGGGGAGCACGCGGTAGCCGGTGCGGTCGTAGGAGCCGGAGCCGTCGTCCTGGCGGGAGTAGACGAAGGACGCGTTGGCCACGGGTATGCCGTCGGCCACCGGGGCGTCCGGGTTGCCGGCGAAGGTGACGGACAGGACCGTGTCCAGGGCGGAGGGGCCGGCGTTGGGGCTCACCAGGACGTTCAGCAGGTCGTACGCGCGGAAGTCCACCTCCGGGTCGGCCACGGCCACGAGGTCCTGGACCAGGGTGCGGTAGCCGGGCTCGAACGGGGCCCCGCGCTCTATGCCGTACTCCCGGAAGGACTTCGGCATCCGCAGCCAGCCCGGGATCGGCGTCTCGGGGCGGTAGTCGAGGCGGCCGTAGGAGCTGGTGCGGAACCACTCGCGGGTCTGCGGGAAGAACTCGCGGAAGCGGTCCTGGGCGTCGCCCTCGCCGGGGGCGTCGGAGAAGTCGACCATCAGGGTGAGGGCCCGGACGGTGCCGGTCGAGCGGGTGTAGCCGGTGGCGGTCGGGATGCCCTCGGACATCTGGACCTCGCGTGCCCCGCGGATCATGCAGGGGCCGTGTGCGGGGGTGTGGGACAGGACGACCGGGCCTGCTCCCGCCGTACTGGCACCCGGCCCGAGCCGGCCCGTGCCGGCCGAGGTGCTGACGGTGAAGGTCAGGGCGCTCACACAGGCCAGGGCGGCCAGCCGGCGCCGGGGTATCCGGCGGCGGGGCGGGCCCGTGCCGCCCGGGCGGGGGCGCCGGGGCGGCGGCTGTATGCAAGGGACCTGCAAGGGACCTCCCGCGCCACGGCAGCCTCCCGTCTCAGGCTGCGCCCTTGCGATCACCCTGCGTCGCGGGGTGGGGGGACGCGCGCTGGGAGAGACCGATCGTGGGTTTCCCGCCAGTAGCCGCCGGGCGGTGCGCCGAAGTGGCGGCCGGGTGGTGCGCCGACCGCTTTGTGAGCCAGGTCACAAACAATTTCCGCGGGAGCGGGAAATACCGGGGACCCACTCCCCGTTTAGCCATGTGTCCGACCGAAACGGGGACCCGCTCCCCGGATCGGAGCACCAGCCGCTTTCCATCCACGAGGAGCACGCCGTGCAGACCGCCGAACCCGAAGCGCGCAAGGTGCCACGGCCCCGCGCCGACGCCCTGCGCAACCGGGAGCGGATCGTCACCGCCGCCCGGGAGATGTTCGTCGAGCACGGCCCCGAGGTGCCGCTCGACGAGATCGCCCGCCGGGCCGGCGTCGGCAATGCCACGGTGTACCGCAACTTCCCGGACCGCGACGCACTCGTGCGCGAGGTCGTCTGCTCCGTCATGGACCGCACGGCCGCGGCCGCCGAGGCCGCGCTCACCGAGACCGGCGACGCGTTCGAGGCGCTGGAGCGCTTCGTGCACGCCGCCGCCGACGAGCGGATCAGCGCGCTGTGCCCGATGGTCTCCAGCACGTTCGACCAGCACCACCCGGACCTGGAGGCCGCGCGCGAACGAGTCGAGCGGTTGTCACGAAGTCCCGAAGTGGGTATCCCCATGTCTGAAACAGCCTCGAAGACCCTCGCCGCACCGGCCAGAGAGCCGGACGCCGGCCGCTGGAAAGCGCTCGTCTTCATCGCGCTCGCCCAGCTGATGGTCGTCCTGGACGCCACCATCGTGAACATCGCCCTGCCCTCCGCCCAGCAGGACCTCGGCATCTCCGACGGCAACCGGCAGTGGGTCGTCACGGCCTACGCCCTCGCCTTCGGCGGCCTGCTCCTGTTCGGCGGCCGGATAGCCGACCTGTGGGGCCGCAAGAAGGCCTTCGTAGTCGGCCTGGGCGGTTTCGCCGCGGCCTCCGCGCTCGGCGGCGCGGCCACCAACGAGGCGATGATGTTCGGCGCCCGTGCCCTCCAGGGCGTCTTCGGTGCCCTGCTCGCGCCCGCCGCGCTCTCCCTGCTCGCGGTGATGTTCACCGACGCCAAGGAGCGCGCCAAGGCGTTCGGCATCTACGGCGCGATCGCCGGTGGCGGCGGTGCCGTCGGTCTCATCCTGGGCGGCTTCCTCACCGAGTACCTGGACTGGCGCTGGACGTTCTTCGTGAACATCCCGTTCGCCATCGTCGCCGCGGCCGGTGCGTACTTCGTCATCCGTGAGCCGGAGGGCGGCCGCAACCGCTCCCCGCTCGACATCCCCGGCGTGATCCTGTCCACCCTCGGCCTGGTCGCCCTGGTCTACGGCTTCACCCGCGCCGAGTCCGAGGGCTGGAGCGACTCCGTGACCGTCGGCATGTTCGTCGCGTCGGCCGTGCTGCTGGCGTCCTTCGTGCTCGTCGAGTCCAAGGTCAAGGCCCCGCTGCTGCCGCTGCGCGTGATCACCGAGCGCAACCGCGGCGGGATCTACCTCTCCCTCGGTCTCGCGATCATCGCGATGTTCGGCCTGTTTCTCTTCCTGACCTACTACCTGCAGATCGTGAAGGGCTACTCGCCGGTCAAGACCGGTTTCGCGTTCCTGCCGATGATCGCGGGCATGATCACCGGCTCCACCCAGATCGGCACCCGCCTGATGACCCGGGTCGCGCCGCGGCTGCTGATGGGCCCCGGCTTCCTGGTCGCCGCGCTCGGCATGCTGCTGCTGACCCAGCTGGAGATCGGCTCCTCGTACGCGGCCCTGCTGCTGCCGGCGATGCTGCTGCTCGGTCTCGGCATGGGTACGGCGTTCATGCCGGCCATGTCGCTGGCCACCCAGGGCGTCGAGCCGCGGGACTCCGGTGTCGCCTCCGCGATGGTCAACACCTCGCAGCAGGTGGGCGGCGCGATCGGCACGGCTCTGCTGAACACCATCGCCGCTTCGGCGACGACGGCGTACGTCGCCGACCACATCGCCGGGGCGACCAGCCGGTCCCAGCAGCAGCTGGTCCAGCTGGAGGCCATGGTGCAGGGCTACACCAGCGCCATCTGGTTCGCCGTCGGCATCCTCGTGGTGGCCGCCGCCATCGCCCTCACCTTCGTCAACGCCGGCCGCCCGGGCGGTACGACGGTGGCGTCCTCCGGCGAGGACGCGGCGGACGAGGTGCAGATCCCGGTCGTCGCCCACTGACGCCCGCGCACCGCACCCCTTCGGGCCATCCGTAGGCACGAGGAAGGGGACGCCTCGTACCCACGGAATCCAGGACCTGCCCCGGCCCCGCGTCAGCTCAGCGGAGCCAGGGCAGGTCCGCACCCGCTTCGGCCGGCTGAAGTCCCTCGGCGATGATCCGCATGATCTCGCCGAGGGACTTCTGCTGTTCCGGCGAGAGCCGGTCGAAGACGGCCTGGCGTACGGCCTCGACATGCCCGGGCGCCGTCTGCCGCAGTACCTGGAGGCCCTCGTCCGTGAGGACCGCGAACTGGCCCCGCTTGTCGTCGGGGCAGTCCTCCCGGCGTACCCAGCCGTTCTTCTCCAGGCGCGCGACGGCGTGCGAGAGGCGGGAGCGGGTGATCTTCGCGAGCATCGCCAGCTCGGTCATCCTCAGCCTGCGCCGCGGCGCCTCGGCGAGCTTGACCAGAAGGCCGTAATAGACGTGCGGCATGCCCGCGTCACGCTGCAGCTGACGGTCGAGATGGTCGTCGAGGAGGGTGGCGCCCTCCATGTACCAGCGCCAGACGCGCTGCTCCTCGTCGGTGAGCCAGCGCGGTTCCTGCGGTGGGGCGGTCGAGCCGGTTGTCGGTGCGGATGCGGGTGCCTTCATGTGTTCCACTCTACGTGGCCCCTCCTTGAACTTTAAACAAATGGCCCGTACAGTTTTGTCAGGGAACCACGTTTTGGAAGGAGCCGCAGCATGTCCGCCGCCACCCAGGAGCGCATGCCCGCTCTGTACCTCAGCCACGGCGCGCCGCCCCTGGCGGACGACCCTGTCTGGCCCGGTGAGCTGGCCGCCTGGTCCGCGGGCCTGCCTCGGCCCAAGGCCGTCCTGATCGTCTCCGCCCACTGGGAGGAGGCCCCGCTCGCCCTCGGCGCGACGGAGACCGTCCCGCTCGTCTACGACTTCTGGGGCTTCCCCGAGCACTACTACCGGGTGAAGTACGACGCTCCCGGCGCACCGGAGCTCGCGGAGTCCGTACGCAAACTGCTGCGCGCCCCCGGCATCCCCGTCCAGGACGTCCCCGACCGCGGCCTCGACCACGGCGCGTACGTCCCGCTGGTCGAGATGTATCCGGAGGCGGACCTCCCGGTCCTGCAGGTGTCCATGCCGACGCTCGACCCGGTCCGGCTGATGGAGATCGGCCGCAAGCTCGCCCCGCTGCGCGACGAGGGCGTGCTCATCGTCGGCTCGGGTTTCTTCACCCACAACCTGGCCGCGCTGCGGCAGGGCGGCATCCCCGCGTGGTCGGCCGAGTTCGACGACTGGGGCCGGCGGGCGCTGGAGGCGCGCGACGTGGACGCCCTGCTCGACTTCACCCGCAAGTCACCCGCCGGGCAGCTGGCCCACCCGCGCACCGAGCACTTCGCCCCGCTGTTCGTGACCATGGGCGCGGCCGACGCGGCCGGTGAGCTGGACGCGCAGAAGTCCGTGATCGACGGCTTCTGGATGGGGCTGGCGAAGCGGTCGGTCCAGTTCGGCTGAGGCCACCCGGCGTCTACAGGGGCTTCTCGTACCAGGCCACGTCCAAGTACCGGCCGAACTTGCGGCCGACCTCCCGGTACGTGCCGACGTGCCGGAATCCGAAGCGCTCGTGCAGCCGGGCCGATGCCTCGTTGGGCGGCACGATGCCCGCGTAGGCGCGGTGGACGTCCTCGCCCGACAGGGCCTCGAAGAGGGCCGTGTAGAGGAGTGTGCCGACGCCACGCCGGCCGGCGCCCGGGGCGACGTACACGGACGTCTCCACGGACGTGGCATAAGCGGGCCTCATTTGGAAAGGGCTGGAAGTGGCGTAGCCCAGAACCTCCTGTGTATCCGGCTCCGTGGCAACCATCAGGCGGTGCGGCCCGTCTTCAGGGTGGGAGAGCAGCCAGGGGCGGCGCTCCTCCGGAGTGAAGATCGCGGTATCGAATGTGATCGCTGTCTCACCTACATAGTGGTTGTAGAGGGCCGTGAGGGCTTCGAGGTCACCCTCGACTCCCGGCCTGACCTGCACCTCTGTGGACTGCGACGGCATCTGGCCTCCCCGTGTGGGCGGACAGGGTACTGCATGATCAGAAAAATAGAGGGCCGGGTTGGGAATTCTGTCCTGATTCCAGTCGTTGTTTCCATCGGATGCAGGGCACCCGAGGAGAGTCCGGAGAGTCCCGGAAGACGGAGTCCAGCGTCCGAAGGACCACCCGCTGACCTCACCATCGCAAGGGAGCTCGCATGGCAACCCGTGCCGTCGCCCGTCGTCAGTCCGCCACCGGCGAGACGGCCGACGCGGCAAGCAGTGTTCGCGCCCATGGCGGCGAGATCGCCGACCGCGACCTGGTCGGCATGTACCTCGACGAGATCGCGCGCACACCGCTGCTCGACGCCGCCAAGGAGGTCGAGCTGTCGCAGATCATCGAAGCGGGTGTGTTCGCACAGCAGATCCTCGACGGCCTGGAGGAGAACAAGGCCGGGGCTTCCCCCGAGGAGCTGCAGGCCCTGGTCGACGCGAGCGAGCGCGCCAAGGACGTCTTCATCCGCTCCAACCTGCGCCTCGTCGTCGCCGTCGCCCGCCGCTACCCCCGCAGCGGTCTGCCGCTGCTGGACCTCATCCAGGAGGGCAACGCGGGCCTGGTGCGCGCGGTCGAGAAGTTCGACTACCGCAAGGGCTTCAAGTTCTCCACGTACGCGACGTGGTGGATCCGCCAGGCCATCACCCGCTCGATAGCCGACCAGTCCCGTACGATCCGCCTGCCCGTCCACCTCGTGGAGGAGCTCGGCAGGATCCGCCGTGTGCAGCGCGAGTTCAACCGCGAGCACGGCCGGGACCCGGAGCCCGCGGAGATCGCCGCGGAGCTCGGATCGACGCCGGAGCGCGTCACCGACGTCCTGGACTGGGCCCGTGACCCGGTCTCGCTGAACATGTCGGTGGACGACGAGGGCGAGACCCAGTTCGGCGACCTCCTGGAGGACACCTCGGCGGTGTCGCCCGAGCAGTCGGTACTCACCCTGCTGCGCAGCGAGGAGCTCGACGACCTCATCGGCCGGCTCGACCAGCGCACGGCGTCGATCATCAAGATGCGCTACGGCATCGAGGACGGCCGGGAGCGCACATTGACCGAGGTCGGCAAGGAGCACGGCCTGACCCGCGAGCGCATCCGGCAGATCGAGAAGCACGCGCTGCTGGAGCTGAAGAAGCTGGCCCGCAGCACCGGGTTCGACGCGGCGGCGTGAGCCCCGCGTCCGCGGTGGCGGGCGCCGGTGAACGGGGTGAGCGTCCGGGCGTACGGTTTCCTCCCACGGCCCGTGGGTCACGGACCGTGTGCGCCCGGGGGTCACCGCGTACGCCGGGTGGCGAAAGACCGCGCAAACATGGCGGTGTAACGCCGCTTCAATCCGCGGACTCAGGGAACAAGACTTCTGGGTCCACCAGTTCGGACCCGGGGCCACACCCCCTGAGCCCCGACAGCCACGTCCCGTCGCACTCCCCCCGGCGCCGGGACTTTCCCCGAGACCGGGCTTCGGCGTCCTTCCCCCCGGACGCCGGGGCCCGGCTCTCTGCTTCTGGAGGGCGGGCCACCCCGTACCTGAACCACGGGGTGGCCCGCCAGTGGCAGATTGTGTCACATGGGCATAGCCTGCCGGGCGTGAGCAGCACCACCCCGACCCCGCCTCCGTCCTCTTTGACCGAGCGGCGGAAGGCCGAGACACGTATGGAGATCGCCCGGGTGGCAGCCGGTCTCTTCGTACGACACGGCCTGCGCGCCACCCGCGCGGAGGACATCGCCCAGGCCGCCGGTATCGCCCCGCGCACCTTCTACCGGTACTTCGCCACCAAGGAAGAAGCCGTCGCCCCGCTCTACGCGACCGGAGCCCAGCGC
The DNA here is from genome assembly GCF_042899705.1 of Streptomyces sp. NPDC013187. Lineage (NCBI taxonomy): Bacteria > Bacillati > Actinomycetota > Actinomycetes > Kitasatosporales > Streptomycetaceae > Streptomyces > Streptomyces sp. NPDC013187. The sequence continues at coordinate 235,195 of NZ_JBIBAF010000015.1, read as the reverse complement.
TGGGTGGAGGCGGTGCGTGCCGCTCCCCCCGGCGCCGGAGTGCTGCGGGCACTGGAGCAAGGGGTGCACCACACCCTCACTCCGGGCGTGGGCGTCTCGGTGTCCTCCTGGGAATGGGTCCGCACACTCCTGCGCCTGGCCGAGGCGACTCCGTCCCTGGGCAGGGTGTGGGCGGAGGTGTGCCAGGCGTCCGAGCGGCGTCTGGCGGAGGTGCTGGCGGAACGGGTGACACGTGCCGCCTCCGCCGGGGCCGGCGGGGCATCCGAAGTCGGCGGGGCCTCCGGGGCCGGCGACAACGTTGCCGTGGCCGGTGAGTCACTCGCGCTCACCCCCGACCTCCGCTTCGCCGCCGCCGTCGCCAGTGCCGCCGTACGGGCCGCGTTGGAGGCCTGGGCCGCGGGGGACGGGCCCGTCGAGGGTCCGGACGGTCCGGCGGAACTCGCCCTGCGCAACCTCGCGGCCCTGCGGGACTTCCCGTGGGGACGGTGACGCGACGGCTCAAACCCCGCCCGCCTCAGGCACCCCGGCCGCCCTGCTCAATCGTGCTCCCAACTCCCTGACAGCCGTCACGAGTTGTTCCGGCTGGTGCACCACGAAGTCGCACTCCAGCATCGCCAGCCGGAACGCCACCCACTGCACGGCGTCGCCGACGGATCCCCGCAACCGGCAGCTGTGGTCGTCCAACGGCTCGGGCGTGCCCAGCCAGTCGGGCACCCGGGCGGCGACGAAGTCGGCCGGTGCGGCGAACGTGACGTCGAAGTCGTAGGACTGCTGCCGGTGTTGCATGGAGCGCCGCAGGTACTCCGCCGCGTTCCCCGTCGGCAGCTCGCGCGGCACGAAACGGGCTCCGGTGGCGAACGGTTCGCCGACCCGGTCGACGCGGAACGTGCGCCAGTCGTCCCGGTCGATGTCGTACGCCACCAGGTACCAGCGGCGGCCGGTCGACACCAGCCGGTACGGCTCCGTCAGGCGTCGCGACTCGGTGCCGTCCGCGGCCCGGTAGGCGAACCGCAGCCGTTCGTGCCCGGCCACCGTCGAGGCCATGACGGTCAGCGTCTCGGGCGCGATGCTCGGCCCGTCCCCGCTGGTCAGAGGTGTCGTCGCGGCCTGGAGGGTGGTCACACGGTGGCGCAGCCGGCCCGGCAGGACCTGCTCCAGCTTGGCCAGTGCCCGCACCGAGGCCTCGTCCAGGCCCTCCACCGCGTGCCCGGCCCCGGCGCGCAGTCCGACCGCGATGGCCACGGCCTCCTCGTCGTCGAGCACGAGCGGCGGCATGGCCTTGCCGGCGACCAGCCGGTAGCCGCCGTCGGCGCCCTTGGTCGCCTGCACGGGGTAGCCGAGTTCGCGCAGCCGGTCGATGTCCCGCCGTACCGTGCGGCGGGACACCCCGAGCCGCTCGGAGAGCTCGCCGCCCGGCCATTCGCGGGGCGTCTGGAGGAGGGAGAGGAGGGTCAGCAGCCGAGCCGGAGTGTCCGTCGTCATACCGATGAGGATGCAGCACCAGTAGGACACGATCTGACCTAATGGGGGTCTAACTTCTCAGCATGAACTCCACCGACACCACCCTCGGCACGGCGGGCGGCGGGACCGACCGCCGACGCTGGTTCGCCCTCGCGATCGTGATGACCGCGGCCTTCATGGACCTCGTCGACGTGACGATCGTCAACATCGCCATCCCGTCGATCCAGCGGGAGGCGGGTGCGTCCTTCAGCCAGATCCAGTGGATCACCGCCGGTTACGCCCTCGCCTTCGCCGCGGGCCTGATCACCGGAGGGCGGCTCGGCGACATCCACGGGCGCAAGCGGATCTTCCTTGTCGGCATCGGCGGGTTCACGGTCGCGTCCGCGCTGTGCGGCCTCGCGGTGAACCCGGAGATGCTGGTCGCCTCGCGGTTCCTGCAGGGCGGTATGGCGGCGCTGATGGTGCCGCAGGTGCTGTCGATCGTGCACGCGACCTTCCCGGCGCACGAACGCGGCAAGGTGTTCGGGCTGTTCGGCGCGGTCGTCGGCCTCGGGGCCGTGTCCGGTCCGCTGCTGGGCGCGCTGCTGACCGAGTGGAACCTGTTCGGCTGGGAGTGGCGGTCGATCTTCCTGATCAACCTGCCCGTCGGTGTCGCCGGCCTGATCCTCGGCAGCCGTTTCATCAGCGAGTCCAAGGCGCCGCGGGCCCTGAAGCTGGACCTGGTGGGCGTCGCGCTGGTGACGCTGGGCCTGCTGATGCTGCTCTACCCGCTCATCCGCGGCCGCGAGCTGGACTGGCCGGTGTGGGGTTACGTCTCGATGGCCGGGTCGCTCGTCGTCCTCGCGGTGCTGGTGGCGTACGAGAAGCGCAAGGCCGCGCGGGACGGCTCCCCGCTGGTCGAGCTGTCGCTGTTCAAGGTCAAGAGCTTCGCGGCCGGAATCGCCGTGCAGACCGTCTTCGGTGTCGCGCTCGGCGTGTTCTTCCTGGTGTGGACGCTGTACATGCAGTTCGGGCTGGGCTGGAGCCCGCTGAAGGCAGGGCTGACCGGGGTGCCGTTCTCGATCGCCGTGTCGGTGGCGGCCGGGATGTCGGTGCAGAAGCTGGTCCCGCGCTTCGGACGCAAGGTGCTCCAGGCGGGCGCGCTGGTGATGGCGGCCGGGGTGCTGCTCTACATCTGGGAGGCCGGGCATTACGGCCTGCACATAGCTCCCTGGCAGATGGCGCTCCCGCTCGTCGTGATGGGCGTGGGCATGGGCCTGATCGTCGCGCCGCTGACCGACGCGATCCTCTCGGAGGTGCCGCGCGAGCACGCCGGTTCGGCGTCCGGGCTGATCAACACCGTGCAGCAGATGGGCAACGCGCTGGGGCTCGGCCTGGTGTCGGTGGTGTTCTTCGGCACGATCTCCGACCACCTGCGGCCGGAGCAGATGGGTCCGGCCTTCACGGACGCCTTCCGGAACGCGCTCGGCTGGGTGGCCGCGGTGATGGGCGCCATCTTCCTGCTGATGTTCGCGCTGCCGAGGCGGCCCGCGCAGCACGTGGAGGGCGAGCAGGCGCCGACGGGGGAGAAGGCAGCGGTGCTGGTCTGACCGCGGGAAACGGGCCCGGCACCTCGGTGCCGGGCCCGTTCGCGTTCCGGCCCGCACCTTGGTGCCGGGCCTGTTCGCGTTCCGGCCCGCACTTTGGTGCCGGGCCTGTTCGCGTTCCGGCCCGCACCTCGGTTCCGGGCCTGTTCGTGTGCCGCTCCCGATGTCCGTTCGGGTTCCGCCCCGATGTCCGCTCGCGTTCCACCCCCGATGTCCGCTCGCAGCTCTGCTCCTGCTTTCTGCTCATGCCCGATTGGGTCCGAACCTGTTTACTTTGCGGAAATCTCGGCGTAGCCTCCCGCTGAAACCACACGTTCGGGCATGAGGCGGAGGTGAACGGACATGTACGCACCGGAGCGGCAGCAGGAGATCCTCCGGCTCGCCCGTGACGGCGGCCGAGTGGATGTCGTGTCGCTGGCCGAGGAGTTCCAGGTGACGGCGGAGACGATCCGCCGGGATCTGAAGGCCCTCGACCGCGCCGGACTGGTCCGCCGGGTGCACGGCGGTGCCATCCCGGCGGGGCGCCTCGACTTCGAGCCGGACCTCGCCGAACGCGAGACGACCGCCGCCGACGAGAAGGACGGCATCGCCAAGGCCGCCCTCGCGGAGCTGCCCGTAGAGGGCACGGTCATCCTCGACGCCGGGACGACGGTGGCCCGGATGGCCGCCGCCCTCCCCCTCGAGGCCTCCCTCACCGTCGTCACGCACAGCCTCCCCATCGCGGCCCGCCTCGCCGACCACCCCGGCATCCAGCTCCACCTCGTCGGAGGGCGCGTACGGCACCGCACGCGCGCCGCGGTGGACGCCTGGGCGCTCAGGGCGTACGGCGAGATCCGTGCCGACGTGCTGTTCGTGGCCGCCAACGGCTTCTCCGCCGAACACGGCCTGACCACCCCCGACCTCGCCGAGGCCGCCGTGAAACGCGCGGCCGTCGCCGCCGCCCGCCGGGTGGTGCTGCTCGCCGACTCCTCCAAGCACGGCCAGGAGCACTTCGCCCGCTTCGGCGACCTGAGCGATGTGGACCTGCTGATCACCGACAGCGGGCTGAGCCCCGAAGACGCCGTCGCGATCGAGCGCGGCGGCACGGAAGTAGTGCGCGCATGATCCTCACCGTCACCCCCAACCCCTCCCTGGACCGCACCTATGAGGTGCCGTCCCTCGACCGCGGCGAGGTCATCCGCGCCACCGGCGAGCGGATGGACCCGGGCGGCAAGGGCGTGAACGTCTCGCGCGCCGTCGCCGCGGCGGGGCAGCGCACGGTGGCGGTCCTGCCCCTGGGCGGCGCCCCCGGCGCCCTCGTCGCCGACCTGCTCGACCAGCAGGGCATCGAGGTCGCGCCCGTCCCGGTCGCCGGGGCCACCCGCTCCAACATCGCCCTCGCCGAGTCCGACGGCGTCCTGACGAAGATCAACGCGCCCGGCCCCGAACTCTCCGACGCCGAGCGCGAACTGCTCCTGGAGACCGTACGGCAGCAGTCCCGCGACGCATCCTGGATCGCCTGCTGCGGCAGCCTTCCCCGCGGCCTCGCCCCCTCCTGGTACGCCGACCTCGTCGCCCGCGCGCACGCCGCCGGGGCCCGGATCGCCCTGGACACCTCCGGGCCCGCGCTGCTCGCGGCCCTGCGGGAGCGGCCCGACGTGGTCAAGCCGAACGCCGAGGAGCTCGCCGGAGCCGTCGGTCGCCCCCTCGCCACCGTCGGCGACGCCGTCAAGGCCGCCGAGGAACTGCGGGAGATGGGCGCCCGGGCCGTCCTCGCCAGCCTCGGCGCCGACGGGCAGCTGCTCGTCTCCGCGGAGGGCGCCTGGTTCGGCAGCGCCCGCGTGGCGGCAGTCCGCAGCAATGTCGGTGCCGGCGACTCCTCCCTCGCCGGGTTCCTGATCGCCGGCGGCGACGGCCCCGAGGCCCTGGCCTCCGCGGTCGCGCACGGCGCGGCGGCCGTCCAGCTGCCCGGCAGCGTGATGCCGACGCCGCGCGACCTGGACCCGGCAGCGGTGACGGTCACGGCCGAGGTCCCGGCGGACCGTGTGCTGAAGGAGCCGGTGTCATGACGTACGACGAGCAGGGCGCGCCGCCGCTCGAGCGGCGGGCCCCCTCCCCGTTACTCGCGGGCCCCGCCTCCACCCCCGTCACCCCCCACCGCACCCCCGTCCCCCTCCCCGCCCACCCCTCCCACCGGGCGATACGCGTGCTAAGGAGCCCGCGATGAGCGACATGATCACGGCGGACCTGGTCGACCTCGGCCTGTCCGCCGACACCAAGGAAGCGGCGGCGCGTGCCCTCGCCGAGCGCATGGTGGCCCTGGGCCGGGTGACCGACCTGGACGGCTTCCTCGCCGATGTGGCAGCCCGCGAGGCCCAGATGCCGACCGGCCTCGACGGCGGCATCGGCATTCCGCATTGCCGCAGCGAGCACGTCACCGAGCCGACGCTCGCCTTCGGCCGCAGCGCCTCCGGCATCGACTTCGGTGCCCCGGACGGCCCCGCCGACCTGATCTTCCTGATCGCCGCGCCCGCCGGTGCGGACGACGCCCATCTGACGATCCTGTCGTCGCTGGCCCGGCAGCTGATGAACAGCGAGTTCACCGACGCCCTGCGCGCGGTGAGCGACGCGCCGGCCGCGGCGGCGCTGATCCGCGGCGACGAGCCGGACGCACCCGCACCCGCGGGTTCCGAAGACACCGTGGCGTCGGCGGGAGCGGCCTCTCCCGCCGCCGCCACGGTCACAGCTGAAGCCGGCGGCACCGCGGAAGCCGACGACACCACGGAAGCCGGAGAGACCGCGGAAGCCGGCGGCACCGCGGAAGCCGCAGACACTGCCGGGGGCGAGGAGCGGCCGTTCCGTATCGTCGCCGTCACCTCCTGCCCCACCGGCATCGCCCACACCTACATGGCGGCCGAGTCGCTGGAGAACGCCGGCCGGGAGGCGGGCGTCGAACTCACCGTGGAACCCCAGGGCTCGGCCGGTTTCACCCGGCTCGACCCGCAGGTCATCGCGGCGGCCGACGCCGTGATCTTCGCCCACGACGTGCCCGTACGGGAAAAGGAGCGGTTCGCCGGCAAGCCCACCGTCGACGTGGGTGTGAAGGCGGGCATCAACCGCCCCGGAGAACTCATCGCCGAGGTACGCGAGAAGGCCGCGCGCGGCGAGGTCACCTCCGGTTCCGCGCCGGCCTCCCCGGTGGACCGCGCGGGCGAGTCCGGCGAGGGCTACGGCACCAAGCTGCGCAAGTGGCTGATGTCCGGCGTCAGTTACATGGTGCCGTTCGTCGCCGCGGGCGGTCTGCTCATCGCCCTCGGGTTCGCGATCGGCGGCTACAAGATCAACAAGGCCCCGTCGGTGATGGACCACTTCCTGTGGACCCAGGCCGACAGCTGGGCGGCCCTGCTCTTCCAGATCGGCGGCGTCGCCTTCGGCTTCCTCGTCCCGGTCCTGGCCGGCTACATCGCCTACGGCATGGCCGACCGGCCCGGCATCGTCCCCGGGTTCGTCGGCGGCATGATCGCGTTCAACATCAACGCCGGTTTCCTCGGCGGCCTGGCGGCCGGTCTGATCGCCGGTGGCGTCGTGATGGCGATCCAGAAGGTGAACGTCCCGGCGGCGCTGCGCGGCATCATGCCCGTGGTGGTGATCCCGCTGATCTCCTCGGCGATCGTCGGGTTCCTGATGTTCGTCGTCATCGGCAAGCCCATCGCCGAGGCCCAGAAGGGCATGACCGACTGGCTGAACGGTCTGTCCGGCAGCAACGCCATCCTGCTCGGCACGCTCCTCGGCCTGATGATGTGCTTCGACCTCGGCGGCCCCGTCAACAAGGTCGCCTACACCTTCGCCACGGCCGGTATCGCGGTGGCCAGTCCCAGCGACTCGGCGATGAAGATCATGGCCGCGGTGATGGCGGCCGGCATGGTCCCGCCGCTGGCCATGGCCCTGGCCACGACCGTGCGCGGCAAGCTCTTCACCCAGACCGAGCGCGAGAACGGCAAGGCCGCCTGGGTGCTCGGCGCCTCCTTCATCTCCGAGGGTGCGATCCCGTTCGCCGCGGCCGACCCGCTGCGCGTCATCCCGGCCTCCATGGCGGGCGGCGCGGTCACCGGCGCCCTGTCGATGGCCTTCGGCGCGACCCTGCGCGCCCCGCACGGCGGCATCTTCGTCGTCCCGCTGATCGGGAACCCGTTCCTCTACCTGGTCGCCATCGCCGCGGGCGTCTGTGTCACGACGGCCCTGGTCGTCGTCCTGAAGGGCATGCGCAAGCCGGCCGCGGGCGCCGCACCGGCCTCCGGTGAGAGCGGCGCGGTCCAGGCGACGGAGACGAAGCAGCCCGTCGCGGCGTGAAACCGGTGCGCGTTCGCCCCATTCGGGGTATGTGAACCGTTCATGCCACCTGCGAGATAGATCACGAAAATCACGGCCCGGGACCGAAGTCCCGGGCCGTGGTGTCTACTGGGGCGCATGCCCGAGCACGTCTCCCGATGGCCCGAAGGCCACCCGCTCCCCGCCCTCCCGCAGCAGCGGCAGACGGGCTCCCGGTCGGAGTCCGTGGAGCTGACCGCCGAGGAGAGAGACGCCTTCGCCGAACTGGTGCGTCAACTCGGAGACAGAGGCGTCTGAGGGCTCGGTTCTGCCTCAGGACAGCTGAGCCGCCCGCCGCTCCATCGCCTCGCGCGCCGCGTCCTCGCTGGCGTACACCTCACACATGTGCCGCCCGTCCGGCGTCGCCGTGTGCTCGACCTCCCAGAGGGAGACCTCGTCGCCGTCGCGCAGCAGGAACGCGTGCTCGTAGAGCGAGAAACCCAGCCCCGCCCGGCCCGCGCGGCACGGCCGGCCGAAGGCCTGGGTGATCTGATGCCCGGACGCCGTGGCCAGCAGGGCCGCCGTGTCCACGCCCGGCCGGTCCGCGTTCTCCGCCCGGCGCAGTAACCTGCGCGCGTGGTCCGCCGAGTTCTCCGCGGCGTACGCGTGCCGCGGGGCGGCCACCGGTGACAGCTGCACCGTCACCGGCAGTTCGAAGTCCGGGGTGTCCGGCGGCAGCGGCAGCCGCGTGGTGGCGGCGCGCAACTCCTCCTCGTCGACGTACACCTCGTGCTGCGGTTCGCTGCCCGGTGCCGGGTTGTGGACGAGCTCCCACAGGGTGAGCGCCGAACCGTCGGCGAGCAGCCACGTGTGCCGGTACGTCTCCCGGTGCAGGCCCTCGCTGTGGTGCGCGGAATGCAGCGAACCGTCGTGCGCCAGCGCGCAGTCCAGGCGCCTTATCGCCTCGTCCGGTAGCTCGAAGGAGTTCAGGGCGCGGCCGAGGAGTCGCGCGAGGTGCTCCTCCGGAGTCTCGGGCGAGTCGTGGGGTTCGTACGCTGCCGTCTCGTACGGAACGCTCAAGGTTTCTCCCGGCGTTGCTGCATGTCACCTTGTGGGTGCATACGGTAGCCCCTCGGTCGGACATCATGTCCGGGAACCGAGAAAACGTACGTCCGGGAAAACGCGCGGGCCGCGCGAAAAGTTCCCGCGCGGCCCGTTCCGTCCGTCAAAAACCCCAGTTGGGGCGGTTTTCAGGTGGTCTCCCAGCCGGTCAGGAAGCGCTGTCCGCGGTCCACTGGCTCCACGCCATGTTCCAGCCGTTGAGCCCGTTGTCCGGCGCCACCGTCTTGTCGGGGGAGTTCTTCACGATCACCACGTCACCGATGAGGGAGTTGTCGTAGAACCACTTGGCGGGCGTGCTGCCCCCCGCACCCTGAACGTCGGCGAGACCCACGCAGCCGTGGCTGGTGCCCTGGCGGCCGAAGGGCGGGTTGCCCTTGTTGTACCAGTAGTTGCCGTGGATGAACGTGCCCGACGTCGTCAGACGCATCGCGTGGGGCACGTCCGGGATGTCGTACTCGCCGCCCAGCCCGACCGTCCGGCTGTTCATCCGGGTCTGGACGAACTTCTCGGAGATCACCATCTGCCCGTTGTAGGTGGTGTGCTCCGGGCTGCCCGCCGAGATCGGGATCGTCTTGAGGGTCTTGCCGTCCCGCACGACCGTCATGGTCTGGGTGTTGACGTCGACCGTGGAGACCTGCGAACGGCCCACCGTGAAGGTGACCGTCTTCTTCTGCACGCCGTAGACGCCGTTCGCACCCTCGACCCCGTCCAGGTCGATCTTCATCGTGACCTTGGAGCCGGCCTTCCAGTACTCCTCCGGCCGGAAGTCGAGGCGCTGCCCGTTGAACCAGTGCCCGACGACCTTCTGCCCGCTGCTGGACGTCACCGTGATGTGCGACTGCACGGCCTTGCGCGCGGTGATGGCCTTGTCGAAGGTGAACGACACCGGCATGCCCACGCCGACCGTCGTGCCGTTGTCCGGCGTGTACGTGCCGATGAAGCTGTTCGACGACGTCACCGTCGTGAAGATGGAGTTGGCCGCTGCCGTCCGGCCGTCCGCGTCCTTGGCGGTCGCGGATATCTGGTACTTGGTCCCGCGCTCCAGCTGCTCCTTCGGCTTCCAGACCTTGCCGTCGCCGGAGACCGTCCCCGCGACGGCCTGGCCGCTGCCCGCCACTGTCATCTTCACGTCGGTCAGCTTCCCGTCGCTGACCTTCACGCCGGTCGCGTTGATGGACGCGCCCGTCGAACCGTCCTTCGCCGAGATGGCGATCTTCGCGACGGACGTCTTGGTGCCGCCCTTGCCGCCCTTCTCGTCGTCCTTGGCGTTGGCGCTGCCGCCGCAGGCGGTGAGGGTCAGGGCGCCGACCACCAGGGCGGCACAGGCCCCCAGAGTGCGCCGCGCTGAAATGTTCGGCGTTGTCACGGGCTGCTCCCAGTTCGTGTGATGTTGCGTGATCCGCTCCAGTACGTGGGAGTAGAGGGGCCGGGAGGCCGGGCGGGTTCCGTCCGTTCCCCATGAAGGCCGTCACGTGACAGAACCGCGACAAATTCCGGCTGCGCTGTGCATCCGCTGTGCGCAGCACGCCTGTTCAGCGGCCCCCGTACAACTCCCCGTACGACGGCCACGCTCCGCCCGGGCCGTCGACCGGCTCCGCGGCCCGCACGGCCCGGGTGATCGCGCGCGTCACCATGTCGGCGCCCGCAGCCAGGATCTCGTTCAGGGCGAGCGGGTCCGCGGTGTCCAGGGCGCGGTCGCCGGTCGCCAGCGTGAACACCGTGTCCCCGTCGTTGAGGAGATGCACCGGACGCACCGCCCGGGCGATGCCGTCGTGCGCCGTGCCGGCCAGCTTCTGCGCCTGGGCCTTGGTCAGATCCGCGTCCGTGGCGACCACCGCGAGCGTGGTGTTGAGCGGCGGCGGCGTGCTCCTCGCGGCCGTCTCGGCGAGACGCCGCTGCGCGGCCGCGTGGACCTCCGCCCCCGGGTACTCCACCCGGCCCTGGAACAACTCCCCGTACAGCACCCCCGTTTCCGGATCCACCGTCGACCCCGCCGCGTTGGCCACCACCAGCGCGGCCACGGTGATCCCCGAGCCGAGCACCGTGCTCGCGCTGCCGACACCGCCCTTCACCACCCCGACCACGGCCCCCGTGCCCGCGCCCACACACCCCTGTTGCACCTGGGCGCCCAGCTCGCTCGCCGCGGCCGCCTCGACCGCGGCCCGGCCGGTCGCCGCGTCCGGCCGGGCCCGGAAGTCACCGCCCCGCCCCAGGTCGAAGACGCACGCGGCGGGCACCACCGGCACCACATGCGCCGGAGCCGCCCCGACTCGGATTCCACGACCCCGCTCCTCCAGCCACGCCATCACCCCCGAGGCCGCGTCGAGCCCGTAGGCGCTGCCACCGGTCAGCACGACCGCCTCGACCTTGCGCACCACATTGCGCGGGTCGAGCGCGTCCGTCTCCTTGGTGCCGGGCCCACCGCCCCGCACGTCCACGGCTGCCACGGCCCCGCCCTCCGGAGCGAGTACGACCGTGGTGCCGGTGAGCCAACCGTCGCCGGTGCGTGTCGCGTGCCCCACCCGCAGGCCGGAGACATCCGTCAGTGCGTCAACTGTCATGAGTCACAGTCTCGTCCAGCCGTCGGCCTCGGCGGACGCACCGAGCCGGTGGGCGCCGTGTCAGCCCGTGGACGTGCGCGTGGAGGAGAATCCCGGGCGCCCTCACCCGGTGCGCGTCGCCGTCGCGCTCTCCCCGGCCGGCCGGCGCGCGGCCACGGTCTCTCCGGCCACCACCGACAGCGCGCAGACCACGCCCGCCGCGAACACCGCCCAGTGCCCCAGGAACGTGCAGCAGATCACCAGCAGGGCCGTCGTCGGCAGCACCAGCTGCTGGGTGATGCCCCGCTTGAAATGGCGCGAGTGCAGGGCCCACACCGTGAGCAGGTACAGAGCCGTCGGCAGGGTCACGGCAGCCGACGCCGCCAGCGTGGAGATGTGCGCCTTGCCGACCGTCTCCTCCACCGCCACCTCCAGCCCGGCCCCGATCGCCGCCGCGGAGGCGAACACCAGGTAATGGCCGTAACCCCAGAGGAACGCCTGCCGGTTGGATCGCAGATGGCCGTGGATGGGCACCGCGAAGTAGATCCACCAGGCCGCGAAGACGACCAGCAGCCCACCCGCCGCGATGGGGAGGAGCTCGCCCAGCGCGTCGTTCTCGTCGATGCCGGACTTCACCGCGACCGTGGCCGCCGCGATCGTCTCGCCGAGCACGATGATGGTGAACAGCCCGTACCGTTCCGCGATGTGCCGGGGATGCCAGGACGTGATGTGACCCCTCTCCGCGAGGGGTGGCACGCACATCTCCAGCAGCGCCATCACCAGGAACCACCAGGGCCGGGCCCCCTCGGGCAGGAACAGCAGCCCCAGCCAGCCGACCTGGCACGCCAGCACGCCGCCGGCGTAGCGCAGGGCAGTCGTGCGCTCGGGGCCCTCCCCGGCCCGGGCCGCCCGCAGCCACTGCGTCGCCATGGCCACCCGCATGATCGCGTAGCCCAGCCAGACCACGAGGTAGTCGTGTTCCTCGAACGCCTGCGAGACCCCCGCCGCGAGGACCAGCACACCCGCGATCTGCACCAGCGTGACGACCCGGTAGAGGACGTCGTCGTTGTCGTACGCCGAGGCGAACCAGGTGAAGTTCATCCACGCCCACCACAGGGCGAAGAACACCATCGCGTAGTCGAGGATGCCCTGGCCCGCGTGCCCCTCGGCGACGGAGTGCACCAGCTCGATGCCCGCCTGGGCGACGGCCACGACGAAGCACAGGTCGAAGAAGAGCTCCAGCGGCGAGGCCGTCCGGTGCGCCTCGTCGCGGCCACGGGCCCGGAGCCTGCGCAGCGGTCCCCGGCCGCCGGGCGCGCCGGAGGGGACGGGCGGGGGAGTGGGGCTGGACGTCATGCGTCCCAGCAGAGCAGAAGGCGCGGGGAATTTCTCCGCGACCGTACCCTGGTTGCATGAGTACCGTCCCCGGCCCCGAGCCGCGTGAGCCGAAGCCCGCGCTGGTCTTCGACGACCCGCTCGACCAGCAGTCCTCCGACGACACCGACCGAGGCTGGGGCGAGCGCACCGACTCCGGCGGCAGTGCGGCGGACCTCAAGCGCTTCCTGGACGAGAAGCCGCCCCACCACATCTGAACCGGCCGGGCGGCCGCCCCAGCGGGCTTCCGAGCCGCCCGCCCGGGCCTACGAGCTGTCCGCGCCGGCTTCCCGGCCGCCGGCGCCCGCTTCCACACCGCCCGGACCGCTCCCCGCAGGGCCGTTACTGCCGGTCGTGTCCCGAGCCGCGCTGGGCGACCAGGGCGTCCCGGATCTCCTTCAGGACCTCCAGCTCGGTCACCTCGATGATCTCCTGCGTGCCCTCCTTGGCCTTCCGGCGGGCCTCCTGCCGGGCCAGGTACTTCGCCATGGGCAGGACCATCAGGAAGTAGACGACCGCCGCGGTGATCACGAAGCTCAGGGTGGCGCCCAGGACGGAGCCCCACATGATCTGGATGCCCTGCTCGCCCCTGCAGGCCGAGCTCAGGCACGAGCTGTAGTGGTCGAGATTCTTGGTCCCGATGGCTCCCACGACCGGGTTGATGATCCCCTTCACCACGGCGTTCACGATGTTGGTGAAGGCGGCACCGATCACCACCGCCACCGCCAGATCGACGACGTTCCCGCGCATCAGGAAGGCCTTGAAGCCCTGCAGGACGCTCGGCTCCTTCTTCTCGCTCACCTCGGGGCGTCTCCTCACATGAGCAGCTTGTGGAACAAAACGCTCCGCAACCTATGTCAACGCCGGGCCGAGACGGGAACCTGGGTCCCACAACTAGGAACCAGGGTTCCCCGAACGTCACCACAACGTCACCGCCAACCGCCCGGTCGCACCCGCACCCGCCAGCCGCGCCGCGACGGCCCGCGGCACCGACAGCACGACCAGTGCCCCGCTCTCGCCCGCGTCCTCCACGGACTCCGGCACCTTCGTCACCCGAGCCCCGCGCGCCACCACCTTGGCGTCGCCCCCCGGCACCGCCCCCTCTGCGGCGATGACGTCGACCCGGTCGCCGGGCCGCAGCAGCCGCACGGTGGCCGCGTCGGAGATCCGGACCGGTGCGGTCACCGACCCCGCGGCACGACGCGGGTGCGCGGGCTGCTGCCCGGACATCGTCGCCGTGTGCGCGGGAGGCCGGGCCCGGGGATGACCACGGGCGCCGTCGGTATCGCGTGGACCCGCCGCCACGAGCGCGGTCGCCGTGATCGCGAGTCCGACGGCCAGGGCCCGCCGCCGGTGCCGGACGAGCCGGCCGGAGCGGTGACCCCCGCGCACCCGTACCGGGTCGAACCGCGGCACCTCACGGGTCGCGGGCACTTCCGCCCCGGGCGGACCCGAGGCGAGCGACCAGGAGGGAGGAGAGGACACGACGGAGGAACGAGCGAAGGGCACGGAGACCACCACCTGCGACGAGGGACCGGCTTGCGCTTCCCACGATGAGGCCTCGCGCCACCGCCCGCTCAAGCCTGTGGACCACCATCCGGCCTGGGGACAACTCCCTCACCCGAACGGGACGTTCCACCACCCACGCCCACGCCCCGAAACGCCCCCTGCCCCTAAACCCCCGGCCTGGGAACGCCCCCGGCCCGGAGACGCCCCCGGCCCCGAAACGCCGCCCCCTGCCCCTAAACCCCCGGCCCGGAGACGCCCCCGGGCCCCGAAACGCCCCCGCGTCACACAGCCGCCTACGGCAGCACGAACCCCGGATCCATCCCGCCCAGCGCACTCACACACAGACAGTCCCGCTCGCCCTCCGCGGGCAACCCGGCCACCGCGTCGAACAGCACCCCCCGCAGCCGGTCCACGTTCGCCGCGAACACCCGGAGCACCTCGTCGTGCGAGACCCCCTCACCCGTCTCGGCACCCGCGTCGAGGTCGGTGACCAGGGTCAGGGACGTGTAGCAGAGCTCCAGCTCCCGGGCGAGCGCCGCCTCGGGATGACCGGTCATGCCCACCACCGACCAGCCCTGCGCCTGGTGCCACAACGATTCCGCGCGGGTCGAGAAGCGCGGCCCCTCGACGACGACCAGCGTGCCGCCGTCCACCGGCTCCCAGTCCCGGCCGCGCGCCGCCTTCAGCGCGACGGCCCGCCCGGCGGGGCAGTAGGGGTCGGCCAGCGACACGTGCACCACGTTCGGCACCGAGCCGTCGGGCAGCGGCAGCCCGTCGAAGAAGGTGCCCGCGCGGGACTTCGTGCGGTCGACCAGCTGGTCCGGGACCAGCAGCGTGCCCGGCCCGTACTCGGGGCGCAGGCCGCCCACGGCGCACGGGGCGAGGACCTGGCGTACGCCGACCGAGCGCAGCGCCCACAGGTTGGCGCGGTAGTTGATCCCGTGCGGCGGCAGGTGGTGGCCCCGTCCGTGCCGCGGCAGGAAGGCGACCCGCCGGCCGGCGACGTCACCGAGGAAGAGGGAGTCGCTGGGCGGCCCGTACGGGGTGTCGACCTGGATCTCGGTCACGTCGTCGAGGAAGGAGTAGAACCCCGAGCCGCCGATGACGCCGATCCCGGCGCCTGCCCTGTCCGTCGCGTTCGCCTTGTTCGCCATGACCGCACCCTAACCGCAGGCGGAAACGCCGAGGACCCCGTCGCCCGAGGGCGACAGGGTCCCGTAAAGAATCAGGCCTTACGCGGCGGTGGTGCTGCTGGAGGAGCTGCCGGTGCTCGACGACGAGCTCGAAGCGGAGCTCGACGAGCCGGAGTCGGAGGACGAGGAGCCCGAGGACGAGCCGCTCGACGACTTCGCCGCCGGGGAGCTGCTCGACGAGGAGCCGCGGCTGTCGTTCCGGTAGAAGCCGGAGCCCTTGAAGACAATGCCGACCGCCGAGAACACCTTCTTCAGGCGGCCCTGGCAGCTGGGGCACTCGGTGAGGGCGTCGTCAGTGAACTTCTGCACCGCCTCGAGGCCCTCGCCGCACGCGGTGCACTGGTACTGGTAGGTCGGCACTGTCTTCCTCCTGGCACTCTCACTCGATGAGTGCTAACGACGATCCATAGTGACGTATTCCGGCCGCTCAGTCCACTGCCACCGGCACGCGGTGACCCACGCCACGTGCGACGGTCCGTCCGGTCGCCCGCGCCGCCAGCCGGGAGCGCAGCGCCAGGAGGGTCGCCAGGGCCAGCACCGTGCCGCCCATCGGCACCAGGAAACCGGCGCCCGACCAGAAGCGGTCCTCCAGCTGCCCGGCGGCCGTGACGGCGGCGGCCTGGCCGAGCGCCACCGCTCCGGTCAGCCAGGTGAAGGCCTCGGTGCGGGCACCGGCCGGGACCAGGCTGTCGACCAGGGTGTAGCCGGTGATCAGGGCGGGCGCGATGCACATGCCGACCAGCAGACCGAGGCCGGCGAGGACCGGCACGGAGTGGGCGGCCCACAGGCCGGACGCGGCCAGGGCGAGCGCCGCGTAGCCGATGACCAGGCGCCGCTGCGGGGCCGCCTTCCAGGCGATCGCGCCGCAGACCACGCCGGAGAGCATGTTGCCCGCGGCGAAGACGCCGTAGAGGACGCCGTTCAGGCCCGGTTCGCCGATCGACTCGGTGAACGCGGCCAGGGAGACCTGCATGCCGCCGAAGACGGTGCCGATGCCCAGGAAGGTCACGATCAGCACGCGCACTCCGGGGACGCGCAGTGCCGAAGCGTGCTCCACGCGCGCGTGCCCGCTGCCGGCGACCGAGGGCTGCGTGCTCTTCTGCGCGGCGAACAGCAGGCCGCCGATCAGGGTCAGCGAGGCTTCCGTGATGAGCCCGGCGGCCGGGTCGACGGCCGTGCACAGGGCGGTGGCCAGGAGCGGTCCGACCACGAAGGTCAGTTCGTCCGTGACGGACTCGAAGGCCGCGGCGGTGGTCATCAGCGGCGAGTCCTTGAGCTTCACGCCCCAGCGGGCCCGCACCATCGGGCCGACCTGCGGCACCGAGGCGCCGGTCGGAACGGCCGCCGCGAACACCGCCCACAGGGGCGCGTCCAGCAGCGCGAGCGCGGTCAGCGTCAGACCGGACACCGCGTGCAGCAGCACGCCGGGGATCAGCACGGCGCGCTGCCCGTAGCGGTCGGCGAGGCGGCCGCTGTAGGGCGCGAACAGGGCCATGGAGACACCGGTGACGGCCGCGGCGGCGCCCGCCGCTCCGTAGGAGCCGGTGGTGTGCTGCACCAGCAGCACGATGGAGATGGTCAGCATCGCGAACGGCTGGCGTGCCGCGAAGCCGGGGATCAGGAACGTCCAGGCGCCGCGGGTGCGCAGCAGCCGGCCGTATCCCGGGCGGGCGGAAGCCGTCGGGTTCTCCGACGCCTTCGAGGTGACCGTGGACGCCACGGCCCGTGCCTTTCTGCCGCCTGGTAGCGCGGCCCGGTAGCGGGCGGCGCCGAGAGCTGTCCTCTTGCGCGGAACTGCGGTAGATGCCGGGGCCCGGTGAGGAGGGGTGTCCCGACCGCCATACGGTCGCGCCAGCTCTGCGTCAGGCAGAGTTGGTTCGATCTGGGTAACGCCTTCATCGTACAGGGATCAAGGTGGGGTGCGCCTGTGAAAGTGAGCACCATGAGCTGCCCGCCCTGTGAATCACAAACGGTGCAAAGCGCCCTCTCAGGCGCTGGTCCCGCCCGTCCCCAGCCAGCCGGCCAGCTTGCCGCCGTGTCCCACGGCCCGCAGCCGGTTCTCGGTCGCGTCCCGGACGGGGTCCGTGGCGACCACGAGGAGCTCGTCTCCGCGCTGCAGAATCGTCGTCGGCAGCGGAACGAAGGACTCGCCGCCGCGCACGATGAGGGTCACGGCCGCGCCGTGCGGCAGCCGCAGCTCGGCCACCTCCACACCGTGCATCTTCGATTCGCCGGGGATCGCCACGGACAGCAGATGCCCGCGCAGCCGCTCCAGCGGCGCCGACTCGATGCCGAGGTCGGCGGCCTCCGAACCGTCGCCGAGTCGCAGCTTGCGGCCCAGCCACGGCAGTGTCGGGCCCTGGACCAGGGTGTAGACGACGACCAGCACGAAGACGATGTTGAAGATCCGGCGGCTGGCGTCGACGCCCTGCACCATGGGGATGGTCGCCAGGATGATGGGCACGGCGCCGCGCAGTCCCGCCCAGGACATCAGGGTCTGCTCCTGCCAGGGCACCCGGAACGGCGACAGGCAGAGCACCACGCTCAGCGGCCGGGCCACCATGGTCAGGACCAGCCCGATGACCAGCGCGGGGACGATGTCGTCACCCAGCTCGTGCGGGGTGACCAGCAGGCCGAGCAGGACGAACATGCCGATCTGGGCCATCCAGCCGAGCCCGTCGGCGAACCCGCGCGTGGCCGGCCAGTGCGGCAGGCGCGCGTTGCCCATCGCCATCGCGGCGAGGTACACCGCGAGGAAGCCGCTGCCGTGGGCCAGCGCGCCGGCCGCGTACGCCACCACGGCGATCGCCATGACCGCGATCGGGTAGAGACCGGACGCGGGCAGCGCCACGTGCCTGAGGCCCCAGGAGCCCAGCCAGCCCACCGCGAGCCCGATGGCCGCGCCGATGGCCAGTTCCCCCACGATCACGCCCAGCAGCGTGTACCAGTGCTCGACCGGACCGGCCGTGGACAGGGACACCACGAGGATGACCACCGGGGCGTCGTTGAAGCCGGACTCCGCCTCCAGCGTGCCCGTCACGCGCGCGGGCAGCGGGATCTTGCGCAGCACCGAGAAGACGGCCGCCGCGTCCGTCGAGGAGACGACCGCCCCGATGATGAGCGCCTGCCGCCACTCCAGCCCGATCAGATAGTGCGCGGCCGACGCCGTGACCCCGACGCTCACCGCGACACCGGCCAGCGCCAGTGCCGTGGCGGCCGGCAGGGCCGGCTTGATCTCCTTCCACTTCGTGCCCAGACCGCCCTCGGCCAGAATCACGACCAGGGCCGCGTACCCGATGACCTGGGTCAGCTCGGCGTTGTCGAAGTGGATGTCGCCCACGCCGTCCTGGCCCATGGCGACGCCTATCCCCAGGTACACGAGCAGGCTGGGGAGCCCGCTGCGCGAGGAGATCCGTACCGCTGCGACGGCGACGAGCAGGACGAGCGAGCAGACGAGCAGGAGCTGGTTGAGGTGGTGAACAGTCAGCGGCCGATTCCTTCCCTGGCCCGCACGCACGCGCGCGTGGGCTCACGTACATCGCACATGAAGCTGTGGCGCAGCGCGCCAACTACTTCGTTACCTTACCTAACTCTTGACGATTTCTTGACGCTTCCGGGGGCAAGATCGAACGCCAGTCCGTGCCGGTTCCCGACTCCGCGTCAAGGCGCGGAAGGCCCTGCGCCTATCGTTGCTCCAGCGCTCAGTTAAAAGCACAGCCGAACCTGCCGCTCGCGTTAGGACAGCAAGGACAGCGATGCCCCCCAACACCACCGCCTCCACGGGTCAGCAGCCCGGCAAGTCCGGCAGGAGAAAGGGGCGCAAAGCCCGCCTAATCGTGCTCGTCCTGGTGCTGGCCCTCATAGGGGGCGTGGCCTACGGGTCGTACTGGTCCATCAGTACCGTCCGGGCCTCCTTCCCGCAGACCAAGGGCACCCTGACGTTGAAGGGTCTCTCGGGCCCCGTCGAGGTCAAACGCGACAACTACGGCATCCCGCAGATCTACGCCTCCTCCGACGCGGACCTGTTCATGGCGCAGGGCTACGTCCAGGCGCAGGACCGGTTCTACGAGATGGACGTCCGCCGCCACATGGCCTCCGGCCGGCTCTCGGAGATGTTCGGCAAGAGCCAGGTCGACAACGACGAGTTCCTGCGCACCCTCGGCTGGGACAGGGTCGCCAAGCAGGAGTACGACACCAAGCTGTCGGCCACCACGAAGAAGTACCTCCAGGCCTACGCCGAGGGAGTCAACTCCTACCTCCAGGGCAAGGACGGCGAGGACATCTCCCTGGAGTACGCGGCGCTGGGCTTCACCAACGACTACAAGCCGCAGGCGTGGACCCCGGTCGACTCGATCTCCTGGCTGAAGGCGATGGCCTGGGACCTGCGCGGCAACATGCAGGACGAGATCGACCGCGCCCTGCTGACCAGCCGCCTCGGCCCGAAGCAGATCGCCGACCTGTACCCGCAGTACCCGTACAGCCGGAACAAGGCGATCGTCCAGGAGGGCCAGTACAACGAGCTGGCGGGGGCGTTCGAGCAGGGCGGCACGAGTGGCACGTCCGGCACGAGCGGCACCTCCGGCGCCAACGGGACCGGCGGTACCTCCACCGGCACCGCGTCGGGCGGCTCCGGCACAGGCGGCACCGGCTCCGGCACGGGCGGCACCGGCTCCGGTACGGCGGGCACCGCCTCCGGCACCTCGGGCACCGCGGGCCTGGACAGCCAGCTCGGCGGCCTCACCGACGTCCTGGACGACCTCCCGCCGGCCGTCGGCGTGAACGGCGACGGCATCGGCTCCAACTCCTGGGTCGTCGGCGGGACGCACACCATCACCGGCAAGCCGCTGCTGGCCAACGACCCGCACCTGTCGCCCTCCCTGCCGTCCGTCTGGTACCAGATGGGCCTGCACTGCCGCAGCGTCTCCAGCACCTGCCAGTACGACGTCAGCGGCTACACCTTCGCCGGCATGCCCGGCGTGATAATCGGTCACAACCAGGACATCGCCTGGGGCATGACCAACTCCGGCGTGGACGTCACGGACCTCTACCTGGAGAAGATCACCGGCAACGGCTACCTGTACGACGGCAAGGTCAAGCCCTTCGAGACGCGCGAGGAGACCATCAAGGTCGCCGGGGGCAAGCCCAAGAAGATCGTCGTGCGGCAGACCGAGGACGGGATGCCCCTGCTGTCCGACCGCGACGAAGAGCTCGTCAAGGTCGGCAAGAAGGCCACCGTCGACACCGCCGCGCCCGACAGAGGTGACGGCTACGGCGTCGCGCTGCGCTGGACCGCCCTGCAGCCCGGCACCACCATGGACGCCGTCTTCGCCATGGACAGGGCGAAGAACTGGGGCGACTTCCGCAAGGCCGCCTCGCAGTTCGAGGTGCCCTCGCAGAACCTGATCTACGCCGACAACGAGAACCACATCGGCTACACACTGCCCGGGAAGATCCCCATCCGCGCGAAGAAGGACAACGGCTCCATCCCGGCGCCCGGATGGGACCCCGGGTACCGCTGGACCGGCTACATCCCGCAGGACGCGCTGCCCTACGAGTTGGACCCGAAGCGCGGCTACATCGTCACCGCCAACCAGGCCGTGATCGACCCGGACGAGTACCCCTACACGCTCACCGCGGACTGGGGTTACGGCGCGCGCAGCCAGCGGATCACCGACCTGATCCAGTCGAAGATCAAGGACGGCGGCAAGATCTCCACGGACGACATGCGCCAGATGCAGCTGGACAACAGCAGTGAGATCGCCCGGCTGCTGGTGCCCACCCTGCTGAAGATCGACCCGGAGAACAAGGACGTCCGCGAGGCGCAGAAGCTCCTGGAGGGCTGGGACTACACCCAGGACGCCGACTCCGCGGCGGCCGCCTACTTCAACGCCGTCTGGCGCAACATCCTCAAGCTCGCCTTCGGCAACAAGCTGCCCAAGGAGCTGCGGCCCAAGGGCCAGTGCCTGTGGGTGGAGCCGGTCAACACCACCGGCCCGGCCGACGAGGCCGAGAAGGTCCGCGAGTGCGGCCAGCGCGACCCCGATAAGGCTCAGCCGGACGGCGGCGATCGCTGGTTCGAGGTGGTCCGGGGGCTCATGGCCCAGCCGGACAGCGACTGGTGGACGACCCCCGAGGTGGGCACCCGCCCCGCCGCCCACAACCGCGACCAGCTGTTCAAGCGGGCCATGATCGACGCCCGCTGGGAGCTGACCGCCGAGCTCGGCAAGGACATCGACACCTGGAGCTGGGGCCGGTTGCACCGCCTGTTCCTGAAGAACCAGACCCTCGGCACCTCGGGCCCCGGTTTCATCCAGTACGCCCTCAACCGCGGCCCCTGGGAGCTCGGCGGCGGCGAGGCCACCGTCAACGCGACCGGCTGGAACGCGGCCGGCGGCTACGGGGTGGTGTGGGTGCCGTCCATGCGGATGGTGGTGAACCTCGGCGACCTCGACAAGTCGAAGTGGATCAACCTCACCGGCGCCTCCGGGCACGCCTACAGCGCCCACTACGTCGACCAGACCGACAAGTGGGCCGACGGCGAACTGCTGCCGTGGGCCTTCTCGGACCAGGCGGTCGAGAAGAGCACGGCCGACAAGCTGGTGCTCAAGCCGTGAGCCACTGACGCCGGCAAGCCACTGACGCCGGCAGGACGGGCGGCCCTCCACGCACGCGTGGAGGGCCGCTTCGCGTCAGGGCGCCTGCCCGAACCGCCGTACCCCCGACGGTGTCACCACCGCGTGCACCGGCCGGTCGTGCGGCTCCTCCGGGACGTGTCCGACGACCTCGGAGTCGTACAGCAGTACCACCAGGGCGGGATGAGCGCCCGCCCGCTCCAGCCGTGCGAGGACCCGGTCGTACGAGCCGCCGCCCCGCCCGAGCCGCATCCCGCGCTCGTCCACCGCGAGCCCGGGCAGCAGTACGGTGTCGGCGGTGGTCACGGCATCCGGCCCGAGACGCTCGCCCGCGGGCTCCAGGAGGGCCATCCTGCCGCCGTGCCGGACGGGCGCGAGCGAGCCCTCGCCCTCGTACGCGCCCCAGTCGAGGTCGTTGTCGGGCAGCAGGACCGGCAGCAGTACGCGCACGCCCCGGGTGCGCAGGGCATCCAGAAGCGCGAGGGTGCCGGGTTCACTCCCCACGGAGACGTACGCGGCGACCGTGCCGGCCCCCGCCAACTCGGGCAGCCCCAGCGCCCGCCCGGCCAGCGCGGCCGACGTTTCCCGCAGGTCATCCGCCGTCAACCTGCTCCTCACCGCGAGGAACCCGCGCCGCAAACTCCGCTTGTCAGGCTCGCCCGGACGTGCGATAGGCCTCAATGGTTGCTCCCGTACCGTCGCAATACGCTCATATGAGCTCCTATGAACCGGAGCCACAGATTCCATGCAAAGGCACCGGATAGGGTGGCCGACATGACTCAGCACCCTCGGATCAGCAAGGCTGTCATTCCCGCAGCAGGCCTCGGCACCCGGTTCCTGCCGGCCACCAAAGCCACTCCCAAGGAGATGCTGCCGGTCGTGGACAAGCCCGCGATCCAGTACGTGGTCGAGGAGGCCGTCGCGGCGGGTCTCGACGATGTCCTCATGGTGACGGGCCGCAACAAGCGCCCCCTCGAGGACCACTTCGACCGCAACTACGAACTGGAGTCGGCCCTCCAGAAGAAGGGCGACGCCGGCCGTCTCGCCAAGGTGCAGGAGTCCAGCGACCTCGCGACCATGCACTACGTCCGTCAGGGCGACCCCAAGGGCCTCGGCCACGCCGTCCTGTGCGCCGCCCCGCACGTCGGCGACGAGCCCTTCGCGGTCCTCCTCGGCGACGACCTCATCGACCCCCGCGATCCGCTGCTGCAGCGCATGGTCGAGGTCCAGGAGCAGCGCGGCGGCAGCGTCATCGCGCTCATGGAGGTCGCCCCCGAGCAGATCCACCTCTACGGCTGCGCGGCCGTGGAGACCACCGAGGACAGCGACGTCGTCCAGGTCAGCGGCCTCATCGAGAAGCCCGACCCGGCCGACGCGCCCTCCAACTACGCCGTCATCGGCCGCTACGTCCTCGACCCCCACATCTTCGACATACTGCGCCGGACCGAGCCCGGCCGCGGCGGCGAGATCCAGCTCACCGACGCCCTCCAGCAGCTCGCCGAGACGTATACATCAGCGGCTACCGCCGCGGAGAAGATCGGCGGCCCGGTGCACGGCGTCGTCTTCAAGGGCCGCCGCTATGACACCGGCGACCGCGGCGACTACCTGCGTGCCATTGTCCGACTCGCATGCGAACGTGAAGACCTGGGCCCGGACTTCCGGACCTGGCTTCGCAGTTACGTAGCCGAGGAGATGTAGCACGTTGAGCAGCGCCGCGCCCCACGTCACCGGCCAGGACGACTTCGGCCCCGACCACCTCTGGTCGGTGGACGAGCACCTGGAGGACATCCTCGCCACCGTCAGGCCCCTGGAACCCATCGAGCTGCACCTGCTCGACGCCCAGGGCTGCGTCCTCGTCGAGGACATCACGGTGCCGGTGTCCCTGCCGCCCTTCGACAACAGCTCGATGGACGGCTACGCGGTACGGGTCGCGGACGTCGCGGGCGCGAGCGAGGAGTTCCCGGCGGCCCTGGAGGTCGTCGGGGACGTCGCTGCCGGCCAGGCCGAACTGCTCCACGTGGGCCCCGGCCAGGCCGCCCGCATCATGACCGGCGCCCCCCTGCCGCCCGGCGCCGAGGCGGTCGTGCCCGTCGAGTGGACCGACGGCGGACTCGGCGAGGGCCCGGTGCGCGGCATGCTCGCCCGCAGCCTCGGCCCCGAGGGCGCCACCGGGCACGTGCAGGTGTACCGCCCGGCCGAGGCCCGCGCGCACGTGCGCGCGAAGGGCAGCGACGTGAAGGCCGGCGACCGCGCCCTGGAGGCCGGCACCGTGCTCGGCCCGCCCCAGATCTCCCTGCTCGCCGCGATCGGCCGCGGCACCGCCCGGGTACGCCCGCGCCCGCGCGTGGTGGTGCTCTCCACCGGAAGCGAACTCGTCCAGCCGGACACGGAACTGGGCACCGGTCAGATCTACGACTCCAACAGCTTCGCCCTCACCGCCGCCGCCCGCGACGCCGGCGCCATCGCCTACCGCGTGGGAGCCGTCGCCGACGACGCCGAGACCCTGCGCTCCACCATCGAGGACCAGCTGGTCCGCGCCGACCTGGTGGTGACCACGGGAGGTGTGAGTGTCGGCGCGTACGACGTGGTCAAGGAGGCCCTGTCCCACGTCGGCGACGAGGACGAGGCCGGCAGCGGCATCGAGTTCCGCAAGCTCGCCATGCAGCCCGGCAAGCCCCAGGGCTTCGGCTCCATCGGCCCCGACCACACCCCGCTGCTGGCCCTGCCCGGCAACCCGGTGTCGTCGTACGTCTCCTTCGAACTGTTCGTCCGCCCCGCGATCCGCACCCTCATGGGGCTGAAGGACGTCCACCGTCCGACGACCCGGGCGACCCTGTCCGCCGACACGGCACTGACCTCCCCGAAGGGCCGCCGGCAGTTCCTGCGCGGCACGTACGCCGCCGGCAAGGTCACGCCGGTCGGTGGCGCCGGGTCCCACCTGGTCGCCGCCCTCGCCCACGCGGACGCTCTGATCACCGTCCCCGAGGACACCGTCTCCGTCGAACCCGGCACCGAGGTCGAGGTGGTCCTGCTCGGCCGATAGCCGCTGGTTGGGGGTACCGTGTCGCGCACAACAGGCCCGTGCGCCGCACCGCGACGGGCCCGGACCGGGAGCGCCACACAGCATGAGCACGCAGGACCCACCCCCGCAGGACGGCCGTGCGCCGGACCGGCTGACGCACATCGACGAGGCGGGCGCCGCCCGCATGGTCGACGTGTCGGAGAAGGACGTGACCGCGCGCACCGCCCGCGCCAGCGGACGCGTCCTCGTCTCGCCCCGTGTGATCGAGCTGCTGCGCGGCGAGGGTGTCCCGAAGGGCGACGCCCTCGCGACCGCGCGGATCGCGGGGATCATGGGCGCCAAACGCACCCCTGACCTGATCCCGCTCTGTCACCCGTTGTCGGTGTCCGGTGTGAAACTGGACCTGTCGGTCGCGGACGACGCCGTGGAGATCCTGGCCACCGTGAAGACGACGGATCGCACGGGTGTCGAGATGGAGGCCCTCACCGCGGTCTCCGTCGCCGCGCTCACCGTGATCGACATGGTCAAGGCGGTCGACAAGGGAGCGGTCATCACGGACGTACGGGTGGAGGAGAAGACGGGCGGCAAGTCGGGCGACTGGAGCCGGTCATGACGTATCGCGCGCTCGTCGTCACGGCCTCGAACCGGGCCGCCGCCGGGATCTACGAGGACAAGGGCGGCCCGATGGTCGCCGACGGCCTGAAGGGCTTCGGCTTCGAGGTCGACGGCCCCCAGGTCGTCCCCGACGGTGACCCCGTGGAGGCCGCCCTGCGCGCCGGTGTCGACGCCGGCTACGACGTCATCGTCACCACCGGCGGCACAGGCATCTCGCCCACCGACCGCACGCCCGAGGCGACCCGCCGCGTGATCGACCACGAGGTGCCGGGCATCGCCGAGGCCATCCGGGCGTTCGGCCGCCAGAAGGTGCCGACCGCGGCGCTCTCCCGGGGCCTGGCCGGAGTGGCGGGCGGCACGCTGATCGTCAATCTGCCCGGCTCCAGCGGCGGTGTGAAGGACGGCCTCGCCGTCCTGGAGCCGCTGCTCGTCCACGCCGTCGAGCAGCTCAGGGGCGGCGACCACCCCAGACCCGGCAGCGGGGGTGCGAGCTGAACAGCCCATCCTGGCCCGTGGAGCTGGTGGACGGTGACATCGTCCTTCGGCCGATAAAGCTGCGCGACCAGCGGGCCTGGCGCGAGGTCAACCGGCGCAACCGCGACTGGCTGCGCCCCTGGGAGGCGACGATCCCGCCGCCCGCACCGGGCGGGCCGATGGCGCACCGCCCCACCTTCCGCCAGATGGTCCGGCATCTGAGGTCGGAGGCGAACGCGGGCCGGATGCTGCCCTTCGTCATCGAGTACCAGGGGCGGCTGGTCGGGCAGTTGACCGTCGCCGGGATCACCTGGGGCTCGATGTGCTCGGGGCACGTCGGTTACTGGGTGGACGAGTCGGTGGCCGGACGCGGGGTGATGCCGACGTCGGTTGCGCTCGTCGTGGACCACTGTTTCCGCACCGTCGGACTGCACCGCATCGAAGTCTGCATTCGCCCGGAGAACGGGCCGAGCCGCCGGGTCGTGGAAAAGCTCGGATTCCGCGAGGAGGGGCTGCGGCCGCGCTATCTCCACATCGACGGAGCGTGGCGTGACCATCTCGTCTTCGCCCTCACGGCCGAGGAGGTGCCGGACGGCTTGCTGAAGCGCTGGCACCGGGCACGGTCGCAGAGCAACCCCGGAATGCGGCATCACCCCGGAAATTGAATATGTGTTCGAAATTGATCGGTCGATGACCGTCTCAGGGCAATGAATTCCCGGCCTGAGCGGTCTGCTGATCGCATCGGTCACAAAAAAAGTTCGAAATATCAGCCAGATCGTGCGACACACCGGCTCAATTGGCAGATGGCCTCACGCAAACCCCTCTACGGTGTGAGACGTGAGCAGCAGCGGCCTCATCTACGCAGTCATTGTCGGGGCCTGGGCCGCCTACTTGGTGCCGATGTGGCTCCGTAGGCAGGACGAGCTGAACGAGGCCCGTCCGACGGAACGCTTCAGCACCGCCATCCGGCTGCTGTCCGGACGGGCGGGAATGGAGCGCCGGTACGCCAAGGACCTGCGGGCGCGCTCCACCGACGAGGGGGAGCAGGGCGCCGACGATCCGGACGCCGTCACCGACTCGGTGGACGTCCGGGCCTTCGCCGTGTCCAAGACCCGTCCGCAGACCCAGGCACCCGTACCGTCGCCCGCCCCCGAGCAGCCGGCCCGCCCGGCGGCCCCCGAACCCCAGGCCCGGCAGTCGCCCGCACCCAACGCGGCGCGCTCCGGTCGCCCCCGGGAGCGGGTGCCCGCCGCCCGGCGCGGCGCCTCGGCGCAGGCGAACCAGGCGGCCGCGGCACGAGCCCGGCGCTCGAAGGTCCTCGCGCGCCGTCGGCGCACCACCACCATGCTGTTCCTCGCCTTCACCCTCGGCGCGATCGTCGCCGCGGTCGGAGGACTCGCGTTCCTGTGGGCCCCCGGCGTGCCCGCGGTCATGCTCAGCGTCTACATCGCCTACCTGCGCTCCCAGGAGCGCCGCCGCTTCGCCTACCAGATGGACCGCCGGATGGCCGAGGCCGCGGCCCAGCGCCTGCGGGAGCGGCAGCGCCAGCCCCGCCGGCGCGCCCTGGCCGACGAGGAGAGCGACGAACCGGAGGAGGGACCCGAGTCGGTGACCGACCCCGGCCTCTCGGCCCTCGCGGCGGACCGGCGCGCCCTCGTCGAGCAGACCGACCACGCGGAGTGGGTCGATCAGCAGCGCGAGCGCCGGCGGCGGCCCGGCCAGGGCGGCGACAGCTGGGAGCCGGTGCCGGTCCCCCTGCCGACCTATGTGACGGCCCCGGTCGCCCCGCGGGCCACCAGCGACGTGGACCTCGGGGCCCCCGACACCTGGAGCTCGGCCCGGTCCAGCACGGTGACCCCGGACGCGGAGAACGACTCCGGCGCCGCCGACCACCCGGGCGAGCCGCACCCTCCCTCCCAGGACACCGGCGACGGCGACGGACGCACCGACGCTCTCCCCCCCGGTCGAACGCGCTCGCGCGGGGGGACCCCCAGGGCGGCCTCCGCCCGGCGGGCCCGGGAGCGCGGCCGCACCCCGCTCTTCGACCAGTACGAGGACGGGGAGCGGCCCCGGGCCGCGAACGAGTAGGGCCGCGAAGCCGCAGGTGACCGCCCCTGGGGAACGGATTTCCAAGCAGGCCGATCGGGGTGCTAAAGTTTCACTCGTTGCAAGGGCCTGTGGCGCAGTCCGGTAGCGCACCTCGTTCGCATCGAGGGGGCCAGGGGTTCAAATCCCCTCAGGTCCACGCAGCTCAGAGCCCCGGTCGGGAAACCGACCGGGGCTCTGACGTGTGTTCAGCGCCACAACGTTGCCCAAGCTTGGCCGGGCCGTGAATCTCCTTCGCGATCTCACCGCGGACACTGGGGCGTCCAGCCGATGCGCTCACCGCGGAGGTGCCGTGGCACACCTCGTTCCCGACGCCGCAGGCGCCGTCGCCGCCGTCCTCGCGGGCGGCATGGACCTCTTCTTGGTCCGGGCGGCGTGGCTGCACTGGACCGGCTCCGACCGGGCGCCCGACATCTCGTACGGGTACTCGTGGAACCCGTCGGTCGTACGCGGACACGAGCGCGGCATCGTCGCCCTCGCCGCCTGGGCGGTCTGCCTCACGGTCGGGATCGCCGCCGCCGTCGCTGCCGAGGACGTCGCGGGGCTCGCGCTGGTGCATGTCAGCGCCATCTTCATCCTGGGCTCGCTCCCTTGGACGGCGCTGCATCTGACGATCGCCTGGTTCAACCGGCCCAAGGCGCTGGTGCCGCCGCACCGGCGGGGCGAGAGCGGCTCGGTGACCGAGTGGTGGCGGCAGCGCGCGGCGCGTGACAAGGGCCGCGGCCCAGACGGCCGCTGAGTCCTTGTCAGCCAGGTGATCAGAGTCGCTTCGCGAAGCAGCGGCTCGCGTCGTGGAAGCGGTAATAGCCGAACTTGGCGCACGGCTCGTAGCCACTGGACGTGTACAGGGCTATGGCCTCCGGCTGCTTGGTACCGGTCTCCAGGACCATCCGGACGCGGCCGGCCGCGCGGGCGTCCTCCTCCAGAGCGGCCAGGACGCGCCGCGCCAGGCCCCGGCCGCGCATGCCCTCGACCACGTACATGCGCTTGAGCTCTGCGTCGCCGTCGAGATTGCCCTCACCGTTGGTGTCCTGGGCGCGCCAGCCGCCCGAGGCGACGGGGGTGCCGTGCTCGTCGTACGCGATCAGGTAGACGCCGTTCGGCGGGTCGAAGTCCGCGGCGGCCATGGGCGTGGCGTCGCCGTCGTCGCCGTAGCGGACGGCGTACTCGGCCTGAACCTGGTCGTTCAGCTTCATGGCGTCGGGGTGGTCGAAGGAGACCCGGCGTATGTGCATGGCCGCTACCGTATTCGATCCGGAACTGGACCTCGTCCAGTGTGCCGGTATCGTGCCGGGGTGCTCACTGTGACCTCTGTGAATGTGAACGGGCTGCGTGCCGCCGCGAAGAAGGGCTTCGTGGAGTGGCTCGCCGACACCGAAGCCGATGTGCTGTGCCTGCAGGAGGTGCGCGCCGAGCCGGGGCAGCTCCCCGAGCACGTCCGCACGCCCGAGGGGTGGCACGTCGTGCACGCGCCGGCCGCCGCCAAGGGGCGGGCCGGGGTGTCCCTGTACAGCCGCCGCGAGCCCGACCGGGTCCGGATCGGGTTCGGCTCGGAGGAGTTCGACGGCAGCGGGCGGTACGTGGAGATCGACCTGCCGGGGGTCACCGTCGCGTCCCTCTACCTGCCCTCCGGCGAGGTCGGCACCGAGCGGCAGGACGAGAAGGAACGCTTCATGGGCGAGTTCCTCGTCTACCTGAAGGGGCTGCGGGAGCGTGCGGCCGCCGACGGGCGCGAGGTGCTCGTCTGCGGCGACTGGAACATCGCCCACCAGCCGGCCGACCTCAAGAACTGGCGCGGCAACCAGAAAAACTCCGGGTTCCTGCCGGAGGAGCGGGAGTGGCTCGGCCGGGTGCTCGACCCGGCCGACGGCGGCTACGTCGACGTCGTACGCGCCCTGCACCCGGACACCGAGGGGCCGTACTCGTGGTGGTCGTACCGGGGGCGGGCCTTCGACAACGACGCAGGGTGGAGGATCGACTACCACCTGGCCACCCCGGGGCTCGCCGAGCGGGCGGTCAAGGGATTCGTGGAGCGGGCGGCCACGCACGCCGAGCGGTGGTCCGACCACGCGCCGGTGACCGTGGTCTACGACCGCTGAGGCTTTCGCATCCTCCGGTCCAGTGCCAGGGAAAGCTCCGCCTCCACCACGCTGCGGGCCAGGGGGCGCAGGCGGGGCAGGTCCTGGGCGGAGGCGTGGCGGAGGACCAGGTCGGTGAAGAGGTCGGCGAGGGCGTCGGCGTGGGTGCGGACCTGTTGGGCCGCGGCGAGGACCTCCGCGAGGGGGATGCCCTCGTGGACCAGGGCGGATGAGACGTCCAGGAGGCGGCGGCTGATGTGGACGATCTCGCCGCCGTCGGTGCCGAGGTAGCCGAGTTCCATCGCGGCGGCGAGGTTCTCCGGGGTGGCCTCGCCGGCGAAGTGGTCGGCGAGTTCCTCGGGGGTGAGGTGGACCGGCTCCTCCTCGGTGGGGCCACCGACGCCGAGCAGGTCGCCGACGTCGCGGCCGTGGTCGAAGGCCTCCGCCAGTTCCGCGATGCCGCTGAGGGTGTGGCCGCGCTCCAGCAGGGCCGTGATCGTGCGCAGCCGGGCCAGGTGCTGGTCGTCGTACCAGGCGATGCGGCCCTCGCGGCGGGGTGGCGGGATCAGTTTGCGTTCGCGGTAGAAGCGCAGGGTGCGCACCGTGATCCCGGCGAGGCGGGCCAGCTCTTCCATGCGGTATTCACGCTTCTCGGCCACCTGGGCACCTTAAGGCGTACCAGGGGTAACTTTCCTCGTCCCGCCCCCTACCCATCAGTACGTCGCTGCCCTACGCTCCCATTGCGCCAGTGTTCACTGGCATGGTTCTCGTGGTGTGTGGAGGTGTCGGCATGGGCGAGCGCGAACACGAGCATGTGCGGGTCGCGGTGGTCGGGTCCGGGTTCGGCGGGCTGGGGGCCGCCGTGCGGCTGCGCCGCGAGGGCGTCACCGACTTCGTCGTCCTGGAGCGGGCGAGCAGTGTCGGCGGCACCTGGCGGGACAACAGCTACCCGGGATGCCGGTGTGACGTGCCCTCGCACCTCTACTCCTTCTCCTTCGCGCCCAACCCCGACTGGCCGCGCACCTTCTCGGGGCAGGAGCACATCCGCGCCTACCTGGAGCACGTGACGGACGTGTTCCGGCTGCGGCCGCACATCCGCTTCGACTCGGAGGTGAAGCGGATGAGCTGGAACGGCGAGCGGCTGTGCTGGGACATCGAGACCAGCAGCGGGAACCTGTCGGCGGACCTGGTCGTCTCGGCGACGGGGCCGCTGTCCGACCCGAAGGTGCCGGACATCCCCGGGCTGGAGTCCTTCCCGGGCAAGGTGTTCCACTCGGCCCGCTGGGACCACGACTACGACCTGAGCGGCAAGCGCGTCGCGATGGTGGGGACCGGTGCCTCGGCCGCCCAGATCGTGCCGTCGATCCAGCCCGATGTCTCGCGGCTCACCCTGTTCCAGCGCACAGCGCCCTGGGTGATGCCCCGCATGGACCGGGCGATCAGCGATACCGAGCGGTGGGTGCACCGGCGGTTGCCCTTCACCTCGCAGGTGCGGCGCGGACTGCTGTGGGGCATCCGGGAGGTGCAGGTCCAGGCGTTCACCAAGCATCCGAAGCAGCTCGGGCTCGTCGAGGACCTGGCACGGCGCAACATGGCCCGGTCCATCAAGGATCCGGCCCTGCGGGCGAAGCTCACCCCGGACTACCGCATCGGCTGCAAGCGGATCCTGCTGTCCAGCGACTACTACCCGGCGCTCGCGCAGCCGAATGTGGACGTGATCGCGAGCGGGCTGACCGAGGTCCGCGGCTCGACCCTCGTCGCCGCCGACGGCAGTGAGGCCGAGGTGGACGCGATCGTCTTCGGTACCGGCTTCCACGTCACCGACATGCCCATCGCCGACCGGGTCGTGGGCGCCGACGGACGGACCCTCGCCGAGACCTGGAAGGGCGGCATGGAGGCCCTGCGCGGCGCCTCCGCGGCGGGCTTCCCCAACTGGATGACGGTCATCGGACCCAACACCGGCCTCGGGAACTCCTCGATGATCCTCATGATCGAGTCCCAGCTGAACTACCTCGCCGACTACGTCCGCCAGCTCGACGTCCTCGGCGGCCGGGTCGCCCTCGACGCCCGGCCGGACGCCGTGCGCACCTGGAACGACCGGGTGCAGGAGCGCATGAAGCGCACCGTGTGGAACACCGGCGGCTGCACCAGCTGGTACCTCGACGCGAGCGGCCGCAACACCACCATCTGGCCCGGCACGACGGGCGAGTTCCGGCGGGCCACGCGGCGCGTCGACCTCGCGGAGTACGACGTCCTGCGGGCTCCCGCGGCGAGGAAGGACACCGCGCAGGAGAAGGCCGGGGTGGAAGCGTGAGCAGCCTCCCGCACGCCGACTCCGGCCCCTACGCCCCGCCCGCCCCGGCGCGTGAACTGACCGCCGTCTCCGCCGACGGCGCCCGGCTGCACGTCGAGGTCCACGGGCCCGAGGGCGCCCACGCCGTCGTCCTCGCCCACGGCTGGACCTGCTCCACCGCCTTCTGGGCCGCGCAGATCCGCGACCTGGCCGCCGACCACCGGGTCATCGCCTACGACCAGCGCGGCCACGGGCGCAGCCCCGCGAGCCCGGCGTGCAGCGCGGACGCGCTCGCCGACGATCTGGAAGCCGTACTGGAGGCCACCCTCGCGCCCGGCGAACAGGCCGTGATCGCCGGGCACTCCATGGGCGGGATGACCATCATGGCCGCCTCCGGTCGAGCCGCCTTCCGGGCGCACGCGGCCGCCGTCCTGCTGTGCAGCACGGGCAGTTCGCAGCTGGTCGCGGCCTCCACCGTCGTCCCGCTGCGGGCGGGGCGGGTGCGGACCTGGCTGACCCGGCGGATCCTCGGCAGCCGTGCCCCGCTCGGGCCGGTCACGCCGCTGGCCCGGCGGATCCTCAAGTACGGGACGATGGGCCCCGGTTCGGCCCCGCACATGATCGAGGCGTGTGCCCGGATCGTGCACGCCTGCCCCCGCAAGGTCCGCCACGCCTGGTCGCAGGTGCTGGATCTGCTCGACCTCGACCACGGTGTGCGCGAGCTGGAGGTGCCCACGGCCGTGCTCGTCGGTACGGCGGACCGGCTGACGCCGCCGGTGCAGGCCCGGGCCCTGGCCGCAGCGCTGCCGCACTGCACGGGCATCACCGAACTGCCCGGCATCGGTCACATGACGCCCGTCGAGGCGCCCGACCTGGTCAGCCGCACCATCCGGGACCTCGTCCGCACCCACATCCAGGTCGTATCCGAGGAGAGCGCATGAGCAGGGTGAGCCTCGAAGGCAAGGTCGCCGTGGTGACCGGGGCGGCGCGCGGCGTAGGGGAGTTGCTGGCCCGCAAACTGTCGGCGCGTGGTGTGAAGGTGGCGCTGGTCGGCCTGGAGCCGGACGAGCTCAAGAAGGTCTCCGGCCGGCTGCACAGCGACAGCGACCACTGGCACGCCGACGTCACCGACCACGAGGCGATGGCCCGCGTGGCGAGCGAGGTCGAGGAGCGCTTCGGCCGGGTCGACATCGTCGTCGCCAACGCCGGTGTGGCCACCGGCGGTCCGTTCGCGGACTCCGACCCCGAGTCCTGGCGGCGGGTGATCGAGGTGAACCTGATCGGTTCGGCGGTGACCGCCCGGGCGTTCCTGCCGCTGCTGACACGGAGCCGGGGCTATCTGCTGCAGATCGCCTCGTTGGCGGCGATCACCCCGGCGCCGATGATGACCGCGTACTGCGCGTCCAAGTCGGGCGTGGAGGCGTACGCGCACAGCCTGCGGGCCGAGGTCGGGCACCGGGGCGTGAAGGTGGGCGTCGGCTATCTGTCGTGGACGGACACCGACATGGTGCGCGGGGCCGACCAGGACGATGTGATGCGGGAGTTGAGGCAGCGGCTGCCCTGGCCGTCCAACAAGACGTACCCGCTGGGACCGGCGGTGGACCGGCTCGTGGAGGGGATCGAGCGCAGGTCGAGCCATGTGTACGGGCAGTGGTGGCTGCGGGGGATGCAGGGCGTGCGCGGTTATCTGCCCGCGGTCATCGGGACGGTGGGCCAGCGCGAGATGCGGCGGTTCGCGGACCGGCTGACGGGCATGCGCACGGGCCTGGTCGGGGCCGGTGGTGCGGCCGATGAACAGCAGCGGACTACGCTCCGTGAGTGATCGACATGCGCAGGGTCATGGCCCGTGTGAATCTGATCGAGCCAGATCCCCTCACCCCCAACGGGAGTGAACCCACATGGGTATGAAGGACCAGTTCCAGGAGAAGTCCGAGCAGTGGCAGAACCAGGCTCGCCAGAAGGCGGAGCAGGCTCGCGAGCAGGTGCCGGGCCGTGGTCGCCGGCGCGACGAGGACATGGACCCCTCGCAGCCGCAGCGCGACCGTGAGCGCCCGGAGCCGCAGCGCGACCGTGAGCGTGACCAGGAGGACCGCTTCGACCAGGACTACGACGCCTGACGTTGCGTGCCGAGCGGACTGGGGCGTCCCCGCGCGGGGCGCCCCTTTCCCCAGTCCGGGGCCGGGCGTTCACGTCCTGGGCGGCAGCTTCGGACGGGAGCGGTCCGGTACGTCGCTGTAGGTCGGCGGTGTGGCCGGCGGGTTGGTCTCCAGCAGTCCGAGCGCCAGTTCCACCGCGTCGGCCAGCTGGGCGTGCCGCCCCTCGGCCCAGTCCAGCGGGGTGCGCAGGACGTCGATGTCGGGGGCGACGCCCTTGTTCTCGATCGACCAGCCGTACGCGTCGAACCAGGCCGCGTTCATCGGCACCGTGATCACCGTGCCGTCGCCCAGCTCGTGACGGCCGGTCATGCCGACCACACCGCCCCAGGTGCGCTGTCCCACGACGGGGCCGAGCTTCAGCAGCTTGAACGCGGCGGTGATCATGTCGCCGTCGGAGGAGGTCGCCTCGTCGGCCAGGGCCACCACCGGGCCGCGCGGAGCGTTCGAGGCGTACGACACCGGCTGGGCGTCGCGGGTCAGGTCCCAGCCCAGGATCGTCCGGCTCAGCGTCTCGATGACGAGTTCGCTGATGTGGCCGCCCGCGTTGCCGCGCACGTCCACGATCAGCGAGGGGCGGGACACCTCCATGCGCAGGTCGCGGTTGAACTGCGCCCAGCCCGAACCGCCCATGTCCGGGATGTGCAGGTAGCCGCAGCGCCCGCCGCTCAACTCCCGCACCACCGCCCGGCGTTTGGCCACCCAGTCCTGGTAGCGCAGCGGGCGCTCGTCGACGAGCGGGACGACGGCGACCCGCCGGGGCGGGCCCCCGGCCCGCACCGAGTCCGCCGGCGGGGTACCGGCCGAGTCCGTCGGCGGAGTATCGACCGAAGCCGCCGAGTTCGTCGGCGGAGTATCGACCGAAGCCGCCGAGTCCGTCGTCGGGCCATCCGCCGATACCGCCGCCGATACCGCCGCCGAGTCCGCAGCCGAAACCGCCGCCGAGTCCGCCACGGGGGCATCGGCCGAGCCCCCCGCCGAGCCCCCCGCCGGGTCGAAGGTCAGCTCCACCGTCGTACCGCCCGCACCGGCCAGCAGCGGATACGGGCCCGCGTCCGGGTCCACCGGGCGGCCGTCGACGTGGGTGAGGACCGCGCCCTCCCGGATGCCCGTGCCGGCCAGCGGGGAGCGGGCCTTGGAGTCGGAGGAGTCGCCGAGCAGGATCCGCTTGACCGTCCAGCCGCCGTCCCTGCGTACGAAGTTGGCGCCCAGCAGGCCCTGCCGGCGCTGGTAGTGGGGCGGGCCCTCGTTGCGCCGGGCGGCGGTGACATAGGCGTGGGACGTGCCCAGTTCGCCGAGGGCCTCGCGCAGCAGGTCGGCGAACTCGTCGGGGGAGGCCACCCGGTCGACCAGCGGGCGGTACTGGTCCAGCACCCCGTCCCAGTCGATGCCGCACATGCCCGGGTCCCAGAAGTAGGCCCGGATGAGCCGGCCGGCCTCCTCGTAGGCTTGCCGCCACTCCGCCGCCGGGTCGACCGTGTGCAGGATGCGGCGCGCGTCGATCCACACGGTGGAGTCGCTGTCGCCCGGCTCGTTGGCCGGGACCGCGCGCAGTTCGCCCTCGTCGACGATCACCAGCCGGCTGCCGTCGCCGCTGACCGCGAACCAGTCGAGGTGCTGGGCGAGTTCGGACTTCCTGGCCTTGGTGATGCCGAAGTGCTCCAGGGTCGGCCGGCCGCTGGTGTCGTCCGGGTTGGCGAACGTCTCGCCGAGGGCGCCGGAGATCGGCCAGCGCAGCCACACCAGTCCGCCGCCCGCGACCGGGCGCAGCGCCGAGTACTTGGAGGCGGCCACCGGGAAGGGCGTGACGCGGCTCTCCAGCCCCTCGACCTCGACGGTCACGGCGGCCCCGTGGTCCCCCTCGCCGTCGTCCTCGACCGGGTCGAGGCCACCGGCGGCCGGGCGGCCCTCCGGGTTCACGGCGAACGGTGAGGGCGTCGCGGAGGACAGCGGCACCAGGTACGGGCGGCAGCCCAGCGGGAAGGACAGGTCGCCGGTGTGCACGTCGTAGACGGGGTCGAAGCCGCGCCAGGACAGGAAGGCGAGGTACCGGCCGTCGCTGGTGAAGACCGGGTTCTCGTCCTCGAAGCGGCCGCCCGTGACGTCCACGACGAACATGTCCTTGATCCGGGCCATCTTGATCTGCCGCAGGCTCCGCCCGATGCCCGGGTGCGACCAGGTGAGCCACGCTCCGTCCGGGGAGAACGCGAGGTCGCGCACGGGCCCGTTGACCGACCGGATCAGCTCCGTGACCTCGCCGCCGGTGTCCTCCGTGACGTCCACCAGGAGGAGCCGGCCGTCGTGCGAGGCGATCGCCAGCCGCTCGCCCTCCGGGTCCGAGACCAGCTCGTGCACGCGGCCCAGGCGGCCCGCGGCCGGCCGCCGGGGCGCCCGGTCGCCGCTGGCCCGGGGCAGGGAGGCGATCTCGATCGCGTCCTCGCCCTCGGCGTCCGTCACGTACGCCACCCGCCCGCTGCCGCCGAGCATCTCCGGCAGCCGCACCCGGACGCCGGGGGTGTCGGTGAGGGTGCGGGCCGGGCCGTCCCGGTGGGTCAGCCAGTACAGGCTGCCGCGCACGACGACGGCACTGGCCCGCCCGGTCTCGTCGACGGAGAGCCCGTCGAGATGCCGGGACGCCGCCACCTGGTAGGGGCGCCGCCCGGCCCGCGGCCCGCTCAGCCGTACGTCCAGCCGGCGCGGCTGGGAGTCCGGGGCCAGGTCGTCGACCAGCCACAGGTCGCCCCCGCACTGGTACACGACCCGGGTGCCGTCGCTGGCGGCGTGCCGGGCGTAGAAGGAGTCGTGGTCGGTGTGCCGGCGCAGCCCGGAGCCGTCGTAGGCGCAGGAGTAGAGGTTGGCGACGCCCTCGTGGTCGGAGAGGAACGCGATGCGGCCGCCGACGAACATGGGGGAGTGCAGGTGGCCCCCGATGCCTTCGAGCAGCCGTTCGCCGTGCAGCCAGAGCCGGCCCGTCGCCCCGCCGCGGTAGCGCTTCCAGGAGGCCGGTTCGTGCGGTGGGGTGCCGGTGAGGAGGAGGGACTTGCGCTCCCCGTCCACGTCGGCGACCTGGATGTCGGAGACCGGCCCCCAGGGCAGTTTGCGGCCCGGGTCGCCGCCCGGGGTGACCTTGTAGGCCCAGGTGAAGTAGGAGAAGGGTTCGCCGTGCGAGGCCACGGCCAGGATGTCGCCGTCCGGGGTCCAGCCGCAGACCCGGGTGTCGGCGCTGCCCCAGTGGCTCACCTGGCGGCCCGGCCCGCCGTCCACCGGGACGATGTGGACCTCGGGCAGCAGGCTGCGCCAGCTGGTGTACGCCAGGTGGCGGCCGTCGGGCGAGAAGCGCGGGTGACCCGCCTTGGTGCGGTCGACGGTGAGCCGCCAGGCCCGGCCGGGGGAGTCGAGCGGGGCGAGCCAGAGGTCGTCCTCGGCCACGAAGCACAGCAGGTCGTCATGGAGGTGCGGCAGACGCAGATAGGTCACGTCCTCATGCTTTGCCGAGGGACGTACCCGGGCAACTCAGGGCAACGGCCCGGCGGTGACCCATAGCTCGTACGAAACCGTTTCGTTTCCTTAAGGGGTGCGCTACATTCGTGACGTACGAAACCGTGTCGTTCGGAGCAGGAGGGCGAGAGGATGGCCGAGGTCGCCGCCGCGCGTCGCAGCCGGATCACCCCCGAGCGTGAGGCCGAGCTGTACACGGCCGTGCTCGACCTGCTCCGCGAGGTCGGCTACGACGCCCTCACCATGGACGCCGTGGCCGCGCGCACCCGCTCCAGCAAGGCCACCCTCTACCGCCAGTGGGGCGGCAAGGCCCAGCTGGTCGTCAAGGCGCTCCGTCACAACAAGCCGGTGAAGAACCTCGACGAGGTCGACACCGGCTCGCTGCGCGGCGACTTCCACGCCCTTCTGGCGCGCGCGGACGACGCCGAGATCGAGCAGAACGGCGCGTTGATGCGCGGCCTGGCCACGGCGATACACGCCAACCCCGATCTCCACAGCGAGTTCCGGAGCCAGATCATCGAGCCGGAGATCGCGGACTCGCGCCGCGTGCTCCAGCGCGCCGTGGACCGGGGCGAGATCCGCGCGGACTGCCCCGCGCTGGAGTTCGTGGTGCACATGATGCTCGGCGCCTTCGTCACCTGCGCGATCGTCGACGACCGGCCCCCGACGGCGGCCTTCCTCACCTCGTACATCGACGCCGTGGTCCTCCCCGCCCTCGGGGTCCCCACCGAGTAGTCCGCCTCGGCCGGCGGCGAGCCGCGCCCGCACGCTCCGGGCCACTCGCGTGCGCCCTACACGGACTACTACCGTGCTCCCCATGACGACGACAGCCGCCACGGACGCCGGGAACTCCGGAGCTCATCCCCGTTTCGCCGAAGCCCTGCGGGAGCTCGGGCTGGGGGACCTCGTGAGTCAGGTCCGCCGCTTCCCCGACGCCACCCGCACCGCCGCCGAGGCCGCCGCCGCGGTCGGGTGCGAGCTGAGCCAGATCTGCAAGTCGCTGATCTTCGCCGCGGACTCGGTTCCGGTGCTCGTGCTCATGGACGGAGCCTCCCGGGTCGACCTCGAACTCGTCCGCAAGGAGCTCGGCGCCGACAAGGTCACCCGGGCCAGGGTGGACGTCGTGCGGGAGACCACCGGGTACGCCATCGGCGGCGTGCCGCCCTTCGGGCACCGGACCAGGACCCGGGTGCTCGCCGACCGGTCCCTGCTGGAGCACGACGTCGTCTGGGCCGCGGCCGGCACGCCGTACACCGTGTTCCCCATGGCCCCCGAGGACCTCGTGACATACGCCGACGGCACCCTGGTGGACGTGCGCGAGCCCACCCCGTGACCCCCCTGGTCACCGCCGCCGTCCTGCTCGCCGCGGTCACCCACGCCAGCTGGAACGCCATCGCCCACAAGATCACCGACAAGCTCGCCGGCTTCGCGCTGATCTCGGGCGGCGGGATGGTCATCGGGCTGGCCCTGGCACCGTTCGTGGCGTTCCCGGCGGCCGGGGCCTGGCCGTACCTGCTCCTCTCCGCCGCCGTCCACATCGCCTACTACGCCCTGCTGATGACGTCCTTCCGGCTGGGAGACTTCGGACAGGCCTATCCCATCGCCCGGGGCACCGCGCCGCTCGTCGTGACCCTGCTCGCCGCCCTCTTCGCGCACGAGGTGCCCGACGGGTGGGCCGCCGCCGGGATCGCCCTGTCCTGCGCGGGGCTGACCGGCGTCGCCCTGTGGGGACTGCGCGGGCGGCGGCCCGACTGGGCGGCGATCGGGGCGGCCCTGGCAACCGGGCTGACCATAGCGGTCTACACCGTCCTCGACGGCCTGGGCGTGCGGGCCTCCGGGTCCTCCCTCGGGTACATCGCCTGGCTGATGGCGGTGCAGGGGGTGGTCGTCCCGGCGTACGCCGTGTGGCGCCGACGCGGTCGGACCGTCGCCCTGCTGCGGCCCTTCGCCGGGGTCGGGCTGATCGGTGCCGCGCTGTCCGTCGCCGCCTACGCCCTCGTCCTGTGGGCCCAGACCAGGGCCGAACTCGCCCCCATCGCGGCCCTGCGCGAGTCCTCGATCATCGTGGGCGCGGCGATCGGGGCCGTGTTCTTCAAGGAGCGGTTCGGGGCGCCGAGGATCGCGGCGGCCGGGCTGCTGGTCGTCGGGATCGGGCTGATGCTGCACGCCGGATAGGAGCCTGTCAGGCGGGTGCGTCCGGCGGGTGCGAGGAGCACCCTGGAATTAAGCGTTCCGGAGGTGATCGTCATGATGCACACCACTGTGGGATGGCACGTCGAGATGGAGTTCACGGAGGACGACCAGCACACGCGCGCGGCAGCGATGGTCCGCTTGCCCGACGGCAGTGAGGTACGGGCGCACGGGCACGCGAGCCGGCACCGGACCGACGCCAACCAGCCGAGGGTCGGGGAGGAGATCGCCGGGGCCCGGGCGTTGAACGAACTCGCCATGCGGTTGCTCACCAAAGCCCACGAGGAGATCGACCAGGCCTCCGGGCGGACCTCCCACCCGATCCACGTCTAGGGCCTGTCGTCCGGATCAGGTCGGCCGAGAGTGACTGCGCCTCCCGGCCGGCTCGAGCCCCGCGACGCCGGCATGATCCGAACGACGGGCCCTGAAGGCCGCTGATGGTGTCCGGGGGCTCTTAGAGGTTCAGCACTGCCCGCACCGCCCGCACCAGCCCCTGTGCCCGCGGGTCCGCCGTCACCGTCTTGCGGAAGCCGTTGGTGACGTAGCCGAAGGCGATCCCGGTCTCAGGGTCGGCGAACCCGAGGGCCCCGCCGCGGCCGGGGTGGCCGAAGGAGCCCGGGGTGAGGAGCGGCGAGGCGCTGCCGTGCAGCATGTAGCCGAGGCCGAAGCGGGTGCCGACCACCAGGACCCGGTCGGGGCCCGCCGACTCCTCGGCCCGGGCCAGTTCCACCGTCTCCGGTGTGAACAGGCGTGTGGAGAGGCGCCCCGCGTCGGCCGTGTCGTCGATCAGGGTCGCGTAGAAGCGGGCCAGCCCGTCCGCCGTCGCTATGGCGTTCGTCGCGGGGAGGGCGGTCGCGCGGTAGGCGGGGTCGTTCTGGTCCGGGAACGGGGAGATCGCGGCGAACGCCCGGCGCGTGAGGGAGGCCGGGTCCTCGTAGGCCTCGGTGACCGAGCGCTTGGGGCGGGCCCGCAGGCCGCCGGCCGGCTCGGCTCCCTCGACGCGGCCCACCCGCCCGACCCGGCCGGCCTCCGACTCCGGCAGACCGAGCCAGAGGTCCAGCCCCAGGGGGCCGGTGATCTGCGACGCCAGCCACTGTCCGGTGCCCTGCCCGGTCACGCGCCGCACCAGTTCGTCGACCAGCCAGCCGTAGGTGAGCGCGTGGTAGCCGTGGTCGGTGCCGGGCTCCCAGGCCAAGGCCTGCCCGGCGAGCGCCTCCGGGCCCCGCAGCGGGTCCAGCGCCTCCTGCGGGGTGAGCGGCCGGTCGAGGACCGGCAGCCCGGCCCGGTGGTTCAGCACGTGCCGGACCAGCACCCGCTCCTTGCCCCGCGCCTTGAACTCCGGCCAGTAGTGCCCCACCGGCGCGTCCAGGTCCAGCTGCCCGCGCTGGTGCAGCAGCAGGAGGACGGCGGCGGCGACACCCTTGGTCGCCGAGCGCACGACCTGGGCCGTACCGCGCTCCCAGGGGGCCGTGCCGTCGACGTCCTTCGTGCCGCCCCACAGGTCGACGACCTTCTGCCCGTCCCGGTAGACGGCGACCGCCGCGCCACGATCACCGAGCGTCTCGAAGTTCCGTACGAACGCTTCCCTGACCGGCTCGAAGCCCTCGGCGACTGTGCCGTTCACGTCCACGTCGGTACTCCTCGTCTTGCGGGCCGCTCCCCTCTAGCCAAGCAGGATGGTCACGTCGATGTTCCCGCGGGTCGCGTTCGAGTACGGGCAGATCTCGTGGGCCGCGTCCACCAGCCTGTTCGCGAGCTCCGTGTCGACGACCGGCAGCGAGACGCTGAGGGCGACCGCGAGGCCGTAGCCGCGCTGCCGGTTGGGGCCGATGCCGACCTTCGCGGCGACCGTGGAGCCGGCCAGGTCGTAGCCCTCGCGGTTGCCGACGAGGATCAGCGCGTTGTGGAAGCAGGCGCTGTAGCCGGCCGCGAAGAGCTGTTCCGGGTTGGTGCCGTTGCCGTCGCCGCCGAGCTGCGGGGGCATCGCGACCCTGAGGTCGAGCTGACCGTCCTGGCTGGTCACATAGCCCTCGCGGCCGCCGTGGGCGGTGGCCTCCGCCACGTACATGATCTTCGTCGGGCGGGTGTCGACGGCGGGGCCGTCAGTCATGCTGTCCTCCCCCGGAACCAAGTGCGCACAAATACATCGTGCACAAGGTACTGGCCGGTAACTCCCCTGTCATGACCAGGGGGTGGGAAACCGGGGGTAACCCTCAGCGGGACCGGTCCGCCGCCGACTCCGCACGCTCGGCCAGCCGCCACAGCTCCGCACGCAGCCGCCCGGCCTCCGCCGTGTCGAGCCCGGTCGCCGTGAGCAGCGCACCGGGCACCCGGCCCGCCCGCTCCCGGAGTTCGAGCCCGCGCCCCGTCAGGGCCACCAGCACCGACCGCTCGTCCCGCGCCGACCGCTCACGCCGTACCAGACCGGCCGCCTCCAGCCGCTTCAGCAGCGGCGAGACCGTGCCGTAGTCCAGGCGCAGGGCCGCGGCCAGCTCCTTCACCGGCGTCTCGCCGCGCTCCCAGAGGACCAGCAGCACCAAGTACTGGGGGTAGGTGAGGCCCAGCTCGTCGAGGAGCGGGCGGTACGCCGCCGTCACCGCACGCTGGGCGGCGTACAGCGCGAAGCACAGCTGGTCGTCCAGCCGTGGTGATCCGTCGCTCTCCTCGTTCGTCACGCGGCCATTGTCACGGACGGGCCGGAGCCGCCGGGACGGAACGCGGATCGAAACCGAAGGGCAGCTCCAGACGGTGGGCCCGCATCAGCTCCTCGTCCGAGAGCAGCTCGCCGGTCGGCCCGTCGGCCGCGATCACCCCGTCGCTGAGGATCAGGGAGCGCGGGCACAGCTCCAGCGCGTAGGGCAGGTCGTGCGTGACCATCAGCACGGTCACGTCCAGGGAGCGCAGGATGTCCGCCAGTTCGCGGCGGGAGGCGGGGTCGAGGTTGGACGACGGCTCGTCCAGGACGAGGATCTCGGGCTCCATCGCCAGTACGGTCGCGACGGCCACCCGGCGGCGCTGCCCGAAGGACAGGTGGTGCGGCGGCCGGTCCTTGAACTCCGCCATGCCGACCCGCTCCAGTGCCCGCTCGACGCGCGCCTCCAGCTCAGGCCCCTTCAGACCCGCCGCCGCGGGCCCGAACGCCACGTCCTCCCGGACCGTCGGCATGAACAGCTGGTCGTCCGGGTCCTGGAAGACGATGCCGACCCGGCGCCGGACCTCGGCCATGTTCCGCTTGTCCACGGGCAGCCCGGCGACCCTCACCGTGCCGGCGCCGCCGGTCAGGATGCCGTTGAGGTGCAGCACGAGGGTCGTCTTGCCGGCGCCGTTCGGCCCGAGCAACGCGACCCGCTCTCCGCGCGCGACCGAGAAGTCGACGCCGAAGAGGGCCTGGTGTCCGTCGGGGTAGGCGAAGGCGAGGCCGGAGACCTCCAGAGAAGCAGTCACAGGGTCCATCCCAGCAGACAGACGAGCAGCGCGGCGCAGGGGAGGGCGAGGGCGTACGACCACTGCGCCCGGGACGCGGTCACCTCGTCGATGACGGGCATGGAACCGGCGTAGCCGCGGCTGACCATGGCCAGGTGCACCCGCTCGCCGCGCTCGTAGGAGCGGATGAAGAGCGCGCCGGCCGACTTGGCGAGCACGCCCCAGTGCTTGACGCCGCTGGCTTCGAAGCCGCGGGACTCCCGGGCGATCCGCATGCGCCGCATCTCGTCGGTGATGACGTCGCCGTAGCGGATCATGAAGGACGCGATCTGCACCAGGAGCGGCGGGAGCTTCAGGCGCTGCAGGCCCAGCAGCAGTTCGCGCAGCTCGGTCGTGGCGGCCAGCAGCACCGAGGCCGCGACGCCGAGCGTGCCCTTGGCGAGCACGTTCCAGGCGCCCCACAGGCCGTTCACGCTCAGGGACAGACCGAGGACGTCGACCCGCTCGCCCTCCGCCACGAACGGCATGAGCACCGCGAACGCGACGAACGGCACCTCGATCAGCAGCCGCCGGAGCAGGAAGCCGGCGGGCACGCGCGCGACGCACGCGACGGCCCCGAGCAGCACGGCGTACAGCCCGAACGCCCACATCGCCTCGCGCGGCGTCGACACCACGACGACCACGAAGGCGAAGACGGCGGCGAGCTTGGTGTGCGGCGGCAGGC
Source organism: Streptomyces sp. NPDC013187 (assembly GCF_042899705.1). Classification (NCBI taxonomy): domain Bacteria; kingdom Bacillati; phylum Actinomycetota; class Actinomycetes; order Kitasatosporales; family Streptomycetaceae; genus Streptomyces; species Streptomyces sp. NPDC013187. The sequence continues at coordinate 190,915 of NZ_JBIBAF010000015.1, read as the reverse complement.
CGTGCACGGGCGAGTGCCCGTGCCGGTAGAGCTTGTGCGCGTGCCCGGCTCCCATGTCAGACGCTCGTGCTCGACGTGCTCGACGTGCTCGACGTGCTCGACGTGCTCGTGGTGCTCGACGTCTCGGCCGGGGAGGTGTCGTCCGTGCGGCGGCGGCGCACCGCCCAGAACACGCCGGTGCCCGCGACGACCGTGACCCCCACGCCGATGACACCCGCCAGCCCTCCGGACAGACGGGCGTCGTCGACGTCCTTGACGCCGTAGTCGGCGAGCGGGGAGCCGGCCGTGTCGTGCTCCTCGGTCTTCTTGTCGATGCCGTGGTCGGTGGCGACCTTCTCCAGGCCGTCGGGGTTCGCCGAGGCGTAGAAGCTGACGAAGCCGGCCAGCACGAGGGAGGTGACCAGGCCCGCGGCCCACACCTTGCGGTGCGAGGTCCGGGCGGCCACGGGAGCGGGCTCGGGCTGCGCGTCGGGCGCGTCGACCAGCTCGCCGTTCACCCGCAGCTTGAGCCTCTGCGTCAGACCGCGTGCCCCGTACACCAGGTCCGGGCGTACGGCGATGACCGCGCCGACGGTCAGCGCGGTGATCACGGCCTCGCCGATGCCGATCAGGACGTGCACGCCGACCATGGCGGTGGCGACCTTGCCGATCGAGACGTCGGTGGTGCCGCCGATCGCGTACATCAGCGTGAAGGCCAGCGCGGCGGCCGGGACGGAGACCAGGGCCGCGACGAAGGAGGCCACGGTGACCGACCGGCGGGTGCGGGGCAGCACCTTCACCAGGCCGCGGAAGAGGGCGTAGGCGACGACCGTCGTGACGATCGCCATGTTGGTGATGTTCACGCCGAGCGCGGTCAGACCGCCGTCCGCGAAGAGGATGCCCTGCATCAGCAGGACGACGGAGACGCACAGGACCCCCGTGTAGGGGCCGACGAGTATCGCAGCCAGCGCTCCGCCGAGGAGGTGGCCGCTGGTGCCCGCCGCGACGGGGAAATTCAGCATCTGCACGGCGAAGATGAACGCCGCGACGAGTCCGGCCAGCGGCGCCGTGCGCTCGTCGAGTTCGCGGCGTGCGCCGCGCAGGCTCACGGCGACGGCGCCCGCGGCGATCACACCGGTGGCGGCGGAGGTGGGCGCGTTGATGAATCCGTCAGGTACATGCACCGTTCGATGATGTGGCTTGATGCGAACGGTTTGCAAGAGCGTGAAGCTCGTTTTATCTCACCCGTGATATGTCCGGCCCCACGGGCGCAATCCGGAAAATATGCGACATTGGAGAGGGAGTGGACGCACGGTTTCCACTCGGATTGCGCACGGTGAAGGGGCCGTCCGATGTCCGTAGTCGAGCAGTACGCACGAGCCCACATCGTCTCGGACGCGGCCGTGCCGCTCGTCGACGAGCTGGAGGCGGTTCCCGTCAGGCTGCGGTACGACCCCGACCACGACCCCCGCAAGGTGCGCATGGCGCTGCCCGGGGCCGGTGGAGGCGAATGGACCTTCGGCCGCGAGCTGCTGGAGGAGGGGCTGCGGGCCCCCGCCGGAAGCGGCGAGGTGCGGGTGTGGCCCTGCGGCCGGGTGCAGGTCGTCGTGGAGTTCCACACCGCGCAGCGTGTGTCGGTGGTGCAGTTCGAGCGGCAGGCGCTGCTGCGGTTCCTGCGGCGGACGTACATGGCCGCCGCGGAACCCGTCACCCATTGAGCCCCGCGCTCAGCCGCCCGTCTTCAGCAGCGCCGCCACGATCGGACCCGCCGTCGAGCCACCGTGCCCGCCCTGCTGGACCACGCCCGCGGCGGCCAGGTCGCCCCGGTAGGCGGTGAACCAGCCGTTCGGCTTCTTCTGCCCGTCGACCTCGGCGGACCCGGTCTTGGCGCCGACGTCGCCGCCGACCCCGGCCATCGCCTCCGCGGCCGTGCCGTACGCGGCCGTGTACGACATCAGCTCCCGCAGCTGGGACAGGGTGCTCGCCGGCAGGGTGCGGGAGGCCTTCGCCAGCTTGCGTCCGTCCACGTCCGGGGAGACCAGGTAGGGCTGGTGGAAGGTGCCGGCCTTGACCGTCGCCGAGACCGACGCCATGTTCAGCGGGTTCATGCGGACCCCGCCCTGCCCGATCAGGGAGGCGCCCATCTGGGCCGCCGACTGCACCGGCACCGCGCCGTCGAAGGACGGCACACCGATGGCCCAGTTGTTCAGCCCCAGGCCGAAGACCTGCTGGGCCTCCTTGGTCAGGTCGTCGTTCTTCAGCTTCGGGGCCTGGCTGATGAAGGCCGTGTTGCAGGACCGCGCGAAGCTCGCCTTGAAGGTGCCGTTCTTGATCTCGAACTTGTCGTCGTTCTGGAACTTCCAGTGACCGTACGTGAAGTACTTCGGGCACGGGTGCTTCTTGTCCGCCGAGGCCAGGCCCTTCTCCAGCAGCAGCGACGAGGTGATGACCTTCATCGTGGAGCCGGGGGCCAGGGAGCCCTGGAAGGCGGTGTTGAAGCCCCGGGAGGCATTGGCCGCGGCCAGGATCTCGCCGGTCGACACCCGCAGCAGGACCACCGAGGACCTGGCCTTCTTCGCGACCTTCTGCTCGGCCGCCGCCTGCAGGGCCGGGTCCAGCGTGGTCTTCACCGTGCCCGGCGTGCCCTTGCTCAGCTCCAGCAGGGTCTTGTCGGAGAGGTCCTTCGCCTTGGCGGCCTTGCCGCGCACGACCCGCAGTTCGATACCGGCCTTGCCGCCGGCCTCCTTGCCGTACTTCTCGCGCAGTCCGTCCAGGACCGGGCCGAGGGAGGCGTACTTCTTCGTGGTCAGCTCCCCGCCGTCCCGGTCGAGGGCCTTGACCGGAGGCGTGCCCGCCTCACCGGTCACCAGTGTGTCGCCGTCCTTCAGGTCCGGGTGGACGACCGCGGAGTGCCAGTCGACCAGGGGCTTTCCGTCGGAGGCGCGGCGCATCACGGTCAGGGCGCTGTCGTAGGTCAGCGGCTTGTCGGTTCCCTTGTAGGACACCGTGCCCTTGACGGAGAACGGCACCTTGTCGCCGGCGGGCTTGCCCGGGGTGAGGGTGACGTCCTTGATGTGGGCGTCCTTGGTGTAGCCGGTGAGCAGCGGCCGGGCCGCGGAGGGGTCGTCGGTGGCGGCGGCGGCCTGCGTGACCTTGCCGGACTGCCAGGAGGTGAGGAAGGCGGTGGCGGTGGTCGTGACCTCGGTCGGCGACAGCGGGCCGGTCTTGACCTCGGCCTTGCGGTCCGCCGCCCGCGACCCGTCGTCGGCCGCGGCACCGCCGCCGACCAGCGCGTAGGCACCGGCTCCGCCACCCGCGACGACCACGGCGATCATCCCGCCGATCACCGCGGGTCTCGTCTTCCGTCGCTCGGCGACGCGCCTTCTGTTGCCCACTGCTGTTCGTTCCTCCGCGATTCCCCAGGGTCCCCGTCGCCCTCAGCTGTCCCAAGTCCCAACGACGGCCACCACCCTAGAGTCCCGTCCCCCGGAGGTGAGATCAGCCACCTGTTCGTAGCACGGCTGCGACAATCGGCCCGGCCGCGTCGCCGCCGTGGCCGCCCTGCTCGCTCATGGCCGCCGCCGCTATGTCGTCGCGGAATCCGGTGAACCAGCTGTTGGACTTGGCGTTGCCGTCGACCTCGGCGGAGCCGGTCTTGGCGCCGATGTCACCGCCGAGTCCGGCCATGGCCCGGGCCGCGGTGCCCTGCGTGGCCGTGAGCCGCATCATCTGCTTGAGCTGGGCGACGGTGCTCGACCGCAGGCCCTCGGCCTGTGCCGGTTCCCGGCCGTCCAGCTTCGGCGAGACCAGGTAGGGCTGGCGGAAGGACCCGGTGATGGCGGTGGCGGTGACCGAGGCCATGTTCAGCGGGCTCATCTGGACCTGCCCCTGCCCGATGGCGCCCGCCGCCCGGTCCGGCCCGTCGACCGCGGGCACGTTGCCGTCGAAGGAGACGATGCCGGTCTGCCAGTTGTCCTGTCCCAGCCCGAAGTGGTCCTCGGCCTCCTGGGTCAGCGAGGCGTCCGTGAGCGGCTTCTCGTCGATGAGCTTGATGAAGGCGGTGTTGCAGGACCGCATGAAGCTGTCGGCCAGCGTGGCGTTCTCGTTGGGCTTCATACCGGTCAGGTTCTTGAACGTCTGGCTCTGCCACACGGCGGTGTCGGGGCAGGGCGCCGGGCCGTTCATCGAGGTCACGCCGTTGTCGATGAGCATCGCGGCGGTGATGATCTTCATCGTGGAGCCGGGTGCCGACTGGCCCTCGAAGGCCGCGTTGAAGCCGTCCGTGCGGTTGTTGGCCACGGCCAGCACCTCACCGGTGCTGGGCTTGACGGCGACCACCGACGACTGGGCGAACCGCTTGACCGCGTTCTCGGCGGCCGCCTGCGCGCTCGGGCTGATCGTGGTGGTGAGCTTGCCCGGCTTGCCCTTGGCGAGGGTGAGCAGCGGGGTGTCGGGCGCGCCGTCGCCTTTGTGCCGGACGACCAGCTCGACGCCCGGGGTGCCGCCGGCCTGCTCGCCGTACTTGTCGCGCAGGGCGTCCAGGACCGGGCCGAGCGAGGGGTACCTTTCCTTGGTCAGCTCCGAGCCGTCGCGGCCGACCGCCTCGATGGGAGGGGTGGCCGACTGCTCGGTGACGAGCGTGTCGTCCTTCTTCAGCTCGGGGTGCACGACGGACGGCTGCCAGTCGACCAGGGCTCGCCCGGTGGTCAGTCCACGCACCACCTTCAGCTCGCTCCGGTAGCTCAGCGGCTCGGACTTCCCGTCGTAGGCCACCTTCGCCTTCACCGAGTACGGCACGGTGGTGCCCCGGGGCGCGCCCGGGGTGATCTTCACGTCGGTGATGTGCGCGTCGTCGGCGAAGGCGCTGAGCAGCTGCTCGGCGGCCGCGTCGTTGTTGGTGTACGACGCCGCCTTCGCGGACGCTCCCGTCTGCCAGGCCTTGAAGAACGCGGCCGTGGTCTCCCTGACCTCGTCCTTGCCGGGCGGCCCCGTCCGCTTCTCCGCGGAGACCCCGTCCGTGCCGCCCCCGTCACCGCTCAAGGCGCTCACGATGTTGTAGGCGCCGTACCCGGCCCCACCCACCATCACCGCGAACACCCCGCCTATGACGGCGACTTTGACCCCCTTGCTCATAGGGTGGCCCCTCCCCGTTGAGCCTTCCGCGTCCCCTTGAACGCGTTCAGAAAGCCCGAATCCCGGAGCACTCTATGTGTAAGCGGTTACTAACGGGACAGGCGTTTCGATTTTTGACCGAACGTAGATCAGACCCACGTATCCAGCCACATCCGCGCCCGCCAGTCGTCGATCGGGATGGCCTGGCCGGTGTACAGCGGCCAGAAGTAGATGAAGTTCCAGGTGATCAGGAGGACCAGGACGCCCGCTGCCGTGGCTCCCGCGACGCGGCGGGTGTCGGAGGAGCGGGGTGGGCCGATGATCGCGCCGAGCAGCATCGCCACCGCCAGGCACAAGAACGGCAGAAAGACGACGGCGTAGAAGAAGAAGATCGTGCGCTCCTGGTACATGAACCAGGGGAGGTAGCCGGCCGCGATGCCGCAGGCGATGGCGCCCGCGCGCCAGTCGCGGCGGAAGAACCAGCGCCACAGGACGTACAGGACGGCGAAGCAGGCGACCCACCACAGCAGCGGCGTGCCGAGCGCGAGCACCTCACGTGCGCACTTCTCGCCCGCGTCGGCGGGGCAGCCGTCCTTGCCGGGGGCCGGGGACTCGTAGAAGTACGACACCGGCCGGCCCAGGACGAGCCAGCTCCACGGGTTGGACTGGTACGTGTGCGGCGAGGACAGGCCGACGTGGAACTCGTAGACCTGGTGCTCGTAGTGCCAGAGGCTGCGCAGCCAGTCGGGCAGGAAGGTCCAGCTGCCGCCCTTGCCGCTGGTCGCGGCCCAGTTGCGGAAGTAGCCGCCGGAGCCGTTCGTGGCTGAGAGGATCCAGCCGGTCCAGGACAGGAGGTAGGTGACCAGGGCGACGGGGACCGTGGCGAGGAACGCGAGGCCGGTGTCGCGCTTGAGGACCGCCGCGTACGGGTGCCGGGCACCGGCGACCCGCCGCGAACCGACGTCCCACAACACCGCCATCAGGCAGAACGCGGCCAGGATGTAGAGGCCGTTCCACTTCGTGCCGATGGCCAGGCCCAGCATCAGGCCCGCGGCCCAGCGCCAGGGGCGCCATCCCAGGCGGGTCGTCTCGGCCGTGTGCCGGTCGGGCCGGGCCCGGCCGTCCTCGGCCGGCGGCAGCGCGGCGGCGAGTTTCCCGCGGGCTTTGTCCCTGTCGACGAGCAGACAGCCGAACGCCGCCAGCACGAAGAACATCAGCACGCCGTCGAGCAGTGCCGTGCGGCTCATCACGAAGTGCAGGCCGTCCACCGCCATCAGGGCGCCCGCGAGACACCCGAGGAAGGTGGAGCGGAACAGGCGGCGGCCGATCCGGCACAGCAGCAGCACGGACAGCGTGCCGAGCAGCGCGGTCATGAAGCGCCAGCCGAAGGGGTCGAAGCCGAACATCAGCTCGCCCAGCCCGATGACGTACTTGCCGACCGGCGGGTGCACGACGTACGCCGCGTCCGCCGGGAGGGTGACGTGGCCGCCCGTCGACAGGACCAGGTCGTTGGCGTTCTTGTCCCAGCTGAGCTCGAACCCGCGGTGGACCAGTGCCCACGCGTCCTTGGCGTAGTACGTCTCGTCGAATATCACCGCCCTCGGGCTGCCCAGGTTCCAGAACCGCAGCACCCCCGCCAGCAGCGTGACGAGCAGCGGGCCGATCCAGCCCGACCAGCGCACCAGCCGCCCCGCGAGCGTGTGCGGGACGCCGAGCGCCGCCCACAGTCGCGGGGAGGGCTCGGTGTACGGCGGCACCAGGCGGTCACGGACGTCGCGGGCGTCGCTTCCGGGCTGCCCCTGGTAGCCGAAGCGGCGCAGCCGCTGCTGCCAGGACGGCCGCTGGTCGAGCGGCGCCTGGCCCTGACGGGTGTCCGTGGAGGACGCGGTACTGGTCACCGCGCCATCGTAGGGAACCGTTCTGTGTGAGTCCCGTGCATGGCCGTATGCGTCCGCATCCTCCGCCCCTGGGAGGAGTTCCCGGTCGACGTCCCTGGGAGGATGGGAGCGTGATCGGAACCCTCGTACTCGCAGGCACCCCCATCGGCGACATCGCGGACGCCCCGCCCCGGCTCGCCGAGGAACTGGCCGGAGCCGACGTCGTCGCCGCCGAGGACACGCGGCGGCTGCGCCGGCTGACCCAGGCGCTCGGCGTCACCCCCAAGGGCCGGGTGGTGTCGTACTTCGAGGGCAACGAGTCCGCCCGGACGCCGGAACTGGTCGAGGAACTGGTGGGCGGGGCGCGGGTGCTGCTCGTCACGGACGCGGGGATGCCGTCGGTGTCCGACCCGGGGTACCGGCTGGTGGCCGCCGCCGTCGAGCGGGACGTGCGGGTCACCGCCGTGCCCGGGCCGTCCGCGGTGCTCACCGCGCTCGCGCTGTCCGGGCTGCCCGTCGACCGGTTCTGCTTCGAGGGGTTCCTGCCGCGCAAGGCGGGGGAGCGGCTGGGGCGGCTGCGGGAGGTCGCCGACGAGCGGCGGACGCTCGTCTACTTCGAGGCTCCCCACCGGCTCGACGACACGCTGTCGGCCATGGCCGAGGTGTTCGGGGCCGAGCGGCGGGCCGCGGTGTGCCGCGAGCTGACCAAGACGTACGAGGAGGTCCGGCGGGGCGGGCTGGGGGAGCTGGCCGCGTGGGCCGCGGAGGGCGTGCGCGGGGAGATCACCGTCGTCGTGGAGGGCGCACCGGAGAAGGGGCCCGAAGAGGTCGGGCCGGAGGAGCTGGTGCGGCGGGTGAGGGTGCGGGAGGAGGCGGGGGAGCGGCGCAAGGAGGCGATCGCCGCGGTGGCGGTGGAGGCCGGGGTGCCGAAGAGGGTTGTCTTCGACGCGGTGGTCGCTGCGAAGAATGCCGGTGAGTGAGCCGGGTTCGGGGTGGGGGCCGGAGTGCTTGGCGGGGCGCGCGTCGACTGTGGTTGATCGCGCCCGCGCGGCGGAGCCGCACATGGATGCACACCCGCGCCCCTGAAGGGGCGCTGAGACCCCTCTGAGCAGGGCGCATGTCGGATGAGCGTGCGCCCCATGGGTGGGCAAAGCGCAAGGGGTCCAGGGGCAAGGGACGCCCAAATCGGGGCCAATAGTCGACAGGTCTGCTGCCATCGGTCCGGCCGAGGAGTCCACTGGGTCGCGGGGACGGAATCGTCCTCACGCCACAGCGGACCAACAGGAGCTGGCATGAGTGAGATCGCAGGGCGGACCGGGCTCCGCGCCGGTGCGACCGCAGTCGTCAACGAGTCCTACTCCTTCGCCTGCATGCGGTGCGGGCACGGCTGGGAGCAGTCGTACGAGATAGAGCACCACACGGACGCCGCGGGGCACGAGTTCGTGCTCTACGTGGCCGACGGCAAGGTGGTGCCGTCCCCGTTGAGCAAGCCCGAGTGCCACAACTGCGACAGCCACGTCGTGCGGATCATGCGGCCCGGGCGGGTCGCCTCGGCGCGCGACGCGGCCCACCGCGTACCGCCTCCCGCCGGGCCCGTGGAGGCGCCCACCGCGGACGCCGAGGCCGGGACGGCGGCCGGCCAGGATCAGCGCGAACACCACCACTGGCACCTCTCCGACCTGCTGCACCCCTTCCAGCGCAAGGCGAGCTGACCCGTCCCGCTCCCCTTGTCGACGCCCTCCCCGGTCCTCCCCCACCGGGGAGGGCGTGCCCCTTTCGTAGGATCGGGGCATGCCTTCGAACACCTCCGGCCGCCCGGACAAGAACGCGGCCCCGCCCCTCCCGGAGCCCCTGCGGGTGCCGGTCGCCGACTCCCACACCCACCTGGACATGCAGTCCGGCACGGTCGAGGAGGCGCTGGCGAAGGCGGCGTCGGTCGGGGTGACGACGGTCGTGCAGGTCGGCTGCGACCTCAAGGGCTCGCGGTGGGCCGCGGAGACGGCAGCCGCGTACGACGCCGTCCACGCGACGGTCGCCCTGCACCCGAACGAGGCGCCCCGGATCGTGCACGGCGACCCCGACGGGTGGTCGAGGCAGGGCGCCCGCGAACCCGGCGGTCAGGCCGCCCTGGACGACGCCCTCGCCGAGATCGACCGGCTGGCCGCGCTGGAGCAGGTCAAGGGCGTCGGCGAGACCGGCCTCGACTACTTCCGCACCGGGCCCGAGGGCAAGGAGGCTCAGGAGCGTTCCTTCCGCGCCCACATCGAGATCGCCAAGCGGCACGGCAAGGCCCTGGTCATCCACGACCGCGAGGCCCACGCCGACGTGCTGCGGGTGCTGAAGGAGGAGGGCGCCCCCGAGCGGACCGTCTTCCACTGCTACTCCGGCGACGCGGAGATGGCAGGGATCTGCGCGAGCGCGGGCTACTTCATGTCCTTCGCCGGCAACGTCACCTTCAAGAACGCCCAGAACCTGCGGGACGCGGTGGCGGTGGCCCCGCTGGAGCTCCTCCTCGTGGAGACCGACGCGCCCTTCCTCACCCCGGCGCCCTACCGCGGGCGGCCCAACGCCCCCTACCTCGTGCCGATCACCGTGCGGGCCATGGCCGAGGTGCGCGGCATCGACGAGGACACGCTGGCCACGGCCCTCGGCACCAACACGGCACGCGCGTTCGGTTACTGACCCGCCGCTCACCTCACCGTACGACTGTGCGTAGTCGCGTCGCTTTGGAGAGTGACGATCGCTCCGCTAGGTTCTGGGGGCCCGATCCGGACCCCTCTGGACCCCCTCCGGCCCTTGGAGCGCGTCGGCGTGAGCAACCCCCGGTACGAGACGTACGAGACCTACGAGTCATACGGAACGTACGAGTCGTGCGAGATGTATCAGGCGTACGAGCCGTATGCCCCCGCCTACGCCGACCCGGTGTACGGCGGGTTCGACGTGCCGCCGGCCGATCTGCACAGCGCCGAGACCCTCGTCCACGGGACGCTCGCGCCACCCGGCGCCCACCCGGACACCTACCGGCCCGCCTACGAGGCGCCGACCCTGCCCGCGCTGCCCCGGCAGGGTGCTCCGGACGACGACGAGCCCGCGCCCGGGCCCGTCGGGCACTCCGAGCCGGGCCCGGGAGCACGCGCCGGGTCGCGTGCCGCGGCGCGCAACGGCTCGCACCGCAGGTCCACGCGCCGGCGCAGGACGCGCTACGCCGAGCGCCCGGACAGCCCCATGCGGCGGCTGCTCCCGCAGGCCCTCGTCGTCGCCTTCCTGGCGGGCGGCACCACGGCGTTCGTCGCCAAGGACAAGGCGATCGAGCTGAACGTCGACGGCAACGCCCGCACGCTGCACACCTTCGCCGACGACGTCACCGAGCTGCTGGCGGAGGAGGGTGTCGAGGTCGGCGCCCACGACGTGGTGGCGCCCGGGCCAGGCGCGCGGATCAGCAGCGGCGACGAGGTCGCCGTGCGCTTCGCCCGACCCGTGCGGCTCACCCTCGACGGACACCGGCGCGAGGTGTGGACCACCGCCCACACCGTGGAGGAGGCGCTGCGGCAGCTCGGCGTGCGGCACGAAGGCGCCTACGTGTCCACGTCGCGCTCCCGGCGCATCGGACGCGGGGGTCTCGCCCTGGACGTGCGGACCGAGCGCACGGTCACGATCATGGCGGACGGCCGCGCCCGCACCGTGCGCACCAACGCGGCGACCGTCCGGGAGGCCGTCGAGGAGGCCGGGATCACCCTGCGCGGCCAGGACACCACGTCGGTTCCGCAGGGCGGCTTCCCGCGCGACGGGCAGACCGTGACGGTGCTGCGGATCACCGGCGGCAGGGAGGTCCGCGAGGAACCGATCCCCTTCCAGGTGCGGCGGGTGGAGGACCCGACCCTGTTCCGGGGCACGGAGGTCGTGGAGCGGGCGGGCGAGCCGGGACTGCGCCGGATCACCTTGGCCCTGCGCACGGTCAACGGAGTCCCGCAGAAGCCGCGCGAGATCAGGTCCGAGGTGGTGCGCGAGCCCCGCCCGCAGCTGGTCAAGGTCGGTACCCAGCAGCGTCCGACGTCCGTGCGGGGTGCCGACCATCTCGACTGGCAGGGTCTCGCGGCCTGCGAGTCCGGCGGCCGGCCCGACGCGGTCGACTCCTCGGGCACCTACGGCGGCCTCTATCAGTTCGACACCCGGACCTGGCACGCCCTCGGCGGCACCGGCCGCCCCCAGGACGCCCCGGCCGCGGAACAGACGTACCGGGCGAAGAAGCTCTACGTGCGGCGAGGAGCCAGCCCCTGGCCGCACTGCGGGGGACGGCTGCACGGGTAGGCGTCGACGCAACCCCCCGTACCCTTGTCCCGTGACCAGCAGCCCCACCCCTGACGCCCTCCTGGGCCCCGCCGACATCCGCGAGCTCGCGGCCGCCCTCGGCGTACGCCCGACCAAGCAACGCGGACAGAACTTCGTGATCGACGCGAACACCGTCCGCCGGATCGTCCGCACCGCACAGGTCCGTCCCGACGACGTGGTCGTCGAGGTCGGCCCGGGGCTCGGGTCGCTCACCCTCGCGCTGCTGGAGGTCGCCGACCGGGTCACGGCCGTGGAGATCGACGACGTGCTCGCTGGGGCGCTGCCCGCGACCATCACGGCCCGCATGCCCGAGCGCGCCGACCGGTTCGCCCTCGTCCACTCGGACGCCATGCACGTCACCGAACTGCCCGGTCCCGCGCCCACCGCCCTGGTCGCCAACCTGCCATACAACGTGGCCGTCCCGGTCCTGCTGCACATGCTCGAGACCTTCCCGACCATCGAGCGCACCCTCGTCATGGTCCAGGCGGAGGTCGCCGACCGGCTCGCCGCCCCGCCCGGCTCGAAGGTCTACGGCGTCCCCTCGGTCAAGGCCAACTGGTACGCCGAGGTCAAGCGCGCCGGTGCCATCGGGCGGAACGTGTTCTGGCCCGCGCCCAACGTCGACAGCGGCCTGGTCTCGCTGGTCCGCCGGAGCGAGCCGCTGAGGACGACGGCCGCCAGGCGCGAGGTGTTCGCCGTCGTCGACGCGGCGTTCGCCCAGCGCCGCAAGACGCTGCGGGCCGCGCTCTCCGGCTGGGCCGGGTCGGCCCCCGCCGCCGAGGAGGCCCTGGTCGCCGCCGGGGTCTCGCCGCAGGCCCGGGGCGAGTCGCTGACCGTGGAAGAGTTCGCGCGGATCGCCGAGCACAAGGCGAACCGGCAGCAGGAGAAGGAGCCCGCGTGAGCGTCACGGTCCGCGTCCCGGCCAAGGTCAACGTCCAGCTGGCGGTCGGGGCCGCCCGCCCCGACGGCTTCCACGACCTGGCCAACGTCTTCCTCGCGGTCGGCCTCTACGACGAGATCACCGTCACCCCGGCCGACGAGCTCCGCGTCACCTGCGACGGCCCCGACGCCGACCAGGTCCCCCTGGACCGCACGAACCTGGCCGCACGGGCCGCCGAGGCGCTCGCCGGGCGGTACGGCCGCAGCCCCGGCGTCCACATCCACATCGCCAAGGACATCCCCGTCGCCGGCGGCATGGCGGGCGGCAGCGCGGACGGCGCCGGCGCCCTCGTGGCCTGCGACGCGCTGTGGGGGACCGGCGCCTCCCGCGAGGAACTCCTGGAGATCTGCGCCGAGCTGGGCAGCGACGTGCCGTTCAGCCTGGTCGGCGGGGCGGCCCTCGGCATCGGTCGGGGCGAGCGGCTGACGCCCCTGGAGGCCGGCGGCACCTTCCACTGGGTGTTCGCGATGGCCGGGCGGGGCCTGTCCACCCCGGCGGTCTTCCGCGAGTTCGACCGGCTCGTCGAGGGCACGGACATCCCCGAGCCCGTCGCCTCCCAGGAACTCCTCGCCGCCCTCGCCAAGGGCGACCCGGACGCGCTCGCCGCCGCCGTCTCCAACGACCTCCAGCCCGCGGCCCTGTCCCTCTTCCCCGAACTCGCGGGCACCCTGGCCGCGGGGCGGGCCGCCGGTGCCCTCACCGCGCTCGTCTCGGGCTCCGGCCCGACCACCGCGTTCCTGGTCCGCGACCCGGAGTCGGCGGCCGCGGTGGCACAGGCCCTGCTGGCGTCCGGGACGTGCCGGACGGTGCGTACGGCCTCGGGCCCCGCCCCCGGGGCGACGATCGCCGGGCGTTAATCACGTGCCGCGGCCGTGGCCGGGCGCCTAGGCTCCCCCAGTTGTTTTCACGACGGGGGGCACAGGCGTGCGGGAGCTGGTCGAGGCGGTACGGCGCGGGGACGCGGGCGAGGTCACGGCACTGCTGGAGGCAGGGGCCGACCCCGACACCCTCCACGACGGCCTCCCGGTCCTGTGCCTCGCCGTGGCGGCGTACGACGAACCCGTCGCCGAGGCGCTGCTCCAGGCCGGTGCCGACCCCCTGCGCACGCTGCCCGACGGCAGCACCCCGCTGACCCGGGCGGTGGACGGCGGGTCGCACCACATGACCTACGCGCTCGCCACCAGCCGGATCCCGCTTCCGGCACCGGCGCGCGCCGAACTGCTGGACCGGGCCAGGCACTGGTCGGAGGCGGGCGCCGAGGCCGGACTGCGCCGCCTCACCGGCCTCACCGGGCCCGTCGAGCGGATCCGCGTCGAGGACGGTGAGATCGGCTGGTGGTGCGAGCAGCTCACGCTCGGCCCCGTGACCGTGCGCGACGAGCACCGGGCCGTCCTGACGACCATGGAGGCCCTGTACGGCATCCGCACCCCCTTCGACGAACTGGTCGCCCGGGCCCTCGCCCACCCCGACCGCGACCACGTCGTGTGGTGCGACGTCGTGTTCACGCTCGGCCGGCGGACCGACGAGGAGACCTGGCAGTGGAGCCGGGACCTGCTCAACCACCCCGACCCGCTGCACCGTCTGCTCGCCGCCGATCTCCTGCTTTCCCTGATCCTCGGGGACGTCGGCAAAGGCAACCAGCCGTTCTGGGAACGGGGCCGGGAGCTCGTGCCCTGGGCGGAACAGGAGGAGGACCCGCGGGTGCTGGCGGTTCTCCTGCACGCGATGACCCACGACAGCGCCCCCGAGATCGAGGCCGTCGGGCTGTCGTACCTCACCCACCCGGACCCGAGGGTGCGCGCCCTGGTGCCGCAGACCGTGCACCGTCCCGAGAGTCTCACCACCGTGCTCACCCTGGCCCATGACGAGGACCCCGGCGTACGCGAGGCGGTGTGCCACTGGCTCGCCCACCACCGGGGGAGCGAGCCCGAGGTGGGGGACGCGCTGGCCGCGCTCACCCACGACGAACGGCAGGAGATCCGCATCTGCGCGGTGTCCGGCCTGGCCGTGCGCGACGACCCGCGTTGTGTGGAGGCCGAGCACCGGATCGGGCCCGTCGACCCGGAGCTGCCGTTCGACGAGCGGCTGATGGACGTGTGGCGCTACCAGCGCCGCCGGGAGGCAGCGGACGGCGGCTGACCGCCCCGGCCGGAGCACCCCCGCGCGCGACTACCCTGGGGGTCGATCCATCCCCCTTGGCAGGAGAGTAATGGCCGTCAACCTGGTCAATGTCGAGAACGTCAGCAAGGTGTACGGCACCCGTGCCCTGCTCGACGGCGTCTCCCTCGGCGTCTCCGAAGGGGACCGCGTCGGTGTCGTGGGCCGCAACGGCGACGGCAAGACCACGCTCATCCGCATGCTCGCCAAGCAGGAGGAGGCCGACACCGGGCGCGTCACCCACTCCGGCGGCCTGCGTCTGGGTGTGCTCACCCAGCACGACTCCCTCGACCCCGAGGCCACCGTTCGCCACGAGGTGATCGGCGACATGGCCGACCACGAGTGGGCGGGAAACGCCAAGGTCAGGGACGTGCTCACCGGCCTGTTCGGCGGGCTCGACCTGCCCGGGTTCCCCAAGGGCCTGGACACCGTCATCGGCCCGCTCTCCGGCGGTGAGCGGCGCCGGATCGCGCTGGCCAAGCTGCTCATCGAGGAGCAGGACCTGCTCGTCCTGGACGAGCCCACCAACCACCTCGACGTCGAGGGCATCGCCTGGCTCGCCCGCCATCTGCAGAAGCGCAGGTCGGCCCTCGTCTGTGTCACCCACGACCGGTGGTTCCTCGACCAGGTGTGCACCCGCATGTGGGACGTCCAGCGCGGCGCGGTCTACGAGTACGAGGGCGGCTACTCCGACTACGTCTTCGCCCGGGCCGAGCGCGAGCGCATCGCCGCCACGGAGGAGGCCAAGCGGCAGAACCTCGTCCGCAAGGAGCTGGCCTGGCTGCGCCGCGGGGCGCCCGCCCGTACGTCCAAGCCGCGCTTCCGCGTCGAGGCCGCCAACGAGCTCATCGCGGACGTACCGCCGCCCCGGGACAGCAGTGAGCTGATGAAGTTCGCGTCGACCCGGCTGGGCAAGACGGTGTTCGACCTGGAGGACATCACCGTCCAGGCCGGCCCCAAGGTCCTCCTCAAGCACGTCACCTGGCAGCTCGGACCCGGCGACCGCATCGGCCTCGTCGGCGTCAACGGCGCCGGCAAGACGTCGCTGCTGCGGGCCATGGCCCAAGCGGCCCGGAGCGACGGCGAGACCCAGCCCGTGGGCGGGCACGTCCGCGTCGGCAAGACGGTGAAGCTGGCCTATCTCTCCCAGGAGGTCGCCGAACTCGACCCCGCCACCCGTGTGCTGGAGGCCGTGCAGCAGGTGCGCGAGCGCGTCGACCTCGGCAAGGGGCGCGAGATGACCGCCGGGCAGCTGTGCGAGACGTTCGGCTTCGGCAAGGAGAAGCAGTGGACGCCCGTCGGCGATCTGTCCGGCGGTGAGCGCCGCCGGCTCCAGCTGCTGCGCCTGCTCATGGACGAGCCCAACGTCCTCTTCCTCGACGAGCCCACCAACGACCTCGACATCGAGACGCTGACGCAGCTGGAGGACGTCCTCGACGGCTGGCCCGGCTCGATGATCGTCATCTCCCACGACCGGTTCTTCATCGAGCGCACCACCGACCGCGTCTTCGCGCTGCTCGGCGACGGCGCCCTGCGCATGCTGCCGCGCGGCATCGACGAGTACCTGGAGCGACGGCAGCGCATGGAGGAGGCCGCGGCCGCCTCGGCCCCCGCCGCCGCGCAGCAGCAGTCCGCGGCCTCGGAGAAGAGCGCCGCCGACCAGCGCGCCGCCAAGAAGGAACTCCAGAAGA
This sequence comes from Streptomyces sp. NPDC013187, assembly GCF_042899705.1. Taxonomy (NCBI): domain Bacteria; kingdom Bacillati; phylum Actinomycetota; class Actinomycetes; order Kitasatosporales; family Streptomycetaceae; genus Streptomyces; species Streptomyces sp. NPDC013187. The sequence continues at coordinate 174,830 of NZ_JBIBAF010000015.1, read as the reverse complement.
TCGAGCGGCAGCTCGACAAGGTCTCCGAGAAGGAGACCAAACTCCACGCTCAAATCGCCGAAAACGCCACGGACTTCGCGAAGGTGGCTGAACTTGACGCCGAGCTGCGGGAGTTGGCCGGTCAGCGCGAGGAGCTGGAGATGCGCTGGCTGGAACTCGCCGAGGACGCGTGAAGGGTGCGTGAAGACGCATAACGGCGGCATCACGGGCCGGTCCTCCCTTGGGAACAGGGGGTGATCGGCCCGTTGTGCTGTCGGAACCTGGTGATAGAAAGAGGCGTCTTAGAACTTTATGAAGCGACTCTGAGCCCATCGCGTACCTCAGGGCGTGGCTAAAAATCAGTGATCGAACGGGGGAGCCGCTGATGACTCAGCCGCCCAGTCAGCCGCCGCACGGTGGCTTCGGAGCACCGCAGAACCAGCCGCCGCAGGACGGTGGTCACGGGGCACCGGGGACCCCGCCGCCGCCCCAGGGCCCGCCCCGGACGCCGCCGCCCCCGCAGGGCCCGCCGCAGCCGGGGTACGGCTACCCGCAGCAGTCCGGTCCGTACGGGCAGCCGCAGCAGCCGGGCCCGTACAACCCCGGCCCGTACGGCCAGCCGCAGCAGTCCGGCCCGTACGGGCAGCCGCAGCAGTCCGGCCCGTACGGGCAGCCGCAGCAGCCGGGCCCGTACGGCCAGGCCGGATACGGCTATCCGCAGCAGCCGCAGTACCCCGGCGCGCCCGGCACCCCGCCCGGGGGCGGCTCGAACAACCTCTTCAAGGGCAAGCCCGCCCTGATCATCGGCGCAGCCGTCGCCGCGCTGCTCGTGGTCGGCGGAACCGTGTGGGCCGTCACCGGTGGCGACGACGGCAAGGGCAAGAAGAAGCCCGTCGCCCAGAAGACCGACGACGCCAAGCCCGGCTCCTCAGCCCCGGTCAACCCCGGTGACGGCAGCGGCGACGGCGGCGAGGACCCGGAGGACCTCAACGCGGGCCGCCAGGCCGGGGAGGCCAAGGTCCTCTGGTACAAGGAGGCGCCCGACGCCCCCGGTTCCGGCGCCGACGCCGACGGCATGTGGATCACCGGCAAGACCGCCGTGAAGGCCGCCTACAAGCAGCTCTTCGCCTACAACGTCGGTGACGGCAAACCGTCCTGGGACGCCATCACCTTCCCCCAGAAGATCTGCGCGACGACTCCGCAGAAGACGTCCGACGACAAGATCGTCGTCGCGTACATGAGCGGCGCGAGCGACCGCGCCAAGTGCAACCAGCTGCAGGAGATCGACCTCGTCACCGGCGAGAAGGGCTGGAAGGAACAGGTCGCCGACGGCGCCCTGTTCGACTCCACGCTCTCCGTCGAACTGTCCATCACCGGCAAGACCCTGATGGTGGGCCGCTCCCAGTCCGGCACGGCCTACGACGTCACCAACGGCGACAAGCTCTTCGACAAGAAGAAGTACGGCAACGCCTGCTTCCCCGCCGCGTTCGCCGGCGGCGAGAAGCTGATCGCCGTCTCCTCCTGCGGCGCCGGCTCCGACAAGGAGCACGACGAGGTCCAGGAGCTCGACCCCAAGACCGGCAAGGCCAAGTGGACCCAGCCGTTCGACAAGGGCTGGCGCGTCGCGCGCACCTACTCGGTCAGCCCGCTGGTCGTGTACAGCACCAACGAGGACAAAAAGGCCTGGAACATCTCCACCTTCACCTCCGGCGGCAAGTTCCGCTCGCAGGTCGGCTTCGACGAGGACTTCGCCCCCGAGTGCGGCTGGGCCATCCTCGAGCGTGACCTCACGGGCTGCGAAGGCGTGGCCGTCGACGACACCACGCTGTACCTGCCGACCGAGGCCACCACCGGCGCGAACGAGGTCGTGGCTGTCAACCTCGCCGACGGCAAGGAGAAGTGGCGCGTGAAGTCACCCTCCGACGAGTCGATGCTGCCGATGAAGACCGAGGGCGGCAAGCTCATCGCCTACGTGGAGCCGTCGTACGACGCGGGCGGGCAGATCGTGTCCATCCCGACCGGCGGCAGCAGCCACAAGCCGTCCAAGCTGCTGCAGAACCCCGAGGGTGCGGCGGACATCGAGAACAGCTTCTTCTCCAAGGAGATCGACTGGGTCGACGGGCGCTTCTACATCTCGACGACCCGGCTGAGCGGGAACGACGACACGAAGGAGAAGTTGATGCTCGCCTACGGCAAGTGACTCCTCCTCCTTCCGAACTCCCTTCGTCGTCCGTCCCCTTCCCCGAGGTACCCACGCCATGACCCAGCCGCCGCCCCCGCCGCCCCAGCAGCCCCCGCAGGGGGGCGGCTTCGGACCGCCCCAGGACCAGCCGCCGCAGACCCCGCAGACGCCTCCGCCGGCCGCCCCGCAGACGCCGCCCCAGCCGCCGCAGGGTTACGGCTATCCGCAGGGTGCCCCGGCACCCCAGCCTCCGCAGGCCCCGCCCGGCTACGGCTACCCCGGCCAGCAGCCGGGGCCGTACGGGCAGCCGCAGCAGGCGTCGTACGGGCAGCCGCAGGCGCCTTACGGACAGCCCGGTTACGGGCAGCAGCCCGGCTACGGCTATCCGCAGCAGACCATGCCGCACCAGCCGCAGGCCGGACAGCCGGGCGGCGGCGGGAAGTTCAACACGCAGATGCTGATCATCGTCGCCGCGGTCGTGGCGATCGCGCTGATCATCGGCGGCGGCGTCTGGTACGCCTCGTCCGGCGAGGACGAGGGCAGGCAGAACGACACCGCAGGCCAGAGCGGCGGCACCGGCGGCACGGACGACGGCAACGGCGGCACCACCTCCGGCAAGGAGAAGGCACCGTCCGACCCCAGCGCCAAGGTGCTCTTCCAGGTCCCGGCGCCCGAGGTGAAGAACGACAGCACGGTCGTCGTCTCCGGCTCGTGGCTGACCGACAAGGCGTACGTCAAGAGCGGCATCGCCCAGATCGTCGGCTACGACCGCGACAAGGGCAGCGAGCTGTGGAAGCTCCCGCTGGCCGGTCCGGTCTGCCAGGCCGCCCGCCACGTCACCGACGACAACCTGACGGCGATCCTCTACCAGCCGGCGATGCCGACCAAGGCCGACCCCTCGCACGGGTGCAGCCAGATCGCGCTCATCGACGTCGACGCCGGCAAGAAGCTGTGGACGAAGACCGTCAAGACCGGTGACCAGCTGATCAACTTCGACAACATCACCCTCAGCGGGAAGACCGTCGCCGTCGGCAGCACCAGCGGCGGCGCCGCCTTCGACGTCTCCGGAAAGCTCCTGTGGAGCCCGAAGCCGGGCGACTCCTGCTACGACGCCGGGTACGGCGGCGGCGCGAAGCTGGTCGCGGTGCGCAAGTGCGGCTCCTACGACCAGCGGCAGCTGCACATCCAGACCATCGACCCGAAGTCCGGCAAGGTGATCTCGGAGTACAAGATGGCCGAGGGCATCGAGTACGCGAGCATCGTGTCCACCGACCCGCTGGTCGTGGCCGCCGACGTCGGCGACTCCGCGGGCGACGGCAGCGGCATCTCCGACTTCTTCTCCATCGACGGCAAGACCGGCAAGCTGCGCACGCGCATCTCCGCGCCGGGCGAGCAGTTCGCGGCCCGCTGCGAGGGCATCACCCGCGTCGAGGCCTGCAACCTGCTGGCCGTCGGCAACGACCGGCTGTATCTGCCGACCGAGGAGCACGACGGCACCGGCAAGTACAGCGAGAAGAACGAGATCGTCGCCTTCGACCTCGCCACCGGCAAGCAGACCGGGCAGCGGGCCGACTCGGGCGACGGCTACACGATCTCGCCGCTGCGCATGGACGGCGGCGACCTGATCGCGTACAAGCGTCCCCCCTACGACAAGGGCGGACAGGTCGTGAGCATCGACGGGGGCAGCTTCAAGGAGACACTGCTGCTGCAGAACCCCGCGACGGAGACGGTCCGCGACGTGGAGACCAGCATGTCGCCGGAGTACTCCGAGTTCCTGTACGCCGAGGGGCACCTCTACATGTCCAAGGTGTACGCGAGCAAGCGGTCGACGGTGCGGGAGAAGGAGTACCTCGCGGTCGGCTTCGGTACGGGCTGACCGCTCTGAGCGGGCTCCGACCGGGCTCTGACCGGGTACTGACCGGTTCTTGATCGACTGGTGGCTGATACGGCCCCGTCCCTGTTCAGGGGCGGGGCCGTGCGTGTTTGGCGCGGTCAACCTGCAATGAGAGGAATATCGGCGATCCGGGGCGATTCTCGCCGGTAGGGGGAGCGCAACGTCGAACAAGCGTGTAGCTTCCGGGGGCATGAAGGCGGGGGAGCCGGGGGGCTTCCGTGGGGGGCTGGGGTGACTGGGGGGTTGCTCGATGGGAGTGCGGCTCATGGTGGTCGACGACCACCGATTGCTGGCCGAGGCGCTGGCTTCGGCGCTGAAGCTGCGGGGGCACCGGGTGCTGGCCGCGGCGGCGCCGGCCGCGGGCGCGGCGGAGCTGGTGATCACGCGGGCACCTGAGGTGTGCCTGTTGGGGACGGCGGCGCCGGCCGAGCCGGGGATCTTCGACCCGGTGGTGCGGATCAAGCGGGAGCGGCCGCAGGTGGCGGTGCTGGTGCTGGGGCCGGTGCCGAGTCCCCGGGGCATCGCTGCGGCGTTCGCGGCGGGGGCGTCGGGGTACGTCCGGCACGACGAGCGCATAGAGGGTGTCGAGCGGGCGATCATGAAGGCGCGGGCGGGGGAGGCGGCGGTGGCGCCGCAGCTGTTGCAGGGAGCGTTCGGTGAGTTGCTCAACCCCGCGGCCCAACCCGACGACGAGGGCCAGCGGTTGCTGTCCATGCTCACGCCGAGGGAGGTCGAGGTCCTGGTCCGCGTCGCGGACGGCGAGGACACCCGCCTGATCGCGGCGGGCATGGGCATCGCACCGTCGACAGCGCGTACGCATGTCCAGCGGGTGCTGATGAAACTGGGCGTGGGTTCACGTCTGGAGGCGGCCGCGCTGGCGGCGCGGACGGGGTTGCTGGATCGGGCGGGGCCGGTGCGGCGGGAGCCGTGAGGCGCGGGGGCGCTGGGTGCGCGTGCTTCGCCTGACGGGGGCGGCGTGCGTGCTTCGTCTGACGAGGGGGGGCGGTGCGGGTGGCCGCGCCTACCGCCGGGTGGTGGGGCGGGGCAGCGCCGGGGGGGTGTCCGTCCTCGGAACGGCGCGATGGACTTGCATACCGGCTGACCGGCGTCGACGCGCCAACCGCTGCGGGCGGACACCCCCCGACAGGTCCCCTTGCGTCGTCCGGCGGCTGCGGGCGCATCGTGGCTTGCGCCGCGCATCGGACAACCCCGGGTCACTCCACCCGCTCGTCGTCCTCCGGAGGGGCCGGCGCCGCAGGCCTCAGCTTGAGCCAGGCCAGGAAGAACAGGCCCAGCAGGAGCATCCCCAACCCGGTCCAGAGGTTGATGTTGACGCCCGCCGCCTTGTCGATGTCCGCGTCGGACGCCGTGAACCCCGCGATCGTGACGATGACGCCGTAGATCACGAACAGCCCGCCGATGATCCGCCGGATGTCGAACAGCCGCGCGGCGGTCGCCGACTTGCCCTGCAGTTCGGTGACTTCCCGTTGCAGGTCCTTCTCGGAGTAGAACTCGGACATGTGCGATCACACTCCTCGGTCGGGGTTCGGTCAGAACGAGAACGGGATGTAGCAGGCCGCGGCCAGGACGACCGCGCCCCAGCCCAGCAGGGCCGGCTTGCGGTACCAGGCCTCGTCCCCGGGTGCGGGCGGCTCCGCCATGCCGGGCGAGCGTGTGCCGTAGACCAGCCCCTGCAGCTCCTCCGTGGGCTTCGGCGCGGTGAACAGCGACACAGCCACCATGACGACCGCGCCCGCGACGAAGCCCGCGATCGCCGAGACGAAGTTGGCCCCCTGGTCGGAGGGGATGTCGACGATGTCCCGCTTGTAGAGGACGAAGTAGTTGACCATCGCGGCGGTGGTGCCCGCGATCAGCCCCCAGAAGCCCGACTTCATGGACGCCCGCTTCCAGAACATGCCGATGATGAAGACGACGAACATCGGCACGTTGAAGAAGGAGAACAGCGTCTGGAGGTAGGCCATGATGTTGGAGAAGGAGCGGGCGAGGAACGCCGTGCCGATGGAGGCCATGACGCCGATCGCGGTGATGAGGCGGCCGAAGCGGACGTAGTACTCGTCCTCGCGTCCCTTCACGACGTACTTCGCCCAGATGTCCGTGGTGAACACGGTGTTGAACGACGACACGTTGGCCGCCATGCCCGCCATGAACGCCGCGAGCAGGCCGGTGACGGCGATGCCCAGCACGCCGTTGGGCAGCAGCTGGGACATCAGGTAGGGGATCGCGTCGTTGTACTGGAGGTCGGAGCCGGACGTGCCGATCTTCGGCACCAGCACCGCGGCGACCAGGCCCGGGATCATCACCAGGAACACGATGAAGATCTTCGGGAACGCGGCGATCAGCGGGGTGCGCTGGGCCGCCGAGAGGTTCTTCGCAGACAGCGCGCGCTGCACTTCGGCGAAGTTCGTCGTCCAGTAGCCGAAGGAGAGGACGAAGCCGAGGCCCAGGACGATCGTCAGCCAGTTCGCGCCGAGCGGGTTGTCGCTGCCGATGCCCGTACCGCCCCAGGACGTCATGAAGTCGGCGCCATGGCTCTTCGTGAGGGAGTCGGACAGGCCGTCCCAGCCGCCGACCTTCTTCAGGCCCAGCACCGTGATCGGGATGAGCGCGGCGAGGATGACGAAGAACTGCAGGACCTCGTTGTAGATCGCCGAGGACAGGCCGCCGAGGGTGATGTAGGCGAGGACGAAGAACCCGGCGACGACGATGGCCACCCACTCCGGCCAGCCCAGCAGCGCCTCGACGACGATGGCCAGGGCGTAGAGGTTGACGCCGGCGATGAGGATGGCGGCGAAGGCGAAGAGAATCGAGCTGAGCAGATGCGCCGCCCGGTCGAAGCGCATCAGCAGGAACTCCGGGACCGAGCGGACCTTGGAGCCGTAGTAGAAGGGCATCATCACCAGGCCGAGGAAGACCATGGCCGGGATGGCGCCGATCCAGTACCAGTGCGTGGTGTAGACGCCGTACTGGGCACTGTTGGCGGCCATGCCCAGGATCTCGGTGGCGCCCAGGTTGGCCGCGATGAACGCGAGACCGGTGACCCAGGCGGGCAGGGAACGGCCGGAGAGGAAGAAGTCGAGACTGGTCTTCACCGAGCGCCGGGCGGCGAAGCCGATGCCGAGGACGACGAGGAAGTAGATGCCGAGGATCGTGTAGTCGAGCCAGTTCGTGGGGAGTCGCAGCTCGGCCGACAGATATGTGGGGGTTTGCATGAGCCCTCGCTTCGTTGCGCGAACCGATACCTCGCCGGATCTTCTTCTCCGCGTTCAGCAATTGAACCCGTCTTTTGATGCACTTTGTTGGATTGTGATGTTGACGATTGGGGAGGGTAGTGTTTTTATATGTTGGGTTCTGTTTGAAGGACAAGGAGTCCGGCGTGAAGAAGACCTCGACCCGGCTGGCCGACGGTCGCGAGCTCATCTACTACGACCTGCGTGACGACAGCGTGCGGGACGCGACCGACCGCCGGCCGCTGGACCGCACCGTCACCACGTCCGAGATCCGCCGCGACCCCCTCCTCGGCGACTCCGTCGCCATCGCCTCGCACCGCCAGGGCCGCACCTACCATCCGCCGGCCGACGAGTGCCCGCTGTGCCCCTCGGCGGGCGATCGCCTGAGCGAGATCCCGGACTCCTCGTACGACGTCGTCGTCTTCGAGAACCGCTTCCCCTCGCTGGCCGGCGACTCGGGCCGCTGCGAGGTCGTCTGCTTCACCTCCGACCACAACGCCTCCTTCGCCGACCTCACCGAGGAGCAGGCGGGCCTGGTGCTGGAGGCCTGGACGGACCGCACGTCGGAGCTGTCCCACCTCCCCGCCGTCGAGCAGGTGTTCTGCTTCGAGAACCGGGGCGCCGAGATCGGCGTGACCCTCGGTCATCCGCACGGCCAGATCTACGCCTACCCCTTCACCACCCCCCGCACCGCGCTGATGCTCCGCTCGGTCGCCACCCACAAGGAGATGACCGGCGGGGAGAACCTCTTCGACGCCGTCCTGGAGCGTGAACTCGCCGGCGAGCGGGTCGTCCTGGAGGGTGAACACTGGGTGGCCTTCGTGCCGTACGCGGCGCACTGGCCGTACGAGGTCCACCTGTACCCCAAGCGCCGCGTGCCCGACCTGCTCGGCCTGGACGAGGGCGCGCGCACAGAGTTCCCCAAGGTCTATCTGGAACTCTTGAGGCGCTTCGACCGGATCTTCGGTGAGAGTGAGCCCCCGACGCCGTACATCGCGGCCTGGCACCAGGCCCCGTTCGGCGCGCTGGAGCAGTTCGACGGGGTCGTGCGCGAGGACTTCGCGCTCCACCTCGAGCTTTTCACCATCCGCCGCACTTCCGGCAAGCTGAAGTTCCTCGCGGGTTCCGAGTCCGGCATGAACGTGTTCATCAACGACGTGCCGCCGGAGCGCGCGGCCGAGCGACTGCGAGAGGTAGCGAGTTCATGAACGGGAAGTACCTGGTGACAGGCGGTGCGGGATACGTCGGCAGCGTGGTCGCGCAGCACCTGCTGGAGGCCGGCCACGAGGTCGTCGTCCTCGACAACCTCTCCACGGGCTTCCGCGAGGGCGTCCCGGCGGGCGCGTCGTTCATCGAGGGCGACATCCGGGATGCCGCCAAATGGCTGGACTCCTCCTTCGACGGTGTGTTGCACTTCGCCGCGTTCTCGCAGGTCGGCGAGTCGGTCGTGAGGCCGGAGAAGTACTGGGACAACAACGTCGGCGGCACCATGGCGCTGCTGGCCGCGATGCGCGAGGCGGACGTCCGCAAGCTGGTCTTCTCCTCGACGGCGGCGACGTACGGCGAGCCGGAGCAGGTCCCGATCGTCGAGTCGGCACCCACGTCCCCCACGAACCCGTACGGCGCCTCGAAGCTCGCGGTCGACCACATGATCACGGGTGAGGCGGCGGCGCACGGCCTGGGCGCGGTCTCCCTGCGTTACTTCAACGTGGCGGGCGCCTACGGCGAGTACGGCGAGCGCCACGACCCCGAGTCGCACCTGATCCCGCTGGTCCTCCAGGTGGCGCAGGGCAGGCGCGAGGCCATCTCGGTGTTCGGCGACGACTACGCGACGCCGGACGGCACGTGCGTCCGCGACTACATCCACGTCGCGGACCTGGCCCAGGCCCACCTGCTGGCCCTGACGGCCGCCGCCCCCGGCGAGCACCTGATCTGCAACCTCGGCAACGGCAACGGCTTCTCGGTCCGCGAGGTCATCGAGACCGTCCGCCGGGTCACGGGCCACCCGATCCCCGAGGTCGTGGCCCCCCGCCGGGGCGGCGACCCGGCGGTCCTGGTGGCCTCGGCCGCCACCGCCCGCGAGAAACTGGGCTGGAACCCGTCCCGCGCGGACCTCGCGGGAATCGTCGCGGACGCGTGGGACTTCGCGCAGCGACGCGGCAACTAGTACGTACGGAAAGGGTCAGGGGTCAGGCATGAGCGAGGCTGTGGCGCAGACGGTCGCCTCACGGTTCAGCGAGCTGTACGGAGCCGAGCCGCACGGCGTGTGGGCGGCGCCGGGCCGCGTCAACCTCATCGGCGAGCACACGGACTACAACGACGGCTTCGTCATGCCGTTCGCCCTGCCGCACACGGCGGTGGCGGCGGTGGCACGCCGCGACGACGGGGTCCTCCGCCTCCACTCGGCGGACGTCGAGTCAGGCGTGACCGAACTCCACCTGGACGACCTGTCCCCCGAGTCGGACAAGAACTGGACGGCGTACCCGGCGGGCGTGGTCTGGGCCCTGCGCGAAGCCGGCCACGCGATCACGGGCGCGGACATCCACCTGTCCTCCACGGTCCCGTCGGGCGCGGGCCTGTCGTCCTCGGCGGCGCTGGAAGTCGTCGTCGCCCTGGCCCTGAACGACCTGTTCTCCCTCGGCCTGCGCGGCTGGCAGCTGGCCCGCCTGTGCCAGCGCGCGGAGAACGTCTACGTCGGTGCGCCCGTCGGCATCATGGACCAGACGGCGTCGGCCTGCTGCGAGACCGGCCACGCCCTGTTCCTCGACACGCGCGACCTCTCCCAGAAGCAGATCCCCTTCGACCTGGCCGCCGAGGGCATGCGCCTGCTGGTCGTGGACACCCAGGTCAAGCACTCCCACAGCGAGGGCGAGTACGGCAAGCGCCGCGCCGGCTGCGAGAAGGGCGCGGCCCTGCTGGGCGTCGACGCACTCCGGGACATCCCCTACGCCGACCTGGACGCGGCTCTGGCCCGCCTGGGCGACGAGGAGGAGGTCCGCCGCCTGGTCCGCCACATCGTCACCGAGAACGCACGCGTCGAACGGGTCGTCTCCCTCCTCGAATCCGGCGAGACCCGCGCGATCGGCCCGGTCCTGATCGAGGGCCACGCCTCCCTCCGCGACGACTTCCGCATCTCCTGCCCCGAGTTGGACCTGGTCGTCGACACGGCCCTGGCCTCCGGCGCCCTGGGCGCCCGCATGACCGGCGGCGGCTTCGGCGGCTCGGCGATCGTCCTCGCGGAGGAGCAGGACGTGGACGCCATCACCAAGACGGTGACGGAGGCCTTCGCGTCGGCCGGCTTCACGACCCCCCGCGTCTTCGAAGCGGTCCCGTCCCCGGGAGCCCGCCGCCTCCACTGACCGACCGAAAAAGCGGCGCCCTCACTCCCATGAGGGCGCCGCTTTTCGTGATCCCTGTCAGCGGTTGACAGAGGGCGCGCCGTCCGTGGCCCGGAGGTGGCGGCCGCCACACGGCGGAGTCCGGTCGGCACCGCCCCTTGTGTACAGGGGCTTGGCCGTGGTCCCCGCCCGGACACCGGCCCCGGGCAGCGCTTTCGTGCACCGCATCAGCTGCATGCCCCCGGAACGGTGGTCAGCGCCGTGGTCTTCCACACGCCCTGGACGGACTCGTCCAGCCGGAGGCGGTACTGGACGAGCGACTCGGGCTTGTCCGGAGTCCTGACGATCTTCTCGGTCTTGCGGTTCTTCGTGGACGCCTGGCGTTCGTCGACGCAGTAGAAGAGCACACCCGAGCCGGTGTCGCTGAGACGAACCTGGGGGTCGAAGACCCTGACCTTGCCGATGATGCTGTCGTCGTCGTCCGTGAACTGCCTGATCCACTTGCGGGCGGTCGCCTGGGTGGCGTCGGAGTTGTAGAACACGACCGCCTGCGACTCCGGGTCGGCGTCGATGATCGCCGCGTACTTCGACCGGAGTTCCTCCCGGCCGTCGTTCAGGATCGCCTGCAGCTTCGGATCACTGTTCGTCCAGTTCTCGAAGTCCGCCTGAAAGTCCTGGGACAGCCTGATCTCCGGGCGCTTGACACCGCCCTGCGAAGTCGAGGCGGAGGGGCTGGCCGACGTCTTCCCGTCTCCACTGCCCGCGCCCTTGACCGGGTCGGAGGGCGAGTCGCCGCCTCCCGGCCCGCATGCGGTCGTCAACACGGCCATGGTCGCGGTGAGCACGGCTGCCGCGAGCCGGGCGGGGTGGTTCACTCAGGTCTCCCGTTGAAGCGAAGTCAGCTCAAGCGAACTCACGTTATCCGCGCTCGCGTTGTCCTTCGCACCGCGGTCGTTGCCCTCCCGGCGTCAGGGCCGGCACTTCTGCGACCCCCGGTCTTCGGTGAGATCCCAGGTCTGCCAGACACCTTCCTTGTTCTTCCTCAGGCCGAGGTTGTAGAAGACGTAACTGTTGGGCGTGGTCTTGGTGCCCTGCAGCTTGTTCGTCTCGCGATCCTTGAGGTCTGCTTTGCTCTCGTCGACGCAGTACGTCAAAGCGGCCGACTGCTTGTCGAACACCGTCACCTTGCGGTCGTAGTAACGCAGCGTGCCGGCCCAGCTGGTCTTCTTGTCGATGGCGCGCTTCGCATACTGGTAGACGCCGACCAGGGCATCGTCCGTGTAGTAGAAGGCCATGCCCGACTTCTTCGTGTCGCCGTACGCCATGGCTTGCCACACCGTACTGTCGGCCCGTTCGTTGTCCGCGAGAATCGCGTCCTTGGTGGCATCGCCGGTCTGCCGGTCCTCGAACACCAGCTTCATGTCTCCGGGCAGCTTGATCTCCGGCCGGTCGATCCCGTCCTCCGAGGCGGAAGCGGAAGGAGAAGCCGACGCCTTGTCGCCCGATTCCGCACCGGCGATCTTGTCGGAAGACGATGAACCGTCACCTCCCCCCTTGCCGCAGGCGGTCAGCAGCAGGGCCGCGGATGCGGTGAGCGCGGCTGTCACGAGCCGAGCGGGGCGGTTCACTGTGTCTCCCGTTGATCATGTGGGGGGATAACGCAAGCGAACCAACGCTATCGGTGAGGGAGGATGAGACATCAGCGAGGGTTTCGCCCGCCCGCGTTCGGCTCTCAGAGCCTCAAGGATCACGCGCTGCGCCTCACGGCTGGCACCTGCGGGAACCACGGTCCTCGTGCAGACTCCAGATCTGCCAGACGCCTTGCTCGTCCTTCTTCACGCCGGCGTTGTAGTACACGTAGCTGTCAGACGAGGTCGCGACCACCTTCACCTTCTTCGTCTTCAGGTCCTTGACGTTCGCCTTGCTCTCGTCCACGCAGTACGTCAGGGCCCCCGACGTCTTGTCGAACACCGTCACCTGGCGGTCGAAGTAGCGCAGGGTGCCGGCCCAGCTGGTCTGCCTGGCGTTGTTGTCCTTCGCGTAGTGGTAAACGCCCCTCAGCGCGGCGTCCGTGTAGTAGAAGCCCATGCCGGACTTCTGCAGATCACCGAAGGCGACGGCCTGCCATACGGTGCTGACGGCTCGTTCGTTGTCGGCCAAGATCGCGTTCTTGGTCGCGTCGCCGGACTGCTGTCCCTCGAAGACCAGCTTCATGTCGCCCGGGAGTTCGGGCTCCGGCCGGCTGCTGTCCTCCGCAGACGCAGCTCCCGGTGATGGCGCAGCTGGTGGTGTCTCAGCTCCCCCCGAGCCGCAGGCGGTCAGCAGGGCTGCGAATGATGTGAGCGCGGCCGACGCGAGCCGGACGGGGCGGTGCACTTGGAACTCCCGTTGAGGTGGGGGACTCAAAACGGATCAACGCTATCTGGTCTCCGGTCGCCTCATCGCCGCTACCCCAGCCTCTTCGTCAGCATGTACTCCGTGACCCCCGGCGGATAGTCCGGCACCGCGCACACCACCTCGTACCCCTGCTTCACATAGAACTGCGGTGCCTGGAAGTCCCACGTCTCCAGGCGGGCCGCTTTGCAGCCACGGGAGGTCGTCGCGATGTGTTCCGCCTGGGCGAGGAGCCGTGCGCCCAGGCCCCTGCCGCGGTGGCGTTCGTCGACCCACAGGTACGTCACGTGCAGCCACGTCGCCCAGGTGTAACCGACCAGTCCGCCGGCGAGATCGTCCGTGTCGTTCACAGCCCACACGTGCAACGGGACGTCCCGCTCGCCGGGTGTCCCGCGCAGGGCGCGCAGGACCGGAGAGGCGGCTGTGTTCGTGTCCCGCAGGCGTGTGCGGAGCAGATCACGTCGGGCCTTGTCGACTTCTGTCTCAAGACGGAACATGCGGCACACCATAAACGCGTCGGACAGTCAGTTCTGCAAATAACCTTCCGCTCCGGGCCCCCGTCCGTACTCTGATGAACAGCACCGGTGGGGGCCGGTGCCGATCAGGGGGCGAGACAGCCGGGTACGACGCCCGGGGTGGGGGTGGCGGTACTGCACGGCGGCGGCCGTGCGGCTGCTGCGACCCGGACGGGCTGCTGCCGCACCGACGGAAGTCGGACGCGGCAGACCCGGATACCCCGGAGTCGTACCCGCGCGGTGTCAACCCCCGACGATGGGGTATCCCCTGCTCTTCGGGAGCACTGGGGAAGGGGGTTACGTGGTTCGCATCCGAGTCCTGGTCGTCGACGACCATCGCATCTTCGCCGAGTCACTCGCGGCGGCCCTGGCCGCGGAGCCCGATGTCGACGTCTCCGCGGCCGGCAGCGGCCCGGCCGCGCTGCGCAGCCTGGAGCGCGCCGTCGCCGAGGGCCGGCGGTTCGACGTGCTGCTCGTGGACGCCGACCTGGGCGGCAAGGTACCGGGCGCCCGCCCGGCCGTACCCGTGCAGGAGGGCAACGAGGACGGGCTCGTCGACGGGATCTCCCTCGTCACGGGAGTGCGCTCCGCGCAGCCGAACGTACGGATCGTCGTGCTCGCCGAGAAGGACGATCCGCGGCGGGCGGCGCTAGCCCTGCAGGCCGGTGCCTCCGGCTGGGTCGCCAAGGACTGCTCGCTGTCCCGGCTGCTCACGGTCATCCGGGGCGTGCTGCGGGAGGAGACCCATCTGCCGCCCGCCCTGCTGACGGGGGTGCTGCGGGAGCTCACCGCCGCCCGCAAGCACCGCACCGAGAGCGAGCGCCTCGTCGAGTCCCTCACTCCGCGTGAGCGTGAAGTGCTGCGGTGCATGGTCGCGGGGCTGGGGCGCAAGGCCGTCGCCGAGCGCCTGTTCCTGTCGCCGCACACCGTGCGGACCCACATGCAGAACGTCCTCGGCAAACTCGGCGTGCACTCCACCCTCGCCGCCGTCGCCCTGGCGCGGCGGGCCGGGGTCGGGCCCGTGGACCTAACCGGGGATGTTGTCGAACGGGGCGGTCAGCTGGCGTAGCAGCGCCGCCAGCTCGCCGCGCTGGGCTCGGGAGAGCTCCGCGAGGATCGCGCGCTCCTGGTCCAGCAGACCCGCCAGGGCCTGGTCCGCGCGGTCCCGGCCCTCGTCCGTCAGCCGGACCAGGACGCCGCGGCGGTCACTGGGATCGGGGAGCCGTTCCACCAGGCCCTTCTTCGCCAGGCGGTCGATGCGGTTCGTCATCGTGCCCGAGGTGACCAGGGTCTGGGTGAGGAGCTGTCCCGGCGAGAGCTGGTACGGGCTGCCCGCCCGGCGCAGGGCCGTCAGGACGTCGAACTCCCACGGCTCCAGGTGGTGCTCCGAGAACGCCAGCCGCCGGGCCCGGTCCAGATGCCGGGCCAGCCTGCTCACGCGGCTGAGCACCTCGAGCGGTTCCACGTCGAGGTCCGGGCGCTCCCGGCGCCACGCTGCGACCAGCCGATCGACCTCGTCCTCCATGACGATCAGTGTAGTGGTTGTGTCGACGTAGAGTCTCTTGACGTCTAGTTTCTTGACATCGAGATATATCGGGGATCACGCTGGGTGTGCGTCCCGTACCGGCACCACCAGACACCAGGAGGACCCATGCCCGCAGCCGCCCCCACCTGGGACCCGGCCCAGTACCTCCGTCACGCCGATCACCGCGCCCGCCCCTTCACCGACCTCCTCGCCCGCGTCCCCGGCCTGCCCGGCGAGCCGGCCCGCATCGCCGACCTCGGCTGCGGCCCCGGCAACGTCACCACCCTGCTCGCCGCCCGCTGGCCCACCGCCCGGATCACCGGCTACGACAACTCCCCCGAGATGCTCGACAAAGCCCACGTCGAGCACGAGGGGCCCACATCCGGGGGCGGCCGTCTCGACTTCGGGCCCGCCGACGTACGGACGTGGACACCCGCCGAGCCCCACGACCTGATCATCAGCAACGCCACGTTCCAGTGGGTGCCCGGGCACGTCGAACGGTTCGCCGACTGGGTGGCCGCGCTGAAACCCGGCGGCACCCTCGCCTTCCAGGTGCCGGGCAACTTCGACGCCCCCAGCCACCGGCTCATGCGCGAACTCGCCGGTTCACCGCGCTGGCGGGCCCGTCTCGCCGACACCCTGCGCCACGCCGACGCCGTCCACACCCCCGAGGCCTACCTGGAGCGGCTGACGACCCTCGGCTGCGCGGCCGACGTGTGGGAGACGACCTACATCCACCTGCTCCAGGGCGAGGACCCGGTGCTCGACTGGGTGAAGGGGACCGGACTGCGGCCCGTGCTGACCGCGCTCGCCGACGAGCCCGAGGCGAGGGAGGCATTCGTCGCCGAGTACCGGGCGGCCCTGCGCGAGGCCTACCCGGCCGGTCCGCACGGCACGCCGTTCCCCTTCCGCCGGGTGTTCGCCGTCGCACGGAAGGAGCGCTGATGATCACCGCCCTCGATCACGTCCAGCTCGCCGCCCCGCCCGGGAGCGAGGAGCGGCTGCGGGCGTACTACGTCGACGTCCTCGGCATGACCGAGGTGCCGAAGCCGCCGGGGCTCGCCCTGCGGGGCGGGTGCTGGTTCCGGGCTGGTGCCGTGCAGCTGCACCTGGGGGTCGAGGAGGACTTCCGGGCGGCGCGGAAGGCCCACCCCGGGCTGCGGGTGACGGGCATCGACGCCTACGCCGCCCGGCTGGAGGCGGGCGGCGTAGCCGTCCAGTGGGACTCCGCCCTGCCCGGTCACCAGCGGTTCTACGCGCAGGACCCGGTCGGCAACCGTCTGGAGTTCCTCGAACCGAGCCGGTCCTGCTAGGCCTTGCGGCGCCCTATCAGGTGCGGCTTGGCCTCTATCCCGTCCAGGCCGTGCCAGGCCAGGTTCACCAGGTGCGCGGCCACCTCGGCCTTCTTCGGCCGGCGCACGTCCAGCCACCACTGGCCGGTCAGGGCGACCATGCCGACCAGGGCCTGGGCGTACAACGGGGCCAGCTTCGGGTCGAAGCCGCGGCTCTTGAACTCGCGGCCCAGGATGTCCTCCACCTGGGTGGCGATGTCCGAGATCAGCGAGGCGAAGGAACCCGTCGACTGAGGGATGGGGGAGTCGCGGACCAGGATGCGGAACCCGTCCGTGTACTCCTCGATGTAGTCCAGCAGCGCGAACGCCGCCTGTTCGCACAGTTCGCGCGGGTGACCGGCCGTGAGCGAACTGGTCACCATGTCCAGCAGGCACCGCATCTCACGGTCCACCACGACCGCGTACAGCCCCTCCTTGCCGCCGAAGTGCTCGTACACCACCGGCTTGGACACCCCGGCCTTCGCCGCGATCTCCTCCACCGACGTGCCCTCGAAACCCTTCGCCGCAAAGAGCGTGCGACCGATCTCCAGCAGTTGCTGACGGCGCTCGGCACCGGTCATCCGGGTGCGACGCGCTCGCCGCGGCTTGTCGTTGCCTGGGGTGCTGCTCGAGTCGGTCGCCACAGCGACCATCATGCCGCCTCGACGGGCTCCTTCCCGCGCGGGGAGCCGCCTTCCCCGGTGTTACGGCGCGAATCGATACGGGAGCGTGACGGCCACCGCACGTCGTACGCCCAGCCCGCCATCTCGAACCAGCGGATCAGGCGGGCGCTCGAATCGAGCTGGCCGCGCATCACGCCGTGCCGGGCGGACGTCGGGTCGGCATGGTGCAGGTTGTGCCAGGACTCGCCGCAGGACAGGATCGCCAGCCACCACACGTTGCCCGAACGGTCACGCGACTTGAACGGGCGCTTGCCCACCGCGTGGCAGATCGAGTTGATCGACCAGGTCACATGGTGCAGCAGGGCCACCCGGACCAGCGAGCCCCAGAAGAACGCCGTGAACGCGCCCCACCAGGACATCGTCACCAGACCGCCGATCACCGGCGGCAACGCCAGCGACACCACCGTCCACAGGACGAACTGACGGGAGATGGTGCGCAGCGTCTTGTCCTTGATCAGGTCCGGAGCGTACTTCTCCTGCGGCGTCTGCTCCTCGTCGAACATCCACCCGATGTGCGCCCACCACAGGCCCTTCATCAGGGCCGGGAGCGTGTCACCGAACCGCCACGGCGAATGCGGGTCGCCCTCCGCGTCGGAGAACTTGTGATGCTTGCGATGGTCGGCCACCCAGCGCACCAGCGGGCCCTCGACCGCCATGGACCCCGCGATCGCCAGCGCGATCTTCAACGGCCGCTTGGCCTTGAAGGAACCATGGGTGAAGTGACGGTGGAAGCCGATCGTGATGCCGTGGCACCCGAGGTAGTAGAAGAAGACCAGCAGACCGAGGTCCAGCCAGCTCACCCCCCAGCCCCACGCCAGCGGCACCGCCGCCAGCAGCGCGAGGAACGGGACGGTGATGAAGAGAAGGAGGGCGATCTGCTCGATGGACCGCTTCTGCTCGCCGCCCAGCGTGGCCAAGGCGGCGTCGGTGTCTTGACCGGGCGCCTTGGGAGCGTCCTCGATCACGTCGGAACTACTGGTCATACGCGTCCCCTGGGGGGTATGTGGAGGGAGAAGGAGTGGCCGGGCACGTGAACCGTGACCTGCTTCCTACGGTTCCGTAACCTACGGCATCGTAAGTATGACAGCGCGTCGCCCGGCGGCAAGAGCCCGCGAGCCTGCGCGTCCCGGCCGACACCTATCCTGGAGTCGGTCGGAC
Source organism: Streptomyces sp. NPDC013187 (assembly GCF_042899705.1). Taxonomy (NCBI): domain Bacteria; kingdom Bacillati; phylum Actinomycetota; class Actinomycetes; order Kitasatosporales; family Streptomycetaceae; genus Streptomyces; species Streptomyces sp. NPDC013187. Next base: position 156,583 of record NZ_JBIBAF010000015.1, on the reverse strand, counting down.
AGCGCGGTCCGCTCTGATTTCTTCCCGGATGTCCGATCCGTATGCGGCGCCCCGCCGCGCGAGACGCCGTCCGGGTTCCCCTCCCAGACGAGCTTCAACACTGCAAGGAGCCGCACCTGTGAGCAGTGCCGACGACCAGACCACGACGACGAGCAGCGAGCTGCGAGCCGACATCCGCCGGCTGGGCGACCTCCTCGGCGAGACGCTCGTCCGCCAAGAGGGCCCCGAGCTGCTGGAACTCGTCGAAAAGGTCCGCCGCCTCACCCGCGAGGACGGCGAGGCCGCCGCCGAGCTGCTGCGCGGCACCGAACTCGACACCGCGGCCAAGCTGGTCCGCGCCTTCTCCACCTACTTCCACCTGGCCAACGTCACCGAGCAGGTCCACCGCGGCCGCGAGCTGCGCGCCCGCCGCGCCACCGAAGGCGGACTCCTCGCCCGTACGGCCGACCGGCTCAAGGACGCCGACCCCGAGCACCTGCGCGAGACGGTCGCCAACCTCAACGTCCGCCCCGTCTTCACGGCCCACCCCACCGAGGCCGCACGCCGCTCGGTTCTGAACAAGCTCCGCCGCATCGCCGCGCTCCTGGAAACCCCGGTCATCGAATCCGACCGGCGCCGCCTGGACACCCGCCTCGCCGAGAACATCGACCTCGTCTGGCAGACCGACGAACTGCGCGTGGTGCGCCCCGAGCCCGCCGACGAGGCCCGCAACGCCATCTACTACCTGGACGAGCTGCACGTGGGCGCCGTCGGCGACGTCCTGGAGGACCTCACCGCCGAGCTGGAGCGCGCCGGGGTCAAGCTCCCCGACGACACCCGCCCCCTCACCTTCGGCACCTGGATCGGCGGCGACCGCGACGGCAACCCCAACGTCACCCCCCAGGTGACCTGGGACGTCCTCATCCTCCAGCACGAACACGGCATCAACGACGCCCTGGAGACCATCGACGAACTCCGCGGCTTCCTGTCCAACTCCATCCGCTACGCCGGCGCCACCGAGGAACTGCTGAGCTCCCTCCAGGCCGACCTGGACAACCTCCCCGAGATCAGCCCCCGCTACAAGCGCCTCAACGCCGAAGAGCCCTACCGGCTCAAGGCCACCTGCATCCGGCAGAAGCTGGAGAACACCAAGAAGCGCCTCGCCGAGGGCACCCCCCACGTGGCCGGCCGCGACTACCTCGGCACCGGCGAACTCCTCGCCGACCTGCGGATCATCCAGGAGTCCCTGCGCGAACACCGCGGCGGCCTCTTCGCCGACGGCCGCCTGGCCCGCACCATCCGCACCCTCGCCGCCTTCGGCCTCCAGCTCGCCACCATGGACGTCCGTGAACACGCCGACGCCCACCACCACGCCCTCGGCCAGCTCTTCGACCGGCTCGGCGAGGAATCCTGGCGCTACGCCGACATGCCCCGCGACTACCGCGCCAAGCTCCTCGCCAAGGAGCTCCGCTCCCGCAGGCCGCTCGCGCCCACCCCGGCACCCGTCGACGCCCCCGGCGAGAAGACCCTCGGCGTCTTCGGCACCGTCAAGCGCGCCCTGGAAGTCTTCGGACCCGAAGTCATCGAGTCCTACATCATCTCCATGTGCCAGGGCGCCGACGACGTCTTCGCCGCCGCCGTCCTCGCCCGCGAAGCCGGTCTGATCGACCTCCACGCCGGCTGGGCCAAGATCGGCATCGTCCCGCTGCTGGAGACGACGGACGAGCTCAAGGCCGCCGACACCATCCTCGAAGACATGCTCTCCGACCCGTCCTACCGGCGCCTCGTCGCGCTCCGGGGCGACGTCCAGGAGGTCATGCTCGGCTACTCCGACTCCTCGAAGTTCGGCGGCATCACCACCAGCCAGTGGGAGATCCACCGCGCCCAGCGCCGCCTGCGCGACGTCGCCCACCGCTACGGCGTACGCCTGCGCCTCTTCCACGGCCGCGGCGGCACCGTCGGCCGCGGCGGCGGCCCCACCCACGACGCCATCCTCGCCCAGCCCTGGGGCACCTTGGAGGGCGAGATCAAGGTGACCGAACAGGGCGAGGTCATCTCCGACAAGTACCTCATCCCGTCCCTGGCCCGGGAGAACCTCGAACTGACCGTCGCGGCGACCCTCCAGGCCTCCGCCCTGCACACCGCCCCCCGCCAGTCGGACGAGGCCCTCGCCCGCTGGGACGCCGCGATGGACGTCGTCTCCGACGCCGCCCACGCCGCCTACCGCCGCCTCGTCGAGGACCCCGACCTGCCGACGTACTTCCTCGCGTCGACGCCCGTGGACCAGCTCGCCGACCTGCACCTGGGCTCCCGGCCCTCCCGCCGCCCCGGCTCCGGCGTCTCGCTCGACGGCCTGCGCGCCATCCCGTGGGTGTTCGGCTGGACCCAGTCCCGGCAGATCGTCCCCGGCTGGTTCGGCGTCGGCTCCGGCCTCAAGGCCCTGCGCGAAGCGGGCCTCGACACCGTCCTCGACGAGATGCACCAGCAGTGGCACTTCTTCCGCAACTTCATCTCCAACGTCGAGATGACGCTCGCCAAGACCGACCTGCGGATCGCCCAGCACTACGTCGACACCCTCGTCCCCGACGAGCTCAAGCACGTCTTCGATACCATCAAGGCCGAGCACGAACTCACCGTCCGTGAAGTCCTGCGCGTCACCGGCGAAGCCGAACTCCTCGACGCCGCACCCGTACTGAAGCAGACCTTCACCATCCGCGACGCCTACCTGGACCCGATCTCCTACCTCCAGGTCGCCCTGCTCAAGCGGCAGCGCGACGCTGCCGCCGCCGGCGAACAGCCCGACCCGCTCCTCGCCCGCGCCCTCCTCCTCACCGTCAACGGCGTGGCAGCCGGCCTGCGCAACACCGGCTGAACCACCCCCGGACACGACCGTGCCCCCGAGCCCGTACAGGCTCGGGGGCACGGCCCTTTCCGATCAGCCGCGGCCGGACTTCCGGCGCCGCAGCACCAGGAACCCCCCACACGCCACCAGCGCCGCCGCGACACCGGACAGCACACCCACCGGCGCCCCGTTGCCCGTCTCGGCGAGATCACCGTCGCCACCACCCTGCGACGACGGCGACGAGGACGGCGACGCCGGCACACCCCCACCGGCCGACGCGCTCGGCGACGCCGACGCACCCGGCTCACCCGACGGCGTCCCCGACGCCCCCGACGAAGGCGACGCGGACGCCGAACCCGACGGCGTCGAACCACCCGGCTCCTGCTCGTCCTCGCAGTCCGACCAGAACACCTTGTGCTTGGCGGACCCCTTCTCCCCCTCGAACTTCCAGAACAGCTTGTAATGCCCGTCCGCCAGCGACAGATCCCCGGTCCGGCCGTGACCCTCGGCGTCCAGCGTCAGCACACCGGACTCCACCGTCTCCCCCTTGTTCTCGCTCGGAGGGATCGCGTCGATGTGCCAGTCCACCTTCTGACCACCGTCGAAACCGAAGGCGTCCAGGTAGAAGGCGCACACATGCGGCTCGTTACGGGTCAGCTCCGCACCCGTCGAGGCGTCATGGATCTTCACCGTGCCGTTGTCGCCGGGCGGAGTGGCATGGGCGGCCGGAGCGAGCAGGAGGACCGCGGAAGCGGCAGCGCAGACAGCGCCGAGGCGCGAGAGGGTTCGCATAGCGGGGAGTCCATCTTCGAGAAGTGACCGAGAAGATGTGGAGGGGGCGGCTCAGCTTCCAGCCTCGCCCGGCAGCACGTCAATCACGAACACACAACGCTCGCCCCTCCACGAAGAGAGGCCCCTCCACGAAAAAGAGAACGACCCAACCCTCAGACGGCTACGAACGCCGCCGTCACCAACGCCACCCCGGACAACACCATCACCCACGCCGACCGCGTCCGCAGCAGACCACCCGCCACCACGACCGACGCCAGCAACAACGCCCCACCCAACGGAACCCACGCGTACAGAACCCCCGCCGGACCCGAACGCACCGCGTCATCACCACCGGGCTTCACGACCACCGTGTAGGTCCGCCCCCGCTCCACCGCGACCGACTTCTCCAGCACCACCCGAGCCCGCGGCTGCGAACCCTCCGACAACGGCGTGAACCGGCCCCAGCACGCGTCCGCCCCGCACCGCGCCACCTCGACCGTGCCCTGCTCCCGGCCCTTCGTCAGCATCACGTGCTGCGCCGTACCCCACGACGCCCACACCCCCGCGATCAGGATCAGCACCGCGACCGTACCCATCGCCGCGAACCGGCAGAGCCGCAGCACAGCGGAGGAGGTCTGGCGAGAGAGGATCACAGAACTCATGGCCGTGATCGTTGGCCACGACCGTGCGTTCGGTCAACCCTGGCAAGGGCCGGCGGGGGCAGAACCAAAGGACCTCGAGTCGGGAGACGCTGCCCCGCAGCAGGACGTTGACCGCCGCCGTCGAGCCCTCGTCGTGTCAACGTTGCGGCGCAAGCCCCAGCAGCTTCACCACCCATGCGTCAAAATGAGGACAGGCGGCTCGCAGGGCGGTCAGTCCCAGTTCCATTACCGCCACCGGGCCGTCCTGTGTTTTCACATACCTCGGGTACAGCTTGAGGATTCGCTTCGACGGAGCCGTCTCCGGTCCGTCGTTCACGTTCTCGGCTCCCCCGGCTTGATCGGCCTGACGCTTGAGCTCACGCGCCAGAGACAAGTCGTCGGCCCAGTCCCCGAGCTGTTCAGCCGCGGCGAAGACCCAGGTCTCCGTCTCGTGCAGGACGACATGGGGGAGAAAACGAGGATGGCTGACGCGTTCTGCGAGGCACCGCTCGACATGCGTCACCTTGTCTGCTGCGGATCCTGTAGGCCGGTCCGACATACCCGGACTGTCCACAGGGAGGCCGTAATAATCGAGAAGTGTGGTGACCGCCGCCCAGTGGGTGCTGGCCAGTAGTCTGTGCAGATCTTTCTCGATCTTCGCCCATTTGCTGACCCCCCCTTTTCCGGCGGGACCACCTGCCGCCACCCGGGTCGTGAGGATGGTCGGCACCAGGCAGATGCCGTAAGCAGCCAGCTCGGGCCCGAGGAAGTCGTTGACCATGTTCTCCTCGGTCTGCCCCTCGCACAGCACCCCCACCATGATCATTCCGCACGGCCCCGCAACGGAAGTTCCGGGGAAGGCCGTCCACCCAGCACGTTCTTCTCCCACAGCTCCCCGAGGGAGTAGTCCTCCAGCCACCCCTGGAGTTCCTCGGGAGCGGGACGCCTCAGCTGCGTCGCCCCTTCCTCCCGCTCCACCACCACGATGTCGTCGAGGGAGAACTGGTTCAGAAGGGTCACGGACTGCGTAGCGATCACGATCTGGCTGCGCACAGCGGCCGACCGGAGCATGTCCGACAGTTGGACGATCGCGTACGGATGCAGCCCGAGCTCCGGTTCATCGAGGGTGAAAAGGGCCGGTGGATCAGGCTGGAGGAGCAGGACGCACAGACAGATGTACCGCAAGGTGCCGTCCGAGAGCGCCTCGGCGGGAAACACCGCGTCGATCCCCTCCTGCATCCAGCGCAGGCGAATCCTGCCACCGGGCTCCTCCTTCAGAAGGAAGTCCCGGAAGAACGGAGCCACGGATTTGACGGCCCGCACGATACGCCGATAGGCCTTCGGCTCGCCCTCGCGCAGCCGCAGGAGAAACGCCGCGAGGTTCGCCGCATCCGGCCGCAGCGCCTCATTGTCCGCCGCGTACCCGAACTGCTTGACCGGCGCCTCACGGCTGGTGTCCTGGAAGTGGAAGACCCGGCAGCCTGCGAGGATGTGCCGCACCGGGCCCGCCAGACGGGAGAGCTGCTCCTCCTCTTCTTGCCGCAGCAGTGATTCGCGGTGTCCACGGCCGAAGCTCTCCTCCATCGGCAGGCCGGGGCCCGGCTCGTGGAAATGCCCCTTCTCCTCGGCGAAGACGAAGCTGTCGTTCGTGGCGGGAACGAGGTGCGCCTCATAGCGGTACGGGGGAGCACTGACTTTCAGCCGGATACCCTTTTCGGTGCCGCGCCCCGCGAACTGCAGGGCCTGGGCGCCGCCGTGAATACCCACCTGAAGTGCCAGGTCCCCGTCGGCCATCCATCCCAGCAGTTCGAGCGCGCCGACGACATTGCTCTTGCCCGCCCCGTTCGCGCCCACCAGGACGGTCACGCCGTCGCCCAGCCTCAGCGTGCTGGATCGGAGGGAGGTGTACCCCTCGATGGTCACCTCTGAGAGCTTGTACGACGGCATGGCTCCAACCCTAGGTCAGGGCCCCGGCTCCATGGGGAGCAGAGAGCCCAACAGACGGTCTGTTGTGATCGCCTGTCCACAGGATGCCGGTGCACGCTGCCGGCCCTTCGGTCGTGGTCGATAGGCTGGGCCACCTGCACGATCCGGCCACCGGCAGGAAAAGGGCGAGACGACGAGATACGGAAAGGGGCGTCGCGGTCATGCGAGACGGCAGGTGGACCACTGTCACCGAGTCGCAGTTCCAGCACGAACGCAGCGGACTGCTGTATCTCAAGGAGAGGCTTCCGGACAACGAGCCTTACCGCGCCTGGTCGAACTTCACCTTCACCGCGCACAGCGGCCATGTCCGCGAGGTCGACCTGCTGGTCGCCACCCCGGCCGGTCTCTTCCTGGTGGAACTGAAGAACTGGCAGGGCACGGTCACCTCCTCGGGAGCGAGCTGGGTGCAGACCCTCCCCGGCGACCGCACCCGCATCCACCGCAACCCCCGCCACCTCGCCAACCAGAAGGCGAAGGAACTCAAGGGCCTGCTCAAGGACGCCCTGCGGAAGACCGACCCCCGACGCCATGTCCCGTACATCCAGGAACTGATCTTCTTCACCGACCCCGGCCTGCGTATCCGTCTCGCTCCGAACGACCTGGCAGGCGTCTTCGGCAAGGCCGGGCACAGCGGGCTGGACGACATCCTCGCCGAGCTCCAGCGCCCCGCGCGCGACGTCAAGTCGGGCATCGACCGCGAGTTCTCCCGCGGTCTGGGCAGGCTCCTGGCCGAGGTTGGCGTCGGCCGTTCCGACGCGGAGTTCCACGTCGGCACCTACCGCCTGGACCGCACTCCTTTCGACACCGGGCCGAACTGGGCCGACTACCTCGGCCGCCACGACTCCCTGAGCAAGACCCGCCGCGTACGCATCTACCTGCGCGAACGCGGAGCTGACCGGCAGGCCCGCGAGTCCATCAGCCACACCGCCGAGCGTGAGGCGCGAGCGCTGGAGGGCCTCAGGCATCCGGGCCTGGTCGCCCTGGAGAACTTCGACGAGAACGGCCACAGCGCCGGACCCGCCCTCCTGTACGCCTACGATCCGCGCACGCTCCGCCTGGACGACTACCTCCTCCAGTACGGCGCGAAGCTGGACGCCCAGGCACGGGCCGTCCTCCTGCGCCGCCTGGCCGAAACGGTCCACTACGCGCACCGGCACCTCCTCTTCCACCGCGCTCTGCACGCCCGCGCCGTCCATGTCCTGCCCGGCCCGCGCACCGGCACCGGCAGCGAGGAGGACCGCTGGCTCAACCCGGTCCTCCAGATCGCCGAATGGCAGACGGCCGTCCGCCGCCCCCGCACCAAGGGCGCCGCGGGAGGCTCCGGCTCCAGTCTGAGCAGCGGACACGAGATAATCCCGTCGAACAACCTCGCCGCGTACGTCTCCGAGGTCGCCGACCCCTACCTCGCCCCCGAGGTGACCGCCAAGTCCCCGGACCCCACCGCCCTCGATGTCTTCGGGCTCGGCGTACTCGGCTACCTGATCTTCACCGGCAGGCCGCCGGCGAGCAGCCAGGCCGAACTGGGCGCCAGGCTGGAACAGGGCCGCGGGCTCGTGCCCTCCGCCGTGGCCGACGGCCTGACCAAGGACGTCGACCAGATCATCCTGGACGCCACGGCCTTCGACCCGCACCGCCGCATCCGCACCGCCGCGGAATTCCTGGAGTGGCTCGACGTCGTCGAACAGGGACTCAGGCCCACGAAGCCCGAACCGCAACCGGCCCTCGACACACAGGGCGAGGAGGGGGACCCGCTGGAGGCCACCCCGGGCGACGTCGTCGGCCGACGCTTCCGCATCAAGCGCAGCCTGGGCCAGGGCTCCACCTCACGCGCTCTGCTCGCCGAGGACCTCGAACGCGACAACGCACCGGTCGTCCTCAAGATCGCCCGCAAGGACAAGTACGCCGAGGCGCTGCGCCGCGAGGCCGACGTGCTGTCCCGGCTGCGCAACGACTCCAAGGTCATCCACCCTGCCCTGCCCGAGCCGATCCGCATCGGCCCGCGCACCGTCCTCGTCCTCGACCACGCGGGCGACCGCACCGTCGCCCGCCAGCTGCGCGAGCGGGGCCCGCTCCTCACCGACCAGCTGGAGACCTACTCCACCTACCTCTTCGCCGCCGTCGACTTCCTCGACGGTGAAGGCGTCTGGCACCGCGACCTCAAACCCGACAACATCGCCATCCGGGTCCGCCCCAACGGCACCCGGCAACTGGTCCTCTTCGACTTCTCCCTCGCCGGCCTCGACGTTGACGCCGTCCGGGCCGGTACCGAGGGCTACCTCGACCCGTTCGTCGAGAACATCACCCGGGGCCGCTACGACGCCCACGCCGAGTGGTACGCCCTGGCCGTCACCCTCCACGAGATGGCCTCCGGAGAGCTGCCCCAGTGGGGCGACGGCTCCGTCCTCCCACGCCAGACCGATCCCAAGGAGTGGCCGCACCCCAGGATCGCCTCCGAGGCGTTCGACTCGGCTCTCCGCGACGGCCTCACCGAGTTCTTCCAGCGTGCCCTGCACCGCGACCACCGCAAGCGGTTCCCCGACCTGAAGGAGATGCAGCGCGCCTGGCAGCGCGTCTTCGCCCTCGCCGACCTGCCCGTCCAGGGCCGCTCCGGCGGTCACCCCGAGGACACCACCTCCTCGGCCGCCGCGCTGCCTGTCGGCGAACTCCCGCCCCTCGACCCCGCGGCGGACGAGGACGCCCGAGAGGAGGCCGCGGCCAAGGCCGGCCGTGACACCGCCCTCCTCGTGGCGGGACTGTCCCTCCGCGCGGTCTCCTTCCTCAACGGCCTGGACGTCCACACCGTCGGCGACCTCCTCGACTACTCGACCCGGCGGCTCGTCAACCGTCCCGGCCTCGGCGCCCGCACCCGCGACGAGATCAACCGCCGCATCAAGCAGTGGCGCCTCGCCCTCGACGTCCGCCAGCCCTCCCCGCTCTCCCCGGCCGAACGCGGCGACTCCGCGGAGGAGATCGCCGAGGCACGCTCCGAGCAGCGCGAAGAGGGCAGCGACCTGCCCCTGCGCCGTCTCTCCCTCGACGCCCTGGTCACCCTCCTGGTGCCCAAACCGGCACCCCGGGGGCGCAACGCCACCGAGGTGGAGACGGTACGGCTGCTGCTGCGCCTCCCCGACGAGGAGGGCCGGCTGCCCGAGGGACTGCCCAGCTGGCCCCTGAACAAGTCGGTCGCCCCGCTCACCACCGACCAGGTCACCGAGGGCCGCATCGCCCAGATCCTCGGCGCCCAGCGCAAACGCTGGGCCAAGGACCCGGCACTCGTCGCCCTGCGCGACGAGATCGTCGAGATACTCGCCACCCTGGGCCGGGTCGCCTCGGCGACCGAACTCGCCGAAGCACTGATCGGCCGCCGCGGCACCTCCCAGTCCGACCCCGCGGTGCGGCGCGCCCTCGGCACGGCCGCCGTACGGGCCGCGTGGGAGGTCGATTGGGGGATGACTCCGCGCCGTATGCGCAGCCGCCGCCACGGCGAGACCGGCGACAACCGGATGATGCTGGCCCTGGAGGTCGACGAGGACAGGGACGCCCCGGACACGCCCTCGGCCCCCGCCCTCCTCAACTACGCCGACCGACTGGGCAAGGCGGCCGACACCCTGGCCGCACGCGACACCCTCGCCGGCCCCGGCACCGTGCTGGAAGTGATCGTCGCTGCCGACGCCGCCTACCGGGCCCGCTGGCCCGAGGCCCAGATCACCATGGGCGAGGCACGCATGGTCACCCTGGCCGCCGCGGCCTCCCAGGGCGCGGCCGCCAACGCCCGGCTGGAGATCTACGCCCGGTCCCTGGAACCGGTGCGTGCCCTCCGCCTCGCCCAGGCGGGCCTGCTGCTGCCGCTCGCGGGCACGCCGGACGACGAGCAGGACGGCCTGACCGTCGAGCAGATCCACGACCGGGTCCGCGCCCGTTTCCCCGACCTGTCCAGCCGCCTCCCGGACGACCGGGTCCTGCTCGGCCGCCTGCTGCGGCAGGCCGGCTTCGAGCTGGAGTGGCGGACGAACCGGAAGCGCCCGCGCGGCTGGTTCGTTCCCAGGCGAGAGACCGTCGGCGGCGGTGACGTCACCTCGGTCGTCACCCAGCGCCGCCCCAGCCGGGTCAGCCGTACCGACCACTGGACGGCACGCGACCCGGAGCAACGCGCCCGGCTGAAGGCCAGGGCCCAGCTGATGGAGTCCGGCGGCCGACCCGGCTTCCGGGTCCTCACCGTCCGCTTCGACGACCAGCGCCTCGCCCTGCGGACCCTCACCGAGCAGGGGCGCGAGTGGCAGGCCGAACCCGTCGACGTCAGCGCCCTCTTCCTGGCCAGTCTGCGCCGCCTGGTCGAGGCGCGACCCCGGCCTACCTGGGAGACCATCCTGGAGGCGGACAACGCCGAACCGGGCTCACGGGACGCGATGAAGTTCGGTGAGTACACGGCCGCCGCGTGGCGCGACGTGGAGAAGGACATCCTGGCCTCCCTGAAGGCACCGGCGGGCCCCGGCACGGCGAGAACGGGGGAGGACGGCGCGGCGGCGGGCCGCCGGCCGGTGCTTCTGCACGACGCCTATGTCATGGCCCGCTACGGCGGTATGGGTGTCCTCCAGCGGCTCGCCGATCTGGCACGGCGGGGCGGCCCGGACGGGCGTGGCCTCTGGCTGCTCAGCCCGCTCACGGACCCGACCCTCGGGCCACGGCTGGACGCCGCGACTGTGTCGATCGAGGACCGCGAGGAGTGGATCAGCCTCAACCACGCATGGGTCGTCAACGACCCGGGGGAGGAGCAGGCGGCGTAACCGCCTGCTACTGCCCGTGCCCTGTTCTAGCCCCGCCCTGCCGGGTCGGGCGGAAGGGCCCGGCTCCGGGCGTTGGCGGCGGCCACGGAGGCGCGCAGCCGCTCGGCGGAGGAGGCGGCGCGGACCCGTGCCGGGAGCGCGTCCCACTCCCGGCCGCCGCCGACCGGCCGTAGCTGGAGGTAGGGACCGACGTGGTCCATGACGACCCCTGTCCGACCCGTGCGCTCGTCGACGACGACCGTCCCGGCGGGCGGCGGCGGGGACGGGGTGGCCGTGTTCGGGCCCGGGAGGGGGCCGGGCGGGGGTGCAGTCACCGGTCTGTTCCGCCGCCGGTTCCGTTGTCGTCGCCAGTGCTCGGGCGGGCCGCTGCCTTGCGCGCGTCCGCCGCGTCGGTGAGTACGGCAGTCAGGCGGTGGGCCGTGGACAGGTTCACCCGGCCCAGCTCCAGGAGAGGACGGTGCACCGTGGACGTCGTGCAGGACGCCAGCTCTGGTCCGAGGGACGGCAGGGTGTTGCCGTGCAGGGCGAGGCCGGCACTGAGCTCGTCGGAGACGGCGAGCGCGGAGGCGAGGGGGCTGTCCGGGAACGGATAGGCGAACGGGACGGTCGGGTGAGCGTGTTCGGTCCGGGTGCGGGAGGGGTGATTGCTGCTGTTTATGCTCACAGCGTGCTCGTATAGAGCTACTCTCGGTAGAGGTCGCCTGCCAGCAACGGAGTTGCAGGCAGTGAGCGGCACTCGACCCCGCGGAACCGGCGGGCGCGCACAGGGAACACCGCAAGGGGGCACAGCCGATGGCCGGCCGACAGAACCGTAACCAGGACATGGACCCGTTCACCTCGCCGAGGACCTTCTTCGGCAGCGAACTCCGCCGGGCCCGCGAAGCCGCCGGCCTCTCCCAGGACCAGCTCGGCGAGCGGGTCTTCTGCTCCGGCACGTACATCGGCCAGTTCGAGTCGGCGACCAGGCGTCCGCAGCCGGACCTGTCCCGGCTCCTGGACGAGGTCCTCGGCACGGGCGAGCACTTCCAGCGCCTGTGCGAACTGGCCCGCAAGTCCAAGCACGCCGACTACTTCGCGGACGCGGCGGAGCTGGAGACGCGGGCCAAGACCATCAGCGAGTACGCGCCGATGCTGGTGCCGGGGTTGTTGCAGACGGAGGGGTATGCGCGGGCGATCACGACGGCGACCATGCCGTACGCCACAGCGGAAGTGGTGGACGGATACGTGGGTGCGCGGCTTGAGCGGCAGAAGATCTTGGCTGATCCTGCAAAGCCGTTGTTGTGGGTTGTGCTGAACGAGACTGTGGTACGGGTGCCGGTGGGAGGGCCTGCTGTGATGGCCTCACAGCTTCAGCACGTTCTCCAGATGGCTCAGGCGCACACAGTCATGGTGCAAGTGCTGCCGTTTGTGCGTGCAGCTGAGGCATTCATGACCAGCATGGCTTCGATCATGACGTTCGCGGACGCTCCCCCCGCTGTGTACGTGGAAGCACCGTGGACGGGCCAACTGATCGAGGAACCGACTCTCGTTGATCTCTACATGAGGTCGTACGATCTCGTCAGGGCCGCTGCGCTGCCGCCAGCGGAGTCTCTGACCTTGATCGAATCGTCAGCGAAGGACTACACCAACCATGAGCATCACACCTCATCTGAGCACGGTTGTCTGGCGTAAGTCGTCCTACAGTGATGGTTCGGGTGGTAGCTGCATCGAGATCGTCGATGGGCTGCTGGGAGTGGTTCCGGTGCGTGACAGCAAGGTTGCTGATGGCGCCGTGCTCCTCATCTCGAGTGCTGGCTGGGCGGCCTTCGTGAACTCAGTGAAGGAAGAATCGATGACGCGAGCTTGATCGCCTTGCTGCATGCCGTAGAGCCCTGCCACTCATGTGAGCGGCAGGGCTTGGGCATGGCGCAATGGGCGCCTGCGCGTCAGAGGCGCATTCCGTGACTAAACACCTCAACGGTTGGTGGGATCAGTGATTGACAGCGATCGCCTGCGCGACGATCTTCAGAAGCAACTCCTCGTAGTAGAGAAAGATCTTCAAGATCAGCTGGAGACACTTCCTGAGGTCAAGCGGATACTGCGTGATGAGTATCACGGCGCTCTGAAGGCAAAGAGAACCGCAATTTCACAAACTGAATGGGTCGGTGAGCGCATCACGCAATCCGCCGTCGCTTGGCTGCTGGGCACAGTATTTGTGCGATTCTGTGAGGATAACCTAATCCTAATTGACCCGTATGTGGCTGGGTCAACAATTGCACGCCAGACGCATGCAGAGGAACGGCATGTCCAATTTATGACAGACGACCCCGCTCGAACGCATCGAGATTGGTTGCTCGAAGCGTTCAAGGAGATTGGCTCATGGCAAGCCGGGAGATTGCTTTTCGATGAAGAGCATAACCCGCTTTTTCAAATCCCGATGTCGCATGAGGGTGCGAAAGGATTGATTGAGTTTTGGCGTAAACACGAAGAGGTGGAAGGCGGGACAAGGATCATCCACAATTTCCAGGACAGTGAGTGGAATACTCGCTTCTTGGGGGACCTCTATCAAGATCTTTCATCGAGTGCCCGTGAAAAGTACGCACTGCTGCAGACGCCAGAATTTGTCGAAAAGTTTATCCTTGAGAGAACCCTGGATCCCGCGCTAGGGGAATTCGATCATTCTGATATCAGAATGATCGACCCGACCTGCGGTTCGGGACACTTCGTCTTGGGAGCTTTCCATCGAATCCTGCAAGAATGGGAGATTAAGGCGCCTAGCGTTGATGTCCACGACCGAGTTCGTGGAGCATTGCGGTCGGTTCACGGTGTAGACCTTAATCCATTCGCGGTGGCGATTGCTCGATTTCGTCTAATCATCGCAGCGCTGCGAGCTGCGGGCGTAGCTGACATCATGGAGGCTTTGAAGTATGAGTGGCCGCTCAATTTGGCTGTCGGTGATTCCCTAATTTACAATTCGGATGAGGTTATCGAAGGACTCAGGGAAGCCTCAGATGGAGAGCTCGCAGATTACCTATATTCTACCGAAGACTTGGATAGGTATCCGAAAATCCTCGACAGTGGAAGGTATCACGTTGTTGTAGGGAACCCTCCTTATATCGTACCTGGGAGCGACTCCCCTAAGAGCGCATATAAGAAGTTGTATAAGTCGTGTTCAGGGAAGTATCAGCTGACCGTTCCTTTTGGTGAGCGGTTCTTTCTCCTGGCGATTCGATCGGTTGGTGGGGCAACTTCTTCGGGTTATGTTGGCCAGATTACGGGAAGCGCTTTTACGAAGCGTGAATTTGGCGAAAAATTTATCCAGCATTACCTTGCAGTGGAGGTCGATCTTACTGAAGTTATCGACACCTCCGGGGCCTACTTGCCGGGTCATGGGACCCCCACTGTAATCCTTGTAGGACGCAATAGGCCTGCTCGGGATGGAGCAAGGACTGTGCGGTCCGTGCGTAGGATCCAGGGTGAACCTAAAGTCCCTGATGTTCCAGCGGAAGGTAAAGTTTGGTGCGATATCACGAGCAGGATCGATGCTCCAGGGCGAAGCGTTGGTGATTGGGTTTCTGCCGATGATTTGGACCGTAAGCGGTACTTCAGCAAGCATCCTTGGATCCTCGATGACGGCGGACTTGAGACCGTTGAAGAGATCAATTCAGCTTCGGGGAAGATCCTTCGGAGCATTCTGTCGCGCGATATCGGATTTGCTAGCTTCCCTGGGCAAGATCCGGCCTTCATTGGTACTCGCAGATCATTGAGTAGGCGAGATGTCGAGTGTGCGCGCCCTCTAATTACTGGCGATATCGTCCGTGATTGGGATGCGCACTTCTCAGAATCTGCTGTCGTTCCGTATGACCCTCAAATGAAGCCGCTAGCATACGATCATGTATCTCCGTGGGGCAGGTATTTGTGGCCTTCTCGGCAAGTGTTGCGTGCAACTCACGGATTTGAGAAGGTTACTGATAGCCGGGACCTGACGCCTTGGTGGGGGTGGTATCGGTGGGTTAGTGATCGATATCGCGGTAAGTACTCTATCGTGTGCGCCGAAGTGACCACTCATAATCAATTTATATTGGATCGCGGTGGAAGTTGCTTCAAGCAGTCTGTATCTATTGCCAAGCTTGGGGATGGCGCGTCAGTCGACGATTATCTGAGTTTGGTTGGGCTGCTTAACTCGTCTGTCGCTTGTTTTTGGTTGAAGCAGATGTGTCAGATCAAGCCGAGTAATGGTGTAGGGCGAGGGCTCGAAGCTGAAAAATGGACGGTCTGGTACCAGTTTAATGGTGCGAATGTTCAGGAATTCCCTCTTCCTGAGGAGTATCCGCTTACTCGCGCAACTGAACTAGACACCCTCGCCCAACAGCTCGCCGCCGTAACCCCCTCCACGGTCGCAGCCGACCCGGAGAAGCCGCCCACGGCTGAAGTGCTGGCACAGGTCAAGTCGGAATGGCACCGTATTCGTGCCCGGATGATCACCATCCAGGAAGAACTAGACTGGGAGGTCTACGGCATTTACGGACTGCACGACGACCTCACCGCGCCCGAAGATGCCCTTCCCGCCGATGGAATCGCCCTCGGACAGCGAGCCTTCGAGATCGACCTCGGTAAGCGGGTCAAAGAGCAGGGTGTCAAGACGGAGTGGTTCCGGCGCCACAAGTCGAAGATGATCAGCGAGATCCCGGCCGAATGGCCCGAGGCCTACAAAGAGACGGTCCGCCGTCGGCTCGACGCCATGAAGAACTCCTCCGTGATCGGGCTCATCGAGCGCCCCGAATACAAGCGGCGCTGGCTCACCGACGGGTGGGACGTCCAGCAGCAGGCCGCGCTCAAGGAGTGGCTGCTTGCGCGCATGGAGCGCCGGGAGCTCTGGTACGAGACGGACTACGACGGTACGGAGCGCCCCCGTACCCGTTCCCTCCCCGAGCTGGTCGACGACCTCACCGGCGACCATGACTTCGTGGCCGTCGCCGAGCTCTACGCGCCCGGTGAGGAACTGTCCGTGATTGTGCCCAAGCTGGTCGAGGATCAGCACGTGCCGTTCCTCGCCGCCCTGCGCTACACGGAGGCGGCGCACAAGAAGAAGCGGGAGGTATGGGAGCAGGTCTGGGAGCGGCAGCGCGAGGAGGACGCGGCCACCGCTGCCGGGGATCACCTGAAGGCGATGGAGATCAGGGACGGTACTCCCGTACCGCCGAAGTACACGACGGCCGACTTCCGCAAGGCTTCCTACGCCGCCCAGCGCGGTGGTCTCGACGTGCCCAAGGAGCGGTTCATCTCCTACAGCCGCACCCTCAACCCGGCGATCGAAGTTCTGGGCTGGGGCGGCTGGGACCACCTGGAGCAGGCCGCGGCCCTCACCGAGACCATCGATAACCGTGCGAACTCCGGAAACTGGGAGCGGGAGGACTTCATTCCGTACCTCGCCGGTCTGCTGGAGTTGCTGCCATGGCTCAAGCAGTGGCACCCCGAGGACGCCGGCATGTTCGAGGAGGCGCTGCTGGACTGGCAGCGGGAGGAGGAGTTCGCGGTCACCGACGAGGAGCTGCGCGCCTGGCGTCCCGTCCGCAAGGCGGCGAAGAAGGCCACCGCCAAGCCCGCCGGCGGGAAGAGCGCGAAAAAGAGCACGCAGGCGAAGGAGTAGCCACCCCTTCGAGGGGCCCCACCAAGCCCCACCACCCCGCCCGGACCCCGCCCACCCCCGCAAACCCGACAGATCCGTGCTCCCCGCACGTTACGCTGAGGCGTTCGGGTGACGCGGGCCGGGCGGGTCCGGGGGTCCGGTATGCCGTGCGCAGGTCGTGCGGCGGACAAGGGCGCCGGTCCGGTGAGTCGAGACGCGCGGAATCCGAGGCAGGGGGCGGACGGCCCGGCGAGAGCGGCGGCAGTGCCGCTCAGGCCGGCGCTCGGCCGGCCGAGCGGTCGACAACGGGACACACGAGGAGTACGCGATGGCACACCCCACCCAGCCACTGCTGCGTGAGGTCATCGACATCCCCACCGTCAGTCACGAGAGCTTCGTCCTGAAGCTCACCGAGGCGCTGGGCAGCGACGAGGAGCTTTCGAAGGCGCTGGACGCGTATGTCCTCACCGACAGCCTCGTGGAGCGGTTCGGGGAGGCCCTGTCGCTCATCGAGGCCGGGCTGACCAGCGGCAGCTCGAAGGCCGCCTACCTCCACGGTTCCTTCGGTTCCGGCAAGTCGCACTTCATGGCGGTGCTGGCCGCGCTGCTCGGCATCCAGGAGCGGGCGGCGCTCAGGGTGCGCGGTCTCGAGAAGTTCGCCGGGGCCATGCGCGAACACGCCTGGCTGCACAGTACGAAGTTCCTGCTGCTGCCCTTCCACATGCTCGATGGCAAGTCGCTGGAGCAGAAGGTGCTCGGCGGGTACGTCGAGCACATCCGCCGCCTCCACCCCGACGCCTCGATCCCGCAGGTCTACCGCACGGACGCGCTCTTCGAGAACATCCGCAGCCACCGGGAGCGGATGGGCGACGAGGCGTTCATCGACGGGCTGCCGGGCGGGGACGCCCAGGACAAGTGGGGCGACTCGGTCTTCTGGACCACCGAGAAGCTGGACACCGCGCTCGCCGCCGAGCAGATGGACGAGGACACCCTCAGCGAGGAGGACCCGCAGTGGCACCGTGAGCCCGTAACCGCCGGCGGGCTGCGCGCCAAGCTGGTTTCCGACGCGCTCTCCACCTGGTTCAAGGGGCTCTTCCAGGACGCAGCCGAGGACCGGCATGCGTTCGTCTCCCTCGACCGGGGCCTCGGCATCATCGCCGCGCACGCGAAGTCCCTCGGGTACGACGCGCTGGTCCTCTTCCTCGACGAGCTGATCCTGTGGCTCGCCAACCACATCCGGGACGAGAAGTTCGTCTCCGAGCAGGCCGCGAAGATCACGAACTTCGTGGAGGGCAGTGATGCCCGCCGCGCGATCCCGGTGGTCTCCTTCATCGCCCGTCAGCGTGATCTACGGGACCTGGTCGGCGACGAGGCCGTGCTCGGCTCGGCCGAGGTGTCCATCCAGGACACCCTCTCCCTGGCCGACGATCGGTTCCGCACGATCCCGCTGCCCGACAGCGACCTGCCGGCGATCGCGCACGCGCGGCTGCTGAAGCCCCGCGAGGACGTGCCCGACGCGCAGGCCCGCATCGACCAGGCCTTCGCCAACATCAAGCGCGTCAAGCCGGACGTGTGGGACGCGCTGCTGGGCGACAGCAAGGACATCACGACCGCGGACGAGGAGGCCTTCCGCCGGGCCTTCCCGTTCTCGCCGGCCTTCATGGACACCCTGGTACGGGTCGCCGAGGCTCTGTCCCGCTCCCGTACCGGCCTGAAGCTCATGGGTCAAATGCTGTTCGACCAGCGCGACACCCTCCGCCTGGGCCAGCTCGTCCCTCTCGGCGACCTCTACGAGGTGCTGTACCGGGGCGGCAGCGACCCCTTCACCCAGACCCTGCGGGAGCAGTTCCGGTCCGCGCAGGAGCTGTACAAGAACAAGCTCCAGCCGTACCTGCTGGGCCGGTACGAGCTCACCCTGGACGACACCGAGGCGTACCGACGCGACCCGGACGGACTCGACCCCGCCGTACGCGGCCGGATGGAGTCGTTCATCGTCGACAACCGGCTCATCGGCACCCTGCTGCTGTCCGCCCTCGTGCCGTCCGTGCCCGCCTTCCAGAACCTCACCGTCAAGCGGCTCACCGCCCTCAACCACGGCATCGTCACCTCCCGGGTACGCGGCTTCGAGGCCAAGGAAGTCGCGAAGAAGGCCAAGGAATGGGCCGACGAGTTCGGCGAGATCAAGTACACCGAGGGACCCGACGCGGGGATCTCGCTGGAACTCGTCGGGGTCGACTACGAGTCGATCATCACCCGCGCCCAGACCAACAACAACCCGTCCAACCGCCGCGGCCTCCTCAAGCGCATGCTGTGGGAGGAGCTGGGGGTGAGCGAAGGCCAGCTCGACGACCAGCTCAACCTGTCCTGGCGCGGCTCCAAGCGGTCCGC
This sequence comes from Streptomyces sp. NPDC013187, assembly GCF_042899705.1. Classification (NCBI taxonomy): domain Bacteria; kingdom Bacillati; phylum Actinomycetota; class Actinomycetes; order Kitasatosporales; family Streptomycetaceae; genus Streptomyces; species Streptomyces sp. NPDC013187. Next base: position 137,584 of record NZ_JBIBAF010000015.1, on the reverse strand, counting down.
CGAGATCCTCTTCGGTAACCTCGCCGACGCCAACACCCTGGACGACGACAAGGTCAGGCCGCGCCAGCCGGGCAACTGGCGGCTCATCGTCGACATGCCCTTCGACGACGTCTACGGCGAGGCCGAGGACCGCGATCGCATCATGCGGCTCAAGAACCTCCCCGACCATGACGAACTCCGTACTATCGGCTGGATCCCCGCGCACTTCACGCACGCCACCTACCTGAAGTTCCAGCGGCTCGTCATCATCGACTACGTCCTCAACGGCCAGCGCTTCGAGTCCTACGCCGGACACCTCAGCCCCAACGACCGGGAACGCGCCAAGGACGCCCTGCGCAACCAGCACCGCCGCCTGTCCAGCACCGTACGGAACGCCCTCAAGCAGGCCTACGGCCTCCTGCCGAAGGACCCGGCGGTCGTCGGCGGCTACGACGAGCACATCCTGCCCGTCCCCGACATGCAGAAGATCGTCCTGGAGTACAACCAGTCCCTGTACGACGCGGCGCGGCGCATCATCTCCCATGCTCTCGCCCACCAGTACCCGGCCCACCCCGACTTCGACCCGCAGGGCGAGCAGCTGTCGGTGCGCACGGCCGACGTCAAGACCGCCTTCGGCTACCTGCGCACCGCCTCCGACGAAGGCACCGACGTCGTCGAGATCCGCCCCAAGGACCGCCCGCTGATGGCCCGCATCGCCGGGCAGAAGGGCCTCAAGCTGGGCACCATGTTCGAGGCCCGCTTCCAGCTCGGCCGGCACTGGGAGGAACACTTCGGGCAGAAGGCCGGCACCGCCTACGACGACCAGGACATCCCCGTCCGCACCCTCCTCGAGTGGATCGACGAGCCCCTCCCGTACGGCCTCGACCCGGTCCTCGCCCACCTGGTGCTGTGCGCCTACGCCGAGCGCACCGACCGTGTGTGGACCTATCACGACGGGCCCGTCGAGGTCGCCGACCCCACCGCCCTCAAGACCGTCTACAGCCTGCGGGCCCAGGAACGCCCCACCGAGGAGGCGTGGAACGAGGCCGTCGAACGCGCGGCACTCGTCTTCGGCGAAGCACCGCTGTCGCCGATGCGCCGGGCCCGCATCATCGCCGAGTTCAGCGACCGCGTCCGGGCACGCGCCGCGCAGCTTCGCACCGCGGCGCGGAAACTCGTCGACGAGCTGGAGACGCACGCCGGCTACCTCGGCCTGGACACCGACGACGACGAGGGCCGTCTCGGCACCGCGCGCCGGGCAGCCGTCCTCGTGGACGACCTCGCCGACGCCGACCGGCACGACCCGCTCGCCGTCGTCACCCTCCTCGCCGGTGCCGACACCGGCGACCGGGCCGGACAGGAGCGGATCGGCAAGTCCCTGTCCAGCGCGCCCGCCGTCATCAGCGCCCTGGCCGGCGTGCCCTGGTCCAGCGTCTACGACATGGCCCGCGACGTGCGTGAACCGTACGCAACCGAGACCCGCGCCGTACTCGACTCCCTGCATGGCACCGCACGGGCGGACGAGAACACGGCCGTCCTCGGCACCGCGCTGGAGAAGACGACCAGGGAACTCACCGCGATCCTGCGCCGCGCCAACGCCGCGCAGACCCCGCCGCCCGCTCCCCCCGCCACCCCGCAGCCCGGCCCCGCGCCGGTCCCCGCCCCCAGCCGATTCCCCCTGGACGACCACGGCACCCCGGGCCGCAACGGCAACGGTGTGTCCGCCACCGTCCCCGAGCAGCCGTACGGACAGTACGAAGCGGAGGCCGCGGACGCCGTCGACCGGCTGCGGACGGAACTCACCGACGTGGCCGAGGCCCACCCGCACGCCCGTATCCAGGTCACGTGGCAGGTGATCGACCAGCCGTGAGCACGCACAGCACCACCGCTCCGCCGCCCGGCCACGGCACCGGGCGGCCCCGGCCCAGGCCCGCGCACCCCGCCGCGGTCGTCCAGGTCCTGGAGGCCCGCTCCTTCACAGAGGGCGAGCCCCGCATCGTCCTCATCCGCGCCGAGCCGCACTGGAACGGGCCCCGCCTGCTGCCGCTCGGCGGCGGCCGGACCGCGCACATCGCCACCGCCGTCTCACCGCTCGCCGTGCTGGACACGCTCACCGGATGGCAGCGGACCGACACCGGCGAGCGGGATGTGCTCGCCGTCCTCACCGACGTCGAGGAAGCCGACCTCGGCCCCGGCCTCCTCGCCCGGGTCTACCGCAACCGTGTCTACCCCATAGAGTCTTGGGCCGTCGTCCGCCGCCTCTTCGGCGCCGTGGACCTCGACCCCCGCCTGACCGCCGAGAGCTGGGCCGCCGAAGCCCTCATCGACGCCGCCGGCCAGGAGAGCTGGCCCAAGACACCCGGCACCGTCCTCTCCCGCGACACCGCCCTGTCCCGGCTCGCCGCCGGGCGGCTGTCCACCACCGCCCACCGGCTCGACCCCGACCGGCTCGACCTGCACGCCCTGATGGCCTGGTCCCTCGCCCCCGGCGCGGTCGAACGCGTCGCCTCGCTGCGTGACCAGGAGCGTCGCGGACTCGCGTCCTGGCTCGCCGACCCCGACCGGGTGGGCCTTCGGGCACACCAGGCGCTCACCGCCCTGTTCGCCCTCTTCGAGGCCGGCAACGGGGCCGACGCGGTCCCCATGGGACTGGTGTGCGCCGCTCTCTGGGGCGAGAAGGCGCCGGCGGGAGTGGACCGTGCCCGCGGCCGCGCGGAACTGAAGTTCGGCGGCCGGCGACTCGACGACGACAGTTTCGCCGCCTTCGGCGCCGAGACCGAGGACTACGTCAGGGTCCTGCTGACCACCCGCTCCGCGGACGTGACCGAGGACGAACCGGTGCTTCCGGGACCCGACCCCCGCGCCCTCATGGCCCGCGCCGACGCCCTCATCCGTGAGATGGGAGCAGAAGACGCGGCCGCCGCCAGCGACCTGCTCGAAACCGGGCAACGGGCGCGCTACGGAGCCGTCGCCCGTGCCCTCACCGCCTGTGTCCCCTCCCGCCCGGACAAGGCGCCGGCCGAGCGGCGCATCCGCGACCTGAAGCACGCCGTCGACCACCTGGCCGGGCACGAGCTGTCCCGGCTCGCGAGCCACCGCGCGACGATGACCCGGGTCCGCATGGCACAGCGGCTCGTGCACTGGCTCGGCCGGCCCCCGGTCACCGCATTCACCACCGCGGCCGAAGCTGTGCAACAGCACATCACCACCTACGGTTGGGTCGACCTCGCCCACGGCTGGATCAGCGACGGCGACCACACGCACCCGGAACTGCCCGGTGCCCTCGCCGCACTGAGCACCGCCGTACGGGCCCGACGGCACACCCTCGACGAGGCGTTCGCCACCCGCCTCGCCGAGGAGACCCGCAGCGGCGCCGCACCGCGCGACGCCCTCGTCGTGGAGGACTTCGCCCGCCGCGTCCTCGCCCCGGTCGTCAAACCCGCCCGCCCGTCGAGCGCCGGAAACCCGCCGCTCCTCCTCGTCGTCCTCGACGGGGCGAGCGCCGCCGTGGCCGCGGCCCTCGCCGAACAACTGCGCACCCGGTCCTGGGCGGAATACGACCCCGTGGCCGACACCGCGGGAGACCGGCGACGACGCGGCATGCTCGCCGCGCTGCCCACGATCACCCGCACCTCCCGCGGCTCCCTCTTCGCCGGCGAACTCACCGAGATCGACCAGCAGGAGGAACGCAAGCGCTTCGCGGCACACCGCTTCTGGGGCGGAGCCGACGTCCGGCTCTTCCACAAGGCGGACCTGCGAGGAGACACGGGACACGCCCTCGGCAGCGAACTGGCCGAGGCACTCGCCGACCCCGACACCCACGTCGCCGTCGTCGTCAACACCATCGACGACCGCCTCGGTGAGGACCGGGCCATGTCCCACTGGCAGCTGAACGAACTCCTCGGCATGGAACAACTGCTGGCCCAGGCCCGCACCACCGGCCGCGCCCTGGTCATCACCGCCGACCACGGACACGTCATCGACCACGGCACCGACAAGGAGAACGTCCCCGACGCCCTCTCCGCACGGCACCGCCGAGGCACCACGCCCGCCGGCCGCGGCGAAACCGTCCTCGCCGGACGGCGCGTCGTCGCCGAAGGACAGCGCATCACCGCCCTGTGGGACACCGGACTGCGCTACGGAAACCGGCAGGCCGGATACCACGGCGGCGTCGCCCTCGCCGAAGCCGCCATCCCCGTACTGGCCTTCGCCCCCTACGGCGCACCCGTACCCAAGGGCTGGCGCGAGCTCGGCCCCCAGCGGCCCTCCTGGTGGTCCCTGAAAGAGGACGCCGTCACCGGCACCGAGGTCCCGGCCACACAGGCACCGGGCATCACGCCGTCGGCCAGGCGCACACCCTCGGCCGCCGAACTGCGAAAGAAGGCGGAAGAACAGCAGGCAGCCGAGCACGAGACCGGCCAGGGAGCGCTGCTGTCCTTCGACGAGGTCAGCACGGCCGAGCCGACCGAGACGGCCGCACCTCCACAACCCGCCCCAGCCTCGGCAGCCGCACAGCTCACCGAGGCGCTGCGCGCATCGGACATCATGAGCGCCCAGCTCGGCGCACTGCCGCGCCCCGAGGACTTCGACACCGTCGCAAAGGCCGTCCAGGCCCTCGTCGACGCCCACGGAATCCTGCCGGTCACCGTCGTCGCCGAACGCGCCGGGAAACGCGCCACGCGCGCCGCGGGCTTCGCCGCCACACTGCAACGCGTACTCAACTACGACCAGGCGGAGGTCCTCACCCTCACCGACAACGGGCGCTCCCTCCGGCTCGACGTACCACTGCTGCGACGACAGTTCCGCCTCGACACGACAGGCGGAGCACGGACGTGACACCCCAGGGCATCAGTCCCGAACGCCGCCTGCGACTGATCGACGCGCTGCGCCGGGGCGCCGTACCCGAGAGCGGGCTCGGAGTCCTCGCGGTCGGCCTCGGCCGGTTCGAAACCGCGGTCGACGCGGAACTCGACGCGGTCGCCACCGGGTCGGCCGTGTTCAAGGCTGTACGGGGCGAATACGGCTCGGGCAAGACCTTCTTCACCCGCTGGCTCGCCGAACGCGCCAAGCAGCGCAACTTCGCCGTCGCCGAAGTACAGGTCTCCGAGAACGAGACACCCCTGCACAAACTGGAGACGGTCTACCGGCGGCTCACCGAACGCCTCGCCACCAGCACCTTCCCGCCCAGCGCCCTCCGGCCGGTCGTCGACGCCTGGTTCTACGCCCTGGAAGAGGACGCCCTCGCCGCCGGCGCCACCGACGACGAACTGCCACAAGCCGTGGACGGCCTCCTCACTGCACGCCTCGCCGAGGTCTCCCGCGTCGCACCGGCGTTCGCCACGGCCCTGCGCGGCTACCGGCGCGCCCAGGACACAGGAGAGGACGCCACCGCCGACTCCGTCCTCGCCTGGCTCGGCGGACAGCCCCACGTCGCCGCGGCGGCCCGCAGAAGCGCAGGCGTCCGCGGCGACCTGGACCACTTCGGAGCCCTCGGTTTCCTCCAGGGACTGCTGACCCTCCTCAAGGATTCCGGCCATCCCGGGCTGCTCCTCGTCCTCGACGAGGTCGAGACCCTACAGCGGGTCCGCTCGGACGCCCGGGACAAGGCACTCAATGCACTGCGCCAGCTCATCGACGAGGTGCACTCCGGGCGGTTCCCCGGCCTCTACCTCCTCATCACCGGCACACCCGCCTTCTTCGAAGGACCCCAGGGCGTCCAGCGGCTGGCACCGCTCGCACAGCGCCTGGCCACCGACTTCACCACCGACGCCCGGTTCGACAACCCGCGCGCCGTGCAGCTCAGGCTCCCTGGCTTCACCGTGGAATCCCTGACCGAACTCGGCGGCAAGGTCCGGGACATCTACGCCTCAGGCACCGAACGAGAAGCCGCAGAACGCGTACGCGGCGTCGTCGACGACTCCTACGTGACCGACCTCGCGCGCGCCGTGGCGGGCAGTCTCGGAGGCAAGGTCGGCATCGCACCGCGAGTCTTCCTCAAGAAACTTGTGGGCGACGTCCTCGACCGCGTAGACCAGTTCGAGGACTTCGATCCGCGCAAGCACTACGCACTCACGATCACGGAATCCGAGCTCACCGGCACTGAGAGGAACGCCGCGGCAGGCTCGGCCGACGACGTCGAACTCCCTCTGTGAAGCGCCCGTGAACACCGACGACACCTCGGACGCGGTCGGCCGGCTCCACCCCGTCGTCCTGCACCACATTGCCAACACCCTCGGCTGGCCCGATCTGCGGCCCCTCCAGAAGGCTGCTGTCCATCCGCTCATGGACGGCACGGACGCGCTGCTCCTCGCCCCCACCGCCGGCGGCAAGACCGAAGCCGCAGCCTTCCCGCTGCTGTCGAAAATGGCCCAGGCACGGTGGACAGGAACCTCGATCCTCTACGTGTGTCCCCTCAAGGCACTCCTCAACAACCTGCTGCCGCGCCTGGAGAGCTACACCTCGTGGCTCGGACGCTCTGCGGCCCTCTGGCACGGCGACATCTCGCAGACCCGACGCAAACGCATCCTGTGGGAACGCCCCGACATCCTGCTGACCACGCCGGAATCACTGGAAGCGATGCTGGTCAGCGCCAACGTCGACCACCGTGCCTTCTTCTCGGGACTGCGGGCGGTCGTCGTGGACGAGGTCCACGCCTTCGCGGGCGACGACCGCGGCTGGCACCTCCTCGCCGTGCTGGAGCGCCTGGAGCGGGTCGCCGGCCGTCCGGTGCAGCGGATCGGTCTCTCCGCGACCGTGGGCAATCCGCCAGAGCTCCTGGCCTGGCTACAAGGATCCGGTGCCGGGGAGCGACCCGCGCACGTGGTTTCCGCCGACGGTCCCGCACCAACGGCCGACACCCCGCCGCCCGGAGACATCCAGCTCGACTACGTGGGCTCCCTGGAGAACGCCGCCACCGTCATCGCCGCACTCCACCGGGGAGAGAAACGCCTGGTCTTCTGCGAGACCCGGCGACATGTCGAGAAGCTCGGCGAGTGCCTGCGCGCCAAAGGCGTGACCACCTTCCTCTCGCACGCCTCCCTCGCGGCCGACGAGCGCCGACGCGCCGAGGAGGCGTTCAGCGAGGCGCGTGACTGCGTCATCGTCTCCACCAGCACCCTCGAACTCGGCATCGACGTGGGCGACCTTGATCGCGTCATTCAGATCGACGCCCCGCCCACCGTGGCTTCTTTCCTCCAACGCCTAGGCCGAACCGGCAGACGGCCCGGATCCTCGCGTAACTGCCTCTTCCTCACCCTTGACGAGGACGGTCTGCTCGCTGCCGCGGCCCTGCTCCTGCAGTGGTCACGAGGCTGGGTCGAACCAGTGGTGGCCCCGCCCGAACCCCGGCATATCGTCGCTCAGCAGGTACTCGCTCTCTGCCTCCAGGAGAACACCGTCGGGGAACACCTCTGGCAGGAATGGTGGGGTGGGCTGGGCCCCTTCGGGCCCTCGGCCGAACCGATCGTGAAACACCTGATCGGAGAGGGCTACCTCGAACGGGACGGCGGCATGCTGTTCATCGGCCCCGAAGCGGAGCAGCGCTTCGGTTACCGCCACTTCATGGACCTGACGGCGGTGTTCACCGCCGCGCCGGAGTTCACCGTGCTCTTCGGCCGCAAGGAGATCGGATCGACCGACCCGGCGCTGCTGACCGAGAAAGTGGCCGGACCACGACGGCTCCTGCTGGCAGGTCGCAGCTGGCAGGTCACCTACATCGACTGGTCCAGACGCCGGTGCTTCGTCGAACCCGTGGAATCCGGAGGCAAGGCACGGTGGGCCGGAGCGGGCTTCGCCCGGGGAGCCTCGTATGAACTCACACGCGGCGCCCGCGACGTCCTGCTCGGCGCCGATGCGCCTGTAACAGTGACACGGCGCGCCCGCGACGCCCTGGCCGCCGCCCGCGAGAACGCCGCGGAGCGTGTGCACCCGGGCGGAACTGTCGTCGTCCGCGGTGGTCGTGACACCGGCGTGCGCTGGTGGACCTGGGCAGGGCAACAGGCGAACGCTACACTCGCGGCCACCCTCAGCGAGATCGCCGACCCTCTCCAGTACCCCACGGACGCCTGCATCCGCCTCAGGGAGGACCTGACAACCACCGGGTGGCAGCAGGCCAGGGGCCGGGCGATAGAGCAGCTCAGCCTGCCCTCCGTGGATCCGCGGGCACTGAAGGGACTGAAATTCAGCGCTGCCCTGCCGGAACGCCTTGCCACCGCCACGCTGGCCGCTCGCCTGGCGGATCTGGAGAAGGCCGCCTCGGTCCTCAGAGAACCGGCACGGTTCACGGCGCTGGCTCACTGATGCACTGGCATGTGAACGGCTACCTCACGAGTTGTACGTGCCCTGCGCCCGCTCCAGCCCCTCGATCACCAGACACTCCACCGCGTCCGCCGCCCGGTCCACGAAGTAGTCCAGCTCCTTGCGCTCCGCCGACGAGAAATCCTTCAGCACGAAATCCGCCACCGGCATCCGCCCCGGCGGCCGCCCGATCCCGAACCGCACCCGGTGATACTCCGCACCGAACGCCTTCGTCATCGACTTCAGCCCGTTGTGCCCGTTGTCCCCGCCACCCAGCTTCAGCCGCAGCACCCCGTAGTCGATGTCCAACTCGTCATGCACCGCCACCACATGGTCCACCGGCACCTTGTAGAAATCCCGCAGCGCATTCACCGGCCCACCCGACAGGTTCATGTACGACATCGGCTTCGCCAGCACCACCCGCCGGTTCAACGGCCCCGGCGGCCCGATCCGGCCCTCCACGACCTGCGCCTGCGCCCGCCCGGCCCGCTTGAACCTCCCCCCGACGCGGTCCGCCAGCAGATCGGCCACCATGAAACCCACGTTGTGCCGGTTCCCCGCGTACTCCGGCCCCGGATTGCCCAGCCCCACGATCAGCCACGGAGCGGCCGCATCGGTCGTCACGTCCATGTCTCCTTCATACATACGCGTCGGCCGCTGCCCCGCACGGGAACAGCGGCCGACGAAAACGACGACGCAGAGGATCAGGCCTCGGCGGCCTCTTCACCCTCGGTCTCTTCGCCCTCAGCGGCCTCCTCGGCCTGCGCGGCCAGAACCTGCAGGACGACGGTGTCACCCTCGACGGCCAGCGTCGTGCCCTTCGGCAGCGGGATGTCCTTGGCGAGGATGGAGTCACCGGCCGTCAGACCCTCGACGGAGACGGTCACGGACTCCGGGATGTGCGTGGCCTCGGCCTCGACCGGCAGCGCGTTCAGCACGTGCTCCAGCAGGTTGCCGCCCGGGGCCAGCTCACCCTCGGTGTGGACGTAGATCTCGACGTTGACCTGCTCGCCGCGCTTGACCAGCTGCAGGTCCACGTGCTCCAGGAAACCCTTCAGCGGGTCACGCTGCACCGACTTCGGAATCGCCAGCTCGTTCGTCTTGCCGTCGATGTCCAGCGCGATCAGCACGTTCGGCGTACGCAGCGCCATCAGCAGGTCGTGCCCCGGCAGGGTCAGGTGCACCGGGTCCGAACCGTGCCCGTACAGGACACCCGGAACCTTGTCTTCACGACGGATACGGCGCGCGGCACCCTTGCCGAACTCGGTGCGCGTCGCGGCGGAGATCTTCACCTCGGACATGGTCACTCCTCATAGTCAGAAACGGACGTGGTCACCCGGCCACGAACGGCCTGCTACGAAGAGCGCGTCGATAACGGACAACCGCATCCCCAAACGGGAACGGCCTCCCTCGCCGAGCAACTTCAGCAGTCTACTCGGCAAGGGAGGCCGCACCCAAAACGATCTACAGAAGCCCGACCACGGACTCCTACTGCTCGTCGAACAGGCTCGTCACCGAACCGTCCTCGAACACCTCACGCACCGCACTCGCGATCGTCGGCGCGATCGACAGCACCGAGATCTTCTCCAGATCCCGGCCCAGCTCACCCGGCGTCGGCAGCGTGTCCGTGAACACGAACTCACTGACGCGCGAGTTCTTCAGCCGGTCCGCAGCCGGACCCGACAGCACACCGTGCGTCGCCGTCACGATCACATCCTCCGCACCGTGCGCGAACAGCGCGTCCGCAGCGGCACAGATCGTCCCACCGGTGTCGATCATGTCGTCCACCAGCACACACACGCGACCCTTCACCTCACCCACGACCTCGTGGACGGTGACCTGGTTCGCGACGTCCTTGTCACGCCGCTTGTGCACGATCGCCAGCGGCGCACCCAGCCGGTCGCACCAGCGGTCCGCGACCCGCACCCGGCCCGCGTCCGGCGACACCACCGTCAGCTTCTCCCGGTCCACCTTCCGGCCCACGTAGTCCGCCAGCAGCGGCAACGCGAACAGGTGGTCCACCGGACCGTCGAAGAAGCCCTGGATCTGATCCGTGTGCAGATCCACGGTCAGGATCCGGTCCGCACCCGCGGTCTTCATCATGTCCGCGATCAGACGCGCCGAAATCGGTTCACGTCCACGGTGCTTCTTGTCCTGCCGCGCGTAACCGTAGAACGGCACGATGACCGTGATGGAGCGGGCCGACGCACGCTTCAGCGCGTCGATCATGATCAACTGCTCCATGATCCACTTGTTGATCGGAGCCGTGTGGCTCTGGATCAGAAAGCAGTCCGCGCCACGCGCCGACTCCTGATAACGCACATAGATCTCACCGTTGGCGAAGTCGAAGGCCTTCGTCGGGACAACCCCGACACCCAGCTGTTGGGCGACCTCCTCCGCAAGCTCGGGGTGGGCGCGGCCGGAGAAGAACATCAACTTCTTCTCGCCGGTCGTCTTGATCCCGGTCACAGCACTGTCTCCTCAGAGGTGTCGCAGCTGGGTGTTTGAGAGACCTCGCAGCCGGCTTGCCGGAGGCCGTCTCAGCTGGTGGGGGTGCGGGTGTGCACTTATCACCGTACGCCGTGTTTCAGGCGCCGGTTTCCGGTCAGCCCTCACCGGCCGGCTCCCGGGAAGCCGCCTCAGCCGCCTTCGCAGCCGCGCTCCCCGGACGCTTCCGAGCCACCCAACCCTCGATATTCCGCTGCTGACCACGGGCCACGGCCAACGAACCCGCCGGCACATCCTTCGTGATCACGGACCCCGCAGCCGTGTACGCACCGTCCCCCACCGTGACAGGCGCCACAAACATGTTGTCCGAGCCCGTCCGGCAATGCGAACCGATGGTCGTGTGGTGCTTCTCCTGCCCGTCGTAGTTCACGAACACGCTCGCGGCACCGATGTTGGTCTGCTCACCGATCGTCGCGTCCCCCACGTACGACAGGTGCGGCACCTTCGTTCCGTCACCGATCGACGCGTTCTTCGTCTCCACGTACGTCCCGATCTTGCCCTTCACACCCAACCGCGTCCCCGGACGCAGATACGCGTACGGACCGACCGTCGCCTCGGCGCCCACCTCGGCACCGGAGGCCACGGTGTTGTCGACCCGCGCACCCGCACCCACCCGGGTGTCCGTCAGCCGGCAGTTCGGCCCGACCTCCGCACCCTCCGCCAGATGCGTCGCGCCGTGCAGCTGCGTACCCGGGTGGACGACGGCGTCCTGCTCGAAGGTCACGGTGACGTCGACCCAGGTGGTGGCGGGGTCGATGACGGTCACACCGGCCAGCATCGCCTCGGTCAGCAGCCGGTCGTTCAGGATCCGGCGGGCCTCCGACAGCTGCACACGGTTGTTGATCCCGGCGATCTCACGGTGGTCACCCGCCACCGACGCCCCCACCCGGTGCCCCGCCTCACGCAGGATCCCGAGCACATCGGTCAGGTACTCCTCGCCCTGACTGTTGTCCGTCCGCACCTTCTTCAGCGCGTCCGCCAGCAACTGCCCGTCGAACGCGAACACACCCGAGTTGATCTCACGGATCGACCGCTGCGCGTCGGTGGCGTCCTTGTGCTCCACGATGGCCGTGACGGCCCCGGTGGCGTCGTCCCGCACGATCCGCCCGTACCCCGTCGCGTCCGGCACCTCGGCGGTCAGCACGGTGACCGCGTTGCCGTCGGCGGAGTGCGTCTCGGCGAGGGCCCGCAGGGTGGCGCCGGTCAGCAGGGGCGTATCCCCGCACACGACGACGACCGTCCCGTCGACGGACCCGCCCAGCTCCTCCAGACCCATCCGGACGGCGTGCCCGGTGCCGTTCTGCTCCGCCTGCACGGCGGTACGGACGTCCGGGGCGATCTCGCCGAGATGCGCGGTGACCTTCTCACGGGCGTGGCCGACCACGACGACCAGATGCTCGGGCTGCAGCTCGCCGGCGGCGGCGAGGACATGACCCACGAGACTGCGACCGCAGAGCTCGTGCAGGACCTTGGGTGTGGCCGACTTCATACGGGTGCCCTCACCCGCTGCGAGAACGACGACGGCTGCCGGGCGGTTGGCGCTCACGGGATGCCCTTCGGCTGTGGATGGGGTGGGGTGACATCCGCAGGATACCGGGGGGTTTTGTGGGGGGCATGGGTGCGGGGCCTGACCGGCGTCGCATTAGCCAGGACCCGAACTGAGTGTGTGCTCCCCTGCCAGGACTCGAACCTGGAACAAATCATCCAAAGTGACCCGTGTTGCCAATTACACCACAGGGGACTATAAACCCGGCTAATCGGACATCTCGCCAATCGGCTGGGTGGCTCCCAACACTATGCCGTACCAAGAGCCTTCGATGCGACGGTACAGGTCGGCGCTCTTCCGCACCTTGATCACGAGGCAACCTCGGTACGCCTCGCCGGTGTTCTTGCGGACGGTCTTGGGGTTGTGCTTCTTCAGCGTCGTCTTGTTGAACGCGGAGCGCTCGGCGTCGACCAGCTCGGCCCAGTACTGCTCGGCGCCAGGAACGTCGGCGGTCTCGTGAATCATCACCGTGTAGCTGACGCGCTCGCGCTCCACGCCGAGCAGGTCGAGCCAGGCGAGGAAGACCCGGATCATCCCGGGGTCACTGTTGACGAAGCAGACCTTCTCGCGGCGGTCGTATGGCTTGTCCTTGCTGCCCTCGGCCCAGTACAGGCCGATGCCCAGGAGGAACAGCTCGCGCAGTGTCAGTGCGCCGACCGCCTGCTTGGCGGCCTCCTTGGTGCGCTGCCGCTCCTCGTCCCGCAGGCGCAGGGTGGCTTCCCAGCCGCGCCTCGCGATGGCCGAGGCCTCCTCGGCGGTCCGCTTGCGCTCCGGCTTCGGCAGGTCCCGTACCCACAGCGAGATCGAACTCTTCGAGCACCCCAGCTCCACCTGGATCTGGTCGTACGTCCAGCCCTTGAGGCGGAGCTCCCTCGCCTTCTCCCGCAGGTCGTCCTTGGCGTTCGGGCGCTTAGTCCAGGCTGGGGGTGGTTCGCCTTCCAGCAGTCGGTTGAGGAGGTCGTTGTTGTCGACGTGGAGGCGGTCGCGAATCTGGCGTCGGCTCAGTCCCGCGCGGCGCAGGGTCACCGCCTGCTTCCTCAGTCCCTCGAAGTCGGCGTACTTGCCGGATGCATGTGTCATACGCATACCGTCCGGCCGGAATGGAGGCCTCCAGGGTCGAACGGTGAGCGATTCAGCAGTTCGAGGGATATCGGGTGGTATCGCAGCCGAACGGTCACGGAGTGTGGTGTAGGCCAGTCCGGGAAATGGGACGGAAAACCGGCGGGGGCCGCCCGTAGGCTGGGATGCATGACCGCGACGGGGGAAGAGCATGTGACGGCCCGGGGAGGGCCTTGGTGGTGGGCCAGGCGGCGTAGTGCCGTGTTCGATGTGAGTCTGGCCGTGGTGTCCGCGCTGGAGTGCGCGCTGGAGGGGATCCCGTTCGCCAGGGACGCGGGGATCCCGGTGGCGGTGGGGGTCGTCTTCGGCCTGCTGGCCGGTTCCGTGCTGGTCGTGCGGCGGCGGTGGCCGGTCGCCGTGGTGCTGGTGTCGATCGCCATCACGCCCGCCGAGATGGGCTTCCTGATGGGCGTCGTCGGTCTGTACACGCTGGCCGCGGCGGAGCTGCCCCGGCGGATCATCGGCTCGCTGGCGGGGATGTCGCTGGTGGGGACGCTGATCGTGACGTTCGTGAAGACGCGGCAGGACATGTCGCGGGGGGATCTGGACATAGGGGACTGGTTCGTGCCCTTCGCGGCGATCACCATGTCGCTGGGCTTCACGGCCCCGCCGGTGCTGCTGGGTCTGTATGTGGGGGCGCGGCGGCGGTTGATGGAGAGCTTGCGGGAGCGGGCGGACAGTCTGGAGCGGGAGCTTCAGTTGCTGGCGGAGCGGGCGGAGGAGCGGGCCGAGTGGGCCCGGAACGAGGAGCGGACGCGGATCGCGCGGGAGATGCACGATGTGGTCGCGCATCGGGTGAGTCTGATGGTGGTGCATGCCGCGGCGTTGCAGGCGGTGGCCCGGAAGGATCCGGAGAAGGCCGTCAGGAATGCCGCGTTGGTGGGGGACATGGGGCGGCAGGCGCTGACGGAGCTGCGGGAGATGCTCGGGGTGCTGCGCAGTGGTGGGGACGGGCCGCCGCGTGAGCCGTCGGCGTCGTCATCGGCGTCTGCGTCTGCGTCTGCGTCGGTGCCGTTGGCGGCGGTGGGGGTGGCGGCTGCGGCTGCTGCGGCTGCTTCGCGGGTGGCGGACGACGAGGGGCCGTGCCTGGCGGAGATCGAGGAGCTGGTGGGGCAGTCGGCTGCGGCGGGGATGGTGGTGGCGTTGTCGGTGGAGGGGGATGTGCGGTCGTATGCGCCGCTGGTGGAGCAGACGGCGTATCGGGTGGTGCAGGAGGCGTTGACGAACGTCCACAAGCACGCGGCCGGGGCGAAGACGTATGTGCGGTTGGCGCATCGGGTGTCGGAGATCGCGATGCAGGTGGAGAACGAGCCGCCTGAGGAGGCGGCGTCGTCGGCACGGTTGCCGTCCGGGGGGAATGGGCTGGTGGGGATGAGGGAGCGGGTTTCGGCGTTGGGTGGGGTGTTCGTGTCGGGGCCGACGGATGCGGGGGGTTTTCGGGTGTCGGCGGTGATCCCGGCGTCGTAGCCCGTTCCGGCCGGTGTCGGCCGGGGGGTCAGCCTGTGGTGAGGCGTGGGGGTGCGGTGCCGGCGATGAGGGTGGCGAGGGCTTGGTCGATGTCGTGGCCGAGGTACCAGTCGCCGGTGTGGTCGAGGGTGTAGACGCGGCCGTCGGTGTCGATGGCGAGGAGGGCCTGGCTGTCGGTCTCGGCGCCGAGGGGGCAGACGTCGGTGCCGAGGGCGCGGCCGAGGTCGCCGAGGGTGCGGGCCATGTGGAGGCCGTGCAGTGGGTCGAGGTGGAGGTTGGCGGGGGCGACCTGGCGGCCGGGGCCGGTGGGGGTGATGTGGAGTCCGCCGAATTCGGCCCAGGCCTCGACGGCGGCGGGGAAGACGGTGTGGCGGTGGCCCGCGGGGGAGGTGTGGTCGCGCAGGGCGTCGGCCCAGATCTCGGCTTGTTTGATGTCCCAGCGTCCGGGTTGCCAGCCGGCGGCACGCAGGGCGGCGTCGACGGGTACGGCGAAGCGGGTGGTGGAGGTGCGGTCGGTGTGCATCTGCCCTTCGTCTCGTCGAGGCCATGGGGTGGCGCGGGTGTGTGGGCGCGCCGGTTCGGTGGCGGTGCGGTGTGGGGGTGGGGTGCGTCAGCTGTTCTGGGACGCCGGGTCGACTATGCGGACGCCGAAGTGTGCGCTGAGCGCGGTGCAGGCGCGGCAGGGGGTGGCGAAGCTGCCGTGGAGGGGGTCGCCGTCTTCGCGGATGCGTCGGGCGGTGAGTTTGGCCTGCTTGAGGGCTTTGCGTGCCTCGCCGTTGGTCATGGGTTTGCGTGCGGCGCGTTTGCTGCGGGCGGCGTCGGCGGCGGCGATGTGGCGGGAGATGAGGATGGTTTCGGCGCAGCGGCCGGTGTAGCGGTCGCGTTGGGCGCTGGGGAGGGTGTCGAGGAAGTCCTGGACGAGGGGGTGCAGGGCGGGGGGTGTGTCGGCGCGTGCGGCGGTGCCGGTGAGGGTGGCGCCGCGGACGGAGAGGGCGGCGGCGACGGTGGGGAGGATGCCGTCGCGGCG
The DNA here is from genome assembly GCF_042899705.1 of Streptomyces sp. NPDC013187. Lineage (NCBI taxonomy): Bacteria > Bacillati > Actinomycetota > Actinomycetes > Kitasatosporales > Streptomycetaceae > Streptomyces > Streptomyces sp. NPDC013187. The sequence continues at coordinate 121,643 of NZ_JBIBAF010000015.1, read as the reverse complement.
GTGCCGGAGGGCGGGGGCGTGGGTGGTGTCGGTGGTGCTCCAGCCGATGCGGGGGTCGCCGCCTCTGGGGTCGCCGTTTCGGGGGTCGGCGTTTCGCGGGTCGCTGTTTCGCGGGTCGCCGGCCAGGGGGCCGGTGTGGCGGCTGCCGCTTCCGGGGTCGCCGTTTCGTGGGTCGGCGGACCTGCCGGTGTGTGGTCCCGTCTGCGTCGCGTTCATGATCGTCTTCCCCTCCGTGCATCCCCCCGGGGGTCACAGACTGCCAAATGCCGTGGCTGGTGCGGAAGCTGGGGCGCGGCGACACGCCCGTAGAGGGGTGTGTCGTCACGGTGGGGTGACGGCCGGTCACGGAAGCGGAGGGGGCGCCGACCGGTGCCGGTGACCGGTGTCGTCGTACCGCATAGGCTGTCGGCACCGTGGGCGATGCGGTGATCCGTTCGGGGTTCGATGCAGTGAACCGGAGGGGGGATCCGCGAGGTCGGCGCGTGCGGTGAAGTGCAGAGAAGTCGAAACAGCAGACGTGACAGTCGATACGGGTCGTAGTGCGCCGAGGGTGGTCAATACGGGTCGTACAGAGTGCCGCAGGGGGCAACCGCCATGACGACAGGTCGGCTCGGGCAGCAAGCCGCGCCGCCGAACGCGGCCTACGCCGGGCAGGTCGTGCATTTCCCGGATCCGGTCCGGGCGGCCCGTCACCCGAGAGGGGTACGGGTCGACGAGCGCGGTTACCCCGACTTCTCGGCTTACGCGCGGGCGGCCGCGGAGATCGCGGAGCCGCCGGAGGGTTTCGGCGTCGACGAGTTGCGGCTGACGGACTACGTGTCGGCGAACACGGCGTTGTCGGCGTCGGGGCACGAACTGTGGGACACGGTGCCGGCGGTGGCGACGCCGCACGGCTGGACGTGGCACCACGTGGTGGGCACGCGGCGGCTGGAGCTGGTTCCGGTCGAGGTGAAGGCGCTGCTGCGGCATCACGGGGGTGTGGCGACGTCGGGTGTCGACCATGCCAAGCGGGGGACGCGGCCGTTGCAGGAGACGCGTCCGGCGCACTTCGGGCTGCCGAAGTCGGGTGTGGCGGTGACGGAGTCGCAGGTGCAGGGTGTGGAGGAGGACCTGGGCTACCGGTTGCCGGGGGCGTACCGGTCGTTCCTGAAGGCGGCGGGTGGTTGCGCGCCGGTGGGTGCCGCGTTGGACGCGGAGCTGGGGCTGCTGGTCGATCAGCCGTTCTTCACGGTGCGCGACGAGGCGGCGGTCAATGACCTCGTCTACGTCAACAAGTGTCTGCGTGATCATCTGACCAAGGACTATCTGGGGATCGCGTTCGTCCAGGGCGGGTTGCTGGCCGTGAAGGTGAAGGGCGAGCGGATCGGTTCGGTGTGGTTCTGCGCGTACGACGACGCGCGGGACGTGGATCCCTCGGTGCCGCCGGCGGAGCGGGTGGAGCGGTTGTTGCTGCCGTGCGGGGACGACTTCGACGTCTTCCTGTCGCGGCTGGCGGGCGATCCGCCGGAGTTGGAGACGGTGGCGAACCTGATGGTGGACGGCGGGTTCGCGCGTGTGGTGCCGGTGGGCGCGGTGTCGTCCTCGGCTGTGGGGGAGTGAGGTCGGCGATGGTGACCTTCGCGCAGGCGCAGGAGCGCGCCGAAGAGTGGATCAACGGGGATGTTCCGTCGTACCAGCATCGTGAGGTGCGGGTGCGGGAGTTCGACCTCGGGTTCGTGGTGTGGGCCGAGGACCGGGCGGACGGGCCGCGCTCGGACGGCGGTGCGCAGCGGCTGGTGATCGCGCGGGACAGCGGTGAGGCGACGTTGTGGCCGGGGTTGCCGGTGGGTGAGGTGATCCGCCGGTACGAGGAGGAGTACGGCCGTCCGGACGCGGTGGACGAGCCGGCCTCGGCGGCGCCCGTGGCGCGGGTGGATCTGAACCAGACGTCGTTCCTGCTGACTCCGCCGGAGTGGTTGCAGGACGCGGCGGACAAGCTGGGGATTCCGGATCGGCGGGGTGCGGGTGCGGGTGCGGGGGCCGAGGCTCGGGTGGCTTCTGCTGCCGGGGAGTCGGGTTCCGGCTCTGCTGCCGGTGCTGGTCCTGGTTCCGGTTCCGGTTCCGGTTCGGTGGTCGGCGGGGGCTTCGGCGGGGGCGCTGTGACTCCTGCGCACGGTGCGCCCGCCGCGCCGGGGAGTGGTGCGGCGTGGCCGGCTGCCGGGGGCGAGGACTCCGGGGCCGACGCGGGTGCTTCCGGGGCTCCGGCGGGGCCGGGTGCGTCGGGTGCGTCGGGTGCGTCGGGTGCGCCGGGGGGTGCGTCGGGTGTGCCGGAGGGGGCGACGCCCTGGTCCGGTACGGACACCACCGCGGACGCGGGTGACGACCGTTCCGTGCCGCTGCCGGCGACGGTCTTCGCGCCGCCGCTGAGCGAGTCCGACGGCGACGTTCCGCCGCCTTCGACGATGCCCGAGGCCAAGACGACTCTGATGTCGGGTGGCAGTCAGCTTCCGCCGACGGCGCTGTCGCCTGCGGTCGACGACCCGAACGCGCAGGGCCCGGGGGCGGCGCCCGCGCCCGGTGGCCCGGGGTACGGCTATCCGGCAGCTCCGGGAGGTGCTCCTGGAGTGCCGGGGACACCGCCCGCTGGTGTGCCGCAGGGCAGCACGCCTCCGCCGCCGCCCGGTGGCCGGCCGTATGGGTATCCGCAGCAGCCGGGGAGCACCCCGCCACAGGGGAGCACCCCGTCACAGGGCAGTACGCCGCCGCCGGCCGCCGTGCCGGGTGGGGCGACGTACGGGTATCCGCAGCAGCCGGGGAGCACCCCGCCACAGGGCAGTACGCCGCCGCCGGCCGCCGTGCCGGGTGGGGCGACGTACGGGTATCCGCAGGGGGGCGTCGGCGCCGCGGGGGCGGGCGGCCCAGCCGGGTCCGGTCCTGCTGGTCCCGTTGGTCCTGGTCCCGTTGGTCCTGGTTCCGCTGGTCCTGGTCCCGCCGGTGTGCCGCAGCCGCCGGCCGGGCAGAGGGCCGCTGCGAACGCCGGGGACATCGCCGACGCCGCGACCAGCAAGGCGTCTCCGCCGCCCGGGCGTCGGGGTCCGGGTCCGTCCACTCCGCCCCCTCCGGGCGCCCCGGGGACGCCCGGTGCTCAGCGGGGCAGTACGCCGCCGCCGTCGGGGCCCGGGGCATCGGGCACTCCCGCGGGCGGGTACGTCCCCACGCAGATGGTGTCGGCGCTCGGGCCCGACGGTCCGGGTGGACCCGGGGGCTCCTCGGGCACGGGCGTGCCGATGCCGCCGCCCGGGGCCCCTGGCGCCCCGGGTGCGCCCGGCGTTCCGCAGGCGGGCCCGGGTGCTCCTGGCGCTCCGGGCACACCTAACCAGCCCGGCCCGCCCACCCCGCCCGGCTCGCCGAACCCGCCCGGGCCTCCTGGCGCGCCGCAGCCGCCGGGCGCCCCGGGCGGTACGCCGCCCGGCGGTGTCCACCACGCCGCCACGATGCTCGCCGACCCGGGCCGGATGGGCCCGGGCACGCCGCAGCCGCCCGGACCGCCGGGCGCTCCCGGCGCTCCCGGCGCTCCCGGCGCGCCCCAGCCTCCGGGTGCCCCCAACGCGCCTGGTGCGCCTGGCGTTCCGCGGCCTCCGGGCGCCCCGGGCGGTACACCGCCCGGCGGACCGGGGCCCGTGCACCACGCGGAGACAGTGCTGGCCGCGCCCCCGGCGGGCGGGCCCGGTGTGCCTCCGCCGCCGCAGGCCCCCGGCGCACCACCGGCCGCCCCGGGTGCCGCCCCGGGTGCTGCCCCGGGCGCCCCTGGTACGCCCGGCGCGCAGCCGATGCCGCCGGGGATGCCGGGTGCGGTGCCGCCGGGTGCGGTGCCGCCCGGCATGCCGCCCGGTGCCATGCCTCCGGGTGCGATGCCGCCGCCCGGCCCGCCCGGGCCCGGGCAGCCGTCGGCGTACGGCTATCCGCAGCAGCCCACCGGGCAGCCGACCGTCGGCCCCGGCTACCAGGCCGTGCTGCGCTACCGCGCGCAGGACGGTTCCGAGCAGCAGCTGATCCGGCGTTCGGCGCCGGGCACGCCGCACCCGGAGTGGCAGATCTTCCACGAGCTGCGGGCCATGAACGTGCCCCCGGACCAGGTGCTGGAGCTGCACACCGAGCTGGAGTCGTGCGAGCTGCCGGGGGCGTACTGCGCGCGGATGATCCGGGAGCAGTGGCCGCAGGCGCGGATCACGAGCATCGCGCCGTACGGCACGGACCACGCGAGCCGGCAGCAGGGCATGCAGCAGCTGCTGGCCCACCAGGGCGAGTTGCACCAGGTGGCGGACGGTCCGGCGCGTCCGGCTCCGGTGCGTGCTCCGCTGCCGCCGGTGCAGGCGGCTCCGCCGATTCCGCCGGAGGCCATCGGGCAGGAGCTCGGGGCGGCGTTCGGGCCGGGGGTGTTCCGGTTCGAGCAGGCCGCCGTGTCGCGGCAAGGCGTGCCGCCGATCGTGGCGCACACGCTGGTGGCGGCCGGGCTGCCGATGGACATGGGCCCGTTCTTCTGGGCGCAGGCACAGCCGGGGCGGCCCGTTCCGACACTGGCGGAGCTGGCGGCCGAGCGCGGTGTGCAGCCGGCCTCGGACGCGGGTTCCTATCTGGTGATGGGCAGCGACTTCGGCAAGGCGATCTGCGTGCAGTACGGCACGGCGAACATCGTCGCCGTGCCGGTGGAGGCCGGGCCGGGCGGGGTGCCGGTGCCGCCGCAGTTCGTGAACACCGGGCTGCCGGAGTTCGCGCGCTGCCTCGCCCTGCTGGGCCGGATGTGGCGGCTGCGGTTCGGCCTGAACCAGGAGCAGGCGGGCCGCTGGACCGTCGACTTCCAGGCCCAGTTGGCGGCGCTCGACCCGGCGGCGCTGGGGTCGCCGGAGAGCTGGTGGTCGGTCCTGCTGGAGGAGATGTGGGACGGACTGCTGTGACGCGTCGCCGCTGACGTGCCGTAAGGGAGCCGGGTCCGGTCGCTCGCACGACCGGGCCCGGCTCTTTCGTGCCCGCGGGGAAAAGCTTCGCGCCGGGCTGTCACACATCCCTCCGCCGTTCCGTCAGTGCAGTGAAAGCGACGCACCGCCGACTCAGGAGGCAGAGATCATGCAGGCACGGATGACGAACCCGGCATATGTCCTTTCCGGCGCGATGAAGGGCATCGGCACCCTCTTCCAGGCGATCGGCGAGGGCGGTCTGGCGCCGGACGTGGCGGAGATCGTCGGGCTGCGCGCCAGTCAGATCAACGGCTGCGGGGCCTGCGTGCACGGTCATGTGGCCAATCTCCGCAAGAGCGGGGTGAGCGAGGAGCGCATCGCAGCCGTGGCCGCCTGGCGGCACGCGCCCTTCTTCTCGGACGCCGAGCGGGCCGCGCTGAAGCTGACGGAGGCGATGACGAGGCTTTCCGATCTCTCGGGGGAGTCGGTCCCCGATGCGCTGTGGGACGAGGTGGCCGACCACTTCGACGAGAAGGAACTCTCCGCCCTGATCCTCACCGTCGCCGTCACCAACATGTTCAACCGCATCAACACGACCATCCAGGAGCCCGCGGGCACCACCTGGGGCTGAGCGGCGTGCGGCCCGGCCGTGGTTCCGTGACCTCTGTGCGGAGTGTCGCGTTATGAACGCTTCCGTCTGATCCACCAAGATGTGCGCGAAATCATCCCGTTTCTAGCGCGACGTCACATCGGTGTGGTGGAGAGGGGTCCGGATGAGCGGCACGACGGGGTCACCGCACGGCTTCACGGCCGTGCGGGGGCGTGGCTACCGTCCCGAGCAGGTCGACCAGTACGCCGAGGCCCTGTCCGCGAACCGGGACGCGGCCTGGGAGAGGGCAGCCCGGCTGACGGTGCTCGCCCGGCAGATGGACGAGGAACTGGGGCGGCTGCGCGAGGTTGTGGACCGACTGGCCCCGCAGCACTACGAGACGCTCGGCGAGCGAGCCCGGCGGCTCTTCGAACTCGCCGAGCAGGAGGCCGCGTCCGTACGGGAGGAGGCACGCCTCGAGGCGCTGCACCTCCTGGACGGGGCGCGGGCGTCCGCGGCCGACGTGGGCCAGTCCGCCCAGACGCACGCCGAAAGCGTGCGCGCCGACGCCGACGAACGTGTCCGGCAGCGGCTGCTCGCCGCGCACGCCGAGGCCGACGAGATCCGGAGCGCGGCCCGGCGTGAGGCGCAGGAGGAGCGGGGCGAGGCGCTGGCCGCGTTGCGGGAGATGCAGCAGCGCACCTCCGGGATGCTGGCCGAGCAGGACAAGGAGCGCGCCGAGCGGTGGGCTCAGTCGGAACGGGCGGAGGCCGCCAGGGGGGCCGCGCTCGACGCCGAGTACGAGCAGGAGACGACGGCCGCCCAGGACGCGTTGTGCGAGGCCGAGCAGGCCTTCGCCGACGCGGAGGCATCCGCCCACGACTTGGAGGACGACGCCCAGGCCCATGCGGCGGAGTTGATCGCCCAGGCCCGTGAGCGCGTGGCGACCGTGGAGGAGGAGACGGACCGCCTCCTGCGCGAACACGCCGGGCAACGAGACGAGGCCCGGGCCCATATCGACCGTGTCCACGCCGGCCTGACGGACTGGGCGGGCCAAGTGACGGCGGAGTGACGCCCGGCGGCCGGTTGGGGGGCGGCGGCGAGGGACTCATCTCGCCCCGAGCGGCGTCGCCTGACACGCCGTAGGGCCCCGGGGGGGCCGGACCGGTCGTGTCTCCCGCCCGGCCCCTCCGCCCAACCGGCGGCACCGCACGCCGCGTCGGCTGCAGTGCCGTCCGTGTCAGTGGTCCCTGCGGGCCGCGCCTGCCAGGATCCAGCCCTCCACCGCCTCGTACTGGTGGCGCTGTTCCTCCGACTGCCGGTGGCCGGAGGCCATCGTGCCCAGCCAGCCGCAGGCGAAGCCCAGGGGTATGGAGAGCAGGCCGGTGGTGGTGAACGGGAACCAGTTGAAGTCGGCCTCGGGGAAGGCCGAGACGGGTGAGCCGGAGACCAGGTTGGTGCCCGGCATCAGCAGCAGGACGGCCAGGGAGCCGCCGATGAGGGTGCTGAGCAGGCCCGTTCGTGTGTAGCGGCGCCAGAACAGGCTGTAGACCAGCGCGGGCGCGATGGCCGAGGCGCCCAGACAGAAGGACAGCGTCACCAGTGGTTGCAGGCTGCGATGCTGGACCTGGGTGGCCAGCAGGATCGCGGGGAGACCCACGGCCAGGGCCGACAGCCGTGCCACGGTCATCTCGCGGCGCGGTGACATCTCCTGCACCCGCGCCGCGAACACGTCGTGCGCGAGGGAGTTGGCGCAGGCGAGGATCATGCCGGCGACGGAGGCGAGCAGCGTGAGGAAGACCGCCGTCGTGACGGTCGTGAACAGGAACGTCTCCGCCGCCGACACATCCGCCCCGAACGCCGCCTGCGATCCCAGCAGATACGCCGTGTTGCCCTGCGGGTCGACCTGCGCGATCAGTTCCCGTCCGACCAGCGCGGTCGCGCCGAAGCCGACGACCGTGATGACGAGCACGAACAGGGCCACACCCGACACCGCCCAGGACATCGAGCGCCGTACCTGCCGGGCACTGGAGGCCGTGTACATGCGCATGGTGACGTGTGGCAGCACGCCACCGCCCAGGACGACCGTCAGTTGCGCGGTGATCATGTCCAGGTCGGGGCTGGGGCCGCCGGCGAACTGCAGGCCCGAGGAGAGGAACGCCGAGCCCACGCCGCTGTTCTGTGCGGCCGCGCCGAATACGGCGCCCGGGTCCCAGTCGAAGCGGTTCAGGATCAGAACCGAGACCACCAGGCCGGAGCCGAGCAGCATCACGATCTTCAGGATCTGGATGAGGGCGGTGCCCTTCATCCCGCCGATCGCCGCGTAGCTGATCATCAGCGCGCCCACGCCGATGATGCAGCCCGTCTGCAGTGACTCGCCGGAGAAGCCGAGGATGAACGCCATCAGCTGCCCGGTCCCCGCCAACTGCACGAGCATCAGGGGCAGCAACGCCGCCAGGGTCACCGCGCAGGCCGCGATGCGGACACCGCGTCCGGGCATGCGCCGGGTCAGCGCGTCGCCCATGGTGAACCGGCCCGCGTTGCGCAGCGGTTCCGCCAGCAGGAACATCAGCAGCATCAGCGACAGGGCCGTACTCAGCGCCAGCACCACCCCGTCGTAGCCGAACAGCGCGATGACGCCGCCGGTGCCGAGGACGGTCGCGGCGGAGATGTAGTCGCCGGCGATCGCCAGGCCGTTGCGCATGGGCGACAGGGAGCTGTAGCCGGTGTAGAACTCGTCCAGGTCGTCCCGGTCCGGGCCGGTCATCACGCACAGCAGCAGCGTGATCGTGGCGACGGCGGAGAAGCCGACCAGGGACATCGTCTGGGCGTTACCGCTGAAATCGGTGGTCATCGGGCCCCCTCCCGCTTCGCGTCCAGCTCGGCCAGCTTGCGTATCCGGTCCGCGATGGGGTCGACGCGGCGGCGGGCCGTCTGCTCGTAGAGGGCGATCGCCAGCCAGGTGACGGGGACCTGGATGAGCGCGAGCAGCAGTCCGGCGGGCAGGCCGTCGGTGACGGTGCTCGTCATGAACGACGGCGCGAACGCCGACAGGATCAGGAAGAGGGTGAAGTAGCCGAGCGCCGTGAGTGTGGCCACGCGCCGCTGCCAGCGGTAGGCGCTGCGCAGGACCCGGAGGTCGCTGTGGTGTCCGAGCGCGGCGTGGCGCTGGGGACGCCGTCCGGCCGGTTCGGGCGCCTCCGACGGGGCCCAGGGGTAGGTGTCGTACGTATACGTGTACGGGTCGTAGGGCGGGGGCGGATCGGGTGGTCGGTACCGGTGGGACGGGGACGGGTCGTAGGACATCCCGGTTCTCCTTGCGAGGGTGGGATCCGGTGCGGCGGGCCGCAGGGAGGTGGGGGGCGGGAGCCACGCACGCTACTTCGGAGTAGGGGTCCTGCGCGAGGGTTTCGGCAAACTGATCGGTCGGTACGCGCTTACCTTTCCGACCTCGGGTGTTACCCGCGTTAACTCAGTCTTCTCGCAGTTCCCGGTGCCTCATGTGAGGTGGATCAGCGCCACGGACGCCGGTATGTCGGTGCGGTCGTCGAGCATCGCCCGGAAGGTCAGGCGCCGGTCGACCCGGCGCTGAACCGAACGGCCCGCGGCCAGTGTGAAGTTGACGCCGACGCGCCCTCCGGCCGGTACCCGGGTGCGCGTCGCCCGCTCCGCCCGCACCGTCCACCCGCCGCCCACCGGCTGTGCCGAGAGGGTCACCTCGCGTGCCCTGTCGCCGAAGTTGTAGACGTCGACGGTCATACGGGTGCGGCGGCCGAGGCGGTAGCCGTGCGGTGGGGGCGCGTCCCCGTCCTCCTTGCCGGGGGCGGCGTTGCGGGCGGGGAAGCGCTGAGCGAGGACGATGTGTTCGGCGGGGGAGAAGGGAGCCCCCGACCGGGGGAGGGTCTGCTGTGAGGAGGCCGTGGGCGCGGGGGACGTGATGTACAGCGGGTCGCGTGAGACGGTCACCGGCCGTCCTGCGGGAAGGAGCCTGCCCATGATGTCGTGGGTCGTCCCCGCAGGGCACCGCTCCCAGCGCACGGGCCGCTCCGCCCAGACCACCGTGACCCGCTCGCCGCGGCCGCTGTCGAAGGCGAACCCGTGGGCACCGTCCGGCAGCAGGGGCGCGGGGCCCATGAAGTGGGCCGCGCCGAGCAGTGAGGTGAGGGCCGCGAACGCGCTGTAGGCGGGCAGGGGACGGAAGGCGCGGTCGAGGAGCCCGAAGTAGACGCCGTCGTCGTGCAGCGGGGGGCCCGCGAACCAGAACTGCCGGGCGTTTCCCGCCGCCAGCCCCTCCACCATCGAACGCACCACGTACCGCGCCTGCTCGATCTCCTGCTCCGGTGTCAGGTCCGTGCCCGGCCGCGCCTTCTGGAACGCGCCGCACTCCGTCATCCACAGCGGTAGGTCCGCCTTGTGCCGGCGGGCCAGTTCGTGCTGTTCGTCCGCGGCGCCGGGGAAGCGGGGTTCGCCCGGCTCGGTGGGGTCCGGGTAGCCGTGGAAGGCCCAGGCGTCGGCGTAGCGCACGACGTCGTTGGCGAGCATCAGGTCCTGGAAGGGGCCGGTTTGGGCGATGCCGGGCAGGACGACGAGGCAGGGTTCGCGCCCGTCCCTGATGCCGAGTGCGGCGGCCTTCACGAACGCGGCGTGGGCGTCTCCGGTGCTGCGGGTGGTGTCGACGTCCGGTTCGTTGGACAACTGGAGCGCTTCGGGAGCGGCGGCTGCGAGGCGCCGGGCGTAGCGGTAGGCGTGCCGGAGGTCCGCCGGGAGGGGCAGTGAGGCGTCGGTCATGGACCACTCGGGGGCGGCGGAGAGCACGTCGAGGACGGCCAGGCCGTGCGCGCGCAGGGTGCGGGTGCGGCGGTCGTGGTGGCCGGTGTCGTAGATGCCCGGTGCCGGCTCGGCCGCGGGCCAGGACTGGCCGTCGCGTACCCAGCCCGCTCCCATGTCCCGCAGGGCTGAGGCGAAGTCCGCCAGCCGGGACGGCGGGACGAGGGAGGACGCCCAGACGTTCACGCCGAAGCGGCCGGCCGGACCGGTGACGGCGGGTCGTGCCGGCAGGCAGGCGAACCGCCCCGTCACGCCGTCCGCCATCACGCGGTAGTGGCCCGGGTCAAGGGCGGGCAGGGTGGCCCTCGCGCTGACGTCGCCTGCGGCGACGGTGGCGTGGCCGACGGCCACACGGTGGCCGCGGTGGTCGCTCACGACATACCGCACGCGACGGTCGCGTGGGGTGTGCCCGTCGAGGGTCAGACGCAGCCATGCCCGTTCGCCTTCGCGGTGCCGGGGGACCGACAGGTCGCGCAGGGCGGGGCCGGTGTGCTGGTGGCGCAGGGTGAAGCGGTCCAGGGCCAGGACGTATGCCGTCGTGTCGTCCGAGACGACCGGTGCGCTGACGCGGAAGGTGAGTGTGTCGGCGCCGCCCCGCAGTTCGACCGGGCCCAGGTCCAGCTCGGACAGGTCTCCCCAGACGGGCCGTGACTCGTACCAGTGCGGTTGCGAGTACGCGATCTCGGTGAAGGGGCCGTCGTTCACGGACAGGTGCAGACAGGAGGCCACCGCCTCGGTGTGTGGCGTCTCGACCGGTGCTGTGGCCACTGCGGTCAGTGCGTACACCCCGGCCCGCGGCGCGCGCACGGTGTACGTCGCGTACCAGCCGGTTCGGGCGGGGGGTTTCCGCGTCGTCCGTAACCTCAGATACCGCCCTCCGGAGGCCCGGCGGTCCCTCACCACCGGGATGTTCGTCCGCACCGCGGACTCGCCCTGCACCGTCACCGTTGTGTGCGCTGCTGCCCGGGCGGTACCGCCGCTCGTCGCCGTCGCCGTCGCCGTCGCCGTCGCCGTCGCCGTCGCCGTCGCCGCCATCGCCCCGAGGCCCGCTGCCATCGCCGTGCGCCTGTTGAAGTCCATGCCACCAGCAGACACGCACGGCCCGTCACTCCGCGTCACTCGTAAGAGTGTGCGAACCCGGAAACGCGTCAGGGGCGAGCCCTAAGGGCCGTCGGGGGTGGTGTCGAGGAGCCGGCGCTCGTAGCGGACCCCCGGCTGTCCATCCACCGTCGTGTTCTCCACCCGGGTGAAGCCGCTGCGGGCCAGAACCCTCATGGAAGCCGGGTTGTCCAGAGTCGTGACCGCGGTCAGGGACGTCAGCCCGTAGTCGGTGACGGCCAGTCGGCACACCTGCGCGACCGCTGCCGTCGCCACGCCCCGGCCGGCGGCCTGTTCGCCGACGCGGTAACCGAGTTCGGCGTTGCCGTCCACCAGGTCCATCAGGTTCACTCGGCCGATCAGCTCGCCGTCCTCCCCGAGGACCACATGGAAGCGGCACACGCGCGCGTGCTGCTCGTCGAGGAGCGCCCGGAGACGTGCGGCGAACCCCTCCGCCGTGAAGAAGGCGTCCCCGCGGTCCGGCACCGTGCGGGCGAAGTACGCCCGGTTCTCCCGCTCGAAGGCGAGCAGGGCGTCCGCGTGATCCGCCCGCAGGGGCTGCAAGGTCACCATGGGCGGGAGGATACGGAGGTTCAGTCCGTCAGCACCGGGAATTTCCGGGGCGCGAGGAACAGCAGCACCAGGAACGCCAGGGCCGCCGCGCACGCCGCCCCCAGGTAGACCGCGTGCACCGCCTCGGCGATCGCCCGCCGGGTCGCCTCCGGCGCGCTGCCCGAGTCGAGCGCCCGCGTCACCGAGTCCAGGTCGCCCGCGCCGCCGAGCCGCGCGGCCAGCACCCCGTTGGCGACCGCGCCGAACACCGCCGCGCCGATCGTCTGGCCGGTCTGGCGGCAGAACAGCACGGACGCGGTCGTCGTGCCGCGCTCCGCCCATCCCACCGTCGACTGCACCCCGACGATCAGCGGCAACTGGAACAGGCCCAGCGCGGCGCCGAGCAGCAGCATCAGCAGCGTCGGCTGCCACGCCTGCCCGGGGTAGGGCAGGAAGGGGAACGCGAACAGGATCAACGCGGCGGTGCCGATGCCCAGCATCGCCGTGTTGCGGAAGCCGATCCTGCGGTACACGTGCTGGCTCAGGGCCGCCGACACCGGCCAGCTCAACGTCCACACGGACAGGACGAATCCGGCGGCCACGGGTGGGAGGCCCAGCACCGACTGGGCGTAGGTGGGCAGGAAGACCGACGGCGCGACCATCAGCAGCCCCAGCGCGCCCAGAGCCAGGTTGACGGCGGCGATCGTACGGCGCCGCCACACCCAGCCCGGGATGATCGGTTCCGCCGCCCGGCGTTCCACCAGCACCACGACCGCGACCAGGGCGAGTCCCGCGCCGAACAGTGCCAGGGAGGGCGCCGACAGCCACGGCCACGCCACCCCGCCCTGCACCAGTGCCGTGAGCAGCACGCCGCCGCAGGCGAACACCGCGAGCGCGCCGGCCCAGTCCACGCGCGCGTGCCCGGTGATGTCCCGCTCCGGCTCGTGGAGGTGACGGACGATCAGCCACAGCGCGACCGCGCCGATCGGCAGATTGATCAGGAAGATCCACCGCCAGTCCGCGTACGCGGCGAGCACCCCGCCCAGGCCCGGGCCGGCGACCGCGGACACCGCCCACACCGTGGAGAGCTTCGACTGGATCCGGGGGCGGTCCTTCAGCGGGTACAGGTCGGCGGCGAGGGTCTGCACCGTTCCCTGCAGCGCGCCGCCGCCGAGGCCCTGCACGACGCGGAAGGCGATGAGCGCCCCCATGTTCCACGCCAGCGCGCACAGCAGGGACCCGAGCAGGAAGACCACCGAGCCGACTACGAGGACCGGTTTGCGGCCGAAGGTGTCGGAAAGCTTGCCGTACACGGGCAGGGTGACGGTCACGGCCAGCAGATAGCCGGAGAACAGCCAGGAGAAGACGGAGAAGCCGCCGAGGTCCCCGACGATCTGCGGGACGGCGGTCGAGACGATGGTCGCGTCGAGCGCCGCCAGCGCCATCGAGAGCATCAACGCCGCGACGACGGCTCCGCGCCCGCCGGTCGCGGCGGGACGTGCGGCCTCACGCGCTGCGGAACTGGCGCTGCCCACCCCGGTGCCTCCCCCTCGCCCCGGCCGCGCCCGCGCCACGGGTCCCCTCGCATGTCTGCCCCTTGCAGCTATCTGTCGCGGACAGCTTCCCACTTGACCCGGACGCAGCGGGAGGGTGGAGCCTGATCGGGCCGACGGGTGGAGCCAACCCTGAGACGACCTCCACCCTCCGGTGGAGTGCCCCTAGGGGTACCTCCGTACTACGACCTGGGGAGGGTTCGTACCGACGGAGGACGAGAGGGTCAGGGGGCCCTCCTTAACCTGGCTTTACGCCGCCGGGGGGCGGTACGGAACACCGGCGGGGGTGGGGTTTTCCACAGCAAAAGACTGCGCTGAACACCAGGGCGCGGTACCCCTCCCCGCCGCGAGACTGAAACGCGTCGGACGGATTCCTGATCCGGCGCCGCGCACAGCGGCTGCCGACCAGGCGACCGCCTTCACCATCTGCTGACCGATATAGGAGACATACCGTGACTTCGGCTGTGACCATTCCCAGGCACGGGGGTACTGGAGGGCGTACGGCCGTTGCCGCGCGGGCGCGGCAGGTCGTGAAGGCGTACGGATCCGGAGAGACCCGCGTCGTCGCCCTCGACCACGTCGACGTGGACATCGCACGCGGCCAGTTCACCGCGATCATGGGTCCCTCGGGATCCGGCAAGTCCACCCTCATGCACTGCCTCGCCGGCCTCGACACCGTGACGGGCGGCCAGATCTATCTCGACGAGACCGAGATCACCGGGCTGAAGGACAAGAAGCTCACACGGCTGCGCCGGGACCGGATCGGGTTCATCTTCCAGGCGTTCAACCTGCTGCCGACGCTGAACGCGATCGAGAACATCACCCTGCCCATGGACATCGCGGGCCGCAAGCCCGACAAGGAGTGGCTGACGCGGGTCGTGGAGACCGTCGGGCTCGCCGACCGCCTCAAGCACCGGCCCACCCAGCTGTCCGGCGGCCAGCAGCAGCGCGTCGCCGTGGCGCGGGCGCTCGCCGCCCGTCCCGAGATCATCTTCGGGGACGAGCCGACCGGAAACCTCGACTCCCGCGCCGGCGCCGAGGTCCTCGGCTTCCTGCGCAGGTCCGTCGACGAGCTGGGCCAGACCATCGTGATGGTCACCCACGACCCGGTGGCCGCCAGTTACGCGGACCGGGTGCTGTACCTCGCCGACGGCCGCATCGTCGACGAGATGTACAAGCCGACCGCGGACGCCGTCCTCGACCGCATGAAGGACTTCGACGCCCGGGGGCGCACGTCATGACCGTCATGAAGACCTCGATGCGCAACTTCTTCGCGCACAAGGGGAGGATGGCGCTCTCCGCGATCGCCGTCCTGCTGTCGGTCGCCTTCGTCTGCGGCACGCTCGTCTTCACGGACACCATGACGACCACGTTCGACAAACTCTTCGCGGCCACCTCCTCCGACGTGACGGTGAGCGCCAAGGGCGCCTCCGACAGCGGTGAGACGACCGCGGACAACGGCAAGCCGCCGGTCATGCCGGCTTCCGTGCTGAGCGAGGTCCGCAAGGCGCAGGGCGTGAAGTCGGCCGAGGGCACGGTGTTCGCCACCTCCGTGACCGTCGTCGACGGCGACAAGGACAACCTGTCGCCCTCCAGCGGCGCCCCGACCGTCGTGGGCAACTGGAACGACACCGACGCCCGCACCATGAAGATCACCTCCGGTGCGGCGCCCAAGGGCCCCGCACAGATCATGGTCGACGCCGACACCGCCGACAAGCACGACCTGAAGCTCGGCGACGAGATCGGCGTGATCAGCGCGGTCGGCACGCACGAGGCGAAGATCTCCGGCATCGCCGACTTCACCGTCACCAACCCCGGCGCCGCGATCTTCTACCTCGACACCAAGACCGCCCAGCAGGCCCTGGTGGGCGAGAGCGACGTCTACACCAACGTCAACGTCACCGCGGCCGCCGGCGTCAGCGACGCACAGCTGAAGAAGAACGTCAGTGCCGAACTCGGCGCCGGCTTCCAGGTGAAGACGGCCAAGGAGACCGCCGACGCCAACCAGAAGGACGTCGAGGGCTTCATGAACGTCATGAAGTACGCGATGCTCGGCTTCGCCGGGATCGCCTTCCTCGTCGGCATCTTCCTGATCATCAACACCTTCTCCATGCTGGTCGCCCAGCGCACCCGGGAGATCGGCCTGATGCGGGCCATCGGCTCCTCCCGCAAGCAGGTCAACCGCTCCGTGCTGACCGAGGCGCTGCTGCTCGGCGTCGTCGGATCGGTGCTCGGTGTCGCCGCGGGCGTCGGCCTCGCCGTCGGCCTGATGCAGGTCATGGGCACGGTGGGCATGGAACTGTCCACCGACGACCTGACCGTGGCCTGGACGACCCCGGTGGTCGGCCTCGTCCTCGGCGTGGTCGTCACCGTCCTGGCCGCCTACCTGCCCGCCCGGCGCGCCGGCAAGATCTCCCCGATGGCCGCCCTGCGCGACGCGGGAGCCCCCGCGGACGCCAAGGCCGGCTGGATCCGGGCCGCCGTCGGCACCGTCCTCACCGGCACCGGCGGCTTCGCCCTGTACCTCGCGGCCGCGGCCGACAAGGCCAAGGACGGCTCGATGTGGCTCGGCCTCGGCGTGGTGCTGTCGCTGATCGGCTTCGTCGTCATCGGCCCGCTGCTCGCCGGTGCCGTGGTCCGCGTCCTGGGCGCCGTGCTGCTGCGCATGTTCGGCCCCGTCGGCCGCATGGCCGAGCGCAACGCCCTGCGCAACCCGCGCCGCACCGGCGCGACCGGCGCCGCACTGATGATCGGCCTCGCCCTGGTGGCGTGCCTGTCCGTGGTCGGCTCCTCCATGGTGGCGTCCGCCACCGACCAGCTCGACAAGACCGTCGGCACGGACTTCATCATCCAGTCCGACCGTGGCCAGCTGATCACCGCGCAGGCCGTCAAGGCCGCCAAGTCGGCGCCGGACGTCGAGCGGGTCACCGAGTACAAACTGGGCAAGGCCGACTTCACCACCCCCGACGGCAAGACGCTCAAGGACACGTCGATCACCGCGGCGGACCCGTCGTACGCGACCGACCTGCGCACCGAGACCGTCGCCGGCAAGCTCCCCGACGCGTACAAGCCCGACTCGATGTCGGTCCACGAGAAGTTCGCCCAGGACCACGGCATCACCCTCGGGTCCAAGATCAAGGTCGACTTCAAGGACGGCTCCGCGGCCGACCTGACGGTCCGCGCGATCACCAGCAGCGACGTCGTGATCGACGCGGGCGCGATGTACACCTCCATCTCGACGATGGCCGAGTACGTCCCGGCCGACAAGATGCCGCTGGACTCGCTGGTCTTCGCCAGCGCCAAGGACGGGCAGCAGGACGCCGCCTACAAGTCCCTGAAGTCGGCGCTCCACGACTACCCGCAGTACATCGTGCGCGACCAGACCGACTACAAGGACGCCCTGAAGGACCAGATCGGCCAGCTGCTCAACATGATCTACGGCCTGCTGGCCCTGGCGATCATCGTCGCCATCCTGGGCGTCGTGAACACCCTGGCCCTGTCGGTCGTGGAGCGCACCCGCGAGATCGGCCTGATGCGGGCCATCGGCCTCTCCCGTCGCCAGCTGCGCCGCATGATCCGCATGGAGTCGGTCGTCATCGCCCTCTTCGGTGCCCTGCTGGGCCTCGGACTGGGCATGGGCTGGGGCGCCACGGCACAGCAGCTGCTCGCCCTGGAGGGCCTGATGATCCTGGACATCCCCTGGCCGACGATCATCGGCGTCTTCGTCGGCTCGGCGTTCGTGGGACTGTTCGCGGCACTCGTCCCGGCGTTCCGCGCGGGCCGGATGAACGTCCTGAACGCGATCGCGACGGAGTAGCGGGCCGCCGCCGAGAACCACCGCACACGGGGGTTGCGGGGGAACCGGGCGCCGGGGAGTCCAGTCCAGGGCTCCCCGGCGCCGGGTGTTTCGACGAGCCGCGAGTCCGGCTTCCTGCCCGTTCGTCCTGGGCGGCGGGTGGGCACAGGTCCCGGGGGTCAGGGGCGGAGCCCCCTGGGGGCCTTGCGGCAACGCCGAGCACCTCACACCCGGTGCGTCATCCACAGGCCCCGACGCCGAGCCGCGCAGCGACGTACGCTGGAGACCCCCCGGCCCGCGGCGCGCGTCGGGCCCGTGGTGTTGCCCACCCCCCTGGACGGAAAGCCCCGAATGAGCCTGCACGGTCTGCTCGACGCCGTAGTCAAGGACGCCGCCCTCGCGGAAGCGATCAGGGCGGCCGCAGACGGCAACCGCATGCACGTCGACCTGGTCGGCCCCCCTGCCGCCCGCCCCTTCGCGGTCGCCGCCCTGGCCCGTGAGACGGCCCGCCCGGTGCTGGCGGTCACGGCGACGGGCCGTGAGGCGGAGGACCTGGCCGCGGCCCTGCGCTCCCTCCTCCCGGCCGAGGGGGTCGTGGAGTACCCGTCCTGGGAGACGCTCCCGCACGAGCGGCTCAGCCCCCGCAGCGACACCGTCGGCCGTCGCCTGGCCGTGCTGCGGCGCCTGGCCCACCCCCGCCCCGACGACCCCGAGACCGGCCCCGTCTCGGTCGTCGTCGCACCCGTCCGGTCCGTGCTCCAGCCGCAGGTCAAGGGCCTCGGCGACCTGGAGCCGGTCTCCCTGAGAACCGGGCAGAGCGCGGATCTCGGTGAGATCGTCGAAGCCCTCGCGGCAGCCGCCTACGCGCGCGTGGAGCTCGTCGAGAAGCGCGGCGAGTTCGCCGTGCGCGGCGGCATCCTCGACGTGTTCCCGCCCACCGAGGAACACCCCCTGCGCGTCGAGTTCTGGGGCGACGACGTCGAGGAGATCCGCTACTTCAAGGTCGCCGACCAGCGCTCCCTCGAAGTCGCCGAGCACGGCCTGTGGGCGCCGCCGTGCCGCGAGCTGCTGCTCACCGAGGACGTCCGCACCCGCGCGCGTGCCCTGGCCGAACAACACCCCGAGCTCGGTGAGCTGCTCGGCAAGATCGCCGAGGGCATCGCCGTCGAGGGCATGGAGTCCCTCGCGCCCGTCCTCGTCGACGACATGGAGCTGCTGCTCGACGTGCTGCCCAAGGGCGCCATGGCCGTGGTGTGCGACCCGGAGCGGGTGCGTACGCGCGCGTCGGACCTCGTGGCCACCTCGCAGGAGTTCCTGCAGGCCTCCTGGGCGGCCACCGCCGGTGGCGGCGAGGCTCCCATCGACGTCGGCGCGGCCTCCCTGTGGTCCATCGCGGACGTCCGGGACCGGGCCCGCGAGCTGGACATGATGTGGTGGTCGGTGTCGCCGTTCGCCGCGGACGAGGAGCTCACGGAGAGCTACGGCGCCGACGCGGCGGGAGACACCCTCAAGCTGGGCATGCACGCCCCGGAGACCTACCGCGGCGACACCGCCAAGGCCTTGGCCGACACCAAGGGCTGGCTCGCCGACGGCTGGCGCGCCGTGTTCGTCACCGAGGGCCACGGCCCCGCGGCCCGTACGGTCGAGGTGCTGGGCGGCGAGGGCATCGCCGCCCGCCTCGACTCCGACCTCGCCGAGATCTCCCCGTCCGTCGTGCACGTGGCGTGCGGCTCGATCGACCACGGCTTCGTCGACCCGGCCCTCGGACTCGCCGTCCTGACCGAGACGGACCTGTCGGGCCAGAAGGCGTCCGGCCGCGAGGGCGCCCGCATGCCGGCCCGCCGTCGCAAGACCATCGACCCGCTCACCCTGGAGCCGGGCGACTACATCGTCCACGAGCAGCACGGCGTGGGCCGCTACATCGAGATGGTGCAGCGCGCCGTGCAGGGCGCCACCCGTGAGTACCTGGTCGTCGAGTACGCCCCCGCCAAGCGAGGCCAGCCCGGCGACCGCCTGTACATCCCCACCGACCAGCTGGAGCAGATCACCAAGTACGTCGGCGGCGAAGCCCCCACCCTGCACCGCCTCGGCGGCGCCGACTGGACGAAGACCAAGGCCCGCGCGAAGAAGGCCGTCAAGGAGATCGCCGCCGATCTCATCAAGCTCTACAGCGCGCGCATGGCCGCCCCCGGGCACGCCTTCGGGGCGGACACCCCCTGGCAGCGCGAACTGGAGGACGCCTTCCCCTACGCGGAGACGCCCGACCAGCTCACCACCATCGCCGAGGTCAAGGAGGACATGGAGAAGACGGTCCCGATGGACCGCCTGATCTGCGGCGACGTCGGCTACGGCAAGACCGAGATCGCGGTCCGCGCCGCCTTCAAGGCCGTCCAGGACGGCAAGCAGGTGGCCGTCCTGGTGCCCACGACGCTGCTGGTGCAGCAGCACTTCGGGACCTTCAGCGAGCGGTACGCGCAGTTCCCGGTGAAGGTGAAGGCGCTGTCCCGCTTCCAGACCGACACCGAGGCCAAGGCGACCTTGGAGGGCCTGCGCGAGGGCTCGGTCGACATCGTCATCGGCACCCACCGCCTGTTCTCGTCCGAGACGAAGTTCAAGGACCTGGGCCTGGTCATCGTCGACGAGGAGCAGCGCTTCGGCGTCGAGCACAAGGAGCAGCTGAAGAAGCTCCGGGCGAACGTCGACGTGCTGACGATGTCCGCGACGCCCATCCCCCGGACCCTGGAGATGGCGGTCACCGGAATCCGCGAGATGTCGACGATCACCACCCCGCCGGAGGAGCGCCACCCGGTGCTCACCTTCGTCGGCCCCTACGAGGAGAAGCAGATCGGCGCCGCGATCCGCCGTGAGCTGCTGCGCGAGGGCCAGGTCTTCTACATCCACAACCGCGTCGAGTCGATCGACCGCGCGGCGGCCCGGCTGCGCGAGATCGTCCCCGAGGCGCGCATCGCCACGGCCCACGGCCAGATGTCGGAACAGGCGCTGGAGCAGGTCGTCGTCGACTTCTGGGAGAAGAAGTTCGACGTGCTGGTGTCCACCACGATCGTGGAGTCCGGCATCGACATCTCCAACGCCAACACCCTGATCGTGGAGCGCGGCGACAACTTCGGGCTCAGCCAGCTCCACCAGCTGCGCGGCCGGGTGGGACGCGGCCGCGAGCGCGGCTACGCCTACTTCCTCTATCCGCCGGAGAAGCCGCTGACCGAGACGGCGCACGAACGGCTCGCGACCATCGCCCAGCACACGGAGATGGGCGCGGGCATGTACGTGGCGATGAAGGACCTGGAGATCCGCGGCGCGGGCAACCTGCTCGGCGGCGAGCAGTCCGGTCACATCGCGGGCGTCGGCTTCGACCTGTATGTGCGGATGGTCGGCGAGGCGGTGGCGGACTACCGGCGCCAGCTGGAGACCGGTGAGATCGAGGAGGAGCCGCCGCTCGAGGTCAAGATCGAGCTGCCCGTCGACGCGCACGTCCCGCACGACTACGCGCCCGGCGAGCGGCTCCGCCTCCAGGCGTACCGCGCCATCGCCTCCGCCAACTCGGAGGAGGACATCAAGGCGGTCCGCGAGGAACTCGTCGACCGCTACGGCAAGCTGCCCGAGCCGGTGGAGAACCTGCTGCTCGTCGCCGGACTGCGGATGTTCGCGCGCGCGTGCGGGGTCGGCGAGATCGTGCTGCAGGGCAACAACATCCGCTTCGCGCCGGTGGAGTTGCGCGAGTCGCAGGAGCTGCGGCTCAAGCGGCTCTACCCCGGGGCGGTCATCAAGCCGACGGTCCACCAGGTGCTGGTGCCGCGCCCGAAGACCGCGAAGGTGGGCGGCAAGCCGCTGGTCGGGCGGGAACTGCTGGCGTGGGTCGGGGAGTTCCTCACGTCGGTGCTGGGGTCCTGAAGCCCGGGGCTGCCGGGGCGGAACGCGACGGACACGGCGAACGGGGCGACGCCGACAGCTCGGTGGCCAGGGCTCGCCGGCAACTCGGTGACCGGGTCCGGGGAACGGGACGTTGCTGACGCCCTGGTTCCCTGAGCCGCCGTCAGGCCACCGGCCGTACGGACGTGCCGCCGCCGGCTCGCCGCAAGGCCTCCGCGAGCCGGTCGCGGACCGCGATCTGCGCCGCGATACGGGCCTCCAGCACCGCGAGACGGTCGGCGGCCACCCGCACCCCCTTCCCGGAGGGGGGACCGGCCATGACGTCGCCGTCCAGACACGGCAGGAACACTCGTGCGTCGTCGAGCGTCAGCCCCACGTCGAGCAGCTGCCGGATGTTGCGCACCCGCACGGCCGCACCGGAGTCGTAGAGGCGATAGCCGTTCGCGGCCCGTTCGGAGGCGATGAGACCCGCCTGCTCGTAGTGGCGCAGGGCGCGAGGTGTCGTGCCGGTCGCCTCGGCGAGTTCACCGATCCGCATACGAGGGACCGCCCTGGGCGTACGAGGTTCTGCCATGCGCGCCAGTCTCATGTGACGACCGCGCCGCCGTCCACCGGAAGGATCACGCCCGTGATGAACGAGGCCTGCGGCGAGGCCAACCGGGCGATCGCCCACGCCACCTCCTCGGGGCGGCCGACCCGCCCGAGCGGCGTGTGAGCGAGCTGCCAGGCCCTGATCGCGGCCTGCTGCTCGCGGGTGTGGCCGGCGTGTTCACCGATGGGTGTGTCGATCGCGCCCGGGGCCACGGCGGCGACCCGGATCCCGAGGGTCGCGAGCTCGACGGCCCAGCTGCGGGTGAGCACCTCCAGGGCCGCCTTCCCGGCGGCGTACAGGGAATTGCCGGGCCAGCCGCGCTGTCCCACCGATGTCGTCACGTTCACGATGACGCCCCGGCCGGCCTCCAGTGCCGGGAGCGCGGCCTGGGTGAGCAGGACGGGCGCGAGGAGGTTCGTGGCGAGCAGGGGCTCGGCGGTGGCGCGCGTGTAGGTGCGCAGCGAACGGGAGTCGACGATCCCGGCGTTGTTCACCAGCACGTCGATACGGCCGTGCCGGTCGAGTGCCGTACGGACGACGGTCTCGGGGCCGTCGGCGGCCGTGATGTCGGCGACGAGCGGGCTGATGCGGGCCGGCGCGTGGCCGGCGGTCTCCATCAGGGGCGCCTCGCGGCGGCCCACCGCCACGACGTGTGCGCCCTCGTCGGCGAAGGCCTGCGCGGTGGCGCGGCCGATACCCGTACCGGCGCCGGTGACGAGCACCGTTCGCGGGGTCGTTCGCGCGTCGTGCTGCTTGTTCGGATGCGGGGAGGTCATGCGGGGATCGTCCGACCCTGACGTCAGTGTCAAGGTCAAGCGTCAAGGCCGAAGGGCGACCACGGAGGGGCCGGCCGCACACACTCCGGGCAGGGAAGCGGACATGGAAGCCGCCCGCTGGAGATGCGTCCGGATCTCCGCGGACGGCCTCGGAGTGGAGGCCTTACTGCTGTTCGGGCCGGTTGCGATCGCGGTCGCGGTCCATGCCCAGCGAGCCCTCGACGCGCTGCTGGCCGGAGTCGACCTGGTCCTCGTACTTGCCGCCGGTCCTCTCGTTGATCCGCTGTTCCGCGGTGTCAGAGCCCTGCTTGCCCTTGTGCCGCGCCTGACTCTTGAACTTGTCGAAGATGCCCATGCAAAGCTCCCTCCGGAACTGAGTCAGAACCGACGATACGCGCGAGATGCGAAGAATGCGCCTTGAGGCCCGATGTGGTCTGAACCTCTTCCTCGCTACCGTGGGACCTGGCACGGGCCGCCCGTGCCGGAGCGGAACAGGCAGACAGAGGAGGGGCGCAGGGTGAGGCGTCTGAGGGGCGGGGCGGCAGTGGCTGTCGTCATGGTGTTCACCGGTTCGGCACTGGCCGGCTGCGAGGGCCTGGCCCCGCCGGTGGAGGGCGGCGGAGCCTCCGCTTCCGGCGCCCCGGCCGCCGGCGACGGACGGGCCGCGAACCCGCTGGACAACCCGGACGGCACCGAACCGGGGCTGGCGGCGATCACTTCCGGCGCCGACAAGGAGCGGGCGCGTGCCCTCATCGAGAAGGTGGCGACCAAGGGCCGCGGCCCCAGGACGGGCTACGAACGGGACAAGTTCGGCTACGCCTGGATGGACTCGGCACCGCGCGACGTGCCCTTCTCCCACAACGGCTGCGACACACGGAACGACCTCCTGAAGCGGGACGGTGAGAAACTGCGCTTCCGGTCGGGATCGGACTGCGTCGTCACCTCGCTGACGCTGCACGACCCGTACACCGGGGAGGTCATCGAGTGGACCAAGTCCCATGCGATCAAAGTCCAGATAGACCACGTCATGCCGCTGTCGTACGACTGGCAGATGGGCGCCTCGCGCTGGACCGAGGACAAGCGGGAGTCCATCGCCAACGACCCGCTCAACCTCGTCCCGGTGGACGGGCCGACCAACGGCTCGAAGGGAGACTCCGGCCCGGCGTCCTGGCTGCCCCCGAACAAGCGGATCCGCTGCGCCTACTCGGTGCGCTTCGCCCAGGTGTCGCTGAAGTACGAACTCCCCGTGACGGCGCCCGACAAGGAGATGATGCTGAAGCAGTGCGGCGGGTAAATCGGTTCCGGTGTTCGCCACCTGTGCCTACCGTGATCACATGCAACCGAAGATATCGAGCCTCGCCGACCGCCCGGACATGCTGGAGCGGGTCGTCGGGATGGCGGACAGCTGGCCGGAGTTCGTGATCCAGGACCTCGTGGGCGCCGCCCACTTCCCGCGGATCGCCGCCGAACTCCCGGAGTACGTCCTGTTCGCCGAGGACGAGCAGGGCGAGATCGTGGCGAACGCCTACAGCGTGCCCTTCGCGCTCGACACCGAGCACCGCGGCGGCCGGCTGCCGGCCAACGGCTGGGACGCGATACTGGTGTGGGCGTTCTCCGACCTTCGGCGCGGGGTCCGGCCGGACACCGTCAGCGCGATCTCGGTCTCCATCGCCCCGCAGGCACAGGGCCGCGGCCTGTCCGCGGTGATGCTCTCGGCCATGCGCGACAACGCCCGGGCCCGCGGCTTCCGCGAGGTCGTCGCCCCCGTCCGCCCCAACGCCAAACACCTGGAACCGCACACGCCGATGGAGGAGTACGCCCACCGCGTCCGCCCCGACGGCCTGCCCCAGGACCCGTGGCTGCGCGTGCACGCCCGGGCCGGAGCCACCATCGACTCGGTGGCACCGGCGTCCATGACGGTGTCCGCCCCGCTCGCGGACTGGCGCCGCTGGACGGGCCTGCCCTTCGACTCCGACGGCGACATCGAGGTGCCGGGCGGTCTGGTACCCGTGCGCTGCGAGACGGAGCGCGGATACGCGGTGTACGTCGAACCCAACGTGTGGATGCGGCATCCCTTGTAGGCGGCATCCCTTGTAGGCGGCATCCCTTGTAGGCGGTATGCGTCTGTAGGCGGTATGTGTCTATAGGCGGCAAGCGTCTGTAGGCGGCGTGCGTCATGGGGCGTGACGCACGTTCCCGGCCGTACGGCCCATGACCGGCTCAGGGGCGGGTGTTCGCACGAAGTGATCAGCATGACAACGGTTCGGTACAACCCGTGACCGGTTGTCCGTGTCGGGCTATACGCTCGGAATCCCGACAGGGGTCCCTGTCATCCGCACGTCCGTCCCATCGGCCACACCGGTCCAGGAGCAGTCATGTACGGCCACGGCGCGGCGCCGCCTCCTCGCAGCGCGGCAACGGTCATCTCCCTGCGCGTGCTGTTCGCCGCAGCCGGTTTCCTCACGTGCGGCGTGCTGGCCTGCGTCCCGCTGTTCCGGGTGGCCGTCCTGCGCGGCCGCGCCCTCGACTGGGTGCTGGCCTGGGTGAGCCTGCCGCTGTCCATCGCCTGCTTCGCCGTGATCGGTTCGCTGCCGGAGGACGACGTCCGCACCGACGTCGCGCTGGCCGTGATCCTGCTGCTCGGGGCGGGTGCCGCCATCTACTTCCTCGTCGTGGACATCGGCCACCACGGCGAGCGGCGGACGTTCGCCGGTTACGCGTCGCCCCACGCGCCGACCGTCCCGACCGCAGCGCACACCCCGTACGGCTACCCGCATCCCGCGTCGCCCTACACCCCGGCGTCCACCCCCGTCCCGCGGCCTCCCGCACCCCACGCACCCGCCCCGCACGACACGCCCCCGGTTGCGATGCAGCCGCCCCCTTCCCCCCAGCGGCCGGCCCCCGCCCGCATCGACCAGGTCCGCGCCGAACTCGACGAGCTCAGCGACTACCTGCGCCGGCACGAGGGCGAAGGTCACAGGGACGGCCATCACGAGGACGGAAGGTGACCGCGGCGGCAGGACGTGTCGTCGCCGGCCGCTACGAGCTCGCCACCGTCCTCGGGCAGGGCGGCATGGGCCAGGTCTGGACGGCGTACGACCAGCGGCTCGACCGGCGTGTGGCGGTGAAGCTGCTGCGCCCCGACAAGGTCGCCGGTCAGGACGCGGAGGAGCTGCGCCGCCGTTTCGTGCGCGAGTGCCGGGTGACCGCGCAGGTCGACCACCCCGGCCTGGTCACCGTTCACGACGCGGGAAGCGAGGGCGAGGAGCTGTTCCTCGTCATGCAGTACATCGACGGCGCCGACCTCGCCGGCCACCTCGCCGAGCACTCCCCGTACCCCTGGCAGTGGGCGGTCGCGGTCGCCGCGCAGTTGTGCGCCGTGCTGAGCGCCGTGCACGCCGTGCCGATCGTCCACCGCGACCTCAAGCCGCGCAACGTGATGGTGAAGCAGGACGGCACCGTCACCGTCCTCGACCTCGGCGTCGCCTCCGTCATGGACGCGGACACCACCCGCCTCACCCACACCGGCACCCCGATCGGCTCGCCCGCCTACATGGCACCGGAGCAGGCGATGGGCGGCGCGGTCGGCCCGTACACCGACCTGTACGCGCTCGGCGTGGTCCTGCACGAACTGCTCAGCGGGGACGTGCCCTTCTCCGGCTCCACGGCCCTCGGCGTCCTGCACCGGCACCTGTACGAAGCCCCGCTGCCCGTGCGCCGCATCCGCCCCGAAGTGCCCGAGGCCCTGGAGGCCCTCGTCCTGCGCCTCCTCGCCAAGGATCCGCAGCACCGGCCCGCCTCCGCGCAGGAGGTCTACGAGCACCTGGAGCCGCTCCTGCCGGCGCGCGGCACGCCCACCGGAGCGGCCCTGGACCCCACCCGCCCGTTCCTGCGCCCGCACGCCCCCTGGCCGGATCGTGCGCGCACCCCCGCTCCCCAGCCCACTCCGGCGACACCCGTCACCGAGGCTCCGGGGCAGACGGACATCGCCCGCGCCGTCGACGAGGTCAAACGGCTCCTCGGCGAGGGCCGGGTCACCCAGGCCGTCGACATCCTGGGCGGAATCCTGCCCGCCGCGGCCGAACAGCACGGCGCGCACTCCCCGGTCGTCCGCACCCTGCGCAAGCAGTACGCGGCGACACTCCTGGACGACGGCCAGTACCGGCGCGCGCTGCCCGAGCTGCGCCGCCTCGCCGACGAACGCGCCGCCGAGGCGGGCCAGGCCGACCCACAGGCGCTGCGCTTCCGCTACGAGGCCGCCCAATGCCTGGAACAGATGGGGGAACCGGCCGCCGCGCTCGCCGAGTACCGGGCGGTGCTGCCGTACTACGAGAACCAGTACGTCGCCGCGGGCGGACCCGAGCTCGCGCACGACGTCCGGCGCCGGATCGGGCACCTCCAGCTCGCCCTCGGCGACCGCGGCGCCGCGCACGACACCCTGGCCCGGCTGCTGCACGACGTGGAACGCACCCACGGCCCCGGGCACCCGCTCGGCGCGGAGATCCGCAGGACGCTCCAGTGGCTGGGGCAGGTCCGCGGCTGACGACCGCCCGGGGGTGGGGCGCGGCGGTGCCGGAAGTCCCGGCGAATCGTTGGTCGAATGGGTTGGCCAGAGCCTGGTCACTGCCTACCATCGATCACCGCAAGACCTTGTGCACCGTCGCACAATCTCCTCAGGAGGTCTCCTTGCACCGCCGCCGTCGCACCGCGCTCCTCTTCACCGCCGCGATCGCCGCCGCGGCGCCCCTGCTCACCGCCTGCGGGAACGACGCGCATCCCGGCGCGGCAGCCGTGGTGGGCGGCCAGCGGATCACCGTCTCCCAGCTGGAAGAGCGGGTCGGCGAGGTACGCGCGGCCCAGCGGGCGGCCGTCCAGGACGAGGCCCAGTACCAGCAGGCCATCGCCAGAACCGGCACCCTCACCCGCGACACCCTGCACACCATGGTCCTGGACCGGGTGCTGCACCGTGCCGCCGAGGACGCCGGAGTGACCGTCTCCCGCAAGGAGATCCAGGCGATGCGGGCCGGTCTGGAACAGCAGGCCGGTGGCGCCAAGGGCCTGGAGACGACCTGGCTCCAGCAGTACGGCGTCCCGCCGCAGCGCCTCGACGACAACCTCCGCCTCCAGCTGGAGGCCCAGAAACTCGCCGAGAAGCTGGGCACGAACACCGACCGTCCCGAGTTCTGGAAGGCCCTCTCCGACGCCTCCAAGGACCTGAACGTCGACCTCAACCCGCGCTACGGCACCTGGGACGCCCAGAAGAGCAGGCCTGCCGACGCCAAGACGCCGTGGGTACGGGACGTCACGGCGGCGGCACAGACGCAGCAGGGGATGTAGAGCAGGCACGGCACGCCCGGGCGCACCCGCCCCCCGGCACGCCCGGGCGCACCCGCCCCCCGGCACGCCCGGCGCACCCGCCCCCCGGCCCGCCCGGGCGCACCCGCCCCGCACGGGCGCACCCGCCCCGCGATCCGGAAAATGCCGCTGTTGCCCTCCCCCTCCAGGCGGATCAGGTCGCCCTCCGGGCCCCTGTGGACAACTTCGGGCACGGTCGGCGGCGTGGGATAGCTTCGAACCGTGAACGCCAACAGCCCCGAAGCCACCCCGGGCCCCGAGCGGACCGCTCCCGACGCGGCCGTCGCCCCCGGCCGCATCGTCCTGCTCACCACCAGTCACCGCGTCGCCCCCGGTCTGCTCTCCTGGCCGGCGTGGCAGGCCCTGCACGAGGCCGACCAGGTGCTGTGCGCGGACGGCACACATCCGCAGCTGCCGTATCTGCGCGAGGCGGGGATCACCGTCGCCGAGGCGTCCCCGACCGCGCAGGATCTCCTCGACGCCTGCGCCGGCGGAAACACGGTGGTCGTGGTGGCGACGGGCGAGGGCGAACCGGCCCTCACGGACGGCCTGGCCCGTCTCGCCGGCACCGGCCGTATCGCCATGCCCGAGCTGGAGCTGCTGCCCGCCTCCTACGACCTCCCCGGTGCCCGCCTCCTCGACCTCGTCCAGGTCATGGACCGCATCCGCGTCGAATGCCCCTGGTCCTCCCGGCAGACCCACG
Source organism: Streptomyces sp. NPDC013187 (assembly GCF_042899705.1). NCBI lineage: Bacteria > Bacillati > Actinomycetota > Actinomycetes > Kitasatosporales > Streptomycetaceae > Streptomyces > Streptomyces sp. NPDC013187. The sequence continues at coordinate 92,980 of NZ_JBIBAF010000015.1, read as the reverse complement.
AGGGCCTGGCGAAGTACGGCATCGAGGAGGCGTACGAGCTCGTAGAGGCGATCGAGGAGGGCGACCGCGACGAACTGCGCGAAGAGCTCGGCGACGTCCTCCTCCAGGTCGTCTTCCACGCCCGCATCGCCGAGGAGGGGCGGCCGGAGGACGGAGCGGAACCCTTCTCCATCGACGACGTGGCCGGCGGCATCGTCGCCAAGCTGATCCACCGCCATCCACATGTCTTCGGCGACGCGACGGCCACCACCCCCGAGGAGGTCAAGGAGCACTGGCTGCGCACCAAGGCGGTCGAGAAGCAGCGCACCTCGATCACCGAGGGCATCCCCCTCGGCCAGCCCGGCCTGGCCCTCGCCGCCAAGCTGGCCTCCCGCGTCCGCACAGCGCACCTGGAGATACCGCTCCCACCCGTCGAGGGCATCGGCTACGAGCTGCTGGCCCTGGCCGTGCGAGCCGAGTCGGAGGGCGTCGACCCGGAGGCGGCCCTCAGAGCGGCGGCCCGCGCGTACCGCGATGCGATCCGGCAGGCCGAGGGCTGAGCGACTCGGGGCGGGCTGAGCGACCCGGGGCGGGCTGAGCGAGCCGGGGCGGGGACCGAGGCGGTCCGGGGTGGCCCGGGGCGGGGCTGAGCGACCCGGGGCGGGGACCGAGGCGGTCCCGGGTGGCCCGGGGCGGGGCTGAGCAGCCGAGGCGGGGACCGAGGCGGCCCGGGGCGGGGCTGAGCGGCCGGGGCGGGGGCTGAGCGGTCTGTGCGGGGGAGGGGGAGGCCGCGGAAGCCGCCCGGCCGAGCCGTGACGGTGGAGGGCCGCTGCCGGAAGCCGGATACGGTCGACACGTGACCGACCAGCCCCAGCCCAGCCCAGCCGCGACCGCTCCCGATCTCTTCACCTGGGAGTTCGCGAGCAACCCCTACCCCGCCTACGCCTGGCTCCGCGAGCACAGCCCCGTCCACAAGACGCGACTGCCCAGCGGTGTGGAGGCCTGGCTGGTCACGCGGTACGCCGACGCCAAGCAGACGCTCGCCGACAACCGGCTCTCCAAGAACCCGGCGCATCACGACGAACCGGCGCACGCCAAGGGAAAGACGGGCATCCCCGGCGAGCGCAAGGCCGAGTTGATGACGCATCTGCTGAACATCGACCCGCCGGACCACACCCGGCTGCGGCGGCTGGTGTCCAAGGCGTTCACACCCCGCCGGGTCGCCGAGTTCGCGCCGCGGGTGCAGGAGCTCACCGACACCCTGATCGACGGCTTCGCGGCGAAGGGATCCGCCGACCTCATCCACGAGTTCGCCTTCCCGCTCCCCATCTACGCCATCTGCGACCTGCTCGGCGTCCCGCGCGAGGACCAGGACGACTTCCGCGACTGGGCGGGCATGATGATCCGTCACCAGGGCGGCCCCAGGGGCGGTGTGGCGCGGTCGGTGAAGAAGATGCGCGGCTACCTCGCCGACCTCATCCACCGCAAGCGCGAGGCGCTGCCCGCCGAAGCCGCCCCCGGCGAGGACCTCATCTCCGGTCTGATCCGCGCCTCCGACCACGGCGAGCACCTCACCGAGAACGAGGCGGCGGCCATGGCCTTCATCCTGCTGTTCGCCGGTTTCGAGACAACCGTCAACCTGATCGGAAACGGCACCTACGCGCTGCTCACCCACCCCGGGCAGCGCGCCCGGCTCCAGGCGTCCCTCGCCGCCGGGGAGAGCGGCCTCCTGGAGACCGGCGTCGAGGAACTCCTCCGCTACGACGGCCCCGTCGAACTCGCCACCTGGCGTTTCGCCACGCAGCCGCTCACCCTCGGTGGGCAGCGCATCGAGGCGGGCGACCCCGTCCTCGTCGTGCTGGCCGCCGCGGACCGCGACCCGGAGCGGTTCGCCGATCCGGACGTACTGGACCTCTCCCGCCGCGACAACCAGCACCTCGGATACGGCCACGGCATCCACTACTGCCTCGGCGCCCCGCTCGCCCGCCTGGAGGGCCAGACCGCCCTCGCCACCCTCCTCACCCGCCTCCCGGACCTTCGGCTCGCTGCGGATCCGGCCGAGCTGCGATGGCGCGGCGGCCTCATCATGCGCGGGCTGCGCACGTTGCCGGTGGAGTTCACACCGGCAGCACCGGCAGCACCGGCAGCACCGGCCGAACGTGACGAAACATCAGACCTGTGATCTTCACGTGATCTGCGCGGCATGAACTTGTGACAAGTGATCGTCTGCCGATACGTTCACCCATCAACGCGGAGGGATTCACGCCGCGTCGGTCACTGCTGTCGCGTGAAAGGTCTCCGTATGCTCTCCGGGAACGGTCGGCACCGTCGCCCCCGCCAGGCTCCGGCTCTCCTCGTCGCGGCCGGAGTGACCGGCTCCGCCATCGCGATCCCGCTCCTCGGGGCCTCCGGTGCCAGTGCGGCAGACGGCACGACCTGGGACAAGGTCGCCGATTGCGAGACCGGCGGTGCGTGGAGCGAGAACAGCGGCAACGGTTACTACGGCGGCCTGCAGTTGTCCCAGGAGGACTGGGAGAACCACGGCGGCCTCGACTACGCCGCGAGCGCCGATCTGGCCAGCCGCTCCCAGCAGATAGCCGTGGCCGAGAGAATCCTCGCCGACCAGGGAGTCGGCGCGTGGCGCACCTGTGGACTGCTCTCCGGCCTCGAGCAGGGCAAGGGGTCGGACTCGTCCGGGTCATCCGATTCGTCCGGCTCGTCCGGCGAGGTCGACTCGCCCGGCCTGCTCGACTCGCTCGGTTCGTCCCCCTCGGGCAGCCCTTCCTCCTCTCCTTCGTCATCGCCTGACGCGACATCGACCTCGAAGGATGAAACCGCCAAGACGGACAAGTCGACCGAATCCGCTGGTTCGTCACAGAAGCGGCAGTCCGACAGCTCATCGCCGGACGCCTCCGAGAGTGGCAAAGCCGGCAAGGCCCAGCAGGGCGACGACTCCTCGCGGCTGACCGACACCGGCTCCGGCCGTCATCGCGGTCCCAGTGCCGACGAAACCGGCGCGCCCGGCAGCGATCGCGCGGAGAAGTCCACGGGGCGTCACTCCGCGGGCGCCGACGAGGGTTCCGGGGACGCGTCCGAAGGTGCCTACATCGTGGGTATCGGCGACAGCCTCTGGTCCATCGCCGACGCCCTTCGGGTCGGCGGCGGATGGCAAGAGCTCTACGAGAGCAACGAGAACGAGGTCGGCGCCGACCCGGACCTCATCCACCCCGGTCAGGCGCTCACGGTCGAGGGCGAAGCGGACGAGAGGTAGCTGTTCGGGCAGTGCGGAAACGGCGGTCGAAGTCGCCCCGAAACCGGGTGAGTTCACGTCATGTTTCGCGCCGAATGTCCCGTATAAGCGCGGTGAGAGATAGATCTCAGAAGCCCTGATCGTCTTTGAAATTCGGCGGATCACCTGTCTACGGTCGTGATCGCTCGTCACCGCGAGCCCCGGCTGCCGCAACGCCGAATCCTGCCAGCGGCCGTACGGGAACAGTCGTCGCGTCAAGCGCCGTAGGCAGGAGCGGGGGACCCAAGGTAGGTGCCCGACCGGCCGGTTGTGCCGGAAGGGCTTGGGGTGAAGCCGTGTCCCGGGAGGGGCGCGGCCGGGCAACTCAACCGGCCCGAACCCGACAGCTCACCTCGCAGGCGTCGGTGAGGGGATCTCTCCATGCTGTTTTCCGGCAAGGGCACGCACCGCCGTCCGTCCAAGGCCTCTCGGGTCATCGCCATCGCCGGTGTCACCGGTGCCGCCGTCGCCGCCCCGCTGATGGCGGCCGGCAACGCCTCCGCCGCCACCGCGTCCGAGTGGGACGCGGTCGCCCAGTGCGAGTCCGGCGGCAACTGGTCCATCAACACCGGCAACGGCTACTACGGCGGTCTGCAGTTCTCCGCCTCCACCTGGTCCGGCTACGGCGGCACCAAGTACGCCTCCACCGCCGACCAGGCCACCAAGGACCAGCAGATCGAGATCGCCGAGAAGGTCCTCGCGAGCCAGGGCAAGGGCGCCTGGCCGGTCTGCGGCAAGGGCCTGTCGAGCGCCGGTTACACCGGTGGCGGCTCCTCCAGCGACTCGGGCAGCTCCTCGCAGAGCCAGAGCCAGAGCACCGAGACCCGCGAGACCCAGCAGCAGCCGGCCTCCCGCTCCGACGAGCGCCCGGCGGCCAAGAAGACCGTCACCACCCCGACCGGCAAGAAGGTCAAGAAGGGTGACGGCGAGTACAAGGTCACCAAGGGCGACACCCTCAGCTCGATCGCCGCGGACCAGAAGGTCAAGGGCGGCTGGGAGAAGCTCTTCGAGCTGAACAAGGACATCGTCGAGGACGCCAACCTCATCTACCCGGGCCAGCAGCTGCACCTGAAGTAAGCAGCGGCCCGCACGGGCCCCCCGGGGTCCACGGTCTCCCCGCCCCGGTGCGTCATCCCCCGTACGCACCGGGGCGGGGTTTTTTCGGGAACCGGCTTTGTTCCGTTCGGAAACAATTTACTCTCGGTTCTGTCCATGGGGTGGGCGACCCGGTGGCCGATCGCCCGGAGCCGGTTAGGCTCATGTCGCGAGCCACCACGGCCCGCACCTCGCCGGGTCCACGCGACCCGCGTCACCGCGTCACATTCAAGAAGGAGATGCTCGTGCCGTCCATCGACGTCGTCGTAGCCCGGGAAATCCTGGACTCCCGAGGCAACCCCACGGTCGAGGTCGAGGTCGGCCTCGACGACGGCAGCACCGGTCGTGCCGCCGTCCCGTCCGGCGCCTCCACGGGCGCCTTCGAGGCCATCGAGCTCCGCGACGGCGACTCGAACCGCTACCTCGGCAAGGGTGTGGAGAAGGCCGTCCTCGCGGTCATCGAGCAGATCGGCCCGGAGCTGGTCGGCTACGACGCCACCGAGCAGCGCCTGATCGACCAGGCCATGTTCGACCTGGACGCCACCGACAACAAGGGCTCGCTCGGCGCCAACGCCATCCTCGGCGTCTCCCTCGCCGTGGCCCACGCCGCCTCCGAGGCCAGCGACCTCCCCCTCTTCCGCTACCTGGGCGGCCCCAACGCGCACCTGCTTCCGGTGCCGATGATGAACATCCTGAACGGCGGCTCGCACGCCGACTCCAACGTGGACATCCAGGAGTTCATGATCGCCCCGATCGGCGCGGAGTCCTTCTCCGAGGCCCTGCGCTGGGGCGCCGAGGTCTACCACACGCTGAAGAAGGTCCTGAAGAGCAAGGGCCTGGCCACCGGCCTCGGCGACGAGGGCGGCTTCGCCCCGAACCTCGGCTCCAACCGCGAGGCCCTCGACCTCATCCTGGAGGCGATCAAGGAGGCCGGTTACACCCCCGGCGAGCAGATCGCCCTGGCGCTCGACGTCGCCGCCTCCGAGTTCTACAAGGACGGCGCCTACACCTTCGAGGGCAAGAACCGCTCGGCCGCCGAGATGACCGAGTACTACGCGGAGCTCGTCGACGCGTACCCGCTCGTCTCCATCGAGGACCCGCTGTTCGAGGACGACTGGGAGGGCTGGAAGACCATCACCGACAAGCTCGGTGACAAGGTCCAGCTCGTCGGCGACGACCTGTTCGTCACCAACCCCGAGCGCCTCGCCCGCGGCATCGAGGAGGGCGCGGCCAACGCGCTCCTGGTGAAGGTCAACCAGATCGGTTCGCTCACCGAGACCCTGGACGCCGTCGAGCTGGCCCAGCGCAACGGCTTCAAGTGCATGATGTCCCACCGCTCCGGCGAGACCGAGGACGTCACCATCGCCGACCTGGCCGTCGCGACCAACTGCGGCCAGATCAAGACCGGCGCCCCGGCCCGCTCCGAGCGCGTCGCCAAGTACAACCAGCTGCTGCGCATCGAGGAGATCCTCGACGACGCCGCGGTGTACGCCGGCCGCAGCGCGTTCCCCCGCTTCAAGGGCTGATCGCCAAAGGCCCGGCCAAGGCTGCGCCAGTCGTACGTACGTCCCCGTACCCGGTCCCGTACCGTGTCCGGGGACGTACGCGCGTATGACGGCGGAGCGGGAGGCGGACTGACATGGCCGTGAAGGACCGGGACCGGTTCTCCACCGCGACCAGGATCCGGTTGCTCGGCGAGCAGACCGCGGCCCGGGTCTACCGCTCCCAGACCAGGCGCCAGGCCCGCCGCTCGCGGCTGACCGGCCGGGCCGCGCTGCTCGCCCTGGTGATGTGCTCGCTGATCGTGGCCCTGGCCTACCCGATGCGGGAGTACGTCTCGCAGCGCGCCGAGATCGACGACCTGCAGCGGGAACAGCAGCAGGCCCGCGAGCGCGTCGAACGGCTGCGCGACCTGAAGGCGCGCTGGCAGGACGACGCGTACGCCGAGCAGCAGATCCGGCAGCGGTTGCACTACGTGATGCCGGGGGAGACGGGCTTCATCGTCGTCGACCCGCACGCGGCGAAGCAGTCGCGCACCGACCTGGGAGCGGCCGACCGCCCCTGGTACTCGAACGTCTGGGACGGGGTCGACAAGGCCGACGCCTCCGACCGGTGACCCAGCCCCAGCCAGTGACCTGAACCCAGAGAAAGACAGCCTGAAGACAGTCATGGAAACGCCCCCGCCGACCACCCCGCGCACCGAGCCGACCGACTCCGACGTCGAGGCCTTCAAGCAGCAGCTCGGTCGGCCCCCGCGCGGCCTGCGCGCGATCGCGCACCGCTGCCCGTGCGGACAGCCCGACGTCGTCGAGACGGCCCCCCGGCTGCCGGACGGGACGCCGTTCCCCACGCTGTACTACCTGACGTGCCCGAAGGCGAACTCGGCCATCGGCACGCTGGAGGCCAACGGCGTGATGAAGGAGATGACCGAGCGGCTGGCCTCGGACCCGGAGCTGGCGGCGGCGTACCGGGCCGCGCACGAGGACTACATCCGGCGCCGTGACGACATCGAGGAGCTGAAGAACTTCCCGAGCGCGGGCGGCATGCCGGACCGGGTGAAGTGCCTGCACGTCCTGGTGGCCCACTCCCTGGCCGCGGGTCCGGGCGTGAACCCGCTGGGCGACGAGGCGCTGGCGATGCTGCCGGAGTGGTGGCGCAAGGGCGCCTGTGTGATGACTGCCGAGGAGGACGCCCAGTGACCCGTGTCGCCGCCGTGGACTGCGGTACGAACTCCATCCGGCTCCTGGTCGCCGACGCCGACCCGGCGACCGGTGAGCTGGTCGACCTGGACCGCCGGATGACGATCGTGCGACTCGGGCAGGGCGTCGACCGCACCGGCCGGCTCGCCCCCGAGGCGCTGCAGAGGACCTTCGCGGCGTGCCGTGAGTACGCCGGGATCATCAAGGAGCACGGGGCGGAGCGGCTGCGGTTCGTGGCGACGTCCGCCTCCCGGGACGCCGAGAACCGTGACGAGTTCGTGCGCGGTGTGCTGGACATCCTGGGCGTCGAGCCCGAGGTGATCACCGGCGACCAGGAGGCCGAGTTCTCCTTCACCGGCGCCACCAAGGAGCTCGCCGGGGGCGACCACCTGCCCAAGCCCTACCTGGTCGTGGACATCGGCGGCGGCTCGACCGAGTTCGTCGTGGGCGACGACCACGTCCGGGCGGCCCGCTCGGTGGACATCGGCTGTGTCCGCATGACCGAGCGGCACCTGGTCCGGGACGGGGTGGTGAGCGACCCGCCCTCCGAGGAGCGGATCGCGGCGATGCGGGCCGACATCGAGGCCGCCCTCGACCTCGCCGAGCAGAGCGTTCCGCTGCGCGAGGCGCGCACGCTGGTCGGCCTGGCCGGCTCGGTGACGACCGTGTCGGCGATCGCCCAGGATCTGCCCGAGTACGACTCGCAGGCCATCCACCACTCCCGCGTCTCCTACGACCGGGTCCGCGAGATCACCGAGTGGCTGTTGCGCTCCACCCACGCCGAGCGCGCGGCCGTGCCCTCCATGCACCCGGGCCGGGTCGACGTGATCGGGGCGGGCGCCCTCGTACTCCTGTCGATCATGGAGCGAATCGGCGCGCAGGAGGTCGTGGTGAGCGAGCACGACATCCTCGACGGCATCGCGTGGTCGGTCGCCTAGCCCGCTTCTGAGCAGGCATGGATCACGAATGAGCGTCTCCGGGGGGCTCGGAGGGCCCCCCGGAGACAGCCCGTCGGAAAAGTTCGTGAAGTTCTTCACAAGGAATTCGGCCCTCCCGGGCGACGAGAGGGGCCCCGTTGACCCGTCCGGGGGCTGAACAGGCCTTTGAACATGTTCAGAAGCATGGTATGGAGGGGTCCGGGAAGGTGCCCGGAATGGCGCTCGAGGAGTGCCTCACGGAGGCTCCTCCGGCACAGAGAGGCAGCTCACGCGGCATTGACAACGCTTCGGGGTGCATAAAGGAGCCCGGTTGTCACCATGACGTGGATCACGCGGGCCGCGGAGGATAGCACACACCCTGCAAGAGCTTGTGAAGGGGCGCACGAGCCACCCCCCTGAGACGGGTGGATACTCGATGGCATGAGCACCACGGAGCGTCCCAGGATCCTCGTAGTAGGCGGTGGGTACGTAGGCCTGTACGCAGCTCGGCGCATCCAGAAGAAGATGCGCTACGGCGAGGCGACCGTCACGGTCGTCGACCCCCGGTCGTACATGACCTACCAGCCCTTCCTCCCCGAAGCCGCCGCCGGCAACATCTCCCCGCGCCACGTCGTCGTCCCGCTGCGACGCGTGCTGCCCAAGGCGGAGGTTCTCACCGGCCGGGTCACCACCATCGACCAGGACCGCAAGGTCGCCACGGTCTCCCCGCTGGTCGGCGAGGCCTACGAGCTGCCCTTCGACTACCTGGTGATCGCGCTCGGCGCGGTCTCCCGCACCTTCCCGATCCCCGGCCTCGCCGAGCAGGGCATCGGTATGAAGGGCGTCGAGGAGGCCATCGGCCTGCGCAACCACGTCCTCGAGCAGCTCGACAAGGCCGACTCCACCACCGACGAGGAGATCCGCCGCAAGGCGCTCACCTTCGTCTTCGTGGGCGGCGGATTCGCCGGTGCGGAGACCATCGGCGAGGTCGAGGACATGGCCCGCGACGCCTCGAAGTACTACAAGAACGTGTCCCGCGAGGACATGCGCTTCATCCTGGTCGACGCCGCCGACAAGATCCTCCCCGAGGTCGGCCCCAAGCTCGGCAAGTACGGCAAGGAGCACCTCGAGGGCCGCGGCGTCGAGGTCTACCTGTCCACCTCCATGGACTCCTGCGTCGACGGCCACGTGGTGCTGAAGAACGGCCTCGAGGTCGACTCCAACACGATCGTCTGGACCGCCGGCGTCAAGCCCAACCCGGCCCTGGCCCGCTACGGCCTGCCGCTGGGCCCCCGCGGTCACGTCGACTGCGAGCCGACCCTCCAGGTCAAGGGCACCGACTACATCTGGGCCGCCGGCGACAACGCCCAGGTCCCGGACCTCGTCGGCCGCAAGGCGGGCAACGAGAACGCCTGGTGCCCGCCGAACGCCCAGCACGCGCTGCGCCAGGCCCGGGTCCTCGGCGACAACGTGGTGTCCGGCATGCGGGGCTTCCCGCAGAAGGACTACTCGCACGCCAACAAGGGCGCGGTGGCCGGTCTCGGCCTCCACAAGGGCGTCGCGATGATCGTCATGGGCAAGATGAAGATCAAGCTCAAGGGCCGTCTCGCCTGGTACATGCACCGTGGCTACCACGGCCTGGCCATGCCGACCTGGAACCGCAAGATCCGCGTCTTCGCCGACTGGACCCTCGGCATGTTCCTCAAGCGCGAGGTCGTCTCGCTCGGCGCCATCGAGACGCCGCGCGAGGAGTTCTACGAGGCCGCCAAGCCGGCCCCGGTCGCCGCCGCGCCGAAGGAGAAGACCGAGGAGAAGGCCAAGGCCTCCTGACCTCCGGTCGGTCGTCCGCCTGACGAAGGGCCTCCCGCCATCCGTGGTGCGGGAGGCCCTTCGGCGTGCCGGGGCCCTGTCGAAGTCCTTCGGTACGTCAGGGAGCCGCGTCCGGGCGGGCGAAGCGGCGGTTTTGCGCAGACATGACGCGTGCCGGGGACTGCGCCGAAGCCCCGCAGGTGTTTACGTGGTGTCGGACATTCCGGGATTCCTCGTCACGGAGGTGTACACCATGGCAGACGCCGCGCCGCGGCTGCAGGGCCTTTTCACACAGCTGCTGGGAGCACCGCTCCCGGTGCGCATCCGCGCTTGGGACGGTTCGCAGGCCGGCCCGCCGGGCGCGCCGACCCTGGTCGTACGCAACCGCCGCGCGCTGCGCCGCCTGCTGTGGAAGCCGGGTGAACTGGGCCTGGCCCGCGCCTGGGTGGCGGGGGACCTCGACATCGAGGGCGACCTGTACGCGACCCTCGATCTGCTGGCCGGTCTCATCTGGGAGCGGGGCGAGGACGCCCGCACCCTCGCCCAGGCCCTGCGCGACCCCGAGGTCCGCGCCGCCGTCCGCGGACTGGTCAAGCTCGCCGGACTCCCGCTGCCGCCCGCCCCGCCCCGCGAGGAGGCCCGCAGCCCCCGCCGCCACCTGCACACCAAGCACACCGACCGACGCGCCATCAGCCACCACTACGACGTCGGCAACAACTTCTACGAGATCGTCCTCGGCCCGTCCATGGTGTACTCCTGCGCCTACTGGCCCACCCCGGACAGCACCCTCGAACAGGCCCAGCACGACAAGCTCGAACTCGTCTGCCGCAAGCTCGGTCTGAGACCCGGCCTGCGGCTGCTCGACGTCGGCTGCGGCTGGGGCTCCATGGCCGTCCACGCCGCCCGCGAGCACGGCGTGCGCGTCGTCGGCGTCACGCTCTCCCAGGAGCAGGCCGCCTACGCCCGCAAGCGCGTCGCCGACGAGGGCCTCACCGACATGGTCGAGATCCGCGTCCAGGACTACCGCGACGTCCGCGACGGTCCCTACGACGCCATCTCCTCCATCGGCATGGCCGAACACGTCGGCGCCGAGCGGTACCTGGAGTACGCCGCCGACCTGTACGACCTGCTCAAGCCCGGCGGGCGCCTGCTGAACCACCAGATCGCCCGCCGCCCGCAGCGGGACGAGACGACGTACAGCGTCGACGCCTTCATCGACTCCTACGTCTTCCCCGACGGTGAACTCCAGCCGATCGGCGCCACCGTGACCCAGCTGGAGCGCTCCGGGTTCGAGGTGCGCGACGTGGAGGCGCTCCGCGAGCACTACGCCCTCACCCTGCGCCAGTGGGTCGCCCGCCTGGAGGACGACTGGCAGCGGGCCGTCCAGCTGGCCGGCGCCGGCCGGGCTCGCGTCTGGCGTCTGTACATGGCCGCCTGCGCCCTGGCCTTCGAACGCAACCGCATCGGAGTCAACCAGGTCCTGGCCGTTCGCGCCCCCGAGTCCGGGGCGTCGGGCCTGCCGCTGCGCGCCCGCACCTGGACCTGAGAACGCCGAAGGGCCCCTCTCCCACCCGTGGGAAAGGGGCCCTTCGCGCGTCCGCTACTCCGCCTTGATGGCCTCCAGCATGTTCAGCCGGGCCGCCCGCCGGGCCGGCCACAGCGCCGCGAGGACACCCACCGTCGCGGCCAGCAGCAGGAACACACCCATCCGCGCCCACGGCAGGACCAGCTCGTACGTCGCCATCTTCGAGGCCAGCAGCTCACCGGCCGCCCAGCCGAAGAACACGCCCAGGCCGATCCCCAGCACCGCGCCGAACAAGGAGATCACCAGGGACTCGATGCGGACCATCCGCTTGATGCCCTTGCGGTCCAGGCCGATCGCGCGGAGCATGCCGATCTCCTGCGAGCGCTCGAAGACGGACATGGCCAGGGTGTTGACGACGCCGAGGACCGCCACGACCACCGCCATCGCGAGCAGGCCGTAGACCATGTTCAGCATCAGGGTGAACATCTGCGCGATCTCGTCGGAGATGTCGTCCTTGGACTGGACCTTGATCGCCGGGTTGGTGCCGAGAGCCTTCTCCAGCTTGTCCTGCACCGCGCCGGACGTGCCGTCGGAGGTCTTCACCATGACCTTCATGTTGTACGGGTCCGACGTGTGCGGGGCGAGGGTCTTCTCGTCGAGCAGGATGCCGCCCAGGAAGTCGTTGCGCTCGTACGTTCCCGCGACCGTGAACTTCTGCTTCTTGCCGTCCTCGAAGGCCATGGTGAAGGCGGAACCGGCCTTCCAGCCGTAGGACTTGGCGGTCTCGCTGTCCACGACGACATCGCTGCCGCCGACCTTGAAGGAGCCTTCGTCGACCTTCGGGCCGACCAGGTCGCGGACCGCGGCGCCGTTGACGCCGGTCACGTACTCGCTCTGCCCGTCGATCCGGGTCTCGGCGTTGAGCATCGGGCTGGTGGCGGTGACGTCACCGGCCTGCTTCAGCTTCTTCTCGACGTCCGGCGACAGCGGGTTGCCGTTCGCCATGGACACCACGTAGTCGGCCTTGATCGACGCCGACGCCATCTTCTCGATGGCCTGCTGCAGGCTGCCCGCCATCACCGTCATGCCGGTGATCAGGGTCAGGCCGATCATCAGGGCGGAGGCGGTGGCGGCCGTGCGGCGCGGGTTGCGCACCGAGTTCTGCCGGGCCAGCTTGCCCGAGATGCCGAAGGCGCGCAGCACCGGCGCCGCGGCGGCGATCAGCGGGCGGGACAGCAGCGGGGTCAGGATGAACACGCCGATGATCAGCAGCACCGCGCCGAAGCCCATCGGCATCTGGCCGTCCGAGCCGTCCATGGTCGTGGCCACCAGGACCACCGCGATGCCCGCGGCCGAGACCAGGGCGCCCAGCGTGTTGCGCAGCACCAGCGACTTGGTCGTGGCCTTGGCGTGCACGCTGCTCATGGCCGCCACCGGCGGGATCTTCGCGGCCCGGCGGCCCGGGAGCCACGCCGCCAGCATGGTCACCAGGATGCCGACAGCGAGCGCGGCGACGATCGTGCCGGGCGTGATGACCAGCGGCCCGTCGGGCACGGTCGCGTCGAACGTACCCATCAGGGAGCGCAGTCCGGCCCCGATGCCGATGCCCGCGACCAGCCCGGTCACGGCGGCGACCGCGCCGACCACGAACGCCTCGATGAGCACCGAGCGCGTCACCTGCCGGCGCGAGGCGCCGACCGCCCGCATCAGTGCCAGCTCCTTGGTGCGCTGGGCGACCAGCATGGTGAAGGTGTTGGCGATGATGAACGTGCCGACGAACAGGGCGATGCCGGCGAAGACCAGCAGGCCCGTCTGCATGCCGCTCATCGACCGGGAGATCATCTCCGCCTGGTCGTCGGCGAGCTGCTTGCCGGTGGTGGTCGAGACGGTGCCCTCGGGCAGTGCCTTGTCCAGCTCCGCCTTCAGCGCGGCCTGCGTGACGCCCGGCTTCGCCTTGACGGCGATCTCGTCGTACACGCCCGGCTTGCCCAGCAGCTTCTGGGCGGTCGCCGTGTCGAACAGGGTGAGGCTGCCGCCGGCCGCGACGTTGCCGTCGTCGGTGGTGAAGATGCCGGTGATCCTCGGGGTCAGGACCGGCCCGTCGACGGACATCCGTACCGTGTCGCCGACCTTGTAGCCGGCGCGCTTCGCCGTCGCGGAGTCGATGAGGATCTCACCGGGGCCCTTGGGGGCGTGTCCGCTGACGAGCGGGTAACGCGGGTCCTTCGTGCCCCAGTAGTTGCCGCCCTGCGACTGGAAGCCCTCGCCGATCAGTTTGCCGTTCTTGTCGGCTATGGCCGTGAAGTTCTGCACGACCCCGATGGCGGACGCGGCGCCGGGCACCCGCTCGCTCTTGTCGAGGGTGGCCCGGGTCAGCTCGTGGAGCTTTCCGGCCTTGTCGCCCTCGGCGTCGTCGTAGTCCGCGGTCATGGAGACGTCGACCTGGTCGAAGCCCTTGGCGGAGCTCTTCTGGTAGGCGTCGGAGATGGTGTTGGTGAAGACCAGGGTCCCCGACACGAAAGCCACGCCGAGCATCACGGCGAGCACGGTCATCAGGAGCCGGGCCTTGTGCGCGAGCACATTGCGCAAGGCGGTACGGAACATGGGTTCTTCTTCTCAGTCCTGTCGGTCCTGACGGGGGATCAGCTGGTGCGGCCCTTGGCGTCGAACGCCTTCATGCGGTCGAGCACGGAGTCGGCCGTCGGCCCGTGCATCTCGTCGACGATCCGGCCGTCCGCCAGGAAGATCACCCGGTCCGCGTAGGCCGCGGCCACCGGGTCGTGCGTCACCATCACCACCGTCTGGCCCAGTTCGCGCACGGAGTTGCGCAGGAAGCCCAGTACCTCGGCGCCGGAGCGCGAGTCGAGGTTTCCGGTGGGCTCGTCGCCGAAGATGATCTCGGGCCGGGAGGCCAGCGCCCGGGCCACCGCGACGCGCTGCTGCTGACCGCCGGACAGCTGGGACGGCCGGTGGCCGAGTCGGTCCGCCAGGCCGACCATCCGGATGACGGAGTCCAGCCACTGCTTGTCCGGCTTGCGTCCCGCGATGTCCATCGGAAGGGTGATGTTCTCCAGGGCCGTCAGGGTCGGCAGCAGGTTGAACGCCTGGAAGATGAAGCCGATCTTGTCCCGGCGCAGCTTGGTCAGCTGCTTGTCCTTCAGCGAGCCGAGCTCGGTGTCGCCGATGCGCACCGATCCGGAGGAGAAGGAGTCGAGGCCGGCCACGCAGTGCATCAGGGTGGACTTGCCGGAGCCGGACGGGCCCATGATCGCGGTGAACTCGGCCTGCCGGAAGTCGACGGAGACGCGGTCCAGGGCGACCACCTGGGTCTCACCCTGCCCGTAGATCTTCGACAGATCCGTGGCGCGCGCGGCCGCTGCGGTGGCCCGGTCGGTGAGGGAAGCGGTGGTCACGGGATGGCACTCCTGTCGGACGGCTGTGCATGGGGGAAGGACGTGTTCCATCGTCCGGGTCCCACGCCGCCGTGTAGTCCCCCGTTGTTCCGGTTCCGAGGACCGACTGCGGTCTGACCGCGCGGGGCAGTGTCATACCTGGGGATGACGAACACCCCTGAGGCGGCCCCGGTGTCGGGAACAAATGCTTCCGGGTGTCGAGAACAGGTGGAGTGCCCTCGTTCAGGCGGTGAAATTCCGTCATTCCGCATACACGGCAGACCGCCGCACGCAAGGCTGTTGGCAAGTGCGGATGGCGTGTTCCGTGTGCTGATGCACCCTCAGACGTCAATAAAATAAGACAACATCGGTCCACGCTTCCGCTGTTCGGGGGACCCGTCCGGATAGTCTCGGAACCTCGATGCGGAGCCCACGGCCTGCCCGGATGGTGGAATGCAGACACGGCGAGCTTAAACCTCGCTGCCCCTTCGCGGGCGTGCCGGTTCGAGTCCGGCTCCGGGCACCTTCCGATCCCTGTGTGGTCCATTGAAGAGTTCACGGCGTGCCCGTTGACAGCACCCGCATGCCGTCGGAGACTCACACCCACGCGGTGAAAAAAATTTCACCTGACGAACGTGGATGAGAAGAGGTCGTCCGATGCGCACCACCGTCGGCATCATCGGAGCGGGCCCCGCCGGCCTCCTCCTCGCCCGGCTGCTCCACAACGCCGGCATCGACTCGGTCGTCCTGGAGAGCCGCGACCGCTCCTACGTCGAGCGACGGCAGCGGGCCGGGATCCTGGAACAGGGCACGGCGGACGTGCTGCGCGCGGCCGGCGCCGGGGAGCGCATGGACCGCGAGGGGCTGCGCCACGACGGCATCGAGCTCCGCTTCGACCGCAGCCGCCACCGCGTCGACTTCCCCGCCCTCACCGGCGGCCGATCGGTGATGGTCTACGCCCAGACCGAGGTCTGCAAGGACCTCATCGCCCTGCAGCTCCGGGAGGGCGGCCCGCTGCTCTTCGAGGCGGAGGCGCTGGCCGTGGAGGGCGCCGGCACCGAGGCACCGCGGATCCGCTTCCGGCACGGGGGCCGCGAGGACGTCCTGGAGTGCTCGTACGTCGTCGGCTGCGACGGTTTCTGGGGCGTTGCCCGCAAGGCGATCCCCGCCCGCCTCACCCAGGTCTTCGAGCGGACGTACCCCTTCGGCTGGCTCGGCATCCTCGCCGACGTGCCGCCCTCCCACGACGAGCTCGTCTACGCCCGCCACGACCGCGGCTTCGCGCTCCTGTCCATGCGCTCCTCGTCGGTCTCCCGCCTCTACCTCCAGGTGCCCGACGGCACCGACCCCGGGTCATGGGGCGACGAGGAGATCTGGGACGAGCTGGAGCGCCGGTTCGAGACCGCCGACGACTGGAGCCTGGAGCGCGGCCCGATCACCCAGAAGTCGGTCACGCCCATGCGCTCCTACGTCCACGAGCCCATGCGCCACGGCCGCCTCTTCCTCGCCGGTGACGCCGCGCACATCGTCCCCCCGACCGGGGCCAAGGGCCTGAACCTCGCCGTCGGCGACGTCGTGACCTTCGCCCGGGCCCTGATCCACCGGCAGGAGACCGGATCGGCGGAGCTGCTCGACGCCTACTCCGCGACCTGCCTGCGCCGCGTCTGGCAGGCCGAGCGGTTCTCCTACGACATGACGACCCTGCTGCACCGCGCGCCCGGCGCGACACCCTTCGAGGACCGGCTCCAGCTCGCCCGCCTGGAGCGGATCGCCTCCTCCCGCGCCGCCGAGACGGACCTGGCGGAGGCGTACACGGGCTTCCCCTTCGGGTGAGTCACCGGAGGACCCCCTCCGGTGAGGGGAATCACCACGCCACGTAGCGTGTTGCGCAGCATGACGAGGGAAAGATCCTCCCCAAGCAGTAGGGTCATTCCTTTGCCTACCTATTACTCTTGAGCCAAGGCCACGCCTGGTGGCCATGGAGGAGTGAAATGAGGAGCAGAAACCCGGTCTTCTCGCGACGGGGGTTCAGCCGCGACAACGGCTACGCGGGCTTCAACACCGCGCCGCAGGCCGGGGGTCCCGCTGTCGCCACCCAGGGCAACCCGTACGCCCAGCCGACGGGCAACCCGTACGCGCAGAACCCTTACGCGCAGAACCCTTACGCCCAGCAGCAGGACCTGCAGTACGGCGCGCCGCCGCAGGCCCCGGCCACCACCGGCCGGATGACCATCGACGACGTCGTCCTGCGCACGGCGAGCACGCTCGGCGTGCTCATCCTCACCGCGGCGCTCTCCTGGGCCCTGCTGCCGATCGACGACGCCAACATCAGCCGTAGCTACGGCATCGGTATCGGCGCCGCGCTGATCGGCATGGTCCTGGCGTTCGTGCAGTCCTTCAAGCGCAAGGCCTCGCCCGCGCTGATCCTGACGTACGCCGCGTTCGAGGGTGTCTTCCTCGGCGTCGTGTCCAACATCGTCGACAACCGCATCGCCGACGGTGCGGCCATGCAGGCCGTGATCGGCACCATGGCGGTCTTCGCCGGTGTGCTGATCGCATACAAGGCCGGCTGGATCCGCGTCAACCGCCGCTTCTACGGCTTCGTGATGGCGGCCGCGCTCGGCTTCATCCTGCTGATGACCGTGAACCTGCTGTTCGCGGTGTTCGGCGGCGGTGACGGCCTCGGCTTCCGCAGCGGTGCCCTCGGCGTCGTCTTCGGCGTCATCGGCATCATCCTCGGTGCCTGCTTCCTCGCCCTGGACTTCAAGCAGGTCGAGGACGGCGTCGCCTACGGCGCACCGCGTGAGGAGGCCTGGCTCGCGGCCTTCGGCCTCACGCTGACGCTGGTGTGGATCTACCTGGAGTTCCTGAGGCTCCTCTCGATCCTCAACAGCAGCGACTAGTCCTCGACGGTCGTAGCGCGAAGGGCCCCGGCTTCGGCCGGGGCCCTTCGTCGTCGGGGGGAGGGTGCGCGCGCCTCAGAGGAGTTTGCGCGCGGCCCTCCTCAGGTCGTACTCGTGGACGATCGCCTTGGCGTGGCCGTACGCGAGGTTGTGTTCGTGCCGGAGCCAGCTGACCTTTTCCTCGAAGCGGAAGAGCGCCGGGCCTTCGTCGACGGTGCGCAACCAGTCGGAGATCTGACGACCGGTGCAGTGGGGGATGCGGGCGAGCATGTTGCGATGGGTCTCTTCGGAGAAGACTTGGGACATCGGCGCCTCCGGACGCTGGGATGTAAGCCGGTCCTTCAGGTCACCGTGCCTGAGTGTTCGCCCGTTGGCAACAGTCCCGGCTCGGCGCGTACGCTCGCGGCGTGGTTGATACGACGCCTCTGACCCGTGCGGTGGAGCACTTCGCCGATCGATTGAGGGCCGCGCCCCAGAGCCGGTTGCAGCGGGGCGCTGCCGCCGAGGCTCTGGAGCTGGCCCGGGAGTTGGCCCGGAGGGCGCAGGTCCTCGAGGGCGTGGAGCCTCGGGAGATGCCGGATGCGGGGATGTTTGCGGCAGCAGATCAGATCACCGTGGCCGGACATGATCTGGCGGTGGTGATTCCGGCGGACGCCGATGTCGATGAGGCGGTGCGGCTGGTGGAAGAGGCGCAGAAGCGGGCGGGGGTCTAGCGCCGCTCGCGGGCGCGGGTGCGTCGTGGTTGTTCGCGCGGTTCCCCGGCGCCCCTGTTCGCGCGGTTCCCCGCGCCCCTGACGGGGCGCTCCACGAGGGGGCGCTTCCCTACAGGGAAGCGATGACGCGGTCCGCCAGGATGTAGACGTTCTCCTCGCCGCACTCGAACGTCAGGGTGTACGCGCCCGAGATGCCGGAGCCGCCCAGGAGGACCGGGGTGGCGCCCGCGCGGAGGGCCGCGGCGAGGTGCTCCGCCGTCTCCCGGTGGCCCGGGGTCATGCACAGGGTCGTGCCGTCGGCGAAGACGTAGACGTCCAGCGTGCCCAGCGGGCCGGGGCGCACGTCCGTCAGCTGGACGCGGGAGGAGGCCAGCTCCTCCAGGGTGGCGACGGTGCGCTCGTGGTCGTTCACGACCGGGGACTGGGCCGGCACGAAGTCCGGGTGGGAGGGGTGGCGACGGCGGGCCGCGGCCAGCTCCGGGGACTCGGCGGCGGGTTCCTCGGTGTCGGCGCCGGGCTCGGACACCGGCTCCAGGCCCGCGAAATCGGCCTGGCGGGGCAGAAACAGATCGTGCTCGGGCAGGCCCAGCAGCGGGGGTGCGTCGGAGGCGTCGCGGGCCTCCTGGGCGGCCCAGAACGCCCGCGCCTCGGCGAGTTCCCGCTCCCGCTCCTCGGCGAGCGCCGCGGCCACGGCGGCGCGTATCTCATCGGTGTCGGCAGTGGTACGAGCGGCGGGCAGCAGCGCACGGGTGGTGGCGGCGCGGCTCTCGGCCAGCGCCGTGTGCAGGGCCGCGACCTGTCGGCGCAGCTGCAGGACGGTGCGCAGGACGGCGACGCCCACGGCGCCCGTGGCGGCCGTGGTGACCAGCAACGCGATCGGCATGGCGCTCACTGACGTACTCCCGGTTCAAAGTCGACCCCCCGACTTCCTACATCAGCTTGAAGGGCGGACTAACCAGCTGTCAGTGCGTAACGTCACGAAACGGACAGGGCTTCGGTGCCGGGGGAGGGGGTGGGGCTACTGTGACCTGCGCTTCTCCCCTGGCGGAGGGAGATAGGTCACATCCTGGGGGAGATTGGATCACAAAACAGCCCAGAACCCTGGTGTTTCCAGGGTTCTGGGCTCAAGGCTCACAGCGGGTGCTATAGCGGCTACGGCCTGCCGCTCAGCTGAGGCGCTCGATGACCATGGCCATGCCCTGGCCGCCGCCGACGCACATCGTCTCCAGACCGAACTGCTTGTCGTGGAACTGGAGGGAGTTGATCAGCGTGGTCGTGATGCGGGCGCCGGTCATGCCGAAGGGGTGGCCGACGGCGATCGCGCCGCCGTTGACGTTCAGCTTCTCCAGCGGGATGTCCAGGTCGCGGTAGGAGGGGATCACCTGGGCGGCGAACGCCTCGTTGATCTCGACCAGGTCGATGTCGCCGATGGTGAGCCCGGCGCGGCGCAGGGCCTGCTTGGTGGCCTCCACCGGGCCGAGGCCCATGATCTCGGGGGACAGGCCGGAAACGCCGGTCGACACGATCCGGGCGAGCGGGGTGAGGCCGAGCTCGCGGGCCTTGGTGTCGGACATGATCACGAGGGCCGCGGCACCGTCGTTCAGCGGGCAGCAGTTGGCGGCGGTGACCATGCCGTCGGGGCGGAAGACCGGCTTGAGGCCCTGCACGCCCTCCAGGGTGACGCCGGCGCGGGGGCCGTCGTCCTTGGAGACGACCGTGCCGTCGGGGAGGGTGACCGGGGTGATCTCGCGCTCCCAGAAGCCGTTCTTGATGGCTTCCTCGGCGAGGTTCTGCGAGCGGACGCCGAACTCGTCCATGTTCTGGCGGGTGACGCCCTTGGAGCGGGCCAGGTTCTCGGCGGTCTGGCCCATCGCGATGTACGGGTCGGGCAGCAGGCCGTCCTCGCGCGGGTCGTGCCAGGTCGAGCCCTCGGACTCGGCGACCGCGGCGGTACGGGCCTCGGCGTCGGCGAACAGCGGGTTGTGCGTGTCCGGAAGGCTGTCGGAGTTGCCCTTGGCGAAACGGGAGACCGTCTCCACGCCGGCCGAGATGAAGACGTCGCCCTCACCGGCCTTGATGGCGTGCAGGGCCATCCGGGAGGTCTGCAGGGACGACGAGCAGTACCGGGTGATGGTGCAGCCCGGCAGGTGGTCCATGCCCATCTGGACGGCGACGACGCGGCCGAGGTTGTGGCCCTGCTCGCCGCCGGGCAGGCCGCAGCCGAGCATCAGGTCGTCGATGTCCTTCGGGTCCAGCTCGGGGACCTTGGCCAGTGCGGCCTGGATGATCGTGGCGGTCAGGTCGTCCGGTCGCACGTCCTTCAGGGAGCCCTTGAAGGCGCGGCCGATGGGGGAGCGGGCGGCTGAGACGATCACGGCTTCGGGCATCACGGCTCCATTGACGTACCGGGTGGTCTGGCAGGGCTGACTGGGAAGTTACCCGTACGTATGGTCTGGGTCACGGGTGTCACGGTGTGACCCTGACCGCAGTTTCCAAGCGCTTGCTTTTCGATGCTCCTCCACTCGAAGCGGTGTCCTCGACCCGAAGCGGTGCCCTCGACCGAAGCGGTGTCCTGGACCGAAGCGGTGTCCTCGACCGAAGCGGTGCTCCTCAGCTCGAAGGGGTCGCGGGGGCCGGCTCCTGCTCGGGTACCCGCCGGCGCCGCCGGCGCTTCAGCAGGGCCCACGGGCCGCGCGGCCCGCTCGGCATCGCCGCGGCGACCTCCGTGCCCGCCTCCGAAGCGGCCTCCGCCGCCGCCCGTGCCACCGGCAGGAAGCCCTCGCGGCGCGAGGCGTCCGGGCGCTCCTCCTCGGCGGGCCACAGGCCCAGGGACGCGCAGACGGTCGGCAGCACCGCCATCGCCGCCGTCGCGTAGCCCTCGGCCGAGGGGTGGTAGCTGTCCGGGCCGAACAGCTCGCGCGGGTTCTCGGCGAACTCGGGGCCCAGCAGGTCGCCCAGTGACACGGTGCGGCCGCCCTGTTCGACGACTCCGATCGTCTGGGCCGCGGCCAGCTGGCGTGAGGCCCGCCGCGCCAGCCAGCGCAGGGGCTGCCGGACCGGCTCGATCGTGCCGAGGTCCGGGCAGGTGCCGACCACGACCTCCGCACCGGCCGTGCGCAGCCGCCGCACCGCCGAGGCCAGGCAGCGCACCGAGCGGGTCGCCGGCATGCGGTGGGTGACGTCGTTCGCCCCGACCATGATCACGCAGATGTCGGGCACCGGAGCGGGATCGGCCAGCACCAGGGACACCTGGCGGTCCAGGTCGTCCGAACAGGCCCCCGGGGTCGCCACCGTGCGCAGCACCACCGGGCGCTCCGCCAGCGCGGCCAGCCCCGATGCCAGCAGCGCCCCCGGTGTCTGCCCGCCCCGGTGTACGCCCTGGCCCGCGGCCGTGGAGTCACCCAGCATCGTCAGCCTCAGCGGTGCCCCGGCCGGACCGGCGTACGTACGGCCGTACAACCCGTCCGCGTGCGGCACATGAGGAGACGTGCCGTTGCCCACCCGGCGCCGCGCCAGCTGCACCTCGGCCAGCACCAGCCCCAGTGCGGCCGCCCCGGCCAGACCGACCCCGCCGCCGCCGTACGCCGCGCCGGCCGCGATCCGCCGGGCCACCCTCGCCCTCGACATGCTCGTCATGCGTCGCTGCCACCTCCTCGAACCCGTACACCCAGTGCTTGCCCCGTACAGCCCGTCGCCCAATCTCAACGGGGAGTGAACGACCGTCACGGACCACGGCGAGGTCATAGGCTGGCGGCACCATCAGGATCACTTCTTTGCGGCATCCGGAGACAACGGTGCAATTCCACGACTCGATGATCAGCCTCGTCGGCAACACCCCGCTGGTGAAGCTCAACAGCGTGACCAAGGGCATCAGGGCGACCGTCCTGGCCAAGGTGGAGTACTTCAACCCCGGCGGTTCGGTGAAGGACCGCATCGCCCTGCGCATGATCGAGGCGGCGGAGGAGAGCGGCGCGCTCAAGCCCGGCGGCACGATCGTCGAGCCGACCAGCGGCAACACCGGCGTCGGGCTCGCCATCGTGGCGCAGCAGAAGGGCTACAAGTGCATCTTCGTGTGCCCCGACAAGGTGAGCACCGACAAGATCAACGTGCTGCGTGCCTACGGTGCCGAGGTCGTCGTCTGCCCGACGGCCGTCGACCCCGAGCACCCGGACTCGTACTACAACGTCTCGGACCGGCTGGTCCGTGAGACGCCCGGGGCCTGGAAGCCGGACCAGTACTCCAACCCCAACAACCCGCTC
Source organism: Streptomyces sp. NPDC013187 (assembly GCF_042899705.1). NCBI lineage: Bacteria > Bacillati > Actinomycetota > Actinomycetes > Kitasatosporales > Streptomycetaceae > Streptomyces > Streptomyces sp. NPDC013187. The sequence goes on along the minus strand of NZ_JBIBAF010000015.1, from coordinate 70,400 downwards.
TCGCACTACCACTCGACCGGCCCCGAGCTGTGGGAGCAGACGGAGGGGAAGATCACCCACTTCGTGGCGGGCGTGGGCACCGGCGGCACCATCTCCGGGACCGGCCGCTACCTCAAGGAGATCAGCGACGGCTCGGTGAAGGTCGTCGGCGCGGACCCCGAGGGCTCCGTCTACTCCGGCGGCTCCGGCCGGCCCTACCTCGTCGAGGGCGTCGGTGAGGACTTCTGGCCGACCGCCTACGACCGGACCGTCGCGGACGAGATCGTCGCCGTCTCCGACAAGGACTCCTTCCAGATGACCCGCCGCCTCGCCAAGGAGGAGGGCCTCCTGGTGGGCGGCTCCTGCGGCATGGCGGTCGTCGCCGCGCTGGAGGTCGCCGAGCGGCTCGGCCCCGACGACGTCGTGGTGGTGCTGCTGCCGGACAGCGGCCGCGGTTACCTCAGCAAGATCTTCAACGACGAGTGGATGGCCGACTACGGCTTCCTGGAGGACACGGGCCCGAGCGCCCGGGTCGGCGACGTCCTCGCCGACAAGGAGGGCGACCGCATGCCCTCCCTCGTCCACATGCACCCGGAGGAGACGGTCGGTCAGGCCATCGAGGTGCTGCGCGAGTACGGCGTCTCGCAGATGCCGGTCGTCAAGCCGGGCGCCGGCCACCCCGACGTGATGGCGGCCGAGGTCGTCGGCTCGGTCGTGGAACGCGAGCTGCTGGACGCGCTGTTCAGCAAGAGCGCCTCGCTGGAGGACCCGCTGGAGAAGCACATGTCCGGCCCGCTGCCCCAGGTCGGCTCCGGTGAGCCGGTCGCGGACCTGATGGCCGTGCTGGGCAAGGCGGACGCGGCGATCGTCCTCGTGGAGGGCAAGCCGACCGGTGTGGTCAGCCGGCAGGACCTGCTGTCCTTCCTCGCCCGCACGGGGAAGTGACGGCGAACCTCCGGTGAACTGCCCGTGAACCGGGTGAACTTGCGGCGTCCGTGATCTTCGCGGACGTCGCGGAACCGGTACGCGGGTGTCACGTTCGCGCAGCACCCGCTTAACACGCGTCCTGCACATTGGTGGGTGTCGGCAAGGGCGGGAGCGGCTCCCCGCCCGGGCCGGCGGCGAACGGCGTCAAACGGACCTCCGGAGCGGCTCCCGGACCTCCACGGACGCCATGGACGCGCACGCCCGGCCCTGACCGGGCCCGCGTCCTTCGCGGGGACCGCCGTCGTCCCGCCCCCCGTTCACGGGGGTGCGGCGGTCCCCGCGCATCTCATCTCCCGCATCTCATGCGCGCATCTCACCCGCGCGGTGTCAGCCCGTGTGGCTCGTCGCCCAGCTCCCCAGCAGCGCCAGGCGCTCCGCCGTCTCCGAGCCCGGTTCGGGCGAGTACGCCACGATCGTCTGGTCCGGGGCCGCCGGGATCGTCAGGGTCTCGTACGGGAGGGTCAGCAGGCCCGCGACTGGGTGCCGCAGGAGCTTCACGCCGTGGTCGCAGGGCTTGACCAGGTGGTCGGCCCACAGATGGCGGAACCGCTCGCTGGCCCGGGTGAGTTCGGCGACGAGCTCGCCCGTGGCCGGGTCGCCGGGGTGGTGGCCCGCCTGCAGACGCAGGTGCGCGACCGTCTGGGCGGTGACGTCGGCCCAGTCCGGGTAGAGCTCGCGCGAGGCGGGGTCGAGGAAGAGGCGCCGCGGCAGACTGGGGTCGTCGCCCGGGCCGCCGAAGCCGAGCACGGCGTCGGCGAGGGCGTTCCAGGCGAGCACCTCCATGCGGTGGTCCAGGACGTAGGCCGGGGTGCGGTCCATGCCGTCCAGCAGCAGCTGGACACCCGGGCGCACCCGGGACGCGGCCGGCTTGCCCGGGGAACCGGGCCCGTCCTGCCGGCGGGGCCGGGCGACCGCCCGCAGATACGCGTGCTCGGACTCGTCCAGCCGCAGCACCCGCGCGATCGCGTCCAGCACCGCGTCCGACACACCCCCGGACCGGGTCCGCGAGGGGTCGCCGGGCCCCCTGCCCTGCTCGAGGCGGACGTAGTAGTCGACACTCACCCCGGCCAGCTGCGCCACCTCCTCGCGGCGCAGGCCCGGGACCCGGCGGCGTCCGTACGACGGCAGCCCCACCTCCTCCGGCCGGATCCGGGCGCGACGCGAGCGCAGGAAGTCTCCCAGTTCTCCGTCCATGGGCCCGAGCCTAGGCCGTCCCCGCCCGGCGAACCTGGTACTGGCGGACCCAGGATGAGCGCAGCCCTGGGTGAGGCGGGCGCAGCCGCCGAGGGTGGTGCCCGAGGCCGGGGAGACGCCCCGGCCGGCACCGAGGAGGAACCCATGTCGTACGACAGCCTGGCCGGCCGTACCGCCGTCGTCACCGGAGCCGCGAGCGGGATCGGCGAGGCCGTCGCCGTGCTGCTGGCCGCCCAGGGCGCCCGGGTGGCCCTGGTGGCCCGGCGCGCGGAACGGCTCACCGCGATCGCCGGGAAGATCCGGGCCGACGGCGGGCAGGCCCTGGCCGTCGCGGCCGACATCACCGACGAAACCTCCGTGGCGGACGCCGCCGACCGCGTCCACGCGGAGTACGGGACCGTCGACCTGGTCGTGAACTGCGCCGGTGTCATGCTGCCGCACCCCGTCGAGGCCCGGCGCACCGACGAGTGGCAGCGGATGCTCGACACCAACGTCGCCGGGGTGCTGCGGATGATCGGCGCCTTCACCGGCGACCTGGTGAGCGCCGCCGCGGACGGCCGTACGGCCGACATCGTGAACATCTCGTCCATCGCCGCGCACGTCAGCTTCCCGAACTACGCGGTGTACGGCGCGTCCAAGGCCGCCGTCACCTACCTGTCGGAAGCCCTGCGCGGGGAGTTCGGGCCGCGGGACGTCCGGGTCACCAACATCGAGCCCGGGTTCGTCGAGAGCGAGCTGCGCACCCACATCTCCGACGCGGAACTGTCCCGGCAGGTCGAGGGCATGCTCGACGTGGTGGGCGCACTGTCCGCGGAGGAGCTGGCCGACCTGGTGGCCTACGTGACGAGCCGGCCTCGCCGGGTCAATCTGCGGCAGATCGTCGCGCTGCCGACGCGGCAGGTCTGAAGCGGGCCGGGCGCTCAGTCCTCCCAGCCACTGTCCCGGGAGGACCTGGGGCGGCGGCCGAAGAGGTTCGGATTGGTACGGGCCGCCTGGGCGACGTTGACGCCGACGATGCCCGCCCAGGCGACCAGCATGCCGGGCCCCTGGGCCAGGGCCCCGGCGATCGCCGACAGCGGCACCGCGAGGACCAGGGAGACGATCCCGAAGCCGAACCGCTCGCCCCAGGAGTCCGTGGCCCTCGGTGACCGGGAGTCCCGGGCCGTCTGCATCTGCTGCTCCGCGAGCTGCCGGCGCACCCGGCGCTCCACCGCGCCGTCGATCCGCTGGTCGACCTTCTCCAGGAAGGAGTCGACCAGCACCGACTCGTAGTCCTCGCCCAGCTCCCTGCGGGCGTGCAGGGTGGCGTCGAGTTCCTTCTTCAGGTCGGTGTCCCGCGCGTCCATTCCCGTCATGCGGTCCACCGTAGAAAGCACCGCCATCGGCCGCACTGGGGTTAGCCCCCGTGTTCCGCAGGGGGATACCGGACGTACCGCCGCCGGCTTCCCGTCCGGCTTGCCGCTCTGCATATGCTCATGCAGAATCCTCAGCTACTGAATAGGCGAGGGGGAGCACGTCATGAGCGTGACCGACAGCCCTGCCGCGCGGCTGCAGGCGCTCTTCGAGGGTCACCGGCTGACGCCGACCCAGCGGCGCATCGCGCACAGCATGGTGCGGCGCGCGGCCGACGTGCCGTTCCTGTCGAGCGTGGAGCTCGCCGAGCTGGCCGGGGTCAGCCAGCCGTCCGTGACCCGCTTCGCCGTCGCCCTGGGCTTCGACGGCTACCCCGCCCTGCGCCGCCATCTGCGCGAGGTCGCCCCCGTCGAACCCGCCGAGGAGGCCGGGGCCCACAACGAGTACCAGCAGGCCGTCGAGGCCGAGATCGAGAACCTGCGGCACCTGGCGGAGGCGCTGGCCGACCCCGCGCCCGTGCAGCGCGCGGGGCGCCTCCTCGCGGCCTCCCGCCCCCTCCTCGTCCTCGGTCTGCGGGCGGCGGCCGCCCAGGCACACGGCTTCGCCTACTTCGCAGCCAAGGTCCATCCCGACGTACGGCTGCTCGGTGAGGGCGGCACGATGCTCCAGGACCGCATCGACGCCGCCGTCCGGGCCGGCGCGAGCGCACTGCTCTGTTTCGCACTGCCCCGGCACCCCCGCGAGGTCGTCGACACCCTGGCCTACGCCAAGGAGGCCGGGCTGACCGTCGTCACGGTCGCCGACTCCGCCTTCGCCCCCGTCGCCAAGGTGTCCGACCTGCTGCTGCCCGCCGCCGTCGGCACCGGCCTCGCCTTCGACACGGCTTGTGCGCCGATGCTGCTCGGCCGGGTCCTGCTGGAGGCCATGTGCGACGACCTGCCCCAGGCCCAGGCGCGCCTGGAGGAGTTCGACACGAGGGCGGCGGCGCGGGGCCTGTTCGTGGACTGACGGCACACCGCGGTTTCTCAGATTCGTCTCACATTGCGTCGCTACCCTACGGCTCCCCAAGGCTTCGGAGACCGGACGGAGGCTGGACGTGACACGCGGAGGACAGGGACTGGCCCGGGTGGCCGTCGTCGTACGGGCGGGCGCGGCCCCGCTGTGGTGGCTGGGAGTTCTCGCGGCGGGCATCGGCCTGCTCGCACCGGGCCTGACAGGACGCCGCATCGGCGTCCTGGCCGGAGCGGCCTTCTTCGTCCTGGCGACGGCCACCGTGGCCTGCAGTCGCCGCAAGCGCTACGCGGCCCTGGCCGCCTCGGCGTCCCGGGCCGGCAAACACGACGTGCTCCAGGACCGCGCGGTCACGGTACGCAACTGGCGCCGGGGACACCGCTGGTGGCTCCTCCTCGCCTTCCTCGCCGCCCTGGGCAGCGCGTTCGCCGCCCCGGCGGCCGGGGGCATGCTCCTGGCCGGCTGCGGCGTCGGCCTGTGGCTGAAGTCGGCCTGGCTGGGCCGCCGCGAGCAGACCGGTGAAGCGCTGCTGTGGGTCCGCGTCGACTGGCTGCGCGGGGGAGCGGCCCACCCGGCCGGCAAGCGGGTGAAGGCCTACCGCAGCACGGGCATCGCGGCGGGCGACGCGGCCCCGGGCGGGGCCCGGAGGAATACGCCGACGCTGGTGTGATCGAGCAGCGGTGCACCGCCCCAGGGGCGCGGGGAACTGCGCGACAAGCCACACCACACCGGCGGCCGGAAGCCTACGGAACCTCCCACGACGCCGGTGTCATCCGGCGGCCGGGATACTACGGAACCTCCCACGCTGCTCGCGTCAACGCATCCACCTCCGCCCCACCCGACTCCGCGACGACCTCCCCCACGGTCTGCGCCCGCCGCACCACCGCGAAGCGCCCACCCGGCCCGAACCCGTACACCCCGGGCCGCACCAGCGAGTTGTAGCCGTAGTGGTGCGCGAAGTAGTACGCCCCGGTGTCCAGCGCCGCCGCGTAGTCCCCCTGTTCCAGCAACGGCAGGGACCGGCCCTCCGCCAGCAGGTCCCCCGCGAAACAGGCCGGTCCCGCGACGTCCTGCACCACCACCGGCCCCTCCTTCGGCCGCCCCTTCGCGTCGTACGCGGAGATCCGCAAGGGCCAGCTCCCCGGCGCGTACACCGTCCGCGCCGCCACCTGCACCCCGGCATGCGTCACCGCCACCGCCCGACCGCCGGAGGCCTTCGCGTACTCGACCCGTGCCACCACCGTCCCGTGCTTCGCCAGCAGTGACCGCCCGAACTCGGTGACCAGCCCGTACCGCCCGTCGAACAGCCCCGGTACCTCTTCGGCCAGCAGTCGCGCGTACTGCGCGTACGTCGGGGTCGTCTCCTCCGACGCGAAGTTCACCGGCAGGCCGCCGCCGATGTCGAGCGTGTCGACCTGCCGCCGCCCGGCCCGCCGGTTGATCTCCTCCGCCAGCGCGTACGTCTCCGCCACGCCCCGTGCCATCAGTGCCAGGGGGACGCCCTGGGACCCGGTGTGCGCGTGCAGCCGGGTCAGCCACGGCCGGTCCAGATACGCCTGGACGACCCACTCCCGGGCCCCCTCGTCGCGCAGTGCCACGCCGAACTTCGAGGTGGCCGTCGCCGTGGACAACGCCTCGATGGAACCCCCGCCGACCTGCGGGTTCACCCGGATCCCCAGCGGGGAACGGCTGGTCGCCGACCGCATCAGGGCGTCGATCCGGTCCAGTTCCTGCGGGTTGTCGGCGTTGACGGCGATACCCAGGTCCAGCGCCTCGCGCAGCTCGTCCGGCGTCTTCGCGGGCGAGTCGAGCACCGTCGTCTCCACCGGCACGCCCGCCGCCCGTGCCAGGGCCAGCTCGCCGGGACTTGCGACCTCCGCGCCGACCCCCTCCTCCCGCAGCAGCCGCAGCACCGGCACCAGCGGGGTCGCCTTCACGGCGAAGGCGTGCAGCACGGGCGTGCCCGGCGCCACCACCGCGGCGAACGCCGCCCGCAGTTCCGCCGCCGACTCCCGGATGCCGACGACGTCCAGCAGCCCGACGACGGGGCTGCCGGGCCCGAGCAGCCCTTGTGCCACGGCGGCCCGCACCGCCTCGTCCCGCCGGGCCGCCCGCCCGGCCCCGGTGCCGTCCCGCTCTTCCGCCTCGATGTGTGCGCCCATGCATCCAGCCAAACATCCACGGCACCGCCGCGCCGACGCCCCGATGTATTGACTAGCTCTATTCATGAGGCCAGGATGTGAATAGAAGCGGCAACATTCCGCCGGGAGCACCCACCAGGAGGCAGACCATGTCAGGACCCCGCCCCGTCCGAGCGCCGCGCGGCACGGAACCGAGCGCCCTGGGATGGCAGCAGGAAGCCGCCCTGCGGATGCTGCAGAACAACCTCGACCCGGAGGTCGCCGAACACCCCGACAAGCTCGTCGTCTACGGCGGCACCGGCAAGGCGGCACGCGACTGGCGCTCCTTCGACGCCATGGTGCGCACGCTGAAGGGCCTGAAGCAGGACGAGACCATGCTGGTCCAGTCCGGCCGCCCCGTCGGCGTCATGCAGACCCACGAGTGGGCCCCGCGCGTCCTCATCGCCAACTCCAACCTCGTCGGCGACTGGGCCAACTGGGAGGAGTTCCGCCGCCTCGAACACCTCGGCCTGACCATGTACGGCCAGATGACCGCCGGCTCCTGGATCTACATCGGCACCCAGGGCATCCTCCAGGGCACCTACGAGACCTTCGCCGCCGTCGCCGCGAAGAAGTTCGGCGGGACTCTGGCCGGCACCATCACCCTCACCGCCGGTCTCGGAGGCATGGGCGGCGCCCAGCCGCTCGCCGTCACCATGAACGACGGCGTCGCGCTCTGCATCGACTGCGACCCCCGTGCCATCGACCGGCGCATCGAGCACCGCTACCTCGACGTGAAGGCCGACAGCCTGGACCACGCGCTGAAGCTGGCGACCGAAGCACGCGACGCCCGCCGCCCCCTCTCCATCGGCGTCCTCGGCAACGCCGCCGAGCTGCTCCCGCAGCTCCTCGCCATGGGCGCCCCCATCGACATCGTGACCGACCAGACCTCGGCCCACGACCCGCTGGCGTATCTGCCCCTGGGCACCGCCTTCGAGGACATGGCCGACGCCGCCGCCAAGGACCCGGCCGGCTTCACCACCCGGGCCCGCGAGTCCATGGCCCGGCACGTCGAGGCCATGGTCGGCTTCCTGGACGCCGGAGCCGAGGTCTTCGACTACGGCAACTCCATCCGCGGCGAGGCCCAACTCGCCGGATACGACCGGGCCTTCGCCTTCCCCGGCTTCGTCCCCGCCTACATCCGCCCGCTGTTCTGCGAGGGCAAGGGCCCCTTCCGCTGGGCCGCCCTGTCCGGCGAACCCTCCGACATCGCCAAGACCGACAAGGCGATCCTCGACCTCTTCCCGGAGAACGAGTCCCTGGCCCGCTGGATCAAGATGGCCGGCGAACGCGTCCACTTCCAGGGGCTGCCCGCCCGGATCTGCTGGCTCGGCTACGGCGAGCGGGACAAGGCCGGCGAGCGCTTCAACGACATGGTCGCGAGCGGGGAGCTCGCCGCGCCGGTCGTCATCGGCCGCGACCACCTCGACTGCGGTTCCGTCGCGTCCCCCTACCGCGAGACCGAGGCCATGCTCGACGGCTCCGACGCCATCGCCGACTGGCCGCTGCTGAACGCCATGGTCAACGTCGCCTCCGGCGCGTCGTGGGTGTCGATCCACCACGGCGGCGGGGTCGGTATGGGCCGGTCGATCCACGCCGGGCAGGTGACGGTGGCCGACGGCACGGCACTCGCGGGCGAGAAGATCCGCCGCGTGCTCACCAACGACCCCGGCATGGGCGTCATCCGGCACGTCGACGCCGGATACGACATCGCGGAGTCGGTGGCCGGGGAGCGGGGCGTCCGCGTCCCGATGCGCGAGGGTGACGGCGCGTGAGTTTCCACAACATGTGGGCGGAGCTGCTGCCGGTCGGCCGCAGCTCCGCGTCCGGCGGCTACCGTCGCTTCGCCTGGACGGACGCCGACGCCGACTGCCGCGCCTGGTTCGAGGACCAGGCCCACGCGCGGGGCCTCACCCACGAGGTCGACCGGAACGGCAACCAGTGGGCCTGGCTCGGGGACCCCGCCGAGGGCGACGCCGTCGTCACCGGGTCGCACCTCGACTCCGTGCCGGACGGCGGCGCCTTCGACGGCCCCCTCGGCGTCGTGTCCGCCTTCGCCGCGCTGGACGAACTGCGCGGCAGGGACGCCCGCTTCACCCGCCCCCTCGCCATCGTGAACTTCGGCGACGAGGAGGGTGCCCGGTTCGGACTCGCCTGCGTCGGGTCCCGGCTCACCGCCGGGCAGCTCACCCGCGAGCAGGCGCACCGCCTCACCGACGGCGACGGCGTGACACTGCCCCGGGCCATGGAGGCGGCCGGATACGACCCGGACGCCATCGGGCCGGACCCCGAACGGCTCGCCCGCATCGGTGCCTTCGTCGAACTGCACGTCGAGCAGGGCCGGGCCCTGGACCTGTCCGGCGACCGGGTCGGCATCGCCAGCGCCATCTGGCCGCACGGCCGGTGGCGGTTCGACTTCCGCGGCGAGGCCAACCACGCCGGCACCACCCGGCTCACCGACCGGCGCGACCCCATGCTGTCCTACGCCGAGACCGTCCTCGCCGCCCGGCGCGAGGCCGAACTCGCCGGGGCCGTCGCAACCTTCGGCAAGATCGCCGTGGAGCCCAACGGCGTCAACGCCATCCCCTCCCTGGTGCGCGGCTGGCTCGACTCCCGCGCCGAGGACCAGGTGAGCCTCGACACCGTGGTCGGCGGCATCGAGAAGGCGGCCCGGAGCTACGCGGACGCGCACGGCATCGAACTCGACATCGTCCGTGAGTCCTTCACCCCCGTCGTCGAGTTCGACCACGCCCTGCGTGACGAACTCGCCCGCATCCTCGGCACGGACACCGACCTCACGGTCCCCGTCCTCGGCACCGGCGCGGGACACGACGCCGGGATCCTGTCCGGGAGCATCCCGACCGCCATGCTGTTCGTGCGCAACCCCACCGGCGTCTCCCACTCCCCGGCCGAGTCCGCGAACGAGGACGACTGCGTGGCCGGGGTACTGGCACTCGCCGACGTACTGGAAGGACTGGCGTGCAGGTGACGACAGCAGCCCCGCGGACGTACTGGCTGGAACACGCCTGGCTCGGCACCGGGGTCGAGCCGGGTGTCGCCGTGGAGGTCGCGGACGGCCGCATCACCGCCGTCCGCACCGGGACCCCCGCACCACCGCCCGGCGCCGAGGTCCTGCGCGGGCTCACCCTGCCCGGCCTGGCCAACGCCCACAGCCACGCCTTCCACCGCGCCCTGCGCGGCACCGTCCAGGTCGGGTCCGGCACCTTCTGGACCTGGCGCGAGGTCATGTACGCCACGGCCGCCCGGCTCACCCCGGACCGCTACCACGCCCTCGCCCGCGCGGTGTACGCCGAGATGGCGCTGGCCGGCATCACGGCCGTCGGCGAGTTCCACTACGTCCACCACGCCCCCGGCGGCACCCCCTACGCCGATCCCAACGCGATGGGCGAGGCCCTCATCGCGGCCGCCGCCGAAGCCGGGATCCGCATCACCCTCCTCGACACCGCCTACCTCTCCTCCGGCTTCGGGCAGCCGCCCACCACCCACCAGCTCCGCTTCTCCGACGGGGACGCCGAGGCCTGGGCGGCACGCTCTTCACTTCTCAAGGAACGGGATCACGCACGGATCGGCGCGGCGATCCACTCCGTACGGGCCGTGCCCGCCGAGCAGTTGGAGACCGTCGCGCGGTGGGCCGGGGAGCGGCGGGCCCCGCTCCATGTGCACCTGTCCGAGCAGACCGCCGAGAACGAGGCGTGCCGGGAGATCCACGGCTGCACCCCGACCCAGCTCCTCGCCCTGCACGGCGTCCTCGGACCGCGCACCACGGGCGTCCACAACACCCACCTCACCGCCGAGGACATCTCCCTCATCGGCGGCAGCGGCACCGGCACCTGCATGTGCCCGACCACCGAGAGGGACCTCGCGGACGGCATCGGGCCGGCCGTCGCCCTGCAGAACGAGGGCTCACCGCTCTGTCTCGGCTCCGACAGCCACGCCGTGATCGACTTGCTCGAAGAGGCGCGGGCCCTGGAACTGAACGAGCGGCTGCGCACCCGCACCCGCGGTCACTGGACGGCGGCGGCCCTGCTGCGGGCGGCCTCGCCCGACGGCCACGCGGCCCTCGGCTGGGACGAGGCGGGGGCCCTGGAGACCGGCGCGCTCGCCGACTTCACCACCGTCGCGCTCGACTCGGTCAGGACGGCAGGGCCGCTTCCGCGGCTCGGGGCCGAGACGGCCGTATTCGCCGCGTCGGCAGCGGACGTGTCGCATACGGTCGTGGCAGGTCGGCACGTCGTACGGGACGGGGTCCACTCCCTCGTACCCGATGTGCCGCGGGCCCTCGCGGACGCCGTCGAAGCCCTGCGCGGATGACCGCGGGCCGCACGCCCGCGCGGCCCGCCTCCGCCCCCGAACCCGACCCCACCGCCGACCAGGCCACCAAGGACGCCATGAGCAACGCGACGACCGTCAGCCCCGCCCACTCCGCGAGCACCGCAAGCACGCTCATCACGAACATCGCCAGCCTGGTCACCAACGACCCCTCCTCCGGTGACGGTTCCCCCCTGGGACTGGTCCAGGACGCGGCCGTCGTCATCGAAGGCGACCGCGTCGTGTGGACCGGTGATCGAAGCAAAGCACCCGCCACTGACAATCGGGTCGACGCCGAAGGCCGGGCGGTCGTCCCCGGCTTCGTGGACTCCCACTCCCACCTCGTCTTCGCGGGCGACCGGACGCAGGAGTTCAACGCCCGGATGTCCGGGCGGCCGTACAGCGCGGGCGGCATCCGCACCACCGTCGCGGCCACCCGGGCGGCGAGCGACGAGGAACTCGAAGCCAGCGTCACCCGTTACCTCGCCGAAGCCCTCCGCCAGGGCACCACCACGTTCGAGACCAAGTCCGGCTACGGCCTGACGGTCGAGGACGAGGCCCGGGCCCTGCGCATCGCCGCCGCCCATACCGACGAGGTCACCTACCTGGGCGCCCACATCGTCCCGCCGGACTTCGCGGAGGACCCGGCCGGCTACGTCGCGCTGGTCACCGGCGAGATGCTGGACGCCTGCGCCCCGCACGCCCGCTGGATCGACGTCTTCTGCGAGAAGGGCGCCTTCGACGGCGACCAGGCCCGCGCCATCCTCATCGCCGGCAAGGCGAAGGGCCTCCACCCCCGCATCCATGCCAATCAGCTCTCCTACGGCCCCGGCGTGCAGCTCGCGGTCGAGCTCGACGCGGCCAGCGCCGACCACTGCACCCACCTCACCGACGCGGACGTGGACGCCCTGGCAGGCAGCCGTACGGTCGCCACCCTGCTGCCCGGCGCCGAGTTCTCCACGCGGGCGCAGTGGCCGGACGCGCGGCGGCTGCTGGACGCCGGTGTCACGGTGGCGCTGTCCACGGACTGCAACCCCGGCTCGTCCTTCACCTCGTCCGTCCCGTTCTGCGTCGCGCTGGCCGTACGGGACATGGGGATGACCCCGGACGAGGCCGTGTGGTCGGCGACGGCGGGTGGGGCAGCGGCCCTGCGGCGCGACGACATCGGCCGTCTCACCCCGGGCGCGTACGCGGACCTGACGCTCCTCGACGCCCCGAGCCACGTCCACCTGGCCTACCGCCCCGGCGTCCCGCTGGTCAGCGGGGTGTGGCGGCGCGGAGAGCGCGTGGTGTGATCACCGGCCCGCGATAATGCGATGCCGCGTCGGAGGACGACCGGCATCGGACGAGGGGCGGGACGGATGGCGAAGCACTGGTCGGCACCGTTGCTGGTGAACCTGCTGCTGGGGATTCCGGCCGTGGTGCCGGTCTGGCTGCTGTGGTACCTGGCGGCCAACTGGCCGCTGGCCGAACTCGGCCTGACGGTGCGGGAGCCCACGGAGAACGACGGCGTGCTGCCGTGGTTCCTCGTCGCCGGGCCGGTCGTCGCCGTGTTCGGGCTGCTCTGGTGGCTGGCCAACCGTCCGCTGCGGCGCAGTACGGCCCTGCCGCCGGGCCGCTACTGGGCGCTCGGCGTCCTCGCCACGCTGGTGCCGACGCTCGTCCTCGTCGCCGTCTCCGCGATGTGAGCGGGGCGACAGGGCATGCGCAGGGGGCGGACCGCACGGTCCGCACGGTCCGCCCCCTGAAGACAGCGTCATCCGGTGAGGATCACTCCTCGACGGTCAGCCCCTTGCGCAGCCGCACCAGCGTCCGCGACAGCAGACGCGAGACGTGCATCTGCGAGATGCCGAGCTCTTCGCCGATCTCCGACTGGGTCATGCCCGCGACGAACCGCAGGGACAGGATCTTCCGGTCGCGCGGCGGGAGTTCGGCGATCAGAGGCTTCAACGACTCGACGTACTCGATGCCTTCGAGTCCGTGGTCCTCGTAGCCGATGCGGTCCGCGAGCGCGCCCTCGGAGTCGTCCTCCTCCGGCTGGGCGTCCAGCGAGGAGGCGGTGTAGGCGTTCGAGGCGGCCATGCCCTCGACGACCTCGTCGTTGGAGAGGCCGAGTCGCTCGGCCAGCTCGGCCACCGTGGGGGCGCGGTCGAGCTTCTGGGCCAGCTCGTCCCCGGCCTTGGCCAGGTCGAGCCGCAGCTCCTGCAGCCGGCGCGGAACGCGCACGGACCACGAGGTGTCACGGAAGAAGCGCTTGATCTCGCCGATGATGGTCGGCATCGCGAACGTGGGGAACTCCACACCGCGGGACAGCTCGAAGCGGTCGATCGCCTTGATCAGGCCGATGGTGCCGACCTGGATGATGTCCTCCATCGGCTCGCTGCGGGAGCGGAACCGGGAGGCGGCGAACTTGACCAGCGCGAGGTTCAGTTCGACAAGCGTGTTGCGGACGTACGAGTACTCGTGGGTCCCTTCCTCCAGCGTCTCCAGACGCTCGAAGAGGGTCTTGGACAGCGCCCGGGCGTCGACCGCGTCGACTTCCTCGTACGGGGGGATGTCCGGAAGTCCGGCGAGGAGACCGTCCTGTGTGACGAGCATCTCGGCCTGCTCGATGGGATCCAGATGGTCCGGAGGGGGTGTCGACGTCGCTTTGTGGGTACGCGATCCGTCGAGCCGGGGTGACATGATGTCCTCCATCGTTCTCGGCATATGGCTGCCGGAGCCGTTAGGTGCACTGCGGTGTGCGGCGCCTCCAAAGCCGGCCGTGTCGGGTACGTGTCCTTACTAGGCCTACCCGCTTTCCCGAGCCCACCGCAAGTGCGTTCTGTGGGCATATGTCCGTTTGTGTGTAGTTGTTCGGGTGTCGGACCGTGCCGGGAAGGCGTAGTGTTCGAGGGCGTCAGCAACCAGCCTCGACGTCAGGAGAGAGAGACGGCATGGACCGCGGGACGGTCGGCAGCGCACAGTCTGGCCGGCTTCTGGTGGAGGTGCGGGAAGAGGGCTCTAGTGCCGTCGTGACCCCGGCGGGTGAGTTGGATCACCACACCGCCGATCTGTTGCGTGAGCCACTCGAGGACTGCCTCGCCAAGGGATTCAAGCGCCTGGTCATCGATTGCGCGCGCCTGGAGTTCTGCGACTCCACGGGGCTCAATGTGCTGCTCGGGGCGCGGCTGAAGGCGGAGGCCGCCGGTGGCGGCGTCTCGCTCGCCGGTATGCAGCCGGTGGTGGCACGCGTGTTCGAGATCACGGGTGCGGACGCGGTCTTCAGTGTCCATGACTCGCTCGAGGCGGCCCTGGCCGACGAGTCGGGCTGACCGGCGGTGCCTCGGCGCGCGGTGCCTCGGCGATCCCTCTGTGACCGGCATCCCGGCCCTGTCACGTCTTTCGTGCGGAATGCATGGGTGTTCAGCCGGTCCCCCAGGGCAGGAGACATCCTGAACCTGTCGGGTACCCGGGCGGCGGGAGCGCCGCGACACCGACGTGCCGCGCACTGCGTGACTGACTGTGTAGTGAATTTTTTGAATCGTGAACTGGTGAATCGGTGAGGTGAAGCGCTGATGAGCACCACCCGGCCTTACCCGCCGGGCGACCGCGGGCCGGAGCCCAGCGGCGCTTCCGGGGCGTCCGAGGGTGGCGTAGCGGCGACCGGTGCGTCCGGCGAGGGCGCGGGGGCGCCGTCCGGGGCCGCGGCTCCGCCGGCGGGCCCGCAGGTGCGTCGGCTGAGCTTCGACGACGAGAGCGGCGTCGTTCCGCTGGCCCGCGACTTCACCCGCCAGGCGCTGTACGCGTGGGGCTGGCTGCCCGCCGCCTCCGCCGACCAGCGGGCCGCCGCCGAGGATGTGCTGCTGGTCGTCTCCGAGCTGGTGACCAATGCCTGCCTGCACGCCGAGGGGCCGGACCAGTTGCGGATCTCCTGCGACAACAAGGTGATCCGCGTCGAGATCGCCGACCGGGGCACCGGCCAGCCCGCACCCCGTACGCCGCACCGCGCGGGACGCCCGGGTGGTCATGGCATGTTCATCGTCCAGCGCCTCTGCCTGGACTGGGGTGTGGTCCGTACGCCGGGGGTCTCCGGCAAGACGGTGTGGGCGGAACTGGGCGCACCTGCTTGATCCTGGGGTTCTCTGTTCGGACCCGGGCGCACTCGCGTGATCGCAGGTGCGCACCCGCGTGATCACGTGTGCGCACCTGCCTGCACGCGTTCTTCACCTCCCGCCCGGTGCGCTTTCGGTCGCGGTGCTCTCGCGGCGGCGCGTCCGAACGGGTGACCGCTCGTGCCGCTCCTCCGGGGCAGGAGCCGCCGCAGCACATCCCCGTACGTCGCTCGGCGCGGGCCGGATCCCTCGCAGATCCGCCGCGCGCTGTGTCTTCCTTCCTCAAGGCCCCGGGCGTACCTTGACGGCCCTATCTGATACGCCGTCAGGAACAGGAAGGGGAGCGGCACCGTGTCGTACCGGAAACGAACCGCCGCGCTCGCGTCCGCCGCGGCCCTGGCCGGCTCGGCGGTGTGGATGGCCGCCCCCGTAGCCCGGGCCGAGGTCGTCGACGTCAACTATCAGTGCAAGACGCCGATCGGCGACAAGAGTGCCGTCTCTCCCATCGACATCAAGGCCGTCAAGAGCGGCAACGGCTACCGGATCACCATGTCCTGGCAGAAGGGCGTCTCCTCCAGCCCGGTCGAACTGGGCAAGGGCGCGATGACGCCGAGCGCCACCATCGCCCTGGGCGGTGTGGACAGCGGCACCCTGTCGGTGACCGGCCCCGCCAACGACGCCGCGATCCCGGCCAACACGCCCATCAAGATCAGCGACCTCAGCGGCACGTACACCCCGAAGAAGAGCGGCGAGGTCGGCTTCACGGCCGGTGTGCTCACCATCAAGGCGCTCGGCACGACGACCACGTGCACCCCGACGAACGAACCGGGCCCGTCCCTCACCCTCGACGTCGAGGCCGCCGGGGGCGGCGGCCTCGACGTCGAGGGTGAGGGAGGCGGCTCCGGCCCCGACAGCGGCGCCGGACTGCCGCAGACCGGGCCCGAGGACTCCGCGGTCGCCCTCGGCACCCTCGGCGGCACGGTCCTGCTCGCCGGGGCGGCAGGTGCCCTGTGGCTGACTCGACGCCACCAGGGGGCCGGGGCAAGCGGTTGACCGGAAGCCCCCTGGCGGACGCACCGCTTCCGAGGCGCGGCCACCAGGGAGCCGGGGCAAGCCGTTGACCGGAAGCCCCCTGGCGGACGCACCGCTTCCGAGGCGCGGCCACCAGGGGGCCGGGGCAAGCCGTTGACCGGAAGCCCCCTGGCGGACGCACCGCTTCCGAGGCGCGGCCACCAGGGAGCCGGGGCAAGCCGTTGACCGGAAGCCCCCTGGCGGACGCG
>NZ_JBIBAF010000015.1:0-53896 GCF_042899705.1 Streptomyces sp. NPDC013187 | reverse complement strand
GCACCGCTTCCGAGGCGCGGCCACCAAGGGGGCCGGGCAAGCCGCTGACGGAAGCCCGCTGACGGAAGCCCCCCGGCGGACGCACCGCTTCCGAGGCGCGGCGGGCCGCTACCTGCGCCCCTCCCGGCCGGTGCACCGCCGAGCGCAGGGCCGCACGCCGCTCGGTCCGGCCCACGCCGGCACCGTACGACCGTTGGAGCCGCCGATGCCGTCCGCCGTCCGTCTTCCGTACGTGTCCCTGCCGGTGCTGCTGGCGCTGCTGCTCGTTCTGGCGGGTGCCGGGTCCGTCGGGGCGGTGGACCGGCCCGACGTCGAGCTGTCCAAGGCCCAGGCGGGCACGGGTGGTTCGGTCACGGTCAGCGGCACCGGCTGGCGGCCGCGTGCCCTGCTGACGCTGCTCGTGTGCGGGCAGGCCGAGCCGCGGCGGGGCGTGACCGGCGGCACCAACTCCTGTGCCAACGCCGACGGCCGGGCCGTCACCACCGGCGCCGACGGGCGATTCCGCCGCGAACTGCCCGTCGTGGAGCCGCCCGTGCCGTGTCCCTGCGTGGTGCACGTGGCCACCGTGACAGGAGCCGCGGCCGAGGCGGACGCGGCCCTCCAGGTCGCCGGGCACGCGGTCGAGCCACTGCCCGCGGAAGCGGCCGGCGGACGGCTGTCCCTGCTCGCGGACACCCGGTTGCGCGGCTCCGGGGGCCTGCTCACTTGGTTCGGCTCCCCGCCCGCTCGGACCCTCGTGATCACCGTCGGCAACGTCGGCACGTCCCCCGTGAAGAACCCGGTCTTCCAGGTCGGCACCGCGCACGGCGTGTACGCCCCCGAGTGGCAGGACCAACGCTGGCGCGGCACGATCCGGCCCGGCGGCAAGGCCCGCATCGAACTGCCCGTGGAACTCGGCGCCGGGGCGCACGGCGACTACACCGTGTCGCTGAAATACGGCGGCAAAGTGCTCGCCGAACACCCCTGGGGCGTGGACCGCCCCTGGGGCGTGACTCTGTTCTGGGTCCTCGTCCTCCTGGTCGTACCGGCGGCGCTGGTGCGCGGCGGACTGGCCGTGATCGACCACGTACGGCCCCGCCGCCCGGGTCACGCGGCCCGCCCGGCCCGCCGCCTGCCGCTGCCGGCTCCCCGCCGGGCCCCTGCCACGCCCTGGTTCGCCCCGGACGGCGACCCACCGGGATCGACCGGGACATGAGGACCGGGACATGAGGACCGGGACATGAGGACCGGGACATGAGGAAGGGCCGCCACACCGGGGGTGTGACGGCCCTTCTCCCGAAAACGGGCGGCATTGATCAGTGGACGTCGCCCATCAGGGACTTGACCTTCCTGCGGTACATGTACACCGCAAGACCGGCGAGCACGGCGAGCACGGCCTCCGCGGCGACCGCACCGGTGCCGCTCAGGTCCACGCCGCCGACGGCCGGGTTGGAGAGCAGACCCGTCACCGAGTCACCCGCGGTGACCGCGAGGAACCAGACGCCCATCATCTGGCTGGCGTACTTGGCCGGGGCCATCTTCGTCGTCACGGACAGGCCGACCGGCGAGAGGCACAGCTCACCGACGGTCTGGATCAGGTAGATGCCCACCAGCCACATCGGGCTGACCGGCGTGTCACCGCCGGCCATGCCCAGCGGCAGCAGGAAGAAGAAGAACGAGACACCGATGAAGAACAGCGCCGCGGCGAACTTGGCGACGGTGCTCGGCTCCTTGCCCTTGCGGTTCAGCCACAGCCAGAACCAGGCGAAGACCGGGGCCAGCGCCATGATGAACACCGGGTTCAGCGACTGGTACCAGGAGGACGGGAAGTCGAAGCCGAGCAGCGAGCCGGAAGCCTTCGTCTCACCGAACGCCTGGACCGTGGATCCGCCCTGGTCGTAGATCATCCAGAACGCGGCGGCCGCGACGAAGAACCAGATGTAGCCGGTCATCTTCGACTGCTCGACCGTGCTGAGCTCCTTGTCCCGCTTGATGCGGATCAGCACGCCGGCCGGGATGACCAGGCCGATGACCGTCAGCGGGATCATCGCCCAGTTCAGGGTGAAGTGGCCGGTGAGACCGACGACGCCGTAGAAGACGGTCGCGACGATCAGCCACAGCAGGCCCTTGCGCAGCCATGACGCGCGCTCCTCGGCCGCCAGCGGCTTGGGCACCACGTTGCTCTGCGGGCTGAGGTTGCGGGTGCCGAGGAGGAAGGCGATGAGGCCGATGCCCATGCCGACCGCGGCCAGGCCGAAGCCGAGGTGCCAGCTGACCTGCTGGCCGACGGTGCCGATGATCAGCGGCGCGAAGAAGGCACCCATGTTGATGCCCATGTAGAAGATCGTGAAGCCACCGTCACGGCGCGGGTCGTCCGGGCCGTCGTAGAGGTGGCCGACCATCGTGGAGATGTTGGCCTTCAGCAGGCCGGAGCCGAGCGCGACCAGGGCCAGACCGGCGAAGAAGGGCGCCTGGCCGCCGGGCAGGGCCAGGACCAGGTGGCCCGCCATGATCGTGACGGCCGCGATCGCCACCGTCCTGCGCGGCCCCCAGACGCGGTCGCCGAGCCAGCCGCCGGGCATGGCGAGCAGGTACACCATCGACAGGTACACCGAGTAGATCGCCGTCGTCGTGGCGAGGTCCATGCCCAGGCCGCCGCCCATGCTGCCCTTCTTGGCGTCCGGTCCGCCGGAGAGCAGGTAGACGACGAGCAGGGCCCGCATGCCGTAGAAGCTGAACCGCTCCCACATCTCGGTCATGAACAGAGTGGCCAGTCCGCGGGGGTGGCCGAAGAAGGTCTTCTCGGAACCGGGGGTGCCCGGTCGGGCGGAGTCCTTCGTCAGGCTGGACGCCATGGTCGTTCCTTGCTGCTCGGGACGCGCCCCGCAGCAGCGGTGGTGCGCCCGGTGGGGGTATGCCGGCACCGGTGGGCGGTCGCCACCGGGATCCACGCCTCTACGCGCGTCGCCGCACTGCGAGGCCCGGCCACAGGTCGTTTCACGTCGGGGGGCCGGCGGAACCGGCCCGCACACAAAAGAGACCCTCAGGGCAAATGGCCTCTGAAGGGTCGCCGTGGTGCTACAGGCGTTGATTCACCATACGGCAGGACACCACCCCATATGGAAGGACTTGAGACACGGATCACAGGTGTCGGGGGAACCGCACGCTGGTTTCCAAGGTCCTTCGACGATCCCACCTCATAGGCGCAGGTTCTTACGCGTACCTCAGAAACGTAAGAACCGAGCAAGCAGAGGGTAAGAATCAAGGGTTCCGGTCACACCCCAGCTCAGGGCGTCGCAGGTCTACCATCACCTCATGACCCGTGTACTGCTCGCCGAGGACGATGCGTCCATCTCGGAGCCGCTGGCCCGTGCTCTGCGCCGGGAGGGCTACGAGGTCGAGGTCCGTGAGGACGGACCCACCGCTCTCGACGCCGGACTGCAGGGTGGCGTCGATCTGGTCGTGCTCGACCTCGGTCTGCCCGGCATGGACGGCCTGGAGGTGGCGCGTCGCCTGCGTGGCGAAGGCCATGCCATCCCGATCCTCATCCTGACCGCGCGCGCCGACGAGGTGGACACCGTCGTCGGGCTCGACGCGGGCGCCGACGACTACGTCACCAAGCCGTTCCGGCTCGCCGAGCTGCTCGCCCGGGTGCGGGCCCTGCTCCGGCGCGGCGTCTCCGAGCCGCAGCAGCCGCCCGCCACGCACGGCGTGCGCATCGACGTCGAGTCGCACCGCGCCTGGATGGGCGAGGAGGAGCTCCAGCTCACCGCCAAGGAGTTCGACCTGCTGCGGGTGCTGGTGCGCGACGCGGGCCGGGTCGTCACCCGCGACCAACTGATGCGGGAGGTCTGGGACACGACCTGGTGGTCGTCGACCAAGACCCTCGACATGCACATCTCCTGGCTGCGCAAGAAGCTCGGCGACGACGCGGCCAACCCCCGCTACATCGCCACCGTGCGCGGTGTGGGTTTCCGTTTCGAGAAGAGCTGAGCCGCGAGGCGGGCTCGGGTAACAGGACATGCGTCGCCGACTGATCCAGTCCACGCTCGCCGTGGTGCTCGTCGTGATCGCCGTCTTCGGCGTCTCCCTCGTCATCGTCGAGACCCGGACGATCAGCAACAGCGCCCAGGAGCGGGTGGAGTCCGAGGCGGTCCGGCTGGCCAGCATCGTCGACAGCCGGCTCTTCGGGGCGCAGCAGGTCGACGCGGAGGTGCTGCGCGAGCAGGTCACGCAGGACCGCTACTACGCGGTGATCCGCATCCCCGGCGAGTCGCCCATCCAGGTCGGCGACAAGCCGGACGGTGACGTCATCACCGCGACCGCGCCCGGCGAGGAGGGCGAGACGGTCACCGTCTCGGAGCCGCGCTCCTCGGTGACCCGGGAGGTCGGGCGGACGCTGCTGATCATCGCGCTGGTCGCGCTGCTGGCGGTGGTGGCCGCGGTGCTGCTTGCGGTCCGCCAGGCGAACCGGCTGGCATCGCCGCTGACCGACCTCGCGGAGACGGCCGAGCGGCTCGGCTCGGGCGATCCGCGGCCCCGGCACAAGCGGTACGGGGTGCCCGAGCTGGACCGGGTGGCGGACGTGCTGGACGGCTCCGCCGAGCGCATCGCCCGCATGCTGACGGCCGAACGCCGCTTGGCCGCCGACGCCTCCCACCAGCTGCGCACGCCGCTCACGGCGCTGTCGATGCGGCTTGAGGAGATCACCCTCACCGACGACCCGGACACGGTGAAGGAGGAGGCGACGATCGCGCTGACGCAGGTCGAGCGGCTCACGGACGTCGTGGAGCGGCTGCTGACCAACTCCCGCGACCCGCGCACCGGCTCCGCCGTCTCCTTCGACCTCGACGAGGTCATCCAGCAGCAGCTCGCCGAGTGGCGGCCGGCCTACCGCAGCGCGGGACGGGCGATCGTCAGCTCCGGCAAACGGCATCTGCGCGCGGTGGGCACGCCCGGCGCGGTCGCGCAGGTGCTGGCCGCGCTGATCGAGAACTCCCTCATGCACGGCGGCGGCACGGTGGCCCTGCGTACTCGCGTCACCGGCAACCAGGCGGTCATCGAGGTCACGGACGAGGGCTCGGGCGTCCCCGCCGACCTGGGCGCCCGCATCTTCGAACGGGCGATCAGCGGCCGCAACTCCACGGGCATCGGCCTGGCGGTCGCCCGCGACCTCGCGGAGGCCGACGGCGGCCGTCTGGAGATGCTCCAGACCAAACCCCCGGTCTTCGGCCTGTTCCTGTCCCGCACCCCCCTGCACAAGCCCGCGGACGACGAGGAGCCGATGGTCCGCTAGGGCCGGGTGCGGGAGGGCTACGGCACCTGCTGCTTCGTCTTCGGGTGGCCGGCGGGCCCGGTTCGCGGGGCCGGCTCCCGGGCGGGCAGTGCGCGGAAGACCCAGGAACGGTAGGACCAGAAGCGGAACAGGGTCGCGATGCCGATGCCCAGGAACTTGAAGACGTTGTTCTGGAGCGGCGTGTTCCAGCCGAAGCCGTAGGTGGCCACGTACAGGACGCCGTTCTCGATGACCAGGCCGATCGCGCTGAACAGCAGGAACAGGGTCATCTCACGCGTACGGCGGCTCTTGTCGCGGTCGCGGTACGTGAAGTAGCGGAAGCCGACGTAGTTGAAGACGATCGCCACGACGGTCGCGATGACGCTCGCGCGGACCACCTGGAGGTCGGTGGTGTGGCGTACGAGGTTGAAGACGAGCAGGTTGACCAGCACCCCGGCACCGCCCACGGCGCCGAACTTGGCGACTTCGCGAACGACCCGTCGGAGTCGGGAGGCACCATGTCCCATGGTCGTACAGGCCCCCGTCCGTTCGTCGGCGTCAACCCAGCCATGCTAACCACCCTCCCGCGCGATCTTCCTGCCGATACCGGTGGGCGGCCGGAGATGGTCCGGGCGGGGCCGGTGAGGGGCAGGAAACCGGTCACCCTGGCGCGGCCGATACCCTGGGGGCGTGACGTTCCCGGTAGTCGGCATGGTCGGCGGTGGCCAGCTCGCTCGTATGACACACGAGGCGGGCATCCCGCTGGGCATCAGGTTCAAGCTCCTCAGTGACACCCCGCAGGACTCCGCTGCGCAGGTCGTGAGCGATGTCGTCGTCGGCGACTATCGCGACCTCGACACGCTGCGCGAGTTCGCCCGGGGGTGCGATGTGATCACCTTCGATCACGAACACGTACCCACCGAGCACCTCCGGGCCCTGGAGGCGGACGGCATCCCCGTCCGCCCCGGCCCCGACGCGCTCGTGCACGCCCAGGACAAGGGGGTGATGCGCGCGAGACTCGACGCGATCGGCGTCCCCTGCCCCAGACACAGGATCGTCTCCGATCCGCAGGACGTGGCCGCCTTCGCGGCCGAGGGCGAGGGATTCCCCGTCGTCCTCAAGACCGTCCGCGGCGGCTACGACGGCAAGGGCGTGTGGGTCGTCGACTCCGTCGAGGAGGCCGCCGACCCGTTCAAGGCCGGTGTCCCCGTGCTCGCCGAGGAGAAGGTCGACTACGTCCGGGAGCTGGCCGCCAACGTCGTGCGCTCGCCGCACGGCCAGGCCGTGGCCTACCCGGTGGTGGAGTCGCAGCAGGTGAACGGCGTCTGCGACACGGTCATCGCCCCGGCGCCCGACCTCGACGAGGCCCTCGCCCTGGAGGCCTCCGAGATGGCCCTGAACATCGCCAAGGAGCTCGACGTCGTCGGGCACCTCGCCGTCGAGCTGTTCCAGACCCGCGACGGCCGGATCCTCGTCAACGAGCTCGCGATGCGCCCGCACAACTCCGGCCACTGGTCGATGGACGGCGCGGTGACCAGCCAGTTCGCCAACCACGTCCGCGCGGTCTTGGACCTGCCCCTCGGCGACCCGCGCCCGCGCGCCCCGTGGACGGTCATGGTCAACGTCCTCGGCGGCGACTACCCGGACATGTACTCCGCGTACCTGCACTGCATGGCCCGCGACCCCCAGCTCAAGATCCACATGTACGGCAAGGACGTGAAGCCCGGCCGCAAGGTCGGCCACGTCAACACCTACGGCGACGACCTGGACGACGTGCTGGAGCGCGCCCGTCACGCAGCCGGCTACCTGAGAGGCACCATCACCGAATGAGCCCTGTTGTTGGCATCGTCATGGGGTCGGACTCCGACTGGCCCGTCATGGAGGCCGCCGCCAAGGCCCTCGACGAGTTCGAGATCGCCTACGAGGTCGACGTCGTCTCCGCGCACCGCATGCCGCGCGAGATGGTCGCCTACGGCGAGCAGGCCGACGGCCGAGGGCTCAAGGTGATCATCGCCGGGGCGGGCGGTGCCGCCCACCTGCCCGGCATGCTCGCCTCCGTGACCCCGCTGCCGGTCATCGGCGTGCCGGTGCCGCTGAAGTACCTCGACGGCATGGACAGCCTCCTGTCCATCGTGCAGATGCCGGCGGGTGTCCCCGTCGCCACGGTCTCCGTCGCCGGTGCCCGCAACGCCGGTCTGCTGGCGGCCCGCATCCTCGCCGCGCACGACGAGGAACTGCGCGGCCGGATGCGCGACTTCCAGCAGGAACTGAACGACCAGGCCACCGAGAAGGGCAAGCGTCTGCGCTCCAAGGTCGAGGGCTCGGGCGGATTCGGCTTCGGCGCGGGGAAGTGACGGCGATGACCTCCCAGGAGGCGGCCCGGGAGCTCCTGCGCGAGTTCCCGGTCGTCGACGGCCACAACGACCTGCCCTGGGCGCTGCGCGAGCAGGTTCGCTACGACCTCGACGCCCGGGACATCGCCGCCGACCAGAGCGCCCATCTGCACACCGACATCCCCCGGCTGCGCGCGGGCGGGGTCGGCGCGCAGTACTGGTCGGTGTACGTCCGCACGGACTCACCCGACCCGGTCGCGGCCACGCTCGAACAGATCGACTGCGTTCGGCAGCTGCTGACCCGCCACCCCGAGGACCTGCGCCCCGCGCTCACCGCCGCCGACATGGAGGCCGCGCGCGGGGAGGGCCGTATCGCCTCCCTCATGGGTGCGGAGGGCGGGCACTCCATCGCCAACTCCCTGGGCACCCTGCGCGGCCTGCACGGGCTCGGCGTGCGGTACCTCACCCTGACCCACAACGACAACGTCGACTGGGCGGACTCCGCGACCGACGAGCCGAAGGCCGGTGGTCTGACCGCGTTCGGCCGTGAGGTCGTCCGGGAGATGAACCGGCTCGGGATGCTCGTCGACCTGTCCCACGTGGCGGCGACGACCATGCGGGACGCGCTCGACGCGAGCTCGGCCCCGGTGATCTTCTCCCACTCGTCCTCACGGGCGGTGTGCGACCACC
The DNA here is from genome assembly GCF_042899705.1 of Streptomyces sp. NPDC013187. NCBI lineage: Bacteria > Bacillati > Actinomycetota > Actinomycetes > Kitasatosporales > Streptomycetaceae > Streptomyces > Streptomyces sp. NPDC013187. The sequence continues at coordinate 45,619 of NZ_JBIBAF010000015.1, read as the reverse complement.
CGCGCAACATCCCGGACGACGTCCTGGAGCGGCTGCCCGCCAACGGCGGCATCGCGATGGTGACGTTCGTGCCGAAGTTCGTGCTCCAGGCCGCCGTGGACTGGACGGCCGCGGCCGACGAGAACATGCGCGCCCACGGCTTCCACCACCTCGACACCACCGCGGAGGCCATGAAGGTGCACCGCGCCTTCGAGGAGCGGCACCCGCGCCCGGTCGCGACGGTGTCGACGGTGGCCGACCACCTGGACCACATGCGCGAGGCGGCCGGCATCGACCACCTCGGCATCGGCGGCGACTACGACGGCACGGCCTTCACGCCCGACGGCCTCGCCGACGTCTCCGGCTACCCGAACCTCCTCGCGGAACTGCTCGACCGCGGCTGGTCCAAGGCCGATCTGGCCAAGCTGACCTGGAAGAACGCGGTCCGCGTCCTGGACGCGGCGGAGGACGTCGCCCGGGGTCTTCAGGCGACGCGGTCGCCGTCCAACGCCACGATCGAGTCGCTGGACGCGCCCGCCGGCTGAGCGTCGAGGGCGGGGTAGTCGGTGTAGCCGGTCGCCCCGCCCACGTACATGAACGAACCCTCGCGCATCGCGTTCAGCGGTGCCCCGGTCCGCAGCCGCGTCACCAGGTCCGGGTTGGCGAGGAAGGGCCGGCCCAGGGCGATCAGGTCGGCCCCGGCGGCCAGCAGCGCCCCGGAGGCCCGGTGCACCTCCTCGGTGGAGACCTCCTTCAGCACCGGATTGCCGATCAGCACGCCGGGCCAGGCGGCGCGTACGTCCCGGAACACCGCCGTGTCCGGGTCGGCGTGCACCAGGTGCAGATAGGCCAGGTCCAGCCCGCCGAGCCGCTCGGCGAGCGCCGGGTAGAGCTCGTCCGTCTCGCCCTCCGCGATGCCGTTGACGGTGTTGCCGGGGGAGACCCGCAGCCCCGTGCGTCCGGCCCCGATCTCGGCGGCCACGGCCTCGGTCACCTCGGCGGTGAACCGGAGGCGGGCGGCGACGGAGCCGCCGTAGCCGTCGGTGCGGAGGTTGGTGTTCCGGGCGAGGAACTGGTGCAGCAGATGGCCGTTGGCGGAGTGCACCTCCACGCCCTCGAAGCCGGCGTCGATGGCGTTGCGGGCGGCTTTCGCGAAGTCGGCGACGGTGGTGCGGATGTCCTCGGCGGTCATCTCCCGGGGGACGACGGACGGCAGGCGCCCCTGTGGCGTGTGGATCGTCTCCGGCAGCGGGACGGGTGAGGGCGCGACCGGCGTGAGCCCGCTGGTCGCGGGGTGGCCGACCCGGCCGCCGTGCTGGAGCTGGAGGAACATCCGCCCGCCCGCGTCCCGCACCGCATCGGTGACCTGCCGCCAGCCGGCCACGTGCGCCGGACTGTGGACGGCGGTGATGTTCGGGTACGTCTGCCCGGCCGGGTTCGGTGTCGAGGCCTCGGCGATGATCAGCCCGGCCGAGGCGCGCTGGGCGTAGTACGTGGCCATGAGCGGGGTCGGGGTGCCGTCGGCCTCGGCCCGGTTCCTGGTCAGCGGAGCCATCACCAGACGGCTGGGCAGCCGAAGCCCGGGCAGACGGGCCGCTTCGAAGAGTGCTGTCGAGAACGTCATGCCGGTACGCTAGAACCTGACACTGATGTCAGATTCAAGTCCGGGGGTGGCACGTGCGGATCGGTGAACTGGCCCGGCGCACCGGCGTGAGCGAGCGGTCGCTGCGCTACTACGAGAAGCAGGGGATGCTGTCCGCCGAGCGCACCCCGGGCGGGCACCGGGAGTACCCGGAGGCGGCCGTGGACCGGGTCATCCGGATCCAGGAACTGTTCGCGGCGGGGCTAGGCAGCGAGAAGATCGTCCAGTTGCTGCCCTGCATGCGGGACACCGACGGCGGCCCGTCCGTCGTCGCCACCCCGAAGCTGGTCGGCGACCTCGTCGCCGAGCGCGCCCGCATCGACCGGATGATCGCCGATCTGGTCCGCTCGCGGGACACCCTGGACGAGGTGATCGAGGCCGCCCGGCTGTCCTGAGGGCCCTCGCGCGCGAGGCCGGCGCGTACTCCGAACGCCCCGCCCACCAGGAACCACGTCCCACTCCGTGCGACGGTGACCGTACCTCACGAACGACCGTACGGAGCCGCCATGGCAGATCTCCAGGACGACCTGCGCACCGCCGCCGCGGCCGCCGGCGAGTTCGACGAGCTGGCCGGGCCGTACCCCGACGAGGGCCTTGTGACGTCGGAGCCCTACGAGCCGGTCTCGGACCCGGACGACGCGCCCATGACCCGGGCCCGCGCGATCCTCGCCGCCCACCCCGTCGCCGACGGCTACAACGGGCTGCCCTGGGCGCTCAAGCGCCTGTCCTGGTACGACCTGGAGGACGGCGAGAGCACCGTCGACACGGACGTACCCCGGCTGCGCAGCGGCCATGTGGGCGCCCTGTTCTGGTCGTTGCACCTGCCCGAGGGCCTCGACGGCGACCGGGCCGTCGGCGCCACCCTGGAGCAACTGGACCTGGCGAAGACCATCGTGCGCACCTGCGAGGAGGGGCTGCGGCCGGCCTGCACGGCCGGGCAGGTCGCCGACGCCCGTAACTGCGGCCGCGTCGCCGTGCTCCTCGGTCCCGCCGGTGCCCCGGCCCTGGGTGACTCGCTCGGCATCCTGCGCCAGCTGCACCTGCTCGGCCTGCGTGTCCTCACCCTGACCGGGGTGTCGTGGGCGAGCGACGCGGGGCTGACCCGGTTCGGTGAGGAGGTGGTGCGCGAGATGAACCGCCTCGGCGTGATCGCGGACCTCTCGGGAGCCTCCGCGCAGACCCTGCGCCGGGCCCTGAGCCTCTCCCGGGCCCCCGTGCTGTGCAGCCGCTCCGCGGCCCGGAGCCTGCGCCCCCACCCCGCCAACCTCCCCGACGACCTGCTGGCGGAGCTGGGCGCGGCCAAGGGGCTGTGCCTGGTGCCGCTGACCGCCGAGCAAGCGGGCCCCACCGTCCGCGACGTCGCCGACCACCTCGACCACATCCGGGACGTGGCCGGAGCACAGAGCGTCGGACTGTCCGGCACCTACGACTCCGGGACGGCCCACCCTCAGGAGCTCGCCGACACCTCCTGCTATCCCCGACTGGTCGCCGAGCTGCTGCGGCGCGGCTGGGAGGAGGCCGATGTGGCCCAGCTGACGTGGGGCAACGTCCAGCGCGTCCTGCGGGGGGCCGACTTCACGGCCCGCGCCGCCCAGCAGCGCCGGGAGCCTTCGACGGCGACGATCTCGGAGCTGGACGGGTAGCGGACTCGTAGGCCGGGCGACCCCGTCGGGCCTGGCGACCGGGCGTACCGCTCGGGTCGTTCGCGCTGCCCGGCCCGAACGACCCGAGCGGTCCTGCCCGGCTGATCGTCCTGCCCGCCCCGAAGCCGTCCTGCCCGGCTAGTCGTGCTCGATCCGGCACAGGCAGAACGGATGTCCCACCGGGTCGGCGTAGACGCGGAAGCCCTTCTTCTCGTCGTCCTCCTTGTCCAGCACCCGCGCGCCCAGCGCCAGCACCCGCTCCTCGGCCGCGTCGATCTCCTCCCAGGTCGAGCCGCCGTCGAAGTCCAGGTGGAACTGCTGGGCGTTCTGGTCCGCCCGCGGCCACTCCGGGGCGGTGTAGCCCGGGGAGCGCTGGAAGGCGAGCCGGGGTCCGCCGGGGACACGGAGCACCACCCAGTCGGGGTCGTCGTCCTCCGGCGTACCGCCGCCGACCTGCGCGTAGAAGCGGGCCAGCGCGCGGGGATCGGGACAGTCGACGACCACGGAACGGAAACGTGCCACGGCGGACATGGGACCTCCAGAGGTCAGCAGGCGCAGAGGCAGAACGGGTGCCCGGCCGGATCGGCGTAAACCCGGAAGGATCGCTTCCGGTCCTCGGCGTCCAGCGCCTTCGCGCCGAGGGCCAGCACGCCTTTCTCGGCCGCGTCCAGGTCGTCCACCACCAGGTCGAGGTGGAACTGCTGGGAGCCGTCCGATGACGGCCACTGCGGCGGTACATGTCCGGGAGCGGCCTGGAAGGCCAAGGGGGTGCCGCCCGGCACCTTCAGGTCGATCCACACGTCGTCCCCGTCGGTCTCCACCGTCGGCGTGCCCCCGAGCACCTCGGCGTAGAAACCGGCCAGCGCATGCGGGTCGGGACAGTCCAGGACGACGACACCCAGCTTGGCGAGAGCCATGACTTCCTCCTCGAAGTCGGCGTTACCCCCAGAAGCGGGTAACCAGTAACCGTTACTGCATGCTCCCCCATTGGCGGTAACCTCGCAAGCGAATGTGCGAGAGGTACGGTCCAGCCATGATGGAGAGATCGCCCGCGCCCGGCGGCCTGACCCTGGTCGAGGCCCTGGTGAACACGCTGGACATCGAGTCCGGTGTCGACGCGCTGGACACGCCGGAGGGCCGGCAGCGCCTCGGCATCACCGCGGACGACACCGACCGGGCCCGCATCCTGCGCGAGTCCCTGCGCGCGACCCTGCTCGCCCACGCCGGCCACCCGCCGCACCGCGAGGTCACCCCGCTCGGCGTGCTCCTGGCCGAAGCCCCGCTCCTCGTCACCGTCGACGCGGCGGACGGCTCGGCCGCCCTGGTCCCCGCCGGCGACCGCTCCCTGTACGCACGCGTGGCCGCCGCCGTCGCCGAGGCCCTGGTCGCCGGCACCTGGACCCGTCTCAAGGCCTGCGAGGCCGCCGACTGCCACTGGGCCTACTACGACCGCAGCCCGGCCGGACGGGGCCGCTGGTGCTCCATGCAGGTCTGCGGGGCCCGCGCGAAGATGCGCCGCTACCGGGCCAAGGAGGTGTAGAGGGCCTCCGGAGGATCTCCGCGGCGTCGCGACGCCCGGCACGCTCCGCCCGGAAGCCCTCCGGCCGCCCCGCCGCACCTCCGGGTGGTGCAGAATGCACGAAGACGCCGGTTCGGCCGACTGAGCCTCGGCCGAACCGGCGTCGCCTGTCTCACGCCTGACGCGCTCAGGCCCTGGGACGCCCCATCGCCCGGTACGTCCAGCCGGCCTTGCGCCACAGCTCCGGGTCCAGGGCGTTGCGGCCGTCCAGGATGACCCGGGCCGCCGCGACCTCGCCGAGGGCCTCGGTGTCCAGCTCCCGGAACTCCCGCCACTCCGTCAGATGCAGCACGATGTCGGCGCCGCGCACGGCGTCCAGTGCCGAGTCGGCGTAGCCGAGGGTCGGGAACACACTGCGGGCGTTGTCCATGCCCTTCGGGTCGTAGACCGTGACCTGGCCGCCCTGGAGGTGGATCTGCCCGGCCACGTTGAGCGCGGGGGAGTCCCGGACGTCGTCCGAGTCGGGCTTGAAGGTCGCGCCCAGCACCGCCACCCGCTTGCCCAGGAACGGCCCGCCGCCCAGCGCCTGCCGGGCCAGCTCCACCATCTGCCCGCGCTGGCGCATGTTGATCGAGTCGATCTCCCGCAGGAACGTCAGCGCCTGGTCCGCGCCCAGCTCACCCGCGCGCGCCATGAACGCCCGGATGTCCTTCGGCAGGCAGCCTCCGCCGAACCCGATCCCGGCCCGCAGGAACTTCCTGCCGATCCGGTCGTCGTAGCCGATGGCCTCCGCCAGCTTGGCGACGTCACCGCCCGCGGCCTCGCACACCTCCGCCATCGCGTTGATGAACGAGATCTTCGTGGCGAGGAAGGAGTTCGCGGAGGTCTTCACCAGCTCCGAGGTCGGGAAGTCCGTCACCACGAACGGCGAGCCCTCGGCGATCGGCGTCGCGTACACCTCCCGCAGCAGCTTCTCGGCCCGCTCACTGCGCACGCCCACCACGAGACGGTCGGGGTGCAGCGTGTCGTCCACGGCGAACCCCTCGCGCAGGAACTCCGGGTTCCACGCCAGCTCGGCGTCCTGACCGGCGGGGGCGTGCGCGGCCAGGTAGGCGGCGAGGCGGTCCGCGGAGCCGACCGGCACGGTCGACTTCCCGACGACCAGCGCCGGGCCGTGCAGATGCGGGGCGAGAGAGGCGAACGCGGAGTCGACGTAGCTCATGTCGCAGGCGTACTCGCCGTGCCGCTGCGGGGTGTTCACACACACGAAGTGCACATCGCCGAAGGCGCCGACCTCGGCCCAGTCCTGGGTGAAGCGCAGGCGTCCGCTGGAGCCCTCGATGCCGGCCACGTGCCTGCGCAGCAACTCCTCGAGGCCCGGCTCGTACATCGGGGCCTCGGCGCGCTCCAGCTTCTCGATCTTCTCGCGCACGACGTCGAGGGCGAGCACCTCGAAGCCCAGCTCGGCCATGGCCGCCGCGTGTGTCGCGCCGAGATAACCGGTGCCGATCACGGTGATCTTCAGGGCCATGGGTGCTCCAGGGGTCTACGGCATGCGGTGCGCGCCCGAGCATAGCCGGGGCATGGCGGCGCGCTTCACTGGGCAACTTCTCCGCTGTCGCCTAGCTCACGTATCACTCGGGTGGGCTACCCCATAAACTTTTGATTACTTAACGGTAGTTAGCGTCACCATCGCAGCGTTTTGGAGCGTGAGAGACCTTGGCCGGATCGGCTGACTTCGACCTGTACCGCCCGTCCGAGGAGCACGACATGCTCCGTGACGCCGTCCGCTCCCTGGCCGAGGCGAAGATCGCGCCGCACGCCGCCGCGGTGGACGAGGAGGCCCGCTTCCCCCGCGAGGCCCTCCAAGCGCTGGTCGCGAACGACCTGCACGCCGTGCACGTGCCCGAGGAGTACGGCGGCTCCGGCGCCGACGCGCTGGCCACCGTCATAGTGATCGAGGAGGTCGCGCGCGTCTGCGCCTCGTCCTCCCTCATCCCGGCCGTCAACAAGCTGGGCTCCCTGCCGGTGATCCTCTCCGGCTCCGAGGACCTGAAGAAGAAGTACATGACCCCGCTCGCCAAGGGCGACGGCATGTTCTCCTACTGCCTCTCCGAGCCGGACGCCGGCTCCGACGCCGCCGGCATGAAGACCAAGGCCGTCCGCGACGGCGACTTCTGGGTCCTCAACGGCGTGAAGCGCTGGATCACCAACGCCGGCGAGTCCGAGTACTACACGGTGATGGCCGTCACCGACCCCGCCAAGCGCTCCAAGGGCATCTCCGCCTTCGTCGTGGAGAAGTCCGACGAGGGCGTGTCCTTCGGTGCCCCCGAGAAGAAGCTCGGCATCAAGGGCTCCCCGACCCGCGAGGTCTACCTCGACAACGTCCGCATCCCCGCGGACCGCATGATCGGCGAGGAGGGCACCGGCTTCGCCACGGCGATGAAGACCCTCGACCACACCCGCATCACCATCGCCGCGCAGGCCCTCGGCATCGCCCAGGGCGCCCTCGACTACGCCAAGGGCTACGTCCAGGAGCGCAAGCAGTTCGGCAAGCCGATCGCCGACTTCCAGGGCATCCAGTTCATGCTCGCCGACATGGCCATGAAGATCTCGGCCGCCCGGGCCCTGACCTACCAGGCCGCAGCCGCCTCCCAGCGCGTGGACGCCGACCTCACCTACCTGGGCGCCGCCGCCAAGTGCTTCGCCTCGGACGTGGCGATGGAGGTCACGACGGACGCGGTCCAGCTCCTCGGCGGCTACGGCTACACCCGCGACTACCCGGTGGAGCGCATGATGCGCGACGCCAAGATCACGCAGATTTATGAGGGCACGAACCAAGTCCAGCGGATCGTGATGGCGAGGAACCTGCCTTAGCAGGGTTTTTGCAGGTCAGAAGCTGTTTCGAAGGTCCGGAGGGACACCCTCGGCTTTCTGCCCGTCGCGGCCCGATCAGGACCGTTCCTGGGCGTCATGCTGGGGGAATCCTGGGGGGATGCCGGGCTGAAAACGGCCACTGACCTGCACAAACAACGCAGCCCCCGGCGTACTTGCCGGGGGCTGTCGTCGTACGTGGATCAGGCCACCTCTGTCGCTTCCGTGGGGTCGTCCGCGCCGGGCGTCAGCATGGTTGCGATGGCTGCACGGCCGCGCTGCTCGGCCCCTTCGAAGATGTAGTGGTAGTGCTCCCTGAGCACGTCAGTACTGCTGTGGCCCATCCAGTCGGCCCCGTCGTTCCCGGGGACTCCGGCGTACAGCAGCCGCGACCCGTAGTAGTGCCGGAGCGAGTGGACCCTGTCGCAGATCAAGTCCAGGGCGTCGCTGCTTTGCTGAAGCGGCACGGCTGGAGCTGCCAGGTTCCCGCCCGCCGGGCCATCGAGCGGGACGAGGCGGCGGTGGCCGGCTGGGTGAAGGAGACCTGGCCTGACGTGGAAGGACCGTGGCGGCGCTCGACGCCTGGCTCGTCTTCGAAGACGAAGCCGGATTCTCGATGACGCCGCCCACCACCCGCACCTGGTCGCGCAGCGGCCATACTCCCGTCGTCCGGGTCAGGGGGCGCTCCCGCGTCTCTCGGTGGCCGCCCTGCTCTGCTACAAGGCCGGACAGCCCTCCCCGCTGATCTGCCGTCTCTGCCCCGATGCCCGACCGGACGGGCGCAAGAGCTTCTGCCGCCCTACGCACCCCACCTCAACCCGGCGGAAAGCCTGTGGTCCGTGCTGCGGCGCACCAGCCAGGCGAACCGGGCCTTCGCCGACCCCGACGGCCTGATCACCGCCATCCGGCGCGACCTTCACCAACTCCAGTACCCACACGACGTCTTCGACGGCTGCCTCACCGGCACCGGACTACGCAAACCACCATGACGATGTCACGCACTCGTGGTCAGTAATGGTAGGGGAGGGCGCGAAGCGCGCGGCCTACGTCCTTGCCGTAGATGCGCTGTACGTCCATGCCGGGAAGGCTCGGCATTTCGGCCCAGTGCGTGACCATTTCCTCGCAGGCCGGCCCACCGATGGGGAAGCGGACCACGCCGTCGGAGTCGTAAAAGCAGTTCTCGATGATCTCTCCGGTTTCCTCCACTGGATGGATGCGACGGAAGTACATGGGGAGTACCAGCCAGAACTCCTGCCCGGAGAGCGAGTCGGGGTCATCCTCCTGCTCGCCCGGATAGCGACCGGTCACGGCTGCGAGGATGCCGGCACCGTCGTAGGGGAGTCGCTCGTCGGCTCGGATCCATTCGACTGTCGTATTCATGCTTTGCTTTCTGGCCGAGAGGCGTAGGTGAGTGCCAGTCCACCCGGTCTCGTGGCTCGCCGCATCGGGGATGTCCCCCAGCACGCCCCTGAGATCACTCCAACCCTGCTTCACCGACGACCTGGGCGATGATCACGTTCTCGTCCCCGCTTTGGAACCACTCGGCCGCCTCCGACCGCAACTTCGCCCGGAAGGCCCGCCGTTCGTCCGTCAGTCCACCACCCTGCGCATACCTCATACAGGCGGCATACCGCTCAGTGCAACGGACCGTGTGGCCCATGCAACGTTCACGATCTTCGGCGACAGCAGGGTGCACGCGGACACCCGGGACGCTGCTGCCACCTTTACGCAGCCCAGCCAGGTCGAGTTGTACGCCCGAGCCCTTTGACCGGCTCTCGCAGGTGGCCGCAAGGGGTGCAGCGGAAATGCTGGGGGAGTCCCCCCTCAACGCCAGATCACCTGTGACGCACCCAGATCTACGAGGGCACCAACCAGGTCCAGCGCGTCGTCATGGCGCGCAACCTGCCGTAGCCCCGTCTCCGGGGGCCGGACGTCCGGCCCCCGGCGTTCTCACAGGAAGCGCCGGATCGGGGTCACCGCGGCCTCCGCGAGGCGCATGGGCAGGGGCCGCCGCCTCCAGCGGCGGGGGTCGATCGGCTCGCTCCGCTCCCGGTCGGCCTCGAAGTCGGCGTCGAGCCGAGCGGTGAAGTCCTCGTCGAGGACGGCCAGGACGACCTCCTCGTCGTGCTCCATGGAGCGGCGGTTGAAGTTCGTGGAGCCGATGAGGGAGCAGACCCCGTCCACCGTCATGATCTTCGTGTGGAGCATCGTCGGCTGGTACTCCCGCACGTCCACACCGGCGTCGACGAGCGTCTGGTAGTGCTGCCGCCCGGCCAGCAGGCACGCCCGCTGGTCGGTGTGCGGTCCGGGGAGCAGGATCTCGACTCTGACCCCGCGACGGGCCGCCGCGGCCAGGAGGTCGACGAAGTAGGTGTCGGGGGCGAAGTAGGCCGTGGCCAGCCGCAGCCGCTCCTGCGCCGAGGTGATCAGGACCCGCAGGACCGTCTGCATGTCCTGCCAGCCGAAGGAGGCGGAGCCCCGCACGACCTGGACCGTGGCCTGTCCCGGCTGCTCCTGGGCGGTGAAGCGGTCGTGCTGGTCGTAGAGGTCGTCGTGACACTCGGCCCAGTTCTGGGCGAAGGCCGCGGCGATGCCGTCCACGGCGGGCCCGCGGACCCGGACGTGGGTGTCGCGCCACTCGTCGGGGTTGCGCGCGTCACCGCACCACTCCTCCGCGATGCCCACGCCACCGGTGAAGGCCGTGTGCTCGTCGGTGACCAGCACCTTGCGGTGGCAGCGGTGGTTCTGCCGCATCGGTGACAGGCGCGTGGGTCTGCGGAACCAGGCCACCTGGACGCCCGCCTCGTCCATGGCCTCTAGCAGGTCCCGCTCTATCTCCTTGGCCCCGAAGCCGTCCAGCAGCAGCCGCACCCGGACACCCGCGCGGGCCCGCTCGGCCAGAGCGTCGGCGAACTCGTGGGCGACCTCGCCGCGCCAGTACACGAACGTCATCATGTCGACGGTGTGCTCGGCGGCCCGGATGGCGGCCAGCATCGCGGGGAAGATCTCGTCGCCGTTGCGCAGCGGCACCAGTTCGTTGCCCTCGGTCGCGGCGATGCCGATCAACCGCTCCAGCCGTCTGCGCAGCCGCAGTTTCTGTTCCTCAGGTCCTCTCGCCTGCGGCCCGCTCTCCGTCTCCCGCGCCCGCCGTTCGCCATACATCTGCTGCGTCATGTGTGGGTCTCCCCCTGCACGATTGCCCCGCCCCGCCCTGCCGCGCCCCGCCCTGCGCCGGGCCCCGCGCGCCTGCAACCCCTTTTTGCCGCTGTCGGCGCTTTCACGCAGAGACCGTTGAGTCGTGCCTCACAGGCGAAGACGGCAGCACGCGGGAGCGTCAGCCCTGTGGTGCTCATGGGGCCGGAGGCGTAGGACAGAGGAGCGGGCGCCGATCCGCGGCTCCCGCCATTCCCTGGGAGGACGTCATGACCCAGCAGCCCGCCACCACCACCCCGCTGAGCAAGGAGATGCAGGACTGCGTCCAGACCTGCATGACGTGCCACAGCGTGTGCGAGGAGACCATGAGCTCCTGCCTGCAGATGGGCGGCCCGGCCCAGATGCAGATCATGCGCGCGGTCATGGACTGCGCCGAGATGACGCGCATGTGCGCCGACATGATGATGCGCCGTTCGCCCCTGATGGCCGAGATGTGCGCGATGTGCGCCCGGGCCTGTGACATGTGCGCCGAGGCGTGTATGTCCATGCCGGAGGACGCGCAGATGATGCGCTGCGCCGAGGCCTGTCGCCGCTGCGCCGAGTCGTGCCGCTCGATGTCGGGCGCATCGATGTGAGAACCGCCTCACGGCGAAGGGGGCACCCGCCCGGGTGCCCCCTTCGCCTCGCGTGCCCGCTCAGTTGCCGGAGACGGTGACCGGGTCGTCGTTCTTCAGCTCGTTCACCAGGGTCTTCACCTTCGCGGTGTTCCACTGGAGGTTGCCGTTGGGGCTGTTGCCGGCGATCGGCATGTTCATCGACTTGCCCTCGCCGCCGCTCACGCCCTTCATCGCCCAGAACATGGACGCCAGGTCGAACAGGCTCATGTCCTTGTCGACCACGAGGGTGTCCAGGCCGGCGCTCATGGTCGGGTACAGCTTGAAGGGGTTCAGGACCGTGCCCGGAGTGGCGACCTGGTTGGCCAGCGCCGACAGGAACTTCTGCTGGTTCTTCGTGCGGTCCAGGTCGGAGCCCCTGAGGGCGTAGCGGGTGCGGACGAAGGCGAGGGCCTGCTCGCCGTCGAGGGTCTGCGTGCCCTTCTTGAGGTCCGCGCCGGACTTGGTGTCCTTGATGTCCTGCGGGATGTTCATCTCGACGCCGCCGACCGCGTCCACGATGTTCGCGAAGCCGGCGAAGCCGATCTCCACGTAGTGGTCGATGTGCAGGCCCGTGTTGGCCTCCACGGTGCGGACCAGCAGCTCCGGGCCGTCCTCGGCGTAGGCCGCGTTCAGCTTCGTCTGGCGGCCGGTGGCCGGGTAGAGCTTGCCGGAGTCGGAGCCCTTGAACGACGGGATGGTGACGTTCGAGTCACGCGGGAGCGAGATCAGGGTCGGGGCGCCGCCGCCGGTGTGCAGGATCATCATCGAGTCCGTGCGCTTGCCTTCGGCGGACCCGGTGTGCAGCTTCTTCTTCTCCTCGGCCGACATGCCCTTGCGGCTGTCGGAGCCGACGATCAGGTAGTTCGTGCCCTCGCCCGCCTCCGGACGGTCGATGACCTTCGACAGGTCGACCTCGCGGTTGAGCTTGGAGTCGGCCCAGAAGTAGGTGCCGACGCTCGTCACGACCAGCAGCGTCACCAGCGTGATGGCCGTCACCTTGATACGGCGGCGCCAGTTCGGCGCGGGACGCGGCTCGTACATGCCGTCGCCCGGGCCGCCGGGGCCCCTGCCGCCGGGGGAGCCGTAGACCTGGCCGGTGTTGTAGCCGCTGTCGTAGCCGTCACCGGGGCCGTAGCCGCCGCCGTCCACGTAGGACGGCTGCTGCGGTACGCCGCCGCCGTACGGCGGGGCGCCGCCGTATCCCGCCTGCCCGGGCGATGCCCCCGGGCCGCGGCGGACCTGCCGCATGACGCGGGCGCTCTCGGGCTGTGAGCTCGAGCTGCCGCGTCCGAAGCGGTTGCCGCGGTTGTCACCGGAGAATCCCTCGGGCCAGTCATTCATGCGCCCCAGTGTGCAGGTCCCCGTAGTGCGCCATACAAGAGTCGTCGGAAAATCAGAGCACGGCTGTGGCGAAGCTGACACAAAACCCCCACGCGCGGCCTCGGCTTAAGGTAGGGGCCATGACAGACCAGGCCCCAGCTGCGGATTCCGGCAGTCCGGATATCCCGGGCAAGCCGACTTCGGCGTCCCGCACCACCCTCAGCCACATCATGACCCACAACGACACGAACCTTCTGGGGACCGTGCACGGTGGGGTGATCATGAAGCTGGTCGACGACGCGGCGGGGGCCGTGGCCGGACGGCACTCCGGTGGGCCGGCGGTCACCGCGTCCATGGACGAGATGGCGTTCCTGGAGCCGGTCCGCGTCGGTGACCTGGTCCACGTCAAGGCGCAGGTCAACTGGACCGGCCGGACGTCCATGGAGGTCGGGGTCCGGGTCCTGGCCGAACGCTGGAACGAGTCCGCCCCGCCCACGCAGGTCGGCTCCGCCTACCTCGTCTTCGCCGCGGTCGACGCCGACGGCAAGCCCCGCCGGGTCCCGCCTGTCCTCCCGGAGACGGAGCGCGACAAGCGCCGCTACCAGGAGGCCCAGATCCGCCGCACCCACCGCCTGGCCCGCCGCCGCGCGATCATGGACCTGCGAGAAAAGCGAGCGGCGGAGGGCTTCGAGGACTGACCCGGACCCCCTGAACTCCCGAGCCCTGGGCCGGAACGGCAGACTCCGGGCCGAACGCCGAACCTCGAGGCTGAACGACGGGTCTCAGCCGCACGCCACCTCGTCCCCCCGCACCACCCCGAACTCGCCCTGTCCCGGATCCTCGGCCCGCACCTTGCGGACGCGGTCGAAGTCCTGGCCGGCGATCACCTTCAGGGTCGAGCCCAGGCCCGTGACCGCGCGCAGCTCGCTGCCCGGCAGGGCGGTCGCGAGGGACTTGGCCGAGCGGTCCCAGCGGGGGTCGTAGGCGACGACCGTGCGCTTCACGTCGCGGGTGGCGGCGTTCATGGGCGCGCGGGTCGTGCGGAAGCCCGTCGCCGCCAGTGCCGCGTCCACCCTGCGGCCGAGGCCGGGCGTGCGGGTGCCGTTCTCCACCTGGACGCGGATCTGCTGGGGGGCGACAGGGACGACCCGGGCGGCGCCGCGCGGCCGGTGCACCGACAGCGGCTGGTCCTTGCGCAGGGCGTGGAAGAGGCGCTCCGCCTTCACGGGGTCCCACTTCAGCGTGGAGCCGACGCCCTTCACGACGTACCCCATCTGCCCGACCGGGACGGTGGTGAACTCGGAGGAGGAGGGGGAGAAGTTCCGCATGGCCCGGCCCAGGTCCAGCATCTCGTCCGTGCCGAAGCCCTTGTCGGCCCGTACCGAGCCCAGCACCGCCCGCGTCACGTCCCGGAACTTCATCGGGTTGAGGAGGATCCCGGACGAGGTGAGCCGGTCCACGAGCGCCGCCATGAAGCGCTGCTGCCGCTTCATCCGGCCCAGGTCGGAGGCCCCGTCGACATGGCGTGCGCGCACGAACTGCAGCGCCTGCCCGCCCCGGAGCGTGTGCCGGCCGGCCGGGAGGTTCAGGCCGGTGTAGCTGTCCTGCAGTGGCTCGGCCGTGCAGATCTGCACGCCCCCCACCACGTCCACCGTCTTCATGAAGCTCGTGAAGTCGACCTCCAGGTAGTGGTCGATCTTCACCTTCGTCATGTTCTCGACGGTGCGCACGGTCAGCTGCGGGCCGCCCTCGGCATACGCGGCGTTCAGCTTGAGGGGGTGTCCGTCGTGCCGCTTGCCGGACGTACGGTCGACATGCGCCGGCGTCACCGCGTACGAGTCGCGCGGCAGGCTCACCACGCTGGCCCGGTCCCGGTTCTCCGAGATGTGCACGATCATGATCGTGTCGGTGCAGTGGCAGGGCGCGCCGCCCAGCCGGTACGTGCGGCGCTCCTCCTGGCCGATCTTCTCCCGCCCGTCGGTGCCGACGAGCAGCAGGTTCATGCCGTGGCCCGCCTGCGGGCGGTTCTTCATGTCCTTGAAGGGGTCGACCCTGGCGATGTCCGCGTCCAGGCTGGTCATCACCGCGTGCCCGATGCCGGCGGAGGCGAGGACCACCACGGACAGCGTGGTGACCGCCCGCAAGGCCCAGCGCGGCTTGCGCGCGGGCGGTGCGGGCCTGCGCGGAGCGCGGCGGGGGACGGGGGACTGCGGGCGGCGCTGGGGACCGGCGGTGGACCGGGAGGACCGCGGCGGCGTGGGCATGGGAACACCTCCGGACGACGGCCGTACGTGGGATCTGTGAAACCGTAGGCCGATACGATCTGCGGCCTGCGGTACCGCCCCGGCGGCGCGCACCGGTGTCCCCCGTTCGCGGTAACGTGACCCCCCTATGAACGCCAATCCCGACGTGCGGCTCCCCGCCGTTTCCGTGATCATGCCCGTCCTCAACGAGGAGCGGCATCTGCGGGGAGCAGTCCAAGCGATCCTCGCGCAGGAGTACGCCGGCGAGATGGAGGTCGTGATCGCCCTCGGTCCGTCCACGGACCGCACGGACGAGATCGCCGCCGAGCTCGTGGCCGAAGACGCGCGTGTCCACACCGTCCCCAACCCCACCGGCCGTACGCCCGCGGCGCTGAACGCGGCGATCAACGCCTCCCGGCATCCGATCGTCGTCCGCGTCGACGGGCACGGCATGCTCTCGCCGAACTACATCGCGACCGCCGTACGGCTCCTGGAGGAGACCGGCGCGCAGAACGTCGGCGGCATCATGCACGCCGAAGGCGAGAACGACTGGGAGCACGCGGTCGCCGCCGCGATGACCTCGAAGATAGGGGTCGGCAACGCCGCTTTCCACACCGGTGGCCGGGCGGGTCCCGCCGAGACGGTCTACCTGGGGGTGTTCCGGCGCGAGGCGCTGGAGCGGCAGGGCGGCTACAACGTGGAGTTCATCCGCGCCCAGGACTGGGAGCTGAACTTCCGCATCCGCGAGGCGGGCGGCCTCATCTGGTTCTCGCCCGAGCTGAAGGTGTCGTACCGGCCGCGGCCGAGCGTGAAGGCGCTCGCCAAGCAGTACAAGGACTACGGCCGCTGGCGGCACGTGGTCGCCCGCTTCCACGAGGGTTCGATCAACCTGCGCTACCTCGCCCCGCCGACCGCCGTGTGCGCGATCGGGGCCGGGATCCTGGTGGGCGCCCTGCTGACCCCGTGGGGTTTCGTGGTGCCCGGCGCTTACCTCGCGGCGATCCTGCTCGGCTCGGTCCCGGCGGGCAAGGGCCTGCCGCTGAAGGCGAGGCTGCAGATCCCCGTGGCGCTGGCCACCATGCACATGTCGTGGGGCTGGGGCTTCCTGACCAGCCCGCGGGCGCTGGCGAGGAAGGTCATCGCCTCCCGGCGCCCCGCGGTGCGCGCCGACGCCGCCGCGAGCTGACCCGACGCGGCGCCCCGCGGTGCGCGCCGACGCCACCGCGAGCTGACCCGACGCGGCGGGCCCGTCGTCCTCCCGGACGGCGGGCCCCGCTCTCTCGTGCCGCGGAGGTGTTCACCACTGGTAGGGCTTGTACACGTCCATGCACTCCGTCTTGTCCGCGGTCAGCGCGTCCGCGGAGTCGGGCAGGTCGCCCGCCTCGGGCGCCTTCTGCTTCGGGTAGGCCGAGCCCTCCCGCCAGTCGCTGCCGATGGTCAGCGTCGTGGTCACGTCGTCCGTGGCCCGCACCTGGCTGCTCGGGACGCCGACCGCCTTCGCCACCGACAGCGCGTTGGCCCGGCCCTGCTCGCCCGTGCTCTTGGGGTACGTCACCTGGGTCCGGGCCTGTGGGGCCTGACCGCTCGCGGCGACGGCCCGGGTGAACCCCTCCCGCCGCAGCGCCGCCACGATCGCGGTGGCCCGCCGGGGAACGGCGGCCCGCTCGTCATCGGCCGTGCCGTTGACGACGGAGACCGACAGCCCCGCGGCCGGCGCGGCGGCGGGCCCGGTGGCCTTCGCCGCAGCCGGGGACGAGCCCGCGTCCGCGGCCGTGCGCGCCTTGCCGCTCTTGTCGAAGGAGACGTCGTCGCGGAGCATCGCCCACAGCTTGTCGGCGTCCCCCGGCTTGGGCACCAGGTGATTGCGGTCCAAGGGGTCCTCGATCCACGGCATCGTCGTCATCGTGATGCGGTTCGTCGGGACCGACTTCAGCTGCATGCCGACGTCGTACAGCTCCTTGACCGTGCCGATCTCCTCGGACACCTTCAGCGCCTTGGTGCCCGCCTCCGCCAGGCCCGTCAGGCGGCCGGTGTCGGTGAAGACGTTCTGCTCCTTCAGCGTCCGGATCATCGCGTTCATGTACATGTGCTGCGCCTTGGCGCGCAGCGGGTCACTGCCCCAGGCATGCCGGGTGCGCAGCCACTGCAGCGCCTCCTTGCCCTGCACCTTGTGCGTGCCGGCCTTCAGCTTCAATCCGGAGCCGCCGCGCTGGCCGGCCAGCGGCCGGTCCCACACGTTCTGGTTGACGCAGACCGGGACACCGCCGATGGCGTCCGCCATGTCCACCACTCCGGCGAAGTCGACCATCATCCAGTGGTCGATGTACACACCGGTCAGGTTCTGCCAGGTGGCGAGGGTGCAGCCGGGGCCGCCGCGCTGGAGCGTCTCGTTGATGATGGTGTTCTTCGCCGGGTACTTCTCCCCGGTGTCGGGGTCGACGCACTTGGGGATGTCCACCCGGGTGTCCCGCGGGATGCTCACCACGGACGCGCTCTCGCGGTCCGCCGAGACGTGCAGGAGCATCTGCACGTCCGCCAGGGGCTTGCTGCCGACGTTGTCCCGGCCGCCGCCGAGTTTGACGTTCTCCGCAGAGTTCCGGCTGTCGGAGCCGATGAGCAGGATGTTGAGGGGGGTCTGGCCCGCCGCGTTGGGGCCGGTCTTCTTGACGTCGGACTCACCGCTGTTGCGTTTGCCCTTGTCGATGTTGCCGTTGAGATGGCGGTAGTAGAGGTATCCGGCGCCGGCCGTCCCGAGTATCAGGACCGACAGCACGATCGCGGACCAGCGCAATATCCGGCGTCCGCCGCCGCGCCGCCGGCCGCGCCGACGGCCGTGGCCGCCTCTGCCACCCTCGCCCCCGCCCGCGGCGGGCGCCGCCGTCCCCGGACGCTCGTCCTGGGTCAGGCCGCCCGAATCGTGCCGTGTGCCGCCTGCACGCACGTCACTCTGCGCCATACCCCTGCCTCCCACCCCAATGGCCGACCCACGGGTCCGCCCCGCGTCGAGTTCGGATCACGGGTGACCCGTGTCCGTCCGGACCACGGGTTCCCCCACTGCTCCGCCGGAGCACGGTCGTCCCCGCTTCTGGTTGGACCTCTGACATGCCCGGTCGGATGTACACCCGGCCGATTCGTCCGGGCTTGCTCCGTCCACCTGTGAGACGCAGGAAGGGACGGTCAGGTCACTTCGCGCACTCGACCTTGTCGGCCGTGGACTTCTGCACCTCGTCCGGCACCTTCGCCGGAGTGGTGAGGGGAACGCCCGCGCCCTCGAAGTCCTTGCCCAGGGTCAGCGTCATCGCGGGCAGCCCCTGTGAGTTGGTCACGCTCTCGCCCGGCTTGAGCGCGGCCCCGGACAGGCCCATGATCTCCGCGAGCCGGCGCGCCTGGTCCGCCTCGTCGGGCCCGTACTCCAGCGTGGTCTTGGCCAGCGGCTGTTCGGCGTTGCCCGCGTTCTCGGACTTGGTCACACCTTCCTGGACCTGCAGCCAGCTGAGGGTCTCCTGGGCGCTGCCGGCGACGGCACCGCCGTTGAGGATCCGCACCCGGACCTCGGAGGCCGGTGCCTTGGGGCCCTTCAACCGGGCGGCCTCGGCGGCCTTCTCCTTCTTCTTCTCCTGCTTCACCGCGGTCAGCGACACGTCGTCGCGGACCATCGCGAACAGCTGCTGGGCCTGAGGCTCCTTCAGGACCACCGTGGCCTTGACCTTCTCCGCGGGGTTGTCGTCGACGGGCACGGTCGCGAACGTGAGGTTCTTCGTGTCGAACTTGCCCAGCTCCGCCCCGAGATCGGCCAGTTTCTTGATCGTGCTGATCTGCGAGTCGACGGTCAGCGCCTTGGTGCCCGCCTCGGCCAGCTTGATCATCTTCGACGGGCTGGTCAGGGTGTCGTTGGACTTCAGCTTGCGCATCATCGAACCCAGGAACTGCTGTTGCAGTTCGATCCGGCTCAGGTCACCGCCGAAGCCCACGGAGTGCCGCGTGCGGACGAAGGCCAGCGCATCCTCGCCCTCGATCGTGTGCTCGCCCTTGGGCAGGTCGAGCTTGGAGTCCTTGTCCTTGATGTCCTTGGCCAGGCACACGTCGACCCCGCCCACCGCGCTGGTCAGCGTCTTGACCGCGTTGAAGTCGGCCACCATGAAGTGGTCCATCTTCAGCCCGGTCAGCTCGGTGATCGTGCGCATGGTGCAGCTCGGCGTCCGGTCCTCCTGCCCGAGGCTCTCGTTGAAGCGCGCGCGCTGCTTGCCCGGGATGACTTTCTCCGTGCCGTCCTCCTGGGTCGTCGGACAGTCCGGGATGTCGGTGATCAGGTCGCGCGGGATGCTCAGCACCGTCGCGTTCGTACGGTCCTTGGAGACGTGCAGCACGAGCGTGGTGTCCGCGTGCCCGGCGCTGTTCTTGTCGCCGTAGCCCTCGTTGCCCTTGCCGGTGCGCTTGTCGGTACCGATCAGCAGGATGTTGATCGCGCGGTCCTTGCTGAACCCGCCGGTGCCGGCGCCGTCGTCGGAGACGGACGTGATGTTGTTGTTGAGGTGCTCGTAGTAGAGGTACGCGGCCGCGCTCGTCCCGACGAGTACGAAGGCCAGGGAGCCGCCGGTCCACATCAGGACCTTCTTGCCCTTCCCCTTCTTCTGCGCCGGCCGGCGTCCGCGCCGCCCCGCGGCGGCGTCGGCCGGGGCGCTGGTGCGTCTGCGGGGGGAGGGAGTCTCATCACCGGATGCCGCCGCCCCGGAACGCCGGGCGGGTTCGGTCCGGCGGGCACGTGCCGCGCCGCCCGCCCCGGTCGGGCCACGGCCACCGGAGGAACGGGGGCCGGGAACGGACGACTGCGCTGCGGAAGGGGCCAGTCGCAGTTCGTATTCGCCGGTGTTCGGGTTGAGTACCCACTGGTCTGCGGGATCGACGTCGTCCGCCCGCCCACGGCCTTGCGCGTCCACGGTTGCCTGTTCCTCCGTCGGGCCACGCGGCGCCCTCCCCCGGAAGGCGCACGGTGCTGGTCAAGCAGTGCACTCCCCCAGGACGGAGCTCATGGATGAGAGCACTGGATCGCACACACTATCCGCACACTTCGGCGTCAAGCGACGTGGGTGAGAAATTGCACGTTCTCACAACTGGGCAATACCGCCCATTTGTTTGAAGGAAGTCTGGCGAACGCGAAGGACATTCACGTCACTTGGCGCACTCCACCTTGTCGGCGGTGGACTTCTGCACCCCCTCGGGTGCCTTGGCGGGTGCGGTGAGGGAGACCCCCGCCCCTTCGAAGTCCTTGCCCAGGGTCAGCGTCATCGCGGGCAGCCCCTGGTCGTTGGTCACGCTCTCGCCCGGCTTCATCGCGGACCCGGACAGCCCCATGAGGTCCGCGAGGCGGCGGGCCTGGTCGGCCTGGTCGGGCGCGTACTCCAGGGTCGTCTTCGCCAGCGGGGCGGGCGCGTTGCCGGCGTTCTCCGACTTGGTCACGCCCTCCTCGTTCTGCAGCCAGCTGAGGGTCTCCTGGGCGCTGCCGGCGATGGCACCGCCGTTGAGGATCCGCACCCGCACCTCGGAGGCCGGGGCCTTGGTGCCCTTCAGCCGGGCGGCGACCGCGGCGGCCTCCTTCTTCTTCCGCTCCTTGACGGCGGTGAAGGAGACGTCGTTCCTGATCATGTCGAAGACCTGCGGGGCCGTCGACTCGTTCAGGACGACGGTGGCCTTGACCTTCTCCGTCGGGTTGTCGATCACCGGGGTCGTGGTGAACGTCAGGTTCTCGGTGTTGAGCTTGCCCAGCTCCAGACCGAGGTCCTTCAGCTTGCCGATGCTGTCCAGCTGCGAGTCGACGGTCAGCGCCTTGGTGCCCGCCTCGGCCAGGTCGAGCATCTTCGACGGGCTGGTGAGGGTGTCGTTGGACTTCAGCTTGCGCATCAGCGCGCTCAGGAACTGCTGCTGCAGACCGATCCGGCTCAGGTCACCGCCGAAACCGACGGCGTGCCGGGTGCGCACGAAGGCCAGCGCCTGCTCGCCCTCGATGGTGTGCATGCCCTTGGACAGCTTCAGATGCGAGTCCGGGTCGTCGAGGTCCTTGCCCACGCAGACCTCGACCCCGCCGACCGCGCTGGTCAGCGTCTTGACCGCGTTGAAGTCCGCGACCATGAAGTTGTCCGGTTTGACCCCGGTCAGCTCGGTGACGGTCCGCATCGTGCAGCTGGGCGTACGGCCGTCCTGGCCGAGGCTCGTGTTGAAGCGGACCTGCCGTGTGCCGGGGATGATCTTCTGCGTGCCGTCCTCCTGCGTCGTCGGGCAGTCCGGCACGTCGACGATCAGATCACGCGGGATGCTCAGCGCGGTCGCGTTCGAACGGTCCTTGGAGACGTGCAGCAGGATCGTGGTGTCGGCGTGCCCGACACTGCCCGCGTCGCCGTAGCTGCCGTTGCCCTTGCCGGTGCGCTTGTCGGTGCCGATCAGCAGGATGTTGATCGCCTTGTCCTTGCTGAAGCCACCGGTGCTCGCGCCGTCGTCGGAGACGGAGGCGATGTTGTCGTTCAGGTGCTCGACGTAGAAGTACGCGGCACCCGCGCCGGCGACCAGTACGAACGCCATCGTGCCGCCGGTCCACAGCAGGACCTTCTTGCCCTTCGAGGCCTTCTTCGCCGGGCGTCGTCCGCGCCGTCCCGGCAGCGGCTCCTCCGGCGCCCCGCGGCGTCTGCGCGGCGGCGGCACCGCGCGGCCGGGGGTCTCGGGCCGCGACCGGCCGGAGGCCTCGTTACGTCCGCGTGCCTCCGTGCGGCCGCGCGCGGGCGGAGCCGTCTCGGAGGAGCGGGGCCTGCGAGGTGCGGGGACGCCCGACTGCGACGCCGAAGACCCCAGTCGCAGTTCGTACTCGCCGGTGTTCGGGTTGAGCACCCACTGATCTGCGGGGTCGATGTCGTCCGCCCGCCCACGGCCTTGCGCGTCCACGGTTGCCTGATTCCTCCGTCGGGGGACGCGGCGCCTTCCCCCTCCAAGGCGCCCGGGTCTCGGTCACACAGTGCGCGACCTCGGGACCGTTCCTCGGGGCCGGGCGCACCGGATCGCTCACACTAACCGGCCCTTTCGGCGCCGGGCGACGGCGGTGACCCACGCCACGTCCGCACACTCGGGCAATTCGCCTATTACCGGGTGGAGAGTTCCTTGCCTTGGAGTGGTCTTGGTGTCCGCTTTACCCGCAGGTGTCCTCGGCTGCCGTGTTCCCCCGATACGTCGGTGGAGGAGAAACGGTGACGGCGGGCGCGAGGCGAGCGCCCGGATGCGCGTCCCCGTGCGACCCGTCGCGCGCGCCTGAGAGGCTCTGCGGGGCGGATTCCGGCGGGCCGTTCCCCTTCACGACCAGGGGTGTGTCCGTACGCAGTCGCTCGAAGAGCCGGTCCGCCGCGGGCTCCACGAGTTGGTCGCGATTGGCGTCGTACGCATACGACTCCCGGGGGACGGTCAGGAATTGCACTTGTTCCATGGGGATGTCGCGCAGGCCGCGCACAAGATCGTACAAACCACGCAAGCTGGCCAGTCCCGGGTCGGTGGTGAGGGACGACGTGGCGGCATCCAGGACGGGATACAGCTTCACCGGATTCAGCAGGACGTCATTGCTGCGTACCTTGTTGACGAGTGCCCCGAGGAACCGCTGCTGCCGCTCCATCCGCTCGGTGTCGCTGCCGTCGCCCAGGGTCTTGCGGGCACGGACGTAGCCGAGGGCCTGCTCGCCGTTGAGCGTCACGTGCCCGGCGGGCAGCCGCAGCCTGGCGGCCCGGTCGTCGATCGGCTCCCGCAGGCACACCTCGACGCCGTCGACCGCGTCGACCATCTCCTTGAAGCCGTGGAAGTCCACGACGACGTGGTGGTCGATGCGGATGTCGGTCAGCTTCTCCACGGTCCGGATGGTGCAGGCCGAACCGCCCAGCTGGAAGGCTTGGTTGAACATGGCGAACCGGGGCGCGCTGCGGGACCCGTCCGGGCGTCGGCAACCCGGCAGATCCACCATCAGGTCCCGGGGGAGGGAGACGGCGGTGGCACTGCCCCGGCCCGCGGACAGGTGCAGCAGGATCGTGGTGTCGGACCGCTCGGTGCCGGAGTCCCGTCCGTAGCGGGCGTTGCCGGTCCCCTCACGCGAGTCCGACCCGATCAGCAGGATGTTCCGGGCGTCCTTCACCAGGGAGGTGGGCCGCTCCCTGTCGTACCGCGCGAGTTCGGCGGCGGCCGCCTCGTCGGGCGTGATGTTCCCGCTGAGCTTCGCGTACACGGCCCAGCCGGCCCCGCCGGCCGCCACGAGGAGAGCCGTGACCCCGAACGCCGTGATGCGCACCCACCGCCGTCGGCGCCGCCGCACCAGCCCCCGCCCACTGGCGGACGCCCCCGCGCCCGGACCGACCCTGTAGCCCACGGCAGCAACCACCCCTCCTGACCTGGGAACGCCCCGCGCGCACTGCTCCTACGACCATGGCGCGGATGGCGGCCGGGGGGCGGGTCGGGATGGGCCGAACGGGGGGCCGGGCTACCGGCCTGCAGTGCCGCGGGTGTGGTGACGGTGTCCGCCGGGTGAGACCGGTGCCGGCGGCCGGCCGCGGCAGGGGTGGTGGTCGTGAGGGCGTCTGTCGTGCGTCGCCCGGTGTCAGCGGCCCGCCGTGCCGCGGGCGATCACCGTGACCCGTTCGCTCTCCACCCGCTTGTCCAGCACCCCGCCCCCGGCCTGCTCCAGGTGCCGGCACAGCACCACGGAACCTCCGGTGGCCAGCGGCCCGAACAGCCCGGCGTTCAACCCGTCCCACGTGTCGTACGGCAGCCCCGACAGGATCCGCGACCCGGGCCCGGTCAGCCCCAGCGCCGTGGCCTCGGCCCGGGCCCGCTCGACGACCTCGGCCCCGCTGAACTCCCGCCCGGCCACGATCAGCGCGGGCCCCTCCGGGTCCACGGGTGCGTACGGCACGAACCGGTCACCCTGCCCCGGCACCTCCACCGCGTAGTCGGTGAAGCCCTCGGGGGCCTGCGGGAACCGCCCTCCGAGAGGCCGCAGCGCCATCGCGATCCGTGAACCGGAGCATGCCCGGGCCTCCTCCAGCCGGTCCGGCCCACTCACCACGACGTCGGCCGCGCGTACCTCCCCGGACACGTCCGCGACGACTCCCACCGACGCACACGCCAGCAGCCACACCGCCGTCTGCCAGTGCGCCGGCAGCAGCAGCGCCACCCGGTCCCCGGGCTCGACGGACAGTTCGTCCTGGAGGAGGTTCGCGGTCTTGGCCACCCAATTGGCGAAGGTGGCCACGGACAGTTCGACCCGTTCCCCCGTGGCGTCGTCGTAGAAGGTCACCAGGGGGCGTCCCGGATCCGCGGCGAGCGCGGAACCCAGCAGGTCGGCAGGGGTGCGATCGGTGGCGTTCACCCGCGCAAGCGTACGCAACGCACCGGCCCCCACCCAACGGCCCGCCCAGCGCCGCGCCCCGAATGCGCCACCGGTTCGGCCGAACCCCGACCGATGGTCCGTCAACTCCCAAATAGACAGACTTATACGACTATGTCCAAGATCAGGGGCATGCGTGGATTCCTTGCTTCCTCGATCGGTGTCACCTGCGCGGCCGCTCTGGCCCTCCCCCTCACTCCTCCCGCCCTCGCGGCGTCGGCGAGACCGGCGTCGGCCACGGAAGCCGCGAGAGGTGCGCCCCTTGCGGGTTCCCCGGCCACGAACCCGGCCGAGCGGCGCGCGGCCGAACCGTACGTCGCCGGCAGCACCCAGTCCCTCCCCCTCGAACCCTTGACCCGCACCCGCGCCACCCCCTCCGCCCCCGCCACCGAGCAGGGCCTGTCCCGCCGCGCCGTACGCCACTTCTCCCTCGTCGGCGTCATCTGGGACGACCCCGACGCCGAACTGCACGGCCGCGTCCGGGTCCGCACCCGCGCCGCCGGCACCGGCACCTGGTCGGGCTGGCAGGACCTGGAGACCCACAACGCCGACCACTCCGCCGACCGGGACACCCCCGAGAGGGCCTCGGGCCGCGTCCGCGGCGCCACGGCACCGCTGTGGGTGGGCGACTCCGACGGCGTGGAACTCCGGGTCAGCTCCGAGTCCGGCGGCAGGGCAGCCGCCTTCCGCGCGCGCCCCCCGGACTCCCGCAACCTGCCCGCCGCGCCCCCGCTGCCCTCGGGCCTCCGCCTCGAACTCGTCGACCCGGGCGAGGCCGACACCACTTCCCTCGGCGTCGGGGGCCCCCGCGCCGCCGACGCCCGGAACGCCGAGTCCTCCGCCCTCGTCGAGGCCTCCGCCGCCAACGCCGACCTCGCCCCTCTCGGCGCCCGCGAGATCGCGGCACTGAGCCGCGCCAGGACCGAGCAGGAATACCGCGCCTTCGACGCCGTCGAGCTGACGGAGCAGCAGCGGCAGGCGAAGCCGTACATCGGTCCGCGCCCGGGAATCGTCACGCGGCGCGGCTGGGGTGCGAACGAGGGGTTGCGGGAGAGCGGCCTCCGGTACACGAAGAAGGTCAAGGCGGCCTTCGTGCACCACACGGCCAGCGGCAACAAGTACCGCTGCTCGCAGGTCCCGTCACTCATTCGCGGTATCTACCGCTACCACGTCAAGAGCATGGGATGGCGGGACATCGGCTACAACTTCCTCATCGACAAGTGCGGAAAGATCTACGAGGGCCGCGCGGGGGGCGTGGCGAAACCCGTCCTCGGCGCGCACACGCTGGGTTTCAACAGCAACAGCATGGGGATCGCCGTCCTCGGGTCCTACGGCGCCAAGAAGCCGTCGAAATCCGCGGTCAAGGCCATCGCCCGGCTGACCGCGTGGAAGCTGGGGCTGTACCGGGTGAACCCGAAGGGAAAGACATACCTGAAGTCGGCCGGCAGCAATCTCCACCGAAAAGGTAAGAAGGTACGACTGAACGTGATCTCGGGGCACCGGGACGGCTTCAAGACCGAGTGCCCGGGACGCAAGCTCTACGGAAAGCTCGGCTCGGCCCGCTCCAAGGCGGCCCGCTACCAGGGCCGCTGAGCACACGTTCACCGCCGTCGGGGGGCAGCGGGCGGCACGCCGCACGGCCAACGAAGGCGCCACGGAACGATCTGCATACACTGACCGGCCGAAAGACAGTTCGGCCGGTCCCGGCAGGAAGCAGAGACGACACGTGACTGAAGCGATCCTCCTGGTCGGCGGCAAGGGCACCCGGCTGCGCCCGCTCACGGTGCACACGCCCAAGCCCATGGTCCCGGCGGCCGGGGTGCCCTTCCTCACGCATCAGCTGGCGAGAGCGAGAGCGGCCGGTGTCGAGCACATCGTCCTGGCCACTTCCTATCTGGCCGAGGTCTTCGAGCCGTACTTCGGTGACGGCTCCGCGCTGGGACTCCACCTCGAGTACGTCACCGAGGAGGAGCCGCTCGGCACGGGCGGCGCCATCCGCAACGTCGCCTCCCGGCTGCACTCCGGCCCCGACGACCCGGTCCTGATCTTCAACGGCGACATCCTGACGGGCCTGGACATCCGGGCCCTGGTCGACACCCACGAGACGACGGGCGCGGACGTCTCCCTGCACCTCACCAAGGTCACCGACCCGCGCGCCTACGGCCTGGTCCCCACCGACGACACGGGCAGGGTCCTGGCGTTCCTGGAGAAGCCGCAGACCCCCGAGGAGATCGTCACCGACCAGATCAACGCGGGGGCGTACGTCTTCCGCCGCTCGGTCATCGACTCGATTCCGCTGGGCAGGCCGGTGTCGGTGGAACGGGAGACCTTCCCCGGTCTCCTCTCGGCCGGCGCGCACCTGCAGGGCATGGTCGACTCGACGTACTGGCTGGACCTGGGCACCCCGGCGGCCTTCGTCCGGGGCTCGGCGGACCTGGTACTCGGCCGGGCCCCGTCGCCCGCCGTCCCCGGCCGCTGCGGCGACCGCCTGGTGCTGCCCACGGCCCAGGTCGCGTCCGACGCCAAGCTGGCGGGCGGCACGGTGGTGGGCGAGGGCGCCTTCGTCGCCGAGGGCGCGCGGATCTTCGGCAGCACGATCCTGCCGGGCGCGGTCATCGAGCCGGGCGCGGTCATCACCGACTCCCTGATCGGCACCCGCGCCCGCGTCGGCCAACGCTCGGTCCTCACCGGCACGGTCATAGGAGACGGCGCGGTGATCGGCCCCGACAACGAACTCCTGGAGGGCGCCCGCATATGGTGCGACGCCCGCATCCCGGCAGGAGCGGTCCGCTTCTCATCGGACCAGTAGGCACGCGCACGGGGGGCTTGGCTGCGGGCCGCCACCCCCAGCCGCGGACGCGTCCCGACGCCTCAGCTGCCGACGCGTCCCGCCGCCCCCGCTGCGGACGCGTTCCGGCGCCCCCGCTGCGGGCATGCGTGCCGCCTGGGGCGGCACGGGTGGGCGCAGCGGCACCCCGCCACGCCGGGCTGCGGACCCACCCGCCCTCAGCACAGATGCCGAGCACCTGGACCCCGACAGTTCGCGCGCAACACCCCGGCCTCGCACGCGAAGCCAACAGTTCACAACCGCCCGATGTCCCACCGAGGCATCTTCGGCGCCCGCCGCCCCGGCACCCTCCCGCTCAGCAGAATCAACCGAGCCGCCCGATGCCGCTGCCCCGCATACGGCTCCAGCAGCTCCAGCATCGCCGCATCGTCCGCATCCCGGTCCCCGGCCAGCGCCCACCCCACGATCCCGGGCAGATGCAGATCCCCCACCGTCACCTCGTCCGCCGCCCCATGACTGCGCTGCACCGTCTCAGCGGAGGTCCACGGCCCGACCCCCGGCACCAGCTCCAGCCGCGCCCGGGCAGCCCCGGGCTCCATGCCCACCGCCTGCTCCAGCCGCGCGGCGACCCGCACCGCACGCAGGATCGTCGACGCCCGCTTGTTGTCGACCCCGGCCCGGTGCCACTCCCACGACGGAATCAGCGCCCACGTCCGAGGCTCCGGCATCACGTACATCCGCGCGGGCGCGGGCCCCGGCGCCGGCTCCCCGAACTTCCGCACCAGCAGCCGCCACGCCCGGTACGCCTCGTCGGTCGTGACCTTCTGCTCCAGGATCGACGGGATCAGCGACTCCAGCACGAGCCCGCTCCGCGTCAGCCGCAAGCCCGGCCGCCGGTGCCGGGCCGACGCCAGCAGCCGGTGCCGCGGCACGAACGCCGACGGATCGTCCGCGGCCCCGAGCAGCTCCGGCAGCCCCTCCAGCAGCCACTGGGCCCCGGGCCCCCAGGCCTCTCCGCGCACCCCACCGCCGTACGCGCACACCCTCAGCGTCCCGGGCCCGGCCGGAGTGAGGCCGGTCCGCCACACGGAACCGTCCGGCGTCGCCCGGAACGTCGGGTCGCCGGGCCCGCGCCGCAACGGCCCGAGCACCAGACCGAGATCCAGCGGCCCGTCCGGCACCCACTCCCGCACCCGGCCCGGCCCCGCCGCCTGCCGGGGCACGCCCGGGGGCACGGCGACATGCCCACCGCGCACGGTCGTGGGGGTGCCTCCCACGCTTTTCGGGCTGTGGGGGAGCGTGGGCCGCTGAGCGAACCGTCCTGCCATGAATGTCGTCCCTGGGATCCTGAAGGAGCAGCCCTACGAGCGTAGGCGCCGCCCGGCGCCTGTCACCGCACCTCGATGAACGCCCCGGCGTCCCGCTCGGGACGGGGCCGCGGTTCCTCCGCCGGATGCCCGACCGCCACCGCTCCCATCGGGTCCCAGTCCGCGGGCAGGTCCAGCACCTCGCGCACCACGTCCCGGCAGAACATCGTCGACGACACCCAGGCCGAACCCAGCCGCTCCGCGGCCAGCGCGACCAGGAAGTTCTGCACGCCGGCACCGGTGGCGACCACGAACATCTCCCGCTCGGCACCGTCCCGCCGCGGGTCGCCGTAGGTGTGCGAACCGTCCATGACCAGGCAGGGGACGACGAGGTAGGGCGCGTTGCGCAGCACGTCCCCGCGCCGGACCCGCTTGGCGATGGACTCCTCGCTCTTGCCGTCCCGCCGCAGGTCGGCGATCCACGCGTCCCGCATGGCGTCGAGCAGTCGCGTCCGCGACTCCGGCGACTCCAGCAGCACGAACCGCCAGGGCGTCGTGTGGTGCGGGGCCGGAGCCGTCACGGCGGCGGCCACGGCCCGCCGTACGGCACCCGCGTCCACGGGCTCGTCCGTGAACGAGCGGACCGTGCGCCGCTGGGTCACGGCCTGCCGGACCGCCTCCGAGGTGCCGAGGCGGAACATGTCGTCGCGTGCGCCGCGGACCATGGCCCGTGCTCCCTCGCCGTCGTCGCCCGGCGCGACCAGGTGCGCGAGCCCGCGCACCACCGCGACGGGCAGCCCCGCGGCCTTGCCCTTGACGAGGTCGCCGGCGGCGGCGAGTTCGTCGGCCGTGGCGACGATTGTGGCGCTGAGCGGATTCCCGTACGCGTCGGTGCCGCCGCGCAGATCGTCGAGCACGCGCACTCCGGCGGCGCCGATCGCGACGTCCGTGAGCCCGGAGCGCCAGGGCCTGCCGAACGTGTCGGTGACGACGACCCCGACGTCGACGCCTAGGGCGTCGCGCAGTCCGTCACGGATGGCGCGGGCGGAGGCGTCCGGGTCCTCGGGCAGCAACAGCACCGTCCCGGAGGGGGTGTTGGACGCGTCGACCCCGGCCGCTGCCATGACCAGGCCCTGCCGGTTCTCGACGATCCGCAGGGCGCCGCGCCGGGCCACCACCCGGACCGTCTCCGCGTCGATCGCGGCCTCCCGGTCGGCGGCCTGGACGATCCGGCCCTCCGCCTTGGACACGATCTTCGAGGTGACGAGCAGGACGTCCCCGTCTGCCAGGCCGGGCTCCGCTGCGGCGATCAGCTTCGCCAGGTCGTCCCCGGCCGTGACCTCCGGTATGCCGCCCACGGCCCACACCTGATATCCGGCGGCAGCCGGCTCCGTGCCGGTGACCTCGCCGCTCATACCCCCCGCACCTCCTCGGCCAGCGCCAGCGCCTCCTGGGCCATCCGCGCGGTCGCGTCCGTGTCGCTCATCATCAGCGGTACGGCCCGGCAGCGGATCCCGGCCGCCTCGACCCGCTCCACCGCGCCCGCGTCCACCGAGTCGACGAGCCAGCCGTCCAGCAGGCCCGAGCCGTAGTGCTCGGCCACCGCCGTCGCGGTCGACTCGACGCCCACGGCGGCGAGCACCTTGTCGGCCATGCCCCGCACGGGCGCGTCGCCGACGATGGGGGAGAGGCCGACGACCGGCACCCCGGCGTCGGCGATCGCCTCCCGGATGCCGGGCACGGCGAGGATCGTGCCGATCGACACGACCGGGTTGGACGGCGGGAAGAGGATCACGTCCGCCTCGGCGATGGCCTCCAGCACGCCCGGCGCGGGCTTCGCCTGGTCGGCGCCCACCGGCACGACGGCCCGGGCGGGCACCGAGGCGCGCAGCCGCACCCAGTACTCCTGGAAGTGGATCGCCTTGGTCTCGCCGTCGATCTCGACGGCCACATGGGTCTCGACGCGGTCGTCGGACATGGGGATCAGCCGCACGCCCGGCTTCCAGCGGTCGCACAGCGCCTGCGTCACCGCACTCAGCGGGTATCCGGCGCCGATCATCTGCGTCCGCACGATGTGCGTGGCGAAGTCCCGGTCGCCCAGGCCGAACCACTCGGGCCCGACGCCGTACGCCGCGAGCTCCTCCTTGAGGTGGAAGGTCTCGTCGGTACGCCCCCAGCCCTGCTCCTCGTTGATGCCGCCGCCGAGCGTGTACATCACCGTGTCGAGGTCCGGGCAGACCTTCAGCCCGAAGAGATGGATGTCGTCCCCGGTGTTGCCGATGACCGTGATGTCCGCGTCCGGGACGGCCCGCTTCAGACCACGCAGGAACCGGGCACCGCCGATGCCGCCTGCCAGAACCACAATGCGCATGGGCGACAGTCTTGCAGGCGGCTACGACATCCGGGTCAGGCAGTCACGGCATCCGGCAGGGCTCGCGCCTCGCAGTGCGGGGCGGTGTGCATCGGCATCTCGGTGAGGCCCGGGTAGTACACGTGCAGGCTCACCGCCGGCTCCAGCGCCTCGTTCACAACCTCGTGCACGTACCCCGGCGCGAACACGCGCTGCGCGCCCGCCCGCAACGCGCGCGTGCCCCGCTCCGTGCGCTCGGTCAGCGTGCCGTCCAGGACGGTGAGCACACCGGAGGAGCGGCCGTGGTCGTGCAGCCCGCTGCCCTGCCCGGGGACCCAGGACAGCAGCCACACCTCGTAGCCGGGGCCGGTGCGCAGCCGGTGGTACCAGCGGGTGGTGGCGTCGTAGCGGACGAGGTGCTCCCACTGGGAGCGGTCCTCGGCGAGGGAGCGGGCCAGGCCGACGAACTCGGCGACGGTGGCCGGGTGCTCGCGCGGGGTCTGGAGGAGGTGGGTGACTTCGAGGATGTCGCCGGCGATCTGGAGGTCGCTGTCGCTGTTCATGGGGTTGCGTGGTTCCTCAGTGAAAGAAGGTCAGAGGGAACGGAAGCCGAGAGACGGGTGGCTCGGCCTTCAGCTGGAGCAGGTGTGGCTCAACAGCTGGAACAGCAACAGCTACAGCGAGCGCGGGCAGCACCGTGGGACCCGGCGGTGCGGGTCGAGGTGAGCGCCAAGTTCGCGAGCATGCCCACAAGGACACCGCTTCACACCTCCACTGTCAACTCGACACCCGGTACGTGGGACGTGGTTCACCTCATCCGGTCGATCGCTCAGATGAAAGGTTTGTTCATGGCCCACCCGGGACACATGGCGTCCATCCGGGCGCACAAACCCCGTTGCGTACTCGTGATCCGACTGTGATCCGTTTCGCTTCGGCGTGCGTGTCGGAACGAGATCGAACTCCTGGGCGTCCTTGTTCGTACGGGGCTGCGTGGGGTCCGGCGGAAGGTGTGAGCCCTCGCGGGCTCTATCTGTGTGTCAGGTTTTATGGTGATTTGAACACTTTCCGCATGGGCTTGGTTCCGCAGAGTGAATAAGGGGCTCAATAGCAGATCTCGGCTTGACTCGCCCGGAGCAGCACACTTGTAATTTCACTCGTGTCGTTCAGCCGGAATCGGTAACGGCTTGATCACGGGGACGCGAAGACAGACGAGGGGCGCACATGACCGAGACAGTGCAGCAACTGCTGGTCGACGACGCGGACGAGGAGCTCGGCTGGCAGGAGCGCGCGCTGTGCGCCCAGACCGACCCCGAGTCCTTCTTCCCCGAGAAGGGCGGCTCGACCAGGGAGGCCAAGAAGGTCTGCCTCGCCTGTGAGGTCCGCTCCGAGTGCCTCGAGTACGCCCTCGCCAACGACGAGAGATTCGGCATCTGGGGCGGCCTGTCCGAGCGGGAGCGCCGCCGGCTGAAGAAGGCGGCCGTCTGACCCCTCACCCCTCTGCGTGAAGGGCCCGTCCCCCGTGGGTCATCCACGGGCGGCGGGCCCTTTGCCCGCCCGGCTCCCGACCGCCACCCCTCAACGAGGCGCTGCGCGCCGTCCCTACGGGACTGCCGATAGTGTGGTCGCTCGTCCGAGACGCCCCGCCGCCCCACCGGGCGCAGGCGTCCACCGCAGTCCACCGAACCGGGGCCCGTACCTCGATGTCCGTGCACAGCCACCCGGCAGCTCCTCATGACGCCGCTGCCGCACCTGAGTTCCCGCGCCATGTGGTGACCGCGGTCCTCGTCTCCCACGACGGCGCCCGCTGGCTGCCCGAGGCGCTCGCCGGGCTCCTCGGCCAGGAGCGACCCGTCCAGTACGCGACGGGGGCCGACACCGGCAGCTCGGACGCCTCCGCGCAGCTGGTCACCGACGCCCTCGGCGCCGACCGGGTGCTGCACCTCGCCCGCCGCACCGGCTTCGGCCAGGCCGTCGAGGAGTGCGGCCGCACCGCCCCGGTCCTCACCCCGGACGAACTGCCGTACCTGAAGCGCCCCAGCGGCTGGGACCCGGTCACGCGCTCGTGGCGCGACGACGCCTACGACCTGCCCGAGCTCCCGCACGGCGAGCCGGTGCAGTGGCTCTGGCTGCTGCACGACGACTGCGCCCCGGCCCCGGACGCCCTGGCCCAGCTGCTGCGGGTCGTGGACAACGAGTACGAACTGGGCCGCGAGGACGTGGCCGTCGTGGGCCCCAAGCTCCGCGGCTGGTACGACCGGCGGCAGCTGCTGGAGGTCGGCGTCTCCATCGCCAACTCCGGCCGCCGCTGGACCGGCCTGGACCGCCGCGAGCAGGACCAGGGCCAGCACGACCACGTCCGGACCGTGCTGTCGGTGTCCACCGCCGGCATGCTCGTGCGCCGCGACGTCTTCGAGCAGCTCGGCGGATTCGACCGCCACCTGCCCCTCATGCGCGACGACGTGGACCTGTGCTGGCGCGCGCACGCGGCCGGATACCGCGTCCTGGTCGCCCCCGAGGCGGTCGTCCGGCACGCCGAGGCGTCCAGCCGCGAGCGCCGCACGGTCGACTGCGTGGGCCGCACGGCCGCCTCCCCGCACAAGGTCGACAAGGCCGGCGCCGTCTACACCCTGCTCGTCAACTCGCGTACGGCCGTGCTCCCCTGGGTGATCCTGCGGATCGTGCTCGGCACCCTGCTGCGCACCGTGGCCTACCTCGTCGGCAAGGTCCCCGGACAGGCCGTCGACGAGATCCGCGGCCTGGTGGGCACACTGCTCCGGCCCGAGCGGATCCTCGCCGGGCGGCGCGGCAGAGGCGCACCCCGGATCGACAAGGGCGAGCTGCGGGCACTGTTCCCGCCGCCCGGCGCGACCGTCCGCGTCACCGTCGAGCAGATCGCGGGCAGCCTCGTCGGCCGCTCCGACCCGGAGGCCGCGGCCGGCGCCGGACGGCACGGCAGCGCCGTCGAGTCGGGCCCCGGCGGCGACGACGCCGACTTCCTGGAGATCGAGCAGTTCGCCCGGCTCAAGCGCATCGCGCGCAAGCCCGGCCCGGTGCTCTTCCTCGTGCTGCTGCTCGTCTCCCTGGTCGCCTGCCGCCAGCTCCTCGGCGGCGGTGCGCTCGCGGGCGGCGCCCTGCTGCCCGCCCCGGCCGACTCCGCGGAGCTGTGGTCGCGCTACCTCGACGCCTGGCACCCGGTGGGCGCCGGCGGCACCTCGTCCGCACCCCCGTACGTCGCGCTCGTGGCGATGCTGGCGTCCCTGCTGTTCGGCTCGACCGGCCTCGCCGTCACCGTCCTGCTCGTCTGCTCGGTGCCGCTGGCCGGAGTCGCCGCCTACTTCGCCTCCCGCCCGCTCGTCGAGTCCCGGCTGCTGCGCGCCTGGGCGGCCGTCGTCTACGCCTTCCTGCCCGCCGCCACCGGCGCCCTCGCCGGCGGCCGCATCGGCACCGCCGTCCTGGCCGCGCTGCTGCCGCTCATCGCCCGCGCGGGCATCGCCGCCGGCGGCCTGGCGAACTCCTCCGGGACCCGCGGCAGCTGGCGCGCCACCTGGGCGTACGCGCTGCTGCTGACCATCACCACCGCCTTCACGCCGATCGTGTGGCCCATCGCGCTGCTCCTCGGCATCGGGCTCCTCGTCCTGCGCCGGAGCGACATCACGGCCTACGGGCTGCGTTTCCTCGCCCAGCTCGGCACGCCCCTGCTGCTCCTCGCCCCCTGGTCACTGACCCTGCTCCCGTTCGGCTTCCTCAAGGAAGCGGGCCTCGCGTACGGCCCCTCGGCCGCGTCCGCCCTCGACCTGCTGGGCGCCAGCCCGGGCGGTCCGGGCACCGTCAGCGGCCTCATGCTCATCGGCATCGTGCTGGCCGCCCTCGCCGCCCTGCTGCGCTCGGAACGCCAGGCGGGCATCTGGACGGCCTGGGCGGTCGCCCTGACCGGCTTCGTCTTCGCGGTCCTGTCCAACAGCTCCACCTGGGCCGGCCCGGCGACCCTCGTCTACGGCATCGCCCTCCTGGCGGCCGCAGCGCTGGGCGCCGACGGGGCACGCGCGCGGGTTGCCGAGCAGAGCTTCGGCTGGCGCCAGCCGGTCGCCGTGCTGATCGCCTTCGCCTCGGCAGCGGGCCCGCTGCTCATCGCCGCCGGCTGGATGATCCGGGGCGCCGACGGCCCGCTGGAGCGGCGCGACCCGACCCAGGTCCCGGCGTTCGTCGCCGAGGAGAGCGGCACCCGCGACCAGGCCCGCACCCTCGTCCTCGACAGCGACTCCGGGGCCCACGTCGGCTACATGCTGGTCCGCGGCTCCGGCGCCCGCCTCGGCGACGGCGAGATCGCCGCGGCCGACGGCGAGAACGACAGGCTCGACAAGGTCGTCGCCAACCTGGTCGCGGGCTCCGGCGCCGACCAGGCCGACCAGCTCGGCGGCTTCGCCGTGCGCTACATCCTGGTCCACCAGGGCGCGCCCCGCGAGGTCACCCGCGTCCTGGACGCCACGCCCGGCCTGACCCGGCTCAGCCAGCAGAACGGCGGCGCGCTGTGGCGCGTCAACCGCGAAGTCGCGCGCGCCACCATCGTCCCGGCCTCCGGCGCCGGCACCCCGCGGCCCGTCGCCGCCGGGCCCGTCGACATCCACACCACGATCCCGGCCGGCGCCGGCGGACGCGTGCTGCGCCTCGCCGACTCCGCCTCCGACGGCTGGACCGCCACGCTCGACGGCAAGCCGCTGACCCCCACCACGGTCGACGGCTGGGCCCAGGGATTCCGACTCCCCGCCACCGGCGGCACGCTGGACGTCACCTACGACGACCCGATCGGCCACACGGCCTGGCTGTGGGCCCAGGGTCTCCTCGCGGTCGTCCTCGTGGTGCTCGCCCTGCCCGGCCGGCGTCGCGACATCGACGACGACCTCCCCGACGAGCCGGCGGCCCCGGCCGAGGCCGTCGCGGGCGAGGGCCGCCGGGCCCGCCGCCTGCGCGCCCAGGCGGAGGCCGAGTCCGAAGAGGCCGCCGTCCCCGAGGAGTTCGAGACCCCGCGGCCCCAGCAGCCGCCGGCCGCGGTGCCGCAGCAGCAGAACTACGGCCAGTGGGACGACGCCGGCTACCAGGGCGGCACGTACACGGGCTACGGCGACCAGCGCCAGAACGCCCCGTACCCGGCGGACGCCTACGGGCAGCAGTACCAGGCGGACCCGTACCAGGCCGGCCAGTACGACCCGTACGCCTACGGTGGCCGGGGCCAGACCCCGTCCTACGACCAGCAGGGCTACGACCAGGGCCAGGGCTACGACCAGGGCCAGGGCTACGACCAAGGCCAGGGCTACGACCAGGGCCAGGGCCAGGGCCAGGGCCAGGGTTACGACCAGGGCCAGGGCTACGGCACGCCGTACGACCCGGCGCAGCAGCACCACCCCCACGGCACGGGCAGCGAGCGTCCCGACGGGAGCCAGCAGTGAACCGCACCACCCTGTCCCTGATCGCCGGCACGACCGCGCTCGCCGCCGTCACCGGCTTCGCCGCGCTGTCCGCTCCGGACGACGCCCCGGGCCCCGACACGGCCAAGGCGGCCGCCCAACTGCCCGTGGAGCGCACGAGCCTGCTGTGCCCGGCGCCGAGCACGTCCGACCTCGCCGAGACGTCCTACACCTCCTTCACGCCCGTCACGAAGGGCACGGGGAGCGGCGGCAAGGCCGAACTCCGGGCGGCCACGGAGGAGTCGGCGGACACCGCGCCCGACGACAAGGGCACGGGCAAGGATGCGGACAAGGGCGCGAAGCAGGGCAAGGGCGACGGGAAGTCCGGTCAGGACAAGCCCGCGGAGCCCGTGCTGACGCCCAAGGAGCCCGGCAAGCCGGTCACCGGCGACAGCTCCGGCGGCGACGCGCCCGCCCTCGTAGGGACCGCGGACGGCAGTTTCGCGCCCGGCTGGACCGTCCAGGAGACGACCGAGGTCGCCGCGGGGACCGGCCGAGGCCTGCAGGGCGTCAACTGCACCGCTCCGGACACCGACTTCTGGTTCCCCGGAGTCAGCACGGACGCCGACCGCACCGACTACGTCCACCTGACCAACCCCGACGACTCGGCCGCCGTGGTCGACATCGAGCTCTACGGCAAGGACGGCGCCCTGAAGTCCGCGGTGGGGGAGGGCATCACGGTCCCGCCGCACTCCAGCGAGCCGGTCCTGCTGTCCACCCTGACCGACGAGCGGCAGGCCGACCTCACCGTGCACGTCAACGTCCGCAGCGGACGCGTCGGCGCCGCCGTGCAGGCCCTGGACGACAAGCTCGGCGGCGACTGGCTGCCCGCGTCCACGGACCCGTCGGGCAGCCTGGTCCTGCCCGGCATCCCCAAGGACGCCACCTCCGTGCGCCTGGTCGCCTTCACCCCCGGCGACGCCGACGCGGACCTCAAGGTGCGCCTCGCCTCCCCCTCCGGGCTGATCACCCCGGCCGGACACGAGACCGTGCACGTCAAGGGCGGCATGACGACCGCCGCCGACCTGGGCGACGTCACCCGCGGCGAGGCGGGCTCCCTGGTGCTGACCCCGACGGACCGGTCCGTGCCGGTCGTGGCGGCCCTGCGGGTCGTGCGGGGCAAGGGCGACAAGCAGGAGACGGCGTTCATTCCCGCCACCCGCCCCGTCGGCACACGCGCGACGTCCGCCGACAACAGCGGCAAGGGCAGCACCCTGTCCCTGACGGCCCCCGGCGCCGCCGCCACGGTCAAGGTCACCGCCTCGGCCGGCAGCGAGGGCGGCACACCGGTGTCGAAGACGTACACGATCAAGGCCGGCACGACCCAGGACATCGAGCCCCCGGTCCCCGGCGGCCTGAAGGGCACCTACGCGCTCACGGTCGAGCCGGTCTCCGGCGGCCCGGTCTACGGGGCCCGCACCCTGGCGGCGAACGAGGGCGGGGTCCCCGCCTTCACCGTGCAGACACTGCCGGACGACCGGGGGACGGTGGCCGTACCGGAGGCGGACGAGGACCTTTCGGTGCTGCAGAAGTAGGTCCGCCGGGCCGACATCCGGCTCAGCCCTGGTCCTCGCCGCGGATCGACCGTCTCCGGCGAGGGATCCGGCTCAGCCCCGGTCCTCGCCGCGGATCGACCGTCTCCGGCGAGGGATCCGGCTCAGCCCTGGTCCTCGCCGTACCGCGGATCGACCGTCTCCGGCGTCAGCCCGAGGAGCTCGGCGACCTGCTCGACGACGACCTCGTGCACCAGCGCCGCCCGCTCGTCGCGCCCCTTCGTGCGGATCTCGACCGGCCGTCGGTAGACGACCACGCGCGCGGGGCGCCCTTCGCGCGCGCTGATCGTGCCGCCGAGCGGCACGGCCTCGTCGTTCCAGGCCTGGCCGGGCCCGTCGAGCCGCGGCACCTCGAGGACCAGGAAGTCGATGTCGGCGAGTTGCGGCCACCGCCGCTCCAGGCGCTCCACCGAGTCCTGCACCAGATCGGCGAACCCCTCCGCGCGGCTCGCGGCGAGCGGCACCTGCGGCGGTGCGATCGGGCCGCGCATGCCCCGTCCGTGGCGATCACGACGGCGGGGCCCGGGGGCGGCGGCACGGGGCGTTACGGGCTTGTCCATCACTGGTGAAGGGTAGTCCCCGCCGCGCCCCCGCGCCCGGCACCGCACGACGGCACGGGCGGCTTCCGGCCGCAGCCGTGCGGCATGTCGTTACATGACCATTCAAGCCAAGGTTGGGCTCAAATCCGTATCCCGTCGAGAGCGGCACCCTCACGGTATTTGAGGGTTTTGTGATGACTCTTGATCGCTTGCGCGGTCGATCCACGCCTCGGGCGTCGATGTCCTGGCAGGTCAGGAAGGTGCGCCCAAAGGGGTGTGTGTGGCGTTTCACAGCACGACACGGGGGAGTGACCTGGTGGAGAGTCGTCGCGGCCCGCTCAAGAGTGCGGTACCGTCCAACGTCGTGAGCCCTGTACGTCGCTGTTCGCGCACCGCCTGCGGCCGTCCCGCCGTCGCGACGCTGACGTACGTCTACGCCGACTCGACCGCGGTCCTCGGCCCGCTCGCCACCTACGCCGAACCCCACTGTTACGACCTGTGCGCCGAGCACTCCGAGCGCCTCACCGCCCCGCGCGGCTGGGAGGTCGTCAGGCTCCTCGACGGCTCGGCTCCGGCCCGGCCCAGCGGCGACGACCTGGAAGCGCTCGCCAACGCCGTGCGCGAGGCGGCCCGTCCGCAGGAACGTGCGGCCGAGGCCGGGGGCGCAGGCCGCGGTGCCGACCCCAGGGAGGTCGCGCGGCGCGGCCACCTGCGGGTCCTGCGATCGCCCGACAACTGACCCCGCCCTCCCCGCGTTCCTCACGCGCGGCCCCATCGGCGCGCGAGCTTCGAGCGGCATGACCATGCGCCCTGCGCCGGTCCTTCCGAGGGCTCGCCCCCCCCGACTCGCGGGCCGCAAAGCCGACTTGCCGCCCACGGTGCTGCCGTGGAACCGGTCAGCGGCCGGTGATGTGCCTGATCCTGGTCGGCCCCGGCGCACCCCGGCCCTGGACCGGATGCCGCCCTGACCTGAGATTACGGCTGGGAGTCCTCTGGGCGTCCGCCCGGCGCGTCGCCGGTGGGCGAGGGTAGTTTGGGCGGACCGACAGTACTTTTTCAGGAAGGTTGGCCGTGGCTGCTGATCTGTCGCAGGTCGTGAAGGCGTACGACGTACGCGGGGTCGTCCCCGACCAGTGGGACGAGTCCTTGGCCGAGCTCTTCGGGGCGGCCTTCGTGCGGGTCACCGGCGCGAGCGCCATCACGACCGGGCACGACATGCGGCCCTCCTCCCCGGGCCTGTCGCGGGCCTTCGCACGCGGGGCGGCAGCCCTGGGCGCCGACGTGACGGAGATCGGCCTCTGCTCCACGGACCAGCTGTACTACGCCTCGGGCGCGCTGAACCTGCCGGGCGCGATGTTCACCGCCTCCCACAACCCGGCGCAGTACAACGGCATCAAGATGTGCCGCTCGGGCGCCGCCCCGGTCGGCCAGGACACCGGCCTGACGGAGATCCGTGAACTGGTCGAGGCCTGGAGCGAGTCGGGCGCCCCGGAGCCGGCCGCGCAGGCGGGCACCATCACCGGCCGCGACACGTTGTCGGACTACGCGGCCCACCTGCGCTCCCTGGTCGACCTGACCTCCATCCGCCCCCTGAAGGTCGTCGTCGACGCGGGCAACGGCATGGGCGGGCACACCGTCCCCGAGGTCTTCGCCGGCCTGCCGCTGACGCTCGTCCCGATGTACTTCGAGCTGGACGGCACCTTCCCCAACCACGAGGCCAACCCCCTCGACCCGGCCAACCTCGTCGACCTGCAGAAGCGGGTCCGCGAGGAGGGCGCCGACCTCGGCCTCGCCTTCGACGGCGACGCCGACCGCTGCTTCGTCGTCGACGAACGAGGCGAGCCGGTCTCCCCGTCGGCGATCACCGCCCTGGTCGCCGCCCGCGAACTGGCCCGGCACGGCGGCAAGGGCACGATCATCCACAACCTGATCACGTCCTGGTCGGTGCCCGAGGTCGTCGAGGAGAACGGTGGCAGCCCGGTCCGCACGCGCGTGGGCCACTCCTTCATCAAGGCCGAGATGGCCCGCACCGGTGCCATCTTCGGCGGCGAGCACTCCGCGCACTACTACTTCCGCGACTTCTGGAACGCCGACACGGGCATGCTCGCCGCCCTGCACGTCCTGGCGGCCCTGGGCGGCCAGGACGGCCCCCTGTCCGCCCTCGTGGCCCAGTACGACCGCTACGCCGGCTCCGGCGAGATCAACTCCACGGTCGCCGACCAGCAGGCCAGCCTCGCCGCCATCCGTGCCGCGTACGGGAGCCGCGAAGGCATCACCCTCGACGAGCTCGACGGCCTCACCGTCTCCGCCGCCGACTGGTGGTTCAACGTCCGCCCGTCCAACACGGAGCCGCTGCTGCGCCTGAACGCGGAGGCGAGGGACGCCGGCACGATGGCCCGGGTGCGGGACGAGGTGCTGGGGATCATCAGGGGCTGAGGCCCCACCCCCACCGGCGGTAATCTGACCAGGCACGACCCCAAGCGCCCGCACCCCGGAGGAACCCCTATGCCCCTCGAATCCGGCCTCCTCGAGATCCTCGCCTGCCCGGCCTGCCACTCCTCCCTCAGGGAGCAGGACGCCGAGCTGATCTGCACCGACGCCGGTTGCGGCCTGGCCTACCCCGTCCGCGACGGCATCCCCGTCCTGCTCGTCGACGAGGCCCGCCGCCCCGCGTGACGGCCGGACGCGCCCGGATTCCCGATCCGGCACCGCGCGCAGCGGCTGTCGGCCGGGCGACCGCCATCACACGCACCGAGCGACACCCCGGTGCACATGACCCCCGGCCCAGCGGGCACGCTCCAGGACACCCCCCACAACGGACCCCGGCGATGGGAAGCTGCCGCCCATGCTCGACGAATCGCTGCTCGACTCCCCTGAGGGCCTCGCCGAGGCCGACCACCGCGGGCTGCTCCGCGGCGCCGCAGAAGCCGGCGCCCGTGTGCGCACGGCCGTCCGCCATGCCGCCGAGGCCGGCGTCAACGACCTCAAGCCGGACGGCCGCCCCCGCGCGGTCCTCATCGCCGGCCCGGGTGCCGCCGCCACCCACGCCGCCGACCTCATCGGCACCCTCGCCGGCGCGGGCAGCCCGGTCACCCGCCTCGCCCCCACCGGCGTCGCCCCGGCCGCGGGAGCCCTCCGGTGGGAGCTGCCCGGCTGGGTCGGCTCTGTGGACCTCCTGCTGATCACCACCCCGGACGGCACCGAACCCGGCCTGTCCCTGCTCGCCGAGCAGGCCTACCGCCGGGGCTGCACGGTCGTCGCCGTGTCCCCCGCCCGTACCCCGCTCGCCGAAGCCGTCGCCGGCGCGCACGGCCTGTTCGTCCCCATGGCGACCGCCCCGTACGACCAGGACGAGCCGTTCGCCGCGTCCGCCCCCGGCGTCCTGTGGGCCCTGCTCACCCCGCTGCTGGCGCTCCTGGACCGCACCGGCGTGCTCGCCGCCCCGCCGGACGCCCTCGGCAAGGTGGCCGACCGGCTCGACCGCGTCGCCGAACGCTGTGGCCCGGCCATCGCCACGTA
Source organism: Streptomyces sp. NPDC013187 (assembly GCF_042899705.1). Taxonomy (NCBI): domain Bacteria; kingdom Bacillati; phylum Actinomycetota; class Actinomycetes; order Kitasatosporales; family Streptomycetaceae; genus Streptomyces; species Streptomyces sp. NPDC013187. Next base: position 3,669 of record NZ_JBIBAF010000015.1, on the reverse strand, counting down.
CAGCAACGCCGCCAAGACCCTGGCCGCCGAACTGGCCGACGCGCTCCCCATCGTCTGGACCGAGGGCACCTCGGCCGGGCCCGCGGGCCGCCGCTTCGCCGCCGCCCTCGCCGAACTGTCCGGCACCCCCGCCGTCGTCGCCGAACTCCCCGAGGCACTCGCCGCCCACAGCGCCCTGCTCGCCGGACCGCTGGCCGCCAGCGCCGACCCCGACGACTTCTTCCGCGACCGCGTCGAGGAACCACCCGCCCTGCACGCGCGCGTGGTGCTGCTGCGCGACCGCCCCATCGGCGGCCTCACCGCCGCACCCGGCGCCCGCGACCTCGCCCTCAGCCACGACACACCCATCAGCGAGCTCGAACCGGAGGCCGGCGGCGAACTGGAGACCCTCGCGGAACTGATCGCCATCACGGATTTCGCCGCGGTTTACCTGGCGCTCGCTTCGAGGGCCTGATCTTGCCCGGGACACCCTGAAGCGCCCGCACCCCCGCACACCCAGAGAGAACCCCATGGACCGCCTCGACAACACCATCCGCCCCTACGCCTGGGGTTCCCCGACCGCCATCCCGCAGCTGCTCGGCGTCGAACCGACCGGCGAACCGCAGGCGGAGATGTGGATGGGCGCCCACCCCGGCGCACCCTCGCGCACCGGCCGGGGCACGCTCGTCGAGGTCGTCGACGCCGACCCGGAGCAGGAACTCGGGCCCGCCGCCGTCGCCAAGTTCGGCCCCCGGCTGCCCTTCCTCCTCAAGATCCTCGCCGCGGGCGCCCCACTCTCCCTCCAGGTCCACCCCGACCTCGCTCAGGCGCAGGAGGGCTACGCCGACGAGGAACGCCGCGGCATCCCCGCGGACGCCCCGCACCGCAACTACAAGGACGCCAACCACAAGCCCGAACTGATCTGCGCCCTCACCGAGTTCGACGGTCTGTGCGGCTTCCGCGCCCCCCTGGCGGCCGCGGCGCTCCTCGACGACCTCGGAGTCGACTCCCTCAAGCCCTACGTCGACCTGCTGCACGCCCACCCCGAGGACGCCGCCCTGCGCGAGGTCCTCACAGCGATCCTCACCGCCGACCCCGACGAGATGTCCCGCACGGTCACGGAGACGGCGAGCGCCTGCGTCCGCCTCGGCGGCGCCTACGCCCCCTACGCCGACATCGCCCACCACTACCCGGGCGACCCGGGCGTCCTCGCCGCGATGCTGCTGAACCACGTCCGGCTCCAGCCCGGCGAGGCCCTCTACCTCGGCGCCGGCATCCCGCACGCCTACCTGAACGGCCTCGGCGTGGAGATCATGGCCAACTCCGACAACGTCCTGCGCTGCGGCCTCACCCCCAAGCACGTCGACGTCCCCGAACTCCTGCGCATCGTCCGCTTCCTCCCCAGCGACCCCGGCGTCCTGCGCCCCGAGGCCTCCCCGGACGGCGAGGAGGTCTACGAGACCCCCATCGACGAGTTCCGCCTCTCCCGCTACGTCCTCCCCGAGGCGGGCACCGCCCACGACCTCACCCGCCCGACCCCGCAGATCCTGCTCTGCACGGCCGGCACCGTCCGGGCCGGCGAGCACGATCTGACCCCCGGCGCGTCCGTCTTCGTCCCCGCCGGTGAAAAGGCCGAAGTATCCGGAACGGGAACGCTTTTCCGGGCCACCGTCATCGCCTGACCGTTTCGAAGGCCCCGTGCTGGTGACCTGACTCACCGCTGTCGTGGCGGGCTGCAACAATGGCCCACCGTCAAGCACGGGCAAAGCCACGGGCGCGCACCAAGGCGGTCGCCCGGGCCCTGGAACGGCGTACGAAGGGACAACGCGAACATATGAGCGCGTCAGGCGGCACCAAGGCGATCGTGGCGGCACTGGCCGCGAACCTCGCGATCGCGGTAGCGAAGTTCGTGGCGTTCATCTTCAGTAACTCGTCGTCGATGCTCGCCGAGTCCGTCCACTCGCTCGCCGACTCCGGCAACCAGGCGCTGCTCCTGGTCGGCGGCAAGAAGGCCAAGCGCGAGGCCACCCCGCAACACCCCTTCGGCTACGGCCGTGAGCGCTACATCTACGCCTTCCTCGTCTCCATCGTGCTCTTCTCGGTCGGCGGCATGTTCGCCCTCTACGAGGGCTACGAGAAGATCAAGCACCCCCACGAGCTGACGCACTGGTACTGGCCCGTCGGCGTCCTGGTCTTCGCGATCATCGCCGAGAGCTTCTCCTTCCGCACGGCCATCAAGGAGTCCAACACCCTCCGCGGCCGCCGCTCCTGGAAGGACTTCGTCCGCCACGCCAAGGCCCCCGAGCTCCCGGTCGTCCTCCTGGAGGACCTCGGCGCCCTCGTCGGCCTGATCCTCGCGCTTGGCGGCGTCGGCCTCGCACTGCTCACCGGCGACAGCGTCTGGGACGGCATCGGCACCCTCTGCATCGGTGTCCTGCTCATCCTGATCGCCCTGGTCCTCGCCGCCGAGACCAAGTCGCTGCTGCTCGGCGAGTCCGCCGGCGCCGAGGAGACCCGGAAGATCGAGGCCGCCGTCGTGGACGGTGAGACGGTCACCCGCATCATCCACATGCGCACGCTCCACCTCGGCCCCGAGGAACTCCTCGTCGCCGCCAAGATCGCCGTCCAGCACGACGACACGGCCACCGAGATCGCCGCCGCCATCGACGCCGCCGAGGCCCGCATCCGCGACGCCGTCCCGATCGCCCGCGTGATCTACCTGGAGCCGGACGTCTACAGCGAGAGGGAAGCGGCCAAGGGCCCCGACCCCGAGGCCTCCCCGGGCGGCCCCGCACCCCACCCCACCGAGCACTGACGCTCCCTCTCCGGCCCACGGGGCCCGCCGAGCCACTCGGCGGGCCCCGTCCGGCTTCCCGGCCCCACCACCCGCCCGCCGTCCGGCCCTACCACCCGCCCGCCGTCCGGCCCTACCACCCGCCCGTCGTCCGGCCCTACCACCCGCCCGCCGTCCGGCCCGCCCCCCGCCCGTGACCCGCTCCGTCCTCCGGTCCGTCACATGATCGGCTCGATGTGTTCGCCCACGGACTGGGGATCGCGCCCGCCCCCGGTGTAGCTTGGGACGGAGCCAGACGTCGCTGCTGATGGCGGTCGGGCGGTCCCGAAGCGGACCGACCGAGGGAGAGAGGGCCTCCGACGGACTGCGCTGCGCGTACGCGGGCATGCCTGTGTCCTCTTTCGGGGCACCCTGTGTCCGCCGCCGCGCAGACCAGCCGTACCCACCCTCGACCCACACCCCGAGGAGCAGCTCGCAATGACGACTGTCGAGAACCGACAGGACTTCAAGGTCGCCGACCTCTCCCTGGCCGAGTTCGGCCGCAAGGAGATCACCCTCGCCGAGCACGAGATGCCGGGCCTGATGGCGATCCGCAAGGAGTACGCCGAGGCGCAGCCCCTGGCGGGCGCTCGTGTCACCGGTTCCCTGCATATGACGGTGCAGACCGCTGTGCTCATCGAGACGCTGGTCGCGCTGGGCGCGCAGGTCCGCTGGGCCTCCTGCAACATTTTCTCCACGCAGGACCACGCGGCCGCCGCCATCGCTGTGGGTCCGAACGGCACGCCGGACGACCCGCAGGGTGTGCCGGTGTTCGCCTGGAAGGGCGAGACGCTCGAGGAGTACTGGTGGTGCACGGAGCAGGCGCTGACCTGGCCGGACAGCCCTACCGGCGGCCC
>NZ_JBIBAF010000014.1:229192-260792 GCF_042899705.1 Streptomyces sp. NPDC013187 | reverse complement strand
TCATGACGTTCCTCATCGCCGTACCGACCGGTGTGAAGTTCTTCAACTGGATCGGCACGATGTGGAAGGGCTCGCTGTCCTTCGAGACACCGATGTTGTGGGCCACAGGCTTTCTGATCACGTTCGTGTTCGGCGGGCTGACGGGTGTGCTGCTGGCCTCGCCGCCGATCGACTTCCACGTCTCCGACACGTACTTCGTGGTGGCGCACTTCCACTACGTGATCTTCGGGACGGTCGTGTTCGCGATGTTCTCCGGCTTCCACTTCTGGTGGCCGAAGTTCACCGGCAGGATGCTGGACGAGCGCCTCGGCAAGATCACCTTCTGGACGCTGTTCATCGGCTTCCACGGCACGTTCCTGGTCCAGCACTGGCTGGGCGCCGGGGGCATGCAGCGGCGGATCCCGGACTATCTGGCGGTGGAGGGCCTGACCACGCTCAACACCGTGTCGAGCGTCTTCTCGTTCCTGCTCGGCATGTCGATGCTGCCGTTCTTCTACAACGTGTGGAAGACGGCGAAGTACGGCGAGAAGGTCACGGCCGACGACCCGTGGGGCTACGGCCGCTCCCTGGAGTGGGCGACGTCCTGCCCGCCACCGCGCCACAACTTCATCACCCTGCCGAGGATCCGCAGCGAATCCCCGGCGTTCGACCTGCACCATGACGCCATCGCGGCGGCGGAGCGGGAGTTGACGCTCCGATGACGGCCATGGAAGGGCTTCCCGTGGACCTGCGGGCGTTCCACAACGAGGTCGAGGGACATCTGCTCGCCGCCGCCGCGCGCGAGGAGTCCCGGAGGGCCGCCGCCCGCTTCACCGCCCGGCTCGCCGGACTGCCGGAGGTTCAACGGGCGCAGGTGGAACGGCAGTTCGCGGCGGAGCATCTCGCCCTCGCCCGGGCGTCGTGGCAGCGCACGGCCCGGCGCGGGGAGGAACTGCGGGGCGAGTACGAGACGGTGTACCGCGCGCTCCGCGCACGGCTGCTGGCCGGACTGCTGCTGGGGGTGGCGCTGCTGGTGGCGGTGGATGTGGTGGTACTGGCGTCGGTCTGAGCGGCTCCGGTCCCCTCAGCGTGCTGTTCGGCGCTCAGCGTTCTCTCGCCACTCCCGGCCGATCGACCGCATGAGCGCCGGGTACACCCCCAGGTACCGGAAAGGTCTGATGGCGAGCATGTACAGGGAGCCGAGGCGACCGTTGGGCTTCACCAGGACGGCCATCTGGCCGCGGTAGCCGCCGTCCCCGTCGGGGACCCAGCCGATGTGCATCACCCCGTGCATGGTCTTGTTGGCGTACTCGGCGGCCCATTCGTCGTGTGTCTGGAAGACCGATGTGAAGGGCGCCGAGCTGAGGTCGGGCCCCTGCGGCCCTTCGCGCAGGTCGTCCGGCAGCCGGTCGCGCAGCGTCGCCACCCGGCCGCCGACGCCCGATTCCGGCTTGTCCCAGCCGAGCAGCGCGCCGAGCTTCCAGCGCACCGCGAACAGGAAGCGCCCCACGCGGTTGCCGCCATCCGGACCACCCTCGCCACCCGCCATCTGCTGGACCAGATGGTGCAGGTCGTCCGGGCCGCCCGGCGTCGGCAGCGCCCACAGATCCTCGAGCCGGAAGTCGCCGGCGACCTCGTGGATCCGCCAGGGGCGGGACGTGTGGTCGGTCGGGGGAAGGCGCAGATCGCTCATGGCAGATCCTTGTCTATACGGTGGCGTATAGAACGAGCATAGACCCATCTATACGGCTCCGTATACTTGGCCGGGACATGTGAGGGGAGCACGGCATGGGCGCGATCCGTACGCCGCGGGACAAGTGGATCGAGGAGGGGCTGCGGGCGCTCGCCACCGGCGGCCCCGAGGCTGTCCGGGTCGAGGTCCTCGCCCAGGCGCTCGGCGTCAGCAAGGGCGGTTTCTACGGCTACTTCCGCAACCGCGCCGGCCTGTTGGAGGAGATGCTCGACACCTGGGAGCGAGCGGTCACCGAGGATGTCATCGAGCGGATCGAGCGCGACGGGGGCGACGCCCGGGAGCGGCTCGGGCGTCTCTTCGACTTCGTGGGATCGGGCGAATCGCGCGTGATCAGCGCCGGGGTCGAGCTCGCTATCCGCGACTGGGCCCGGCGCGACCAGGGCGTCGCGCGTCGCCTCCGCAGGGCCGACAACCGGCGCATGGACTATCTGCGCGAGCTCTACGGGGCCTTCTGCCCCGACGAGGGCGATGTCGAGGCCCGCTGCCTGATCACCTTCTCGCTGCGCATCGGCGACCACCTCATCGCAGCCGACAACGGCCCGCGCAGCCGCACGGAGGTCCTCGCCGCGGTGAGGGAGCGCTTGTTGAACCCATAGCCGGTCAGACCCTGGCCGAGGGGGGCTCCTCGGCACCTGGCTCAGGCGCCGCCGCCGTCCGGTCCCTGGTCCGCGGTGCCGGTCTCACGGCGGTGGCCGTGAGCCGATCCCCGGAGCGCCGACGCAAGTCCCGCCCGCCAGGGGCCGTGACCGGTCAGAGTCCGTGCGGCGTGCGGCGGCGGCGTGCGGCGTGCGGCGTGCGGCGTGCGGCATGACGCTCCCCCGCCCCCGGCAGTCACCCTCACCCGGCCCCCGTCCTCACCCTTCCGGCTTCCACCCCGGCGGCCGCAGGATTCCCAGCAGCTGCCGGACCAGTTCGTCGACGACCTCGTCGAGTGTCGCGTCGACCCAGCCGGCGCTCCAGTCGTGCAGCAGGCCGTTGACGCTGCCGATGAAGGCCGTCGCGGCGAGGCGGTAGTCGCGGGGGGCGGCCTCTCCGCGGGCGGCGGCCGCTTCGGCCTCGGCGCAGATGAGGTCGACCCAGCCGGCCCGGCGGGCGAGCCGCTGCTCCTCCAGGCGCGGGCTGACGCCGATGATCTCTACGAAGGTGATGCGGATCCGGCGCGGATCGGCGGTGACGTTCCCGGCGTAGGCGCGGAAGACGGCCGTGGCGCGCTCCACGAGCGGCAGGTCCGCCGCACCCGCGACCGCCTCCAGCACCGCGGCCTCGGCCCAGCCGTTGACCTGGAGGTGCAGCGCGGCGAGCACGTCCTCGAGGGTGCGGAACTCCTCGTAGAACTGCCGCGTGGACAGCCCGGCCGTCTCGCTGAGGGCCGCGACCGTGGTGGAGCGGAAGCCGGGGGTGTCGCCGAACAGCTGGAGCGCGGCGTCGAGGAACCGCCGGCGCCGCTCGGCCTGCCGCTCCTCTGCCGTCTTGCCGCCGTAGCGGCCGGTCGGCGCTCTGAGTCTGCCCGGCACCGGCTCTCCCCTCGTCGTTCGCACACCGATTTTGTCGTGCACGCGGTCTTGTGGAGAAGGCCGCCTCTTCCTTACTTTGCAGTAAGTTGACTCTGAAAGCACGTGTGTTCAGTTTCCACACACCGCTCGATTTGGCATGTCCCACTCAGAACGCTCGCCCCGCAGCAGCGACCCCACAGCAGAGAGGGGAGCCGTCATGCCCGTCTTCCGACGCCGGCACCTGTGCTCCGTAGCCGCAGCCCTGGCCCTGACCGTCACCGCTTCCGCGACCGCCGCCACCGCGGCCGTTCCGGGCTCCTCCGCCGCGCTGCGCGAGGTGCTGTTCGTGGGCAACAACTGGGACGGCACCGCCGATGTCATCCGGTCCTCCGGTGACTTCGCGAAGATCGGGCGGATCAACGTCATCCCCGACAAGGACGAGCGGATGGCGGCGATCAACGCCGATCCGATCAAGTGGATCTACTTCATGGCGATCCGCAACAGCGTGGGCGAGGGCCACGACCAGTTCGTCGACGACATGTACTCCACGCCGGACGGGACGTCGGTGGTCGTCTCCCGGCCCAGCTTCGCCGACGTCGTCTCGATCGACCTCGCCTCCGGGAAGCTCAACTGGCGCTTCCCCGTGTCCGGTTACCGCTCCGACCACATGGCGGTCTCGCCCGACGGCAAGCGGGTCGCGGTGTCGGCGTCGACCTCCAACACCGTGCACGTCCTGGACATCGTCTCCGGCAAGGAACTGGGCAGGTTCGGCACCGGCGACAAGCCGCACGAGAACATCTTCACCCAGGACGGCAAGTACATCTACAACATGGCGATCGGCGACGTGAACACGCAGACCGACGCACCGTGGCTGGACTGGACGAAGGGCGACCGGCGCATCACGGTCGTCGACGCCACGACGTACAAGCAGGTCAAGGTCATCGACATGCGCCCGCAACTGGACGCGCTCGGCCTCAAGGACCACTCCGACGCCGTCCGCCCGGCCGTCTTCTCGCCGGACGAGTCGAAGCTGTACTTCCAGGTCTCCTTCTTCAACGGCTTCTTCGAGTACGACGTCGCCACCGACAAGATCACCCGCACCAAGACCCTGCCGGAGAACCCGGCGACCAGCGACGACCGCACGACCTTCGTCAACGACTCGCGCCACCACGGCATTTCCATGAGCCCGGACGGCCGCAAGCTGTGCGTGGCGGGCACGATGGACGACTACGCCACCGTCGTCGACCGCGCCACCCTCCAGGAGGGCCCGCTCGTCACCGCCTCCAAGCCCTACTGGGCCACGGTCAGCGGTGACGGCAAGTCCTGTGTGGTCTCCGAGAGCGGCACCGACCAGGTCACGGCCATCGACTTCGCCACCGGGAAGAAGATCGTGTCCGTACCGGTCGGTGACCACCCGCAGCGCGTCCGGCTCGGCAGGGTGCAGGCCGACTGGACTAGCCCTTCCGCCGGCTGACCTCCTTCGCCGCCCACGCCGCCAGTTCGGAGCGGGCCGCGGCGAGCAGCTCCGCCGAGGGAGCCGTCGCCCCGTTGGTCACCAGTGCGTAGTGCAGGACGCCCGGGTCCGGCGCGGTGAGCAGCAGGCGGCGGCTTCCCGTGCCGCCGGGCTCCTGCGCCACGCCGACCGGGGTCGTCGAGGTGTAGGCCGGTGGACCATGGACCGTGCCCAGGTCGGAGACGACCGTGGTGGAGGCGGTCGGGAAACTCGCCGGCAGGTGCAACTCGGTGGGCGCCGGGCCGCCGTTCGAGCGCCACAGCAGCAGCCCGTACTGCCCGGACCCCACCAGCCGCTGCACGTTCGGCAGGGAGCCGGGCACCGGGTTCCAGGTCAGGGTCGTCGAGCCGTCCCGGGAGCGGTCCTCGTAGGTGAAGCCGACGGTCTCACCCGCCGTGGCGCTCGGGTAGAGACGGTCCAGGAGCCGGGCGTCCTGGCGCAGCACCGGTTTGCCGGAGTCGTCGAGGCGTACGGCGGAGAGGTCCTCGTCGTTCCAGGCGTCGCCGGAGGTGAGGACCTTGTCGGGATTGCCGTTCATCAGCTCGCGATGGCGGCCGTTGTAGATGTCCCACTGCCACTGGGAGCCGGAGAGCACGGCGCCCGAGGCCGCCGGGTCGGACCACCAGTCGGCGCCCTTCAAACGGGAGTCGAGTGCCTGGTACATCGCTTTGAGGACGGTCGGTGCCTTGTCGGCGACGTTGCCCGCGAGCGGGTGCCCGAACTCGCTGACCACGGCGGCCGTCCGCGCGGCGGCGGCCCGGTCGCGGACGGTGCGGAAGTCGCCCGTGTACTGGCCGTCGGCGGCCTTGCCCCACATGAAGACGCCGGAGATGGCCTTCTGGTCGTAGAAGTGGGTGTTGAAGACGTAGCGCGGTCCGAGGGCGCCGGCGTCCAGCAGGCCGCCCTCCTGCTTCTGGAAGTCGAGGTTGGCGTTCCAGAAGAGGTTCGGCTCGACGAACGCCGGCTTGTCACGCCATCCGGCCGTGTCCATGCGGGCCCGGAACTTCTCGTAGAAGGGCCAGAGCACGTCCTTCTCCCAGGCGCGGCTGGTCTGCCCGGAGTCGTAGAGGCCCGCGTGCGGTTCGTTGTAGGGGTCGAAGCCGGCGATGCCTTTGAACTGGTCGGCGTTCAGGTGCTGTTGCACGTACCGCATGGTCTTCTCGGCGGTCGCGAGGAAGGCGCCCTGCACGCCGTGCGCGTTGTGCCAGAAGTCGTACGAGGCGCGCTTCACGGCCTCGTTCTGGGTGATGTTCTGCCCCCAGAAGAGGCAGATGCCGCAGGACTCGTCGGGGTAGTTCCCGGCGTCCACCGCCCACTTGGGGGCGCCGTCGCCGGTGTACCAGCTGTCGGCGTCGAACAGGTGCCGGGAGTAGAGGTCCTGGTGGAAGTCGGGGTAGACGCGGACACCGGCGTCGAGGAAGGCCTTCATCTGGTCGGTGGCGGCGGCCAGGTAGGCCGTGTCCACCTGGCCGCGCTCGGGCTCGGCGTAGGCCCAGGAGAGCAGGAAGCGGACGGTGTTGCCGCCGCCGAGGGCACGCAGCGCGGTCGCCGACTTACGGGCGTCGGCGACCGAGGCGAAGGGCAGGCCCTTGTTCTCCGCGAGCTTGGTCTCGCCGGAGACGTTGTAACCACGTAACACGATCTCGCGGCCGTGGGCGTCGGTGAAGCGGCCGTCCCGCACGGTGACGGTGGGATCGTCGAACCAGAGGGAGCCGGAGGGGGGCGCGGCGGTGGCCGGCGGGACGCCCGCCACCGACACCGAACCGAAGAGGACGATCAGGACGACCAGGAGACGCGCTCGGATAGTCGGCATGTCCACTACAGTCCGGCGATATCAGGACACCGTCAACACCTCTGACTCTGGAGTAAGTTCCCGTCCGGGCAACCCTCACACGTCAGCCACCGACCCTCCGTGTCACGTTCAACAAGTACTCCTTCCTGTTCAGCGGGTTGTGGTCGGTGCGCGGGCGCTCGGGGATGGTGCCGTGCGTGACGGGCGCGTAGTGGGCGAAGGAGCTCTCCAACTCGCCCTCGCCCCGGGTGAGTCCCGGCAGCCGCTGTTCGAGGGCGTGCACCCGGGCGGCCGGCACGGTGCCGTCGAGGACGCAGACGTCGTCCCGGTTCCGGGTCGTCTCGGGTACAGCCGCGAGCTGGGCGAGGACCGGCAGCAGGGCGCCGAGGGTGTCGGCGGGCGCCTCGACGCGGAAGCGGTGCATCGGTTCGTGGACCCGTGTACCGGCCCGCCGCAACGCCTCGATCAGCACCAGCGGGGTCACGCCCCGGAAGTCGGCCCCGGTGCTCGACATGCTCTTGTCGAAGCCCTGGTGGGCATGGCTCTGGCGGGGCGAGTAGCCGCTGTGCGTCATGGTGACCACGCAGTCGGTGACCTGCCAGCCGTGCAGGCCTTGGTCGAGGGTCTCGCGCACGGTGTCCTCGACGGCCTTGAAGAAGGCGTACGGCATCGACCCGAGCTCCACCTCCAGACGGAAGCGGACGCCGGAGCCGATCGGTGCCGGCTCGACGCGCAGACCGACCGTCGCGAGGAACGGATTGGGGTCCTTCTTGTTGAACTCCACGGCCTGCCCGGTGCCGACGGGCCGTTCGACGCAAAGCGGAGTCGTCTCGCGGAAGGTGACGTCGAGGCCGTACTCCTCGGCGAGGGTGGCCTGGATGACCTCCTTCTGCACTTCGCCGTACAGCGAGACCGAGGTCTCCTGGCGGCGTTCGTCCCGGCGCAGGCCGATCAGCGGGTCCTGTTCGGCGAGTTGCGTGAGCGCGAGGTGCAGCGCCCCCCGGTTCACGCCCGGGCCGGGGACGACGACCGTCTCCAGGGTCGGCGGGGCGAAGACGTGCTCGTACGTCTTGCGCGGTTCGCCGATCGCGTCGCCGATCCGGATGTCTCCGAGCCCGGTGAGGCGGGCGATCCGGCCGGCCGCGACGGAGTCGGCGCGGGTGTCCGTGCCGTGCCCGAAGACGCTGATGCCGGTGACCCGGCCCTCGGCGCCGTCCGTGCCGAAGGGGATCCGGTCGCGGGTGCGCAGGGTCCCGGAGAACATCCGGGCGTAGGCGACCTTCTCCCCCGCCGGGCCCCGGTCGACCTTGAACACCGTGGCGGAGACCGGCCCGTCCGCGTCCCCCTCCGCGGCCGGCAGCAGCGTCTCGATGCCGGACAGGAGCGCCGCCACGCCCGCGCCCGTCGCGGCGGAACCGAAGTACACCGGGTGGACGAGCGCCTCCCGGGTCTGCGTGACGAAGGAGCCGTGCAGCAGGGAGTCCGTGACCGTGTTCTCGACGTACGCGGCCAGCAGGACGTCGTCGTGCCCGCTCAGGACGTCGAGGGCGCCGGCCGCCGGTCCGGGAGAGGGGGTGAAGCCGGCCGCGCGGGTGCCGAGGCCGGTGGCGGTGCCCATCGGCACGATCGCGGGGGTCAGCCGGGCCGCGATCTCCCGCAGCACCCCGTCGTGGCGTGCCCCGCTCCGGTCGATCTTGTTGACGAAGAGCAGGGTCGGGATGCGCAGCCGCTGGAGCGTCCGCATCAGCACACGCGTCTGCGCCTGTACGCCTTCCACGGCGGAGATCACGAGGACGACGCCGTCCAGCACGCCGAGGACGCGCTCCACCTCGGCGATGAAGTCCGGGTGGCCGGGGGTGTCGATGAGATTGACGGTCACGCCGTCGAGCGGGAACGACACGACGGCGGACTTGATGGTGATGCCGCGCTGCCGCTCCAGGGCGAGGGTGTCGGTGCGGGTGTTCCCGTCGTCGACACTGCCGATCTCGTCGATCACCCCGGCCGAATGGAGCAGCCGTTCGGTCAGGCTGGTCTTACCCGCGTCGACATGGGCGAGAATTCCAAGGTTGAGCATGTGCACGAAGCGTCATGTCCTTCGGAGAGAGGTCCGTTCCTGGCTGGGGGGACAGGCACGCAGTGCGCATTCGGAACTCCTCGGGACTCGTCGACGTCGCTGTCCCGAGCAGTGCAGCAGACCGGCACGGGGGGTCACAACGGAATTAACCGCCGCCGGGGTACCCGGCGGGGTGCCCCACGGAGAGGAGTGGCTCGTGCGTGACGTTCTCCCGGTGCTCGGCCGCTGGTACGCGGCCGGGGTCCCGTTCGGCCTCGCGACGGTCGTCGAGGTCAGCCGCAGCGCGCCGCGCGACCCGGGCGCGGCGATGGCGGTGGGCCCGGACGAGGAGGTCGTGGGCAGTGTGTCCGGGGGTTGCGTCGAGGGTGCGGTGTTCGAGCTGGCGCAGGGTGTGGCCGCCGACGGCGAGGCCCGGCTGGAGACCTTCGGCTACAGCGACGAGGACGCCTTCGCGGTCGGTCTGACCTGCGGCGGCGAGATCACGCTGCTCGTGCGCGCCGTCACGCCCGAGCGGGATCCCGGCTTCGGCGCGGTCGCGGACTCGGTAGCGGCGGGCGAGCCGGTCACCGTGGCGACCGTGGCCGACGGGCCGGCGCCGCGCGGGGCGGCCCTCGCCGTCTGGCAGGACCGGACCCTCGGCACGCTCGGCGCGAGCGGCCTGGACGCGGCCGTGACCGCCGACGCCCGCGGCGAACTCGCGCTCGGGGCCACCGGCCTGCGGCACTACGGGCCCGAGGGGCAGCGCCGCGAGGACGCCGTCAGCGTGTTCCTGCAGTCCTTCGCACCGCCGCCGCGGATGCTGGTGTTCGGCGCGATCGACTACGCCGCCGCCGTGGCCCGCATCGGCGGCTTCCTCGGCTACCGGGTCACCGTCTGCGACGCCCGCCCCGTCTTCGCCACGCCCCGGCGCTTCCCCGACGGCGTCGAGGTGGTCGCCGAGTGGCCGCACCGCTATCTGCGCGAGACCGATACCGACGAGCGCACGGTGATCTGCGTCCTCACGCACGACCCGAAGTTCGACGTGCCGTTGCTGACGGAAGCGCTGCGCCGCCCGGCCGCCTACATCGGGGCGATGGGCAGCCGCCGCACCCACGCCGACCGGGCCGCACGGCTGGCCGAGGCCGGGCTGACGGAAGGCGAGCTGTCCCGGCTGCGCTCACCGGTCGGCCTCGACCTGGGGGCCCGTACGCCCGAGGAGGTGGCGGTGTCCGTCGCCGCGGAGATCGTGGCACTGCGCTGGGGCGGCAGCGGCGCGCCGCTGAGCGCGACGGAGGGGGCGGTGCACCCGCGCCGATCCTCCTGATCGTCAGCCGCTTCCGGTCACGCCGCCGTCAGGTCCGGGTTCGTACGATCGTGTCGCCCCGTCAGCACACCAGCGAAGGGAATTCCATGATCTTCATCACCGCCAAGTTCCGCGTCCGCCCCGAGCACGCCGACCGCTGGCCCGAGATCACCGCCGACTTCACCCGGGCGACCCGCGCCGAGCCCGGCTGCCTCTGGTTCGACTGGTCGCGCAGTGTGGACGAGCCGTCGGAGTACGTCCTGGTCGAGGCCTTCCGCGACGACGAGGCCGGAGCCGCGCATGTGCAGTCCGCGCACTTCAAGGCCGCGCAGCAGACGCTGCCTCCGCATCTGGCCGAGACGCCGCGCATCGTGAACGCGAACGTCCCGCAGGACGACTGGTCGCTCCTCGGGGAAATGGCGGTGCCGGGGCAGGAGTAGCTCCTGCCCGGTGCCGGCACCGGCACGATCCGTAAGTCGTAGCGGATCCGCTCTTGCCCCGGACGGCGGGCACCCGTACGCTCACCGCCGTACCGACTGGACGGTATGCAGCCGAGGAGAGTCACCGCTGATGAGCATGATCAACCGCCAGATACGCCTGGCCGCGCGTCCCGTGGGAGAGCCGCGCCCCACCGACTGGGAGCATGTCGAGGAGCCCGCGGGGCAGCCGGGCGAGGGGGAGTTCCTGGTACAGGTGCTCTGCCTGTCGATCGACCCGGCGATGCGCGGCTGGATGAACGCGGGCAGGTCCTACATCCGCCCGGTGGAGATCGGCGAGGTGATGCGCGCCGGTGCGGTGGGAAGGGTGGTCGCCTCCCGGCATTCCGGGTTCGCGGTCGGCGACCATGTGTCGGGCACGTTCGGCGTGCAGGAGTACTGCGTGTCGGACGGACGCGGCGTGACCAAGGTCGACCCTGCGGCCGCGCCCCTGCCGACCTACCTCGGCACGCTCGGCATGTCGGGTCTGACGGCCTACTTCGGCCTGATCGAGGTCGGGCGTCCCGAGCCGGGGCAGACCGTCGTGGTCTCCGGAGCGGCCGGGGCCGTCGGCAGCGTGGTCGGGCAGATCGCCAAGATCCTCGGCTGCCGGGTCATCGGCATCGCGGGCGGCGAGGCCAAGTGCCGGATGGTGGTGGACGAGTTCGGGTTCGACGCCGCGATCGACTACCAGAGCGAGGACGTCCGCAAGGCCCTGCGCGAGCACGCCCCCGACGGCGTCGACGTGTACTTCGACAACGTCGGCGGCGACGTTCTGGACGCCGTGCTGCTGCGGCTGGCGCGCGGCGCCCGCGTGGTCGTCTGCGGCGCGATCTCCCAGTACAACAGCACCAAGCCGCAAGGCCCCGCCAACTACCTGTCGCTGCTGGTCAACCGCGCCTCCATGACGGGCATCGTGGTGTTCGACTACGCCGACCGGTACGCGGAGGGCATCGCGCAGATGGCCGCGTGGCGGGCGGAGAGCCGGCTGAAGTCCCTGGAGGACGTGGTGTCCGGCTCGGTCGCGGAGTTCCCCGAGACCCTGATGCGCCTGTTCCGCGGCGACAACCGCGGCAAGCTGGTGCTGAAGATCGCGGACTGACCGGGCCCGAGGGGAGGGAGAGATCCGATGAAGGCACTGACCTACCACGGCCGTCACGACATTCGCTACGGCGAGGTCCCCGACCCGGTCGTCACCAGCCCCGCCGACGCGGTGGTGCGGGTGACCGCGGCCGGGATCTGCGGCAGCGACCTGCACATCTACGGCGGCAACGCCTTCAGCCCGGACCTGGGTTACACACCGGGACACGAGGGCGTCGGCGTGGTCGTCGACACCGGCGGCCAGGTCACCCGGTTCAAGCCCGGCGACCGTGTTCTGGTGCCCGCGTCCGTCGGCTGTGCGCAGTGCGGGCAGTGTGCGGCCGGGTTCACCGCCCGCTGCGAGCGCGCCACGTCGAGCACGGAGCTCTGCTACGGAGTGAGCCGGAAGCTCCCGGGCAGCCAGGCCCAACTCCTGGCCGTGCCCTGTGCCGACGTCAATCTGGTGCACCTGCCCGAGGACATCTCCGACGACGCCGCCGTCGTCCTGACGGACAACGCCCCCACGGCCTGGTACGGCTGCCGCCGTGCCCGCATCCAGCCCGGTGAGACCGTCCTGGTCATCGGCCTCGGCCCGGTCGGCCTCATGGCCGCCCAGTCCGCCTTCGCGATGGGCGCGGCCCGGGTGCTGGGCGTGGACCTGGTCGCGGAGCGCCGCGCCTTCGCCGCCGGGCTGGGCGTCGAGCCGGTCGAGGGTGACGACGCGCGGGCGGCCGTCCGGGACATGACCGCCGGCCGCGGGCCGGACGCCGTGGTGGAGGCGGTGGGGTCCGACGCCACCATCCAACTCGCCCTCAAGGCCGTCCGGCAGGCCGGCCGGGTCAGCGTCATCGGCGTCAGCCAGAACAAGGCGTTCCCGTTCCACATGTACCTGGCGCAGGTCAAGGAACTGGAGTTCGCCATCGGGCTGTGCTCGGTGCATTACGAACTCCCTCCCCTGATCGCCCTCACCCGGGCCGGCCGGCTCCGGCCCGAGGCCGTGGTCTCCCACCGCTTCGCCCTCTCCGAAGGCCCGGCCGCGTACGAACTGTTCGCCAGCCGCTCCGCCGGCGTCCGCAAGATCCTCCTCGACCCGGCCTGCTGACCACTCCGGGCCTTCCACGCGCTGAGCGCGGTCTCCTAGGGTGAGTCCCCCGGAGACTGGAGGCCGCCATGCCGCAGCGCCACGAAGCCGCCCGACCGACCCGCCCACGGCTGACGCCGCTCCCCGAGGCAGAGAGGGACCCGAGGACCCAGGACCTGCTGGCCTTCGCTCCCCACGACCCCGGGGACCGGATCCCGAACATCTTCACCACGCTCGTGCGCCATCCCGATCTCTACGCGCAGTTCCTGCCGTTCGGCGGCCAGCTGCTCGTCAGCGGCCGACTGCCGGGAGACGTGCGCGAGTTACTGATCCTGCGCACCGCGTGGAACACCGGCTCGCGGTACGAATGGGGGCGGCACCTCCCCCTGGCCAGGGCCGAGGGCGTCGCGGACGCGGACATCGACCGCATCGGCGAAGGGCCGGGGGCACCCGGCTGGACGGGCCTCCAGAGGCACCTGATCCGCGCGGCGGACGAGCTGAACCGCGATGCCACGATGTCCGACGCCACCTGGGCGGGTCTGGCCGAGCACTTCGACGAGGCCGAACTGATCGAGATCGTCATGCTGGTGGGGCAGTACCACATGGTGGCCTTCTTCCTGAACGCCACCGGTGTGGAACTGGAGCCCGGTTTCGACAGCGCCGGCTTCACGGAAGGGCCCTGGACGAGTCACTGAGAGCCGTTGCCCGCCGGTCTGCGGCCCCACGCCGAGATCATCGGCGAGGTGGCGAGGTCCAGGCGTCCCGCCTCGACGGCGGCGAGATGCCCGTCGATCTCCTCGTCCGTGGCGAGGCCCGCGGCGACGAGCCGGTCCCGCACCTGCCGGACGGTGGCCGCCTCCAGGACGTCGCAGGCGGGCGAGGTGACGGGGAAGTAGGCGTCTGCCTCGACGTCCACCAGGCCCGCCTCCCGCAGCAACCGGGGCAGTCTGCGCCCGTAGGAAAGGTCGGCACCCCGCTGCCGCAGCAGTTCCCGGAAACCGGTGCGGAGCCGGTTGGCCCGCTGCTGCTCGGGGCCGTGCTCGTCGGGGCAGATCAGCGGCTGCAGCGCGGGATCGGCGTCCTCGACCAGCAGCACTCCCCCGGGCTGCAGGGCCTGCACCATGGAGCGCAGCGCGGCCTCGCGCTCGGTGACGTGGACCAGGACGAGACGGGCGTGCACCAGGTCGAAGGGGCCGGGCGGAGGGTCGTCGCGGCCGACGTCGTGCCGGAGCACCTCTACGCCCTCGGTGGCGGTCGTGCCGGTCCAGGACACGTCGATGTCGGTGGCGAGCACGCGGCCGCCCGGCCCGACCCGCTCGCGCAGCCAGGCCGCCACACTCGGCCCGCCGGCCCCTACCTCCCAGCACCGCCACCCCTCGGCGATCCCGGCCGCTTCGAAGTGCCGGAACGTCGAGGCGTCGAAGAGGGCTGCCAGCGCGTCGAAGCGCGTTCCGGCCTCGGACTGCCGGTTGTCCAGGAGGTACCCCTCGTCCTGAGCCATGCGGCGATCATGTCACGGGCCCGGCCGGGCGGTTCAGCGCGGTGCGCGGGGCGGCAGCCGGTGCAGTTCCACGTCCGTGAGCAGCCCGTCGGCGACCGTGGCGGTCATGTACGTGCACTGCGGCTGGCGGCGGCGGTCCGTCGGGGAACCCGGGTTCAGCAGGCGCAGGCCGGTGGGGGCCGTGGTGTCCCAGGGGATGTGGCTGTGGCCGAAGACCAGCACGTCCAGCCCGGGGAAGCGGGCGGCGCACCGCTGTTCCCGGCCCTGCTTGGCGCCCGTCTCGTGGATCACGCCGAACCGCACCCCTTCCAGTTCCGCGTACGCCACCTCCGGCAGCCGGGCGCGCAGCTCCGGCCCGTCGTTGTTGCCGTACACCCCGACGAGCCTGCGGCAGCGCGCCTCCAGCAGATCGAGGGTGTCGGTGTCGACCCAGTCCCCGGCGTGGAACACGACGTCGGCGTGGGGGATTTCGGCGAGCAGGGGGTCGGGGAGGACCTTGGCGCGCTTGGGCAGGTGGGTATCCGACATGAGAAGCAGGCGCACGTTCCCAGCCTAGGCGCTGCGGGCCGCTCCGGCCCGCAACCCGCTTGACCGCGAACAGACAGACACCGCAGCTCAGTTGCCCTGTCGGTGGAGATGATCACGGCGAGGTCTCGAAAGGTGAGGCGGCCTCGCCGAGCGGGTTAGCATCGGGCGACACGCACTACAACAGGACGTCTACGGCGAGCGACCCGAAGGGGCCCGGAAACCCGATGCCGGTCAAGGTCAGCGTCATCATCCCCGTCTACAACCCGGGGATCTACATCGAGGACTGCATCTCCTCGCTGCAGCGGCAGTCGCTGCCTCCGGACGAGTTCGAGGTGATCTTCGTCGACGACGGCTCGACCGACGAGACGCCGGCGCGGCTCGACGCGCTCGCCGCCGAGGACCCCCGGATGAAGGTCATCCACCAGGAGAACTCCGGCTGGTCGGGCAAGCCCCGCAACGTCGGCATCGAGGCCTCCCGGGGCGAGTTCGTGATGTTCGTCGACAACGACGACTACCTGGGCGACGAGGCCCTGGAGCGGATGTACGAGTACGGCGTGGCCAACGGCGCCGACGTCGTCGTGGGCAAGATGGCCGGGAAGGGCCGCGGGGTGCCGGTGGAACTGTTCCGCCGCAACCATCCGCGCGCCACCGTCGAGAACGCCCCGCTCATCGACAGCCTCACCCCGCACAAGATGTTCCGCCGCGCCTTCCTGGACCGCATCGGCCTGCGCTTCCCCGAGGGCAGGCGGCGTCTGGAGGACCACGTCTTCATCGCCGAGGCGTATCTGCGCGCGGAGAACGTGTCCGTCCTCAGCGACTACGTCTGCTACTACCACCTCCGGCGGGACGACGGCTCCAACGCCGGTTTCGAACGCTTCGACCCGGTCGGCTACTTCAGGAACCTGCGCGAGGCCCTCGACGTCGTCGAGCGGTACACCGAGCCCGGCCCGGTGCGGGACCGGCTGTTCCGGCGCTGGCTGCGGGTGGAGATGGTGGAGCGGCTGCGGTCCCGGCGCCTGCTGAACCTGCCGGACGACTACCGCAGGGAGCTGTTCGCGGAGATCCACGAGGTCGTCGTCGAGCGCTTCGGGCCCGGTGTCGCGGCCGGTCTGCAGCCGACGCAGCAGGTCGTGGCCGCGCTGACGGCGGCCGACCGGTACGACGACGTGGTGGCCTTCGCGGAGTGGGAGGCCGGCGTCGCCCCCCGGGCGACCCCCGGGGACATCGCATGGCGCGACGGCCTGCTCCACGTCGACTTCACGGCCGAGTACCTGTCCGGCGGCGAGCCGATGCTGTTCCCGGCCGGCGCCGAGGCAGCGCCCCTGACCGACGTGCCGAAGGACGTGACCGAGGCCGTGCGATGGGTGGCCTCGGAGACCGCCGCGCGGTTCGGGCAGGCCACGGCCGATCTGCTGCTGCGGGAGCGCTCCAGCGCCGCACAGTACTTCCAGCCGGTGGAGTTCACGCGCGAGACCGTGCCGGTCGGGGACGGCGAGGAGGTCCGGCTGGTGCTGCGGGCGACCGCCACCGTCGACCCGGCCGCCCTGCCGCGCGACGGCGCCTGGGACGCCCTCGTCCGGGTGAAGACGGGCGGCTGGACCAAGGAGTGCCGGCTGGGTCCGGCGCCACGCGAGGACCGGCCCACCCCGGAAGCGGCCGTGGTCGGCGACCGCCCGGTCCTGCCGTACTGGACCGAACCGCACGGCAATCTCTCCCTGGAGCTCCGCCCGCGCGGCAAGCGTCTCGGGCTGGGCCGCGTGCAACTGGGCGACGTCAGCGTCTCCGACGAGCGGTTCCAGGTCCTGCTCCCGGTGCACGTCACGGGCGACACCGACGTGCGGCTGAGGTTCGTCTCCTCCCGCCGGATCCTGGAGGTGCCGGGCACGCTGTCCCCGGACGCGGACCGGCCGGGCTCGATGCTGGCGGCGGACCTGCCCGCCGAGGACCTGTCGGGCGACGTCTGGCGGGTGGCCGTGTGCCTGAACCCCGACGCCGAGGGGGCTCGCTTCGCCGGCCTGCCGTTCGCGCTGCGAGCCGGGGGCGGGAGTGTGCTGGTGACGCCGGCGCCGGGGCCCGGTGCCGCGCTGCGGCTGGCCCGGCGCGCGCGACGTGTGCTCGGCGCCGCGCGCCGGAAGGTGAATTCCCGTATCAGGACCGGAGGACGGTGACGGTATGCGATCCCTGGGGATAGAGGGCGCCTGGGTCCTGGAGCCCAAGATCTTCCCGGACGACCGGGGCAGCTTCCACGAGTGGTACCGGGGTGCGGAGTTCCGCGAGGCGACGGGGTACGACCTGTCGCTGGCCCAGGCCAACTGCTCGGTCTCGCGGCGGGGCGTGCTGCGGGGCGTGCACTTCGCCGATGTACCGCCCAGCCAGGCCAAGTACGTGACCTGTGTACGCGGTGCCGTCCTGGACGTGGTGATCGACATCCGCGTGGGCTCCCCCACCTACGGGAAGTGGGAGGCGGTACGGCTCGACGACGACACGCGGCACGCGGTGTTCCTCGCGGAGGGCCTCGGCCACGCCTTCATGGCCCTCACGGACGACGCGACGGTGGTCTACCTGTGCTCGGAGGGCTACGCCCCGGGCCGCGAACACGGCATCCACCCCCTCGACCCGGCCCTGGGCATCGAGTGGCCCGAGGGCATCACGCCGGTGCTGTCCGACAAGGACGCCGCGGCGCCGTCGCTGGCTGAGGCGGAGCAGTCAGGACTGCTTCCCGCGTACGCGGACTGCGCCGCCCACTACGAGCGGTTGCGGGGGCGGCGCAACAGCTGAGCTCGCACTTCAGTCGCACAGGTGCTTGATTCTGCAGCTCGAGCGGGCAGAGCCCGGCGGTTGCCGGGCTCTGCCCGCTGCCGGCCGGAGTGACGTTGTCGGCCCGACCTCGCTCTTGGAAATGCCGCCGGAACAGCCGACGAGCAGACCCGGCGGGAGGGTCTTGTTCGCACTCGCCGGGGTCAGGACTTGGCGTAGCGCTGCTTCAGCGCACTCCGCTTGTTGCTGCCTTCGGCGTTCCTGCCCTTTTCGATGATCACCAGGTTGTGGTAGAAGTGCACGCCGACGACGTTGAGGTCCGTGTAGGTCGGCTGATAGTTCTCATCCACGAATTCCTCGTAGTTCAGCCCGTCCGTCAACCGCTTCAGCATGGCCATGCTGGTGTGCCGGGCGTCGAGGTCCTCGCTGCCCATCCATTCGGGCCAGTATGACGACTGCGTGTCCTCGACGACGTAGATGCCGCCGTCCTTCAGCCGGGGGAAGAGCGTCTCGAACGTCGTGATCACGTGCGGGCTGCGGTGACTGCCGTCATCGATGATGACGTCCAGTTCGCCGATCTTGTCGGCGACGGCGTTCAAGGACGCGGGGTCGGACTGGTCGCCGACGAACGTCGTGATGCGGTCTTCGTCGACAAAAGACTTGTCATGAATGTCCATTCCGAAGATCTGCGCCTTCGGGAAGAAGTGCTTCCACATGCGCAGCGATGCCCCGCCCTGGCCGGCCCGGCTGTAACCGCCGATTCCGATTTCCAGGAGGTTGAACGATTCGTTCTTCAGGTGCTGGAGATGGCGCTGGTAGTGCTGGGTGTACCGGTGCGTTCCCCACTTGTCCGTCTTGAAATGCACGGCCAGCTTGTTGAGATCGCCGGAAATCGCTGCGAGGCCGGTCGGCTTGGCCGGCTGGCCGGAGAGGCGCTTCTTCAGTCGGCGCAGAACCCTCAGGTTCTTCTCGCCCAAGGCAGACTTCACAATCGTACGCATCGACATCGCGGGGGCGTTTCCTTTCATGGGGCCTACCGGTCGGACACCGGACGGTGGAGCGACTCACTGTCGGTGGGCTGCGAGGTGGCGTGACCGACGCCGGGCGGGCGGGCGGGAACGCCTCACGCGCGTCGACGTGACGTACGCGTCGCCGCGGCTGACATTCGGCGCTGCTCGGCGCGCCACGCCGCACGGGGCAGGAACCCGTGCCGTCTCACTGGGACATCTCCTTGCGGATGCGGGGCAGTGCCTCGTGCAGGGCGGAGCGCCAGTCGCGCGGCGGTGGCAGGCCGATCTCCTGCCACCGTCCGTGGGCGAGGGCGCTGTACGCCGGGCGGGGCGCGGGCCGGGGGAAGGCCGCGCTGCTGGTGGGGCGCACCCGGTCCGGGTCGGCGCCGATGAGGGAGAACACCTCGCGGGCGAGGTAGTGCCAGGTGGCCTCGCCGGTGCTGGTCGCGTGGAAGATCCCGTGCGCCTCGGGGCCGAGCCGGGGGCCGAGGTCGGCGATCCGCTCGGCGACGTCCGCGCTCCAGGTGGGCTGCCCGCGCTGGTCGTCGACGACGTCGAGGGTGTCCCGGCGGGCCTCGAGCCCGATCATGGTGCGGACGAAGTTGGCGCCGTGGACGCCGTACAGCCATGCCGTGCGCACGATCGCGCTCGCGCCGGGGAGCTCCTCCAGCACCGCCCGCTCCCCGGCCAGCTTGGTGCGGCCGTAGGCGGTGCGCGGGCCGGTCGGGTGGTCCTCCGGGTAGGGGGTGGTGCGGGCCTCGCCGGAGAAGACGTAGTCGGTGGAGACGTGGATCATGCGGGCGTCGTGCGCGGCGCAGGCCCGGGCCAGCAGGCGCGGGCCGTCGCCGTTGATCTCCAGGGCGCGGGCCTCGTCGGTCTCGGCGTCGTCGACGGCCGTGTAGGCGGCGCAGTTCACGACGAGGTCGGGGCGGTGCTGCCGTACGGCGGCGTGGACGGCCGAGGGATCCGTGATGTCCAGGGCGGCGCGGTCGAGGCCGACGACGCTCTCGCCGCGGCTCTTCAGCTCCTCGACGACGTCACGGCCGAGCATCCCGCCCGCACCGGTGATCAGCCACCTCATGCCCGCTCCTGGGCGACGCGCTGCTTCAGGGGCTCCCACCAGGCACGGTTGTCGCGGTACCAGGCGACGGTCTCGGCGAGGCCGGTGGTGAAGTCGTGGCGGGGACGGTAGCCGAGTTCTTCGCGGGCCTTGGTGCAGTCGACGGAGTAGCGCAGGTCGTGACCCTTGCGGTCCTCGACGTACTCGACCCGGTCCCAGTCCGCCCCGCAGGCGTCCAGGAGCAGGCCGGTGAGCTCCTTGTTGGTCAGTTCGGTGCCGCCGCCGATGTTGTAGACCTCGCCGGGCCGGCCCTTCGTGCGGGCGAGGTCGACGCCCTGGCAGTGGTCGTCGACGTGCAGCCAGTCACGGACGTTGCGGCCCTCGCCGTACAGCGGCACCTTCTGGCCGTCGAGGAGGTTGGTGACGAACAGCGGGATGACCTTCTCGGGGAACTGGTGCGGGCCGTAGTTGTTGGAGCAGCGCGTGACGCGCACGTCCAGGCCGTGGGTGCGGTGGTAGGCCAGCGCGAGCAGGTCGGAGGAGGCCTTGGAGGCGGAGTACGGCGAGTTGGGCTGGAGCGGGTGGTTTTCCGGCCAGGAGCCGGACTCGATGGAGCCGTAGACCTCGTCGGTGGAGACGTGCACGAAGGGGCCCGTGCCGTGGCGCAGGGCGGCGTCCAGCAGGGTCTGGGTGCCGAGGACGTTGGTGCGGACGAAGTCGGCGGCGCCGCTGATCGAGCGGTCGACATGGGACTCGGCGGCGAAGTGCACGACCTGGTCCGCGTCGGCCATCAGTTTGTCGACCAGTTCGGCGTCGCAGATGTCGCCCTGCACGAACTCCAGTCGTGGGTGGGTCAGTTCGAGGTTGTCGAGGGTGCCGGCGTAGGTGAGCTTGTCCAGCACGGTGATGCGCGGCGCGTCGGGCGCGTCCGAGGCGAGCAGGGCCCGGACGTAGCGGGAGCCGATGAACCCGGCGGCGCCGGTGACGAGGAGGTTCATGAAGTGATCTGCACCTTGCTGTGGTCTCCGAGGACGAGGCGGTGGGCGCTGGGGACGCTGGGGGCGGGAGTCACCTCGACGTGCCGGCCGATCAGCGAGGCCTCGATGCGGCCGACGCCCTGGATCGATGAGTCCCGCAGCACGATGGAGAACTCCAGCTCGCTGTCGGTGATCCGGCAGTTCTCGGCGACGGAGGTGAAGGGGCCGACGTAGGAATTGCTGACGACGGTGCCCGAGCCGATGACGACGGGCCCGACGACGCGGGAGTTGACGATTCTCGCGCCCTCTTCGAGCACGACGCGCCCGATGGTCTCCGACGTGTCGTCCACCTCGCCGTCGATGCGGCGCTCCATGGCTTCGAGGACCGTGCGGTTCACCTCGAGCATGTCGCCGACGTTGCCGGTGTCCTTCCAGTAGCCCTTGATGACCGTGGAGCGCACGTCGGCGCGGGTGTCGATGAGGTGCTGGATGGCGTGGGTGATCTCCAGTTCGCCGCGCCAGGAGGGTTCGATGGCGCGGACCGCCTCGTGGATGAGGGGCGTGAACATGTAGACGCCGACCAGCGCGAGATCGCTCTTGGGCTGGTCGGGCTTCTCCTCCAGGCCGATCACCTGGCCGGACGGGTCGAGTTCGGCGACGCCGAAGGCGCGCGGGTCGGCCACGCGCGTGAGCAGGATCTGGGCGTCGGGCCGGTGTGCGCGGAACTCCTCGACGAGGCCGGTGATGCCGCCGACGATGAAGTTGTCGCCGAGGTACATCACGAAGTCGTCGTCACCGAGGTAGTCCCGGGCGATCAGCACCGCGTGGGCCAGCCCGAGGGGCCGCTCCTGGGGGATGTAGGTGACGTCCAGGCCGAACTTCGACCCGTCCCCGACCGCTTCCTCGATCTCCGCGGCCGTCTCACCGACGATCATGCCCACGTCGGTGATGCCGGCCTCGGCGATCGACTCCAGGCCGTAGAACAGCACGGCCTTGTTGGCCACGGGTACGAGTTGTTTGGCCGACGTGTGCGTGATCGGCCTCAGTCTTGTTCCTGCGCCGCCGGACAGCACGAGAGCCTTCATTCGGTTCACCTTAGTCGTGAACCGGCGGATGTGAACATCACTTCTTCTGGTTGCCGATGCGCGGAGTTGCTCCGCTCGTCACCGTGCGGTCCTGCGGAGAGGTATCAGGAAGTGTCAGGGGGGATCAGTCCTCACCCCGGACGATGTTCCACTCCGACCCCGAGCGCACCGTCCCGGGAGTGCCCCGGTCCCCCACGGCGGGGAGGCAGGTCCGCAGCGCGGCCTTTCCGCGCAGACGGCGTGCCTTCGACCAGCCGGTCTCGTACTGACGGACGACGGGCTTCTCACTGGTGTCCATGGACTCCACGACTCATCATCTTCCTTCTGGTTCCGCTGCTGTTCGAGTGCCCGGCGAAAAACCGAACAAACCCGGCATGGGGCACCTGCACGGCCGCGTCGAAGTCCCTTTCCCCCACCCGGCGTTCGGGCCGCACGCAACGGTCCCGCGCCCCTTCCGGGGGCGCGGGACCGTCCGACGGGATGTTCTGTCAGGCATTGGGGCGCGCGGCGCTGATGTCGCCGAGCGCCGACCCGGGGTCGCGCTCCATGGCCATGTCTCCCAGGGAGACGATGCCCACGGGGTGCCCGTGGTCGACGACCGGGATGCGGCGCACGGAGTGCTCGCGCATCAGCTCCACCGCCTGGGCCAGCTCCTCGTCGGGGCTGACGGTGACCAATTCGTCGCTGCACGCGCCGGCCACACTGATCCGCTCCGGGTCGCCGCCCTTGCTGACCGACCGCACCACGAGGTCACGGTCGGTGACCAGGCCTCGAAGGTGGTCGCCGTCCGTCACCAGGACGGCCCCGAGGTCCTCGTCGCGCATGATGCGAGCCACCTCGGCGACGGAGGTCTGCGGCTCGACGGTGACCGGGTCGCCGGTCATGATGTCGCGGACATGCTGAGCCATGATCTGTCTCTTCCTTTTCCTTCGGCTCGTGGCGGATTCTCCGTCCTGCGCCATGCCGGGTACCCCGTCGTCCCGCGGCATCACCAGGTGCGGCCGGCCTCCAGCAACCGGTCGCGGACGAGGGTGACGTGCGGGTTGTCCGAGGTGCCCGGCCGCTGGACCAGGAAGCCGGTGTTGATCGGCGCGTCCTCGGGGGCGTCGAGGAGGACCAGGGCACCGGACGCCAGTTCTCCGGCGCACAGGTAGCGCGGCAGCACGCTGAACCCGGCACCGGCCGTGACCAGGGCCAGGACGGCCCTCAGATCCGGCACCGAGACGGCGGCGCGGCAGTTCAGGCGGCGGCCGAAGACGTGCCGCCAGTAGCGGCGCACGATGGGCAGGTCCTCGGCGTACGTGATCAGCGGGATGTCGTGCAACGCGGCCGGTACGTCGTGCAGCGCGGCCGGTCCGTCGGCGGTCGTGCGCCCGGCGGCGCGATCGGCCCAGGCGGGGGCGGCGACCAGGACGAACTCCTCGTCCGTCAGCGGCACCGCGGACAGGGTGCGGCCGCGGGGCCGGGTGGTGGCGATCACCAGGTCATGGCGGCCGGCGCGCAGCTCGTCGAGGAGCGGCTCGGTCAGTCCCATCGAGACGCGCAGCCGTACGCCCTCGGTGACCAGCGGGGCGAGGGCGGGCAGGGCCCGGGTGGAGAGCAGCTCGGCGGGCCCGGCCAGGTGGACCGGCTCGGCGTACGTCTCCTCCCGGGGGCCGTGACCGGTGGCTGCCGCGAGGGCGTCGAGGGGGGCCGCCACCCGAGCCGCGAGTTCATGGGCCACGGCGGTGGGGGCGACGCCGCGCGGCAGCCGTTCGAACAGCTCCCGGCGGGTCTGCCGCTCCAGCGAGCGGATCTGCGTGGTGACGGTCGGCTGGGACAGGCTGAGCGATCGCGCGGCGGCCGTGAAGGAACCGGACCGGTAGACGGCCAGGAAGGTGCGCAGCAGGTTGAGATCGGGCTGCGCGGGGGTGCCGGTCGTGCCGAGGGGGTCGATGGGCCTCACACGATCCGACCCTAGCGCGCTCTGTCATGGGAAAACCTATGGCTGCCATGGGGCAGCCCATTGGAAAACCTGCGGTCCGGGCGCCTACGGTCGTCATCGTCCGAGCCATCGCCGCGTTGTTCGCCCGCGGCCCGTCTCTTGGAGATCCACCGACCATGTCAAAGATCCTCTTCGTCGTCACCGGCGCCGACACCTGGACCCTGGCCGACGGCACCGGGCACCCCACCGGCTTCTGGGCCGAGGAGGCCGTCGCCCCGTACGAGGCCTTCCGGGCCGCCGGCCACGAGGTCGTCGTGGCCACGCCCGGCGGTGTCGAGCCCCCCGTCGACCGGGCGTCCCTGGCTCCCGAGGTGAACGGGGGGCAGGAGAACGCCGACCGGATCGCGAAGGCACTGGAGTCCTTCACCGAGCTGCGGCATCCCGTGCGGCTCGAGGACGTCCGGCTGGAGGACTACGCGGCCGTCTTCTACCCCGGTGGCCACGGCCCCATGGAGGACCTCGCCGTGAACGCCGACTCCGGCCGGCTGCTCGCCCGGGCCCTGGAGTCGGGCAGGCCGCTCGGTGTCGTCTGCCACGGGCCGGCCGCGCTGCTGGCCGCTGTCGGGGCCGACGGCCGCAATGTCTTCGCCGGCTACGAGGTCGCGGCGTTCACCAACGCCGAGGAGGTCCAGGGCGGCCTCGCCGACCGTGCCGCCTGGCTGCTCCAGGACCGCCTCACCGAGGCCGGCGTGACCGTGCGGGCCGGGGAGCCGTGGGCCCCGCACGTGGTCACCGACCGCAATCTGGTCACGGGCCAGAACCCCGCGTCGTCGGCCCCGCTGGCGGAGGAACTGCTGAAGCGGCTGGGCTGAGCGGTCGGGCCCGCCCGAGCCGGAGGTGCTCAGCGCCCCAGGGGCAGTTCCGCCCACACCTGCTTGCCGCCGCTGACCGGCAAGGTGCCCCAGGTCGCGGCGAGGGCCTCGACGAGGAGGATGCCCCTGCCACCGGTGGCCTCCCAGCCGATGCTGGTCGGTCTGACCGGTGAGCGGGGTGAGGCGTCGGCGATGGCGATGCGCAGACGGTCGTTGACGAGGGTGAGGTCCATGCGGACCTTGCCGTCGGTGTGCACCAGGGCGTTGGTGACGAGTTCGGAGACGACGAGGAGGGCGGCGTCGTACTCGGCGGTGACGCCCCAGGAGCGCAGGGTGCGCCGGGCGAAGCGGCGGGCGTGCCCGACGGCCTGCGGCACCCGCCAGACCGTCCAGCTCTCCCGCAGCGGGCGCAGGTCCATGCCGTCGTAGCGCAACAGAAGCAGGGCGACGTCGTCGCTGCGCGGGGCGTCGCCCAGGAGGGCGTCGGCGACCAGCCCCAGGTCGGCGGGTGCGGCGTCCGCCAGCCGCCCGGCGAGGTGGGCCATGCCCTCGTCGATGTCGGAGCCGGGCGTCTCCACGAGCCCGTCGGTGGCCAGGGCGATCACCGTGCCGGGCGGGAGCCGCAGCGGGCTCATGGGGAAGTCGGCCCGGGTGACCACCCCGAGAGGCGGGCCGCCCTCGGCCTCGGCGATCTCGGTCCGGCCGTCGGGGTAGCGCAGTACCGGTGGCAGATGCCCGGCCCGCACACACCAGGCGGCGCCCTCCTCCAGGTCGACGTCGACATAGCAGCAGGTGGCGAAGAGGTCGCTCTCCATGTCCGTCAGCAGCCGGTTGGCGTGGGCGACCACCACGTCCGGCGGGTGCCCCTCGACGGCGTAGGCGCGCAGGGCCGTGCGCATCTGGCCCATGAGGGTCGCGGCGCCGGCGCTGTGGCCCTGGACGTCGCCGATGACGAGGGCGACGTGGTGGTCGGGCAGCGGGATGACGTCGTACCAGTCGCCGCCGAGTTCGAGCCCGGCCGTGCTCGGCAAGTAGCGGGCGACGGCCATCGCGCCCGGCAGCCGGGGCAGGCTACGCGGCAGCAGCTGGCGCTGGAGCATGCCGACGAGTTCGTGCTCGGCGTCGAAGGCCCGGGCCCGGACCAGGGCCTGTCCGGCGAGACCTGCGCAGGCGGTGAGCAGGGCGCGTTCGTCGGTGCCGAAGTCGTGCGCAGTGTCCCAGCCGATCAGGCAGGCGCCGGCCATGCGGTTGCCGGCGGGCAGCGGCAGGACGGCGAGGCCGCCGGGGCCGACCTCGGCCAGCGCGCGTTCCAGGGGGCTGCCGGCGGGCCAGATGCGGGCGCGGCCCTCGCGCAGCGCCGCGGCGAGCGTGGGCATCGCACGCACGGGTGCGTCGGGCCACTCGGTGCGCCACTCCGACCGCCACAGCTCGGGCCAGGCCTCGGGTTCGGGCGGGTCGAGGACGGTGACGACGAGACGCTCGCTCTCCAGCTCGGCGAGGGCGATCCGGTCGGCCCGCAGCGGCCTGCGCAGCGCGGCGACCACGGCCTTGCCCACGTCGCGGACGGTGACGGCGGTGGCCAGCGCGGCGGCCAGGCGCTGGACCCGGGCCACGTCGGTGACGTCGGAGCGCAGCGTGGAGACGTCCACGACCGTGCCCACGAGCCGTGCCGGGCGGCCCTCGCCGCCGGGCAGCAGGCGCCCGCGCAGCCGGAGCCACTTCGGCGGCCCGGCGGGCTGGAGCACCCGGAACTCCAGCTCCCGGTCGCCGATGGACATGTGGTCGGCCTCCACCACGGACATCAGCGACGGCAGGTCCTCGGGGACGGTGAGGCTGAGCAGTGTCTCGACCCGGCCGTCGAACTCCACCGGGTCCAGGCCGAACAGGTCCAGCAGGTCGTCGCCGACCCGGACCCGGCCGGTGTCCATGGCGAGCGTGAAAGCGCTCGGGGGCAGCTCGCCGGCCTCCGCGGGCGCGGCCGGGGCGGTGAAGGCGACCGCGTCGGAGATGAGCTGCAGGCATTCGAGGTCGTCGGCGCCGAAGCCCTCGGGGCGCTCGCTCACGGCCAGCAGGCAGCCGCCGTCCCCCTGTACGGGGAGGGCCGTCAGGAAGAAGTCCCGGGAGGGCACGCGCCGCGCCTGGGCGTACTCGGCGAGTTCCGCCGGGCCCAGTGACACCGGCCGTCCGCGGCGGTGGGCCTCGGCGACGGGGGACCGCCCGGCGCGCGGATAGCTGTCGCGCAGCCCGTACAGGGTCCTCGGGACTCCGGCCGACTCCATCAGGCACAGCAGCTCGCCGTCCTCGCTGGGCGCGTAGACGGCGGCGAGCGCCGCACCGGCGAAGACGAGGGCCTGTTCCAGGACTCGGCGCAGCCGTTCGGGCGACTGCTGATCGATCGCGATCGCCTTGAGGGCACCTTCGGCACGCAGTGTCCGCGTTCCGCGCTCCTGTGCGCCCTGACTGACCACGTTGGCCATTACAGCGCTAATGAGACACCTGCGCAGCCCCTGTGGGCGGTCCGTGGACCGGCGCTGACCCGGTCGCTCGAATGAAACCGAACATGTCTTAACGCATGCGTTCCGCACGGTGTTCTCGTGACAGGCGTGACTGTGCGTGCCCGGCTGGTGGCTGGAAAGCTCGGTGCTCGTCAGGAGGGGGACGCATGGACAAGCGGTACGAGGTGTACGCGCTGGCCGACCGGCACTTCTACGAGACGCCGGACCGGCTGACGCAGGGCGGGCAGGGGACTGCGGCCCACCTCTACGAGACGGCCCGCCGGCCGCTGCCGGAGGGCTGGGAGTCGGCCCGTATCGGCGACTGGCAGACCATGACGCCGCTCGGCCCCGACGGCGAACCGCTGCAGGGCCCGGCCCAGGGGTGGAAGATCCACGCCTCGGCGACCCGGGCGAACGCGGAGGACATCGCCCGGATCGTGTGGGACTACTGCGTCGAGCGGCGCGTCCCCTTCAAGTTCGTGCCGGGACCGCACCTGCTCCACCTGCGCAACACCAAGTACGCGCCACGCGACGGCAGCGGCAAGTTCGTCACCGTCTACCCGGCCGACGAGGAGCAGCTGCACCAGGTGCTGCGCGAGCTGGGCGCCCTGCTGGAGGGATTCGAGGGGCCGTACATCCTCACCGACCTGCGCTGGGGCGAGGGGCCGCTGTACGTGCGCTACGGCGCCTTCGCGCGGGCGTTCGTCGTGGACGAGCGGGGCTCGCTGGTGCCGGCGGTGCGCGACGGCGAGGGGCGGCTGGTACCGGACCGGCGGTCGCCGTCCTTCCAGGTGCCCGAGTGGGTGACGCTGCCGGCGTTCCTCCAGCCGCATCTCGACGCGCGGAACAACACGACGACGGGCGAGCTGCCGTACCGCATCGAGAAGGCGCTGCACTTCTCCAACGGCGGCGGGGTCTACGCGGGCACCGACACCCGGGACGGGCGCAAGGTCGTCCTCAAGGAGGGCCGGCCGCACGCGGGGCTCGCCTCGGACGGCGCCGACGCGATCGCCCGGCTGGAGCGGGAGAAGCGGGCGCTGGAGCAGGTCGCGGGCACCGGCGTGGTTCCTGAGGTGCGCGACTGGTTCGAGCTCGGCGGGCACCGCTTCCTGGTGATGGACTTCCTGGAGGGCCGCCCGCTCAACTCCTTCTTCGCCGAGCGGCATCCCCTGCTCACCCAGGACCCCGACGCGGAGGCCGTCGCCTCCTACACGGCCTGGGCGCTGCGCATCCACCGCAGGGTGGAGGAGGCCGTGGCGGCGGTGCACGCCCGGGGCATCGTCTTCAACGACCTGCACGTCTTCAACATCATGGTCGCGCCGGACGAGGAAACGGTGTTCCTCCTCGACTTCGAGGCCGCGGCGCCCGTCGGCGAGAACGGCCGCCAGGTCGTCGCCCACCCGGGGTTCTTCGCGCCGCCGGACCGCCGGGGCGCCGACATCGACCGCTACGCGCTGGCCTGTCTGCGGCTGGCCCTGTTCCTGCCGGTGACCACGTTGTTCGTGGTCGACCGCGGCAAGGCGGCGCACCTGGCGGAGGTGATCTCGCAGCAGTTCCCGGACGTGCCGCGGGAGTTCCTCGACCAGGCGGTCGCCGAGATCACGCGGGAGGTGTCCGGCCGTACGGTGGCCGCTCCCTCCGCGCCGGTGGATCCGGGCGACTGGCCGTACAGCCGCGACTCGATGGTCAAGGCCATCCTCGCCTCGGCCACCCCCGAGCGCGACGACCGGCTCTTCCCCGGCGACGTCGCCCAGTTCTCCGACGGCGGCGGGCTCGGGATCGCCCACGGCGCGGCGGGGGTGCTGTTCGCGCTGGACGCGGCCGGCGCCGAACGGTACGAGGAGGGCGAGCGCTGGCTGCTGGACCGCACGGCACCGGCCCCGGTCGGTACCCCGCTCGGCCTGTACGACGGCCTCGCGGGCGTCGCCCTGGTCCTCGACCGGCTCGGGCACCGGCAGCGGGCTCTGGACCTGGTCGAGGGCATCCTCGCCGAGCGGTGGCAGAACCTCTCCTCCGACCTGCACGGCGGACTGGCCGGGCTGGGTCTCGTCCTCGGGCAGCTGGCCCGTACGACCGGCGAGGCGGAGCTGGGCGAGCGGGCCCACGAGGCCGCGCGGATCCTCGTCCAGCGCCTCACCGAGCCGGTCCCGGCCACGTCCCGGCCGCGCGCCGGACTGCTGCGCGGCGCGAGCGGTGCCGCCCTGCTCATGCTGCGGCAGTACGAGTGGACCGGCGAGGAGGCCTGGCTGGAGGCGGCGGCCGTGGCCCTGCGCCGCGACCTGGCGTCCTGCGTGACCCGCGAGAACGGGTCGCTGGAGGTCGACGAGGGCTGGCGGACCCTGCCCTACCTCGGCGACGGCAGCGCGGGCCTCGGCATGGTCCTCGACGACCTCGTCGCCCACTCCCCCGGCCTCGCCGGGGAGTTCGAGACGGCCCGTGCCGGTGTGCTCACCGCGGCCACCTCCCGCTTCTACGCGCAGCCCGGCCTCTTCCAGGGCCGCGCCGGAATGATCCTGCACCTCAGCCGCACGACCACCCCGGGCGCGACCGAGGACCGGCTGGCCGCGCAGATCGCCGGGCTCGGCTGGTTCGCGATGGCCTACCAGGGCCAGCTCGCCTTCCCCGGCCACCAGATGATGCGGCTCTCCATGGACCTCGCCACCGGAACGGCAGGGTGCCTGCTGGCGCTCGGCGCGGCCCTCGACCCGGCGACCGACGCCCACCTGCCGTTCCTCCCGCCGCCCGGAAGGCGGCCCCACTGACGCGGTTCCGCGAACCCGCGGAGTCGTGATCCAACCCCGTCCCCACGGATGACCACGGACGGACACCCAATGGAAGGACACACCATGGCACTTCTCGACCTGCAGACCATCGAGACCGAAGAGCGCACGACCGGCGGCGGCAACAGCACGGTGAGCCTGCTCTCCTGCATCAGCGCCGCGAGCGTTCTGCTCTGTCTCTGATCCACGGTCTGCTCGCTCCGGGCGGCTCTCTCCCTTCGGGGAGGGGCCGCCCGGGGTCCTTCCCGCTCCAGGAAAGGCCCGTATGACCTCGCGCGGCGACGACGACCCGGCGGCCGGACACGCGCGCACGCTGCTGCGCACGGCCACCGGGTACAGCGGGTCCCGCTGCGTGGCGCTGTGCCTGGTGAGCATCGCCGCGACGGGTGGCGGACTGCTGCTTCCGGCCGTGCTCGGCAGGGCCCTCGATCTTCTGCTGGCGCACGCCCCGGCCACCCACTGGGTGCTCTACTGCGCCGGCCTCGTCCTGCTGCTCGGTCTGCTCGACGCGGCCCAGACCGTCCTCACCGGCACCGTCGACGCCCGCACCACCGCATGGCTGCGCCGTCGGCTGACCGGGCACGTCCTGGGCGTCGGACCGCGCGCCGTGGACCGCTTCGGCTCGGGTGACCTCGTCGCGCGCCTGGTCGGCAACGCAGCGGAGGCGGGCACCACTCCGGCGGCCCGCGCGGCGCTGCCGGCCGCGCTCGCCGGCCCCGTCGGCGGGGTGGTCGCGCTGGCGCTGATCGACTGGTGGCTCGCGGCCGTGTTCCTCGCCGGAGCCCCCGTGCTGGCCCTTCTCCTGCGCGCCGTCTCGCGGGACACCTCCGAGAGCGCGTCGCGCTATCAGCAGGCCCAGGGCCGGATCGCGGCCGCGCTGGCCGAGGCCGTCGAAGGGGTCCGCACCGTCCGGGCGGCCGGCACGGAGCGCCGGGAGGCGGCTCGTGTGCTGCGGCCGCTGCCCGATCTGTCCCGGGCCGGGCACCGCATGTGGCGGGTGCAGGGCCGGGCCGCGGCCCGGGCGGTCGCCGTGGCGCCGCTGCTGCAACTCTCGGTCGTCGCCGTGGCCGGGGTCCTGCTCGGCCGGGACCGGCTCTCGGTGGGCGAGGTGCTCGCGGCCTCCCGGTACGCGGTGCTCGCGACCGGCGTCGGTGTGCTGGTCGGGCAGCTTGCGGGCCTCGCCCGGGCCCGGGCCGCGGCCCGGCGCCTCGGCCAGGTCGAGACCGAGCCCGCCCTCGCGTACGGCGTCCGCCGGCTGCCCGAAGGCCCCGGGCGGCTGGAGCTGCGCGGGGTGACGGCCCGGCGCGGCGGACGCACCGTGCTCGACGGGGTGGACCTCGACGTGCCGGGCGGCACGACTTTGGCGGTGGTCGGCCGGTCCGGCTCCGGCAAGTCGCTGCTGGCCGCGCTCGCCGGACGGCTGGCCGACCCGGACGGCGGCGAGGTGCTCCTCGACGGTGTGCCGCTGCGCGAGCTGCCGCACGACGACCTGCGCGGCGCCGTCGGATACGCCTTCGCCCGCCCCGCCCTCCTCGGCGGCACGGTCGAGCAGGCGATCGGCCTCGGCCTGCCGTCCCCCTCCCCCGGCCGGATCCGTGAGGCGGCACGCACGGCCCTCGCGGACGACTTCGTGCGCCGTCTCCCGGACGGATACGGCACGGCCGTAGCCGACGCCCCCCGCTCCGGCGGCGAGTCCCAACGGCTGGGCCTCGCCCGGGCGTTCGCACACGGGGGTCGCCTGCTGATCCTCGACGACGCCCTCTCCAGCCTCGACACGGTGACGGAACGCCACATCACCGACGCGCTCTTCGGCGACGGCCCGGGCAGCACCCGGCTCCTGGTCGCCCACCGCGGCGCGACGGCCGCGTGCGCCGATGCCGTGGCGTGGCTGGACGACGGGCGGGTGCGGGCGGTGGGGCGGCACGAGGAGTTGTGGCGGCTGGCGGAGTACCGGGCGGTGTTCGCTGACGGGGCGGACCCCGTCGGCTCCCCTGCGGCCGACGGCGGTCCCCAACCGGTTCCGGACACCCGGGGCGGGACGAGCGAGGAGAAGGACGCAATGGCATGAGCGGCCGGGCGTGTACGGGT
>NZ_JBIBAF010000014.1:0-229098 GCF_042899705.1 Streptomyces sp. NPDC013187 | reverse complement strand
GTACGTGCTGCCGACAGGAGCGGGACGAGCGGGGCTAAGGACGTAACGACATGAGCGGCCGGGCGTGTACGGGTGCTGCCGACAGGAGCGGGACGAGCGGGGCTAAGGACGTAACGACATGAGCGGCCGGGCGTGTACGGGTGCTGCCGACAGGAGCGGGACGAGCGGAGAGAAGGACGTAACGACATGAGCGGCCGGACGTGTACGGGTGCGGCTGTCCGAGCCGGGGTGTGCTCATGACGTCCCCCACCGGCCTCCCCGCCCGGGGTCTGCGATTCCTGCTGGCGCGCCGGCGGGTCCTGCTGCGGCTCACCGCCTGGTCCGTGCTGGAGACCGGGCAGACCTTCCTCCTCGGGTACGGCCCCGCCCGGGCACTGGACGCGGGGTTCCTGCGCGGCCGGGCGGACGTCGGACTGGTCTGGCTGGCGGTGACCGGCCTGGGCGTCCTGCTCGGCGCGTACGGCACCGCCCGGGTCTACACCGCCGTCGCCGACCTGGTCGAGCCGCTCCGGGACCGGCTCGTGGAACGGGTGGTCGCGCGCGGGGTGCGCAGCGGTGACACGGGTTCGCTGTCCGGGCTCACCCAGCAGGTGGAGATCGCCCGCGACACCTTCGCCGGACTGGTCATGGTCTCCCGCTCCTTCGTGTTCACCTCCGTCGGTGCCCTGGCGGGCCTGTTCGCGCTCGCCCCGCCGCTTCTGCTGGTCGTGGGGCCGCCCCTGGCGCTCGGTATGGCGCTGTTCGCCGCGACGCTGCGGCCCCTCGCCCGGCGGCAGGAGACGTTCCTCGTCGCCGACGAGGCGCTCGCCGGTGATCTCGGCACCGTCTGCCCCGGGCTGCGCGACATCACGGCGACCGGCGCGGAGGCGCAGATCGCCGCCGGTACCGGGGAACGCGTCGAGGCGGAACTGCGGGCGGCGCGCGCGCTCGCCCACTGGGGCGTGCTGCGGGTGGCGTCCCTGACGATCGGCGGGCAGCTGCCGATCGTGCTGCTGCTCGCCGCCGCCCCCTGGCTCCTTGCCCACGGCGTCACCCCGGGCGCCCTGGTCGGTGCCCTCGCCTACGTCACCCAGTCCCTGCTCCCGGCCCTGCGCAACCTGATCCACGGCCTGGGCACGAGCGGCTCCCGCCTGACGGTGGTACTGCGCAGGCTGGCCAAGCCGGACACCGCCGAGGACACCGCCGCCCCGCCTCCCCCGGCCACGAGCCCCCGCCCCGCGAACACCGCCACCACCGGTAGGCCCCCGCGGACCGGCGGGCCCGCCGCGACCGACCACGCCGTCTCCGAGCACAGCCGTTCAGACCGGGGCGGGCTCCGGCCGGGCAGGAGCGCCTCTTGCGGGAATGACGGCCGCGGTGCTCCGGCCCCCGGCACCTCCCGGAACCACGCCTCCGCGGAGCCGCCCCCGGCCGTCTCCCTCGCCTCCGTCACCTTCGCCTACGGCCCCGCCAGCGCGCCCGTCGTCCGGGACCTCGACCTCGCCCTCCCGCCCGGCGCGCACCTGGCCGTCGTGGGGCCCAGTGGCGCCGGCAAGTCCACGCTCACCGCGCTCGTCGCGGGGCTGCTCACACCCTCGAGCGGCACCGTCCGGGTCGGCGGGCACCCCGTGCCCGGCCCCGAGGCGGCCGCCGGGCGGGTGCTCATCCCGCAGGAGGCGTACGTCTTCGGCGGCACCCTGGCCGAGAATCTCGCCTACCTGCGTCCGGATCCGGTGCCCGAGGAGGAGCTGCTGGCCGCGGCCGAGGCGGTCGGCCTCGCCCCGCTGGCCGACCGGCTCGGGGGGCTCGGCGCCCGGGTCGACCCCCGGGCGCTGTCGGCCGGCGAACGGCAGCTGGTCGCGCTGACCCGGGCCTATCTGTCGTACGCCCCGCTCGCTCTGCTGGACGAGGCGACCTGCCATCTGGACCCGGAGACGGAGGGTCGCGCGGAGCGGGCGTTCGCCGCGCGGCCGGGCGGGACCCTGGTGGTGGTGGCCCACCGCATCAGCTCGGCCCGCCGCGCCGGCCAGGTCCTGGTCATGGACGGCCGGAGCACGGCGTGCGGCGGTCACGAGGAGCTGCTGCGGTCCTCCGCGCTGTACCGGGACCTCGTCGGGAGCTGGACTCCCGCACTGGCCCGGTAGGCCCTGTCGTTCGGATCAGCTCGGCCGTGAGGTGCGGTTCTTCTCGTGCCGGGGCCGCGACGCCGAGATGATCCGAAGGACAGGGCCCAAGGTCAGAGCCAGCCCTGCCCCTGCGAGATGCGGATGGCGTCGATGCGGTTGCGGGCCCCGG
Source organism: Streptomyces sp. NPDC013187 (assembly GCF_042899705.1). NCBI lineage: Bacteria > Bacillati > Actinomycetota > Actinomycetes > Kitasatosporales > Streptomycetaceae > Streptomyces > Streptomyces sp. NPDC013187. The sequence continues at coordinate 226,824 of NZ_JBIBAF010000014.1, read as the reverse complement.
TCTTGCGGGTGATGGAGGCCATGTAGTTGCGCACCGTCCCGTGGGACAGGTGCAGGCTCCCGGCTATTTCCGCGATGGAGGCTCCCTCGGCCGCGAGGGTCAGCACACTCAGCTCTCTGCGGGTCAGCGGCATCTCGGCCGCCTTGAGGAACCCGAAGCCCAGCGAGTCGTTGACGAAACGTTGCCCCTCGGCAACACGACGGATCCCGCGCAGCAGATTCTGCGGGGACCCCTCCTTGTCGACGTACCCGAGCGCCCCCGCCTCGACGGCCCGTTTCAACAGGCCCGGCCGGTTCGCGGTGGCGAGCACCAGTAATCGGGGGCGCGCACGGTCCGGCCCGGGCCGGCTCAGTTCGCCCAGCGGGGGGATGCCGTAGGAGTCCGCGCACTCCAGGTCCGCCGCGCACACGTCCGGCCGAACCGACCGCACCATGCCCGGCGCGCCGCGCCACGACGTGTCGTGCACCGCCAGGTCGGATTCCTGCCGCAGCCACTCCGCCAGCACCGACCTCACCAGACACTCGTCGTGGACCAGAAGCACCCGGATCACTGCCACCCCCTCCGCTCGCCGTACGCCCCCTCGTCGTGTTGAGCGCGTGCCCCATTGTTCGCGACCGTGACCCTGCGTGGACACGAGAAACCAGCCATCAGGAGGCGCGGGGGCGCACGCCCAGCGCCCGTACGCCCGCCCACGCTTCGACTACGGGGGCATGGGTCGGGGCGCTCGGGGTACGAGAGTGCCCCTTGTGGGGCCGGCACTCGTGTGACCGACGGTAACCGGCACCGTTCCGGAACCGCTCGTCGTGCGGGATGGGCCGCCAGGGGGGAGATTTGTTCCTGGACCCGGTCGCGCGGCCGTGCGAGGAGGTGGTCGGCGTGTCCGACGGGCAGTCGTCCGCGCAGGCGCCGGCAGCCGCCAGGACGCCGGTCGGCCGTCCCCTGCTCTCGCTGGCGCTGGCCTCGATGATGGACGAGGTGCACGCCCACTCCGGTGCGGTGTACCTGATGGCGCCGGATCAGCCCGTGCTGGAGATGGCCGTGATGGCCGGACTGCCCCGGGCGTTCGCGGCGCCCTGGGAGCGGGTGGGCCTGAGCGCGCCGATCCCGGTCGCCGACGCGGCACGCGAGCGGCGGCTGGTGTGGGTCGGCGGCGAGGAGCAGATGGCCCGCCTCTATCCGCGGATCGCCGTGGTGCTGCCCTACCCGTTCGCCCTGGCCGCGGTGCCCGTCGCCACCGAGTCGACCGTCTACGGGGCGGTCTTCGTGACGTGGCCGGGCGCGCATTCGGCGGAGATGTCCGACCACGAGCGTGATCATCTGACCGCGGCCTGCGGTCGGCTGGCGGTCCGGCTGGAGCGGGCCGCCGAGCACAGCATCCCGCCGCACCCCGAGACCGACCTGCTCGCCTCGCCCCTGGTGGGCGGCATGGCCGGCACGCTCGGCACGGTCGAGGCGGCCCGGATGGTGAGCCGCCTGCCCTACGGACTGGTCTCCCTGGACCTGCACGGACGGGTCGGCTTCGTGAACGCGGCGGCGGCCGAGCTGCTGAACGTGCCCGTCAGCCGACTGCTCGGCACCCAGCTGTGGGCGTCGGTGCCCTGGCTCAACGATCCGGTCTACGAGGACCGCTACCGGGCGGCGCTGCTGAGCCAGCACGTCACCTCGTTCGTGGCGTTGCGCCCGCCCGGGGAATGGCTGTCGTTCCGGCTGTACCCGAGCACGACGGGTCTGAGCGTCCGCATCACCAGGTCCAGGGCCGTGTCCAGGATGAACCGGACCGCACCGCCGCCCGACGGGGCACCGTCCCGGCTGGTCACCATCTCACAGGTGCTCGACCTGGCCGGCGCGCTCACCGAGGCGGTCGGGGTGCAGGACGTGGTGCAGCTGGTCGCGGACGAGATCGCCCCAGCCGTGGGCAGCCAGGCTCTGGTCGTGCTGGGCTCGCGGGCCAAGCGGCTGCGGGTGCTCGGGCACCGCGGGTACCGGGACGCGCACGTGGTGGAGCGGTTCGACGGGATGCCCCTGACCGAGCCGACACCCGGCACCCAGGTGCTGCGGACGGGCGTGCCCGCCTTCTTCGAGACGCAGGAGCAGCTGGAGCGCCTGTACCCTGCGCGGCTCGCGACCCCCGACGGGTTCGCGGCCTGGGCGTTCCTGCCGCTGATCGCCCAGGGCCGCCCGGTGGGGACATGCGTGCTCTCCTACGCCGAGCCGCACCCCTTCCCGACGGAAGAGCGGGCGGTGATGACGAGCATGGCCGGGCTGATCGCGCAGGCTCTGGAGCGTGCGCTGCTCTACGACGCCAAGCACCGGCTCGCGCACGGTCTGCAGGAGGCGCTGCTGCCGCACTCGCTGCCGTCGCTGCCCGGCATCGAGGCGGTCGGCCGCTATGTGCCGGCCACGCAGGGCATGGACATCGGCGGCGACTTCTACGACCTGGTGGGCACCCAGGGGCGGCCGGCGGCGGTGATCGGGGACGTGCAGGGCCACAACGTGACGGCGGCCGGGCTCATGGGGCAGGTCCGCACCGCGGTGCGGGCCTACACGACCGTGGGGCAGGCGCCCGAGGAGGTCATGCGCAGCACCAACCGGCTGCTGCTCGACCTCGGGTCCGACCTGTTCGCCAGCTGCCTGTATCTACGGCTCGACCCGGAGCACGGGCGGGCCGTGATGTCCCGGGCGGGGCACCCCCCGCCGCTGCTGAGACGGCCGGACGGGCGGGTGCGGGTCCTCGATCTGGCGGGCGGCCCGCTGCTGGGCATCGACGCCTCGGCGGTGTACCCGACGACGGAGGTCGCCCTGCCCCCCGGTTCGTTGCTCGTCCTCTACACCGACGGACTGGTGGAGTCCCCCGGTACGGACTTCGAGGAGGCCCTCGCGGATCTGGGCCGGCGGCTGGCCGGAGCCGGTGAGCAGCCGCTGGACGAACTGGCCGACAGCCTCGTCCATCAGGAGCGGCACCGCGCGGACGGAGAGGAACGGCTCGATGACATCGCCCTGTTGCTGATCAGGGCCCTCGGGTAGGGCCGGTGGGCGTCGGCAACCGGTCCGCAACGCAGGGGAGCCGGCCCGGTTCCGCCAGGAAGGGGGCGGAACCGGGCCGGCTGCGTCGGACCGGCTGCCGACGGCTCTGCTGGGGTCAGCGGGACTCGGTCAGACCGGAGTTGTCCTCGACACCCTGACCCGCGTCCTGACCGGCACCCGCGTCCTGACCGGCTCCGGCACCCGCTTCGCCGCCGCCGGCCTGCTCACCGGCCCCGGCGCCCGCCTCTTCACCGGCTCCGGCACCCGCACCGGCTTCCTCACCGGCACCGGCCTCTTCACCGGCGCCCGCTTCGTCGCCGGCACCGGCTTCCTGACCCGCACCGGCTTCCTCGCCCGCACCGGCACCGGCCTCGTCACCCGCACCGGCGCCGCCGCCCGCGGCACCGCCCGCGCCGAGGGTCGCGCCGACCGCCTCCAGGGCGGTGGTCACCGGCTGGAAGAACGTCTCGCCGCCGGCCGTGCAGTCACCGCTGCCGCCGGAGGTCAGGCCGATGGCGAGACCGTCCTGGGTGAACAGCGAGCCGCCGCTGTCGCCGGGCTCGGCGCAGACGTCGGTCTGGATGAGGCCCGTGACGGTGCCCTCGGGGTAGTTCACCGTGGCGTCGAGGCCGAGGACCTGGCCGTCGTTGAGTCCGGTGGTACTGCCCATCCGGAAGACCTGCTGCCCGACGGTCGCTTCCGCGGCCTCGGTGATCGGGACGGTCTGGTCGCCGGTGTTGACCTCGCTGGGGGCTTCGGTCGCCGGGTCGTCGTACTTCACGAGTGCGAAGTCGCCGTTGCCGGGGAAGGTCGACTGGTCGACCGTGGCGATCGGCTGGCCGCCCTGGGTGTCGGACCACTCGTTGCCGCCGAGGGTGCAGTGACCGGCCGTCAGGAAGGCCGGGGAGCCGTCGCCCGCGGTGACGTTGAAGCCGAGGGAGCAGCGCGAGCCGCCCGCGAAGATGGCGTCGCCTCCGGAGACGAACGGCTTGAAGGTGCCGGAGGACTTCTTGAGCGTGGCCATGCCGGAGCCGAGCTCCTGCACGGTGCTCTCCAGTCTGTCCCACTTGGCGCCGGTCACGGTGCTGTCGGCGGTCACCAGGAGCTTGTTGGTGCGCGGGTCGATCGACCACGAGGTGCCGGCGATGGTCGCCTCGGACTTCAGCGTCGACGCACCGTCCTGGAGCTCCGACCAGCTGTTGTCGACCTCGCGGACCTTCGCACCGGCGGCCTTCGCCTGCACGATCACGTTGTTGTTGTCGCCCGGCACGACGTTGACGACGAGCTGCTTGTTGTCGCCGTCGTAGTAGGAGCCGCCGAACGCCTCACCGAGGAGCCCGGAGAGCTGCGAGGCGAGATCCGAGGCGTCGCCCGCCTTCAGGGTCTTCGGCGCGGCAGCCGCGTCGCCGGACGAACCGTCCTGCGAGGCGTTGGCGTTGGGGAGCAGGATCGCGGCCGCGCCGAGCGCCACCACGCTGCCCGCCGCTATCGCGGCCTTGCGCTTCGGAATTCGCTTGTGACTCAAACTTCTCTCCTCCTGAGGAACGGAGTAGGTGCCGCCGTCCGGCAGCTTCTGGGGGGCGCCTGGATGGCTGTTGGTACGCACGTGCCGCACGGGGCGTTCAATTCCGATTGCAAGTGATCCCTTCGCATCGCGGAATCAGCCAACTCCCGCCGCAGGCAGGCCGACCACTGATCCAGCGACCGCCCTGTTCAGATGGGCCGGTCCAGCCGGGCGGGCCGGGCCGGCCGGCGGCGAGCCATGGCCGGATGACGGCCTTTCAGTATCGAGCGCCATCCCCGGCATGGCGGAGTGAAACGCTCCGTATCCGATCGGAAGCGATCTGTCGCGATCACGGAGTCAAACCCCGGCTTCAGCGAATCTGCACATCGACTGCTCAACCCGGTCACCGAAAGGAGGGTTATCCACAGGCCGGCCGTGTCGGACACGCCTTTGGGGCGGGAGTGCCGGATTCGCCGCCCCGCGACTCAAGGGCAGGGATGCGCCGATGCCGTGGCCCATGTGAAGAACTCGCCGCCAAGCGGTGCCCGGATCTCCACGGATCGGTGCCACTGGGGCGCAAGTTGCCTGGTGAGAGGGGTGGTTGATTGGAAGCGCGGAGCAGCGGCGTGCTTTGATCCATCGCACCGCGGGAGCCGCTCAGGGCACTCGGAAACGGATGCCCGGCGCTCGCGGTCGCGGCCGTCATCTGTCCCCAGAGGGGGCCGCTCCCCCCTTGTGAGATATCCATATGAAGGGAAGTTCCACCATGAACTCCACCCCCCAGGTTGAGACCGTCGAGATCGCTGACGCCCAGCTCGACGCCATCTCCGGCGGCCTGTCCGTGAACGCCGTGAACACCGTCACCGACACCGTCGACGGCATTGCCCCGGTCTCCGGCCTGGTCGACACCGCCGTCGGCACCGTCGAGGGCGTCACCGGCCTGAACACGGCCCCGGTCACCGGCCTGGTCTCCGGCCTCTGATCGAGCCCTTGTGCCGTTGATTCCCGGAACCGCAGCCGGCGGTTCCGGGTTCTTCGGGTTCCGTTACAGCTTCTTCCACGGGTGAGGGAAGTCCCTTGCAGTTCCGCCAACAGGCCCTCGCCAAGCTCCAGTCACCGGAGGAACTCGACCTCCCGGTGCGTTTCGCCCGCCCGCAGGGCTGGCTCGTGCTCTCGGTGACGGTCGTCGCCATGGCGGCCGCCTCGGTGTGGGCCGTGACCGGCTCGGTGACCTCCACGGTCAGCGCGCCCGCCATCATCACTCACGGACAGGGCAGTTACCTCTTGCAGAGCCCCGTCGCGGGCCAGGTCACCGCCGTGCTCGCCAAGCAGGGCCAGCGGGTGCCCGCGGACTCCCCCGTACTCAAGGTCCGTACGGCCAAGGGCGAAGCGGTCGTCCGTACCCTCGACGCGGGCCGGGTCTCGGCGCTGGCCGCGACCGTCGGGCAGATCATCCAGACCGGCGCGAACGTCGCCGCCGTGGAGAAGGTCGCCCACACCGGCGACCCGCTCTACGCCACCGTGTACGTCCCGGCGGAGAACGCCGCCTCGATCCCCGACGACGCGGCCGTGGACCTGACCGTGCAGTCGGTGCCGACGCAGGAGTACGGCGTGCTGCGCGGCCATGTGAAGTCGGTGGACCGCTCGGCCCAGTCCCCGCAGACGATCGCCGCGTTCCTCGGGGACAGCCAGTTGGGCGAGCAGTTCACCAAGAAGGGCAGGCCGGTGGCCGTGACGGTGCGGCTGGACAAGTCCTCCGCCACGAAGAGCGGTTACCGGTGGTCGTCGGCGGACGGGCCCCCCTACAAGCTGACCTCCATGACGCTGGCCTCCGGTTCGATCCGGCTGGCCGACCAGCGCCCCGTCGACTGGCTGCTGCCATGAGCGCGACCGCACAGGAGCCGCGGAGCAGGCGCCGCGCCGCCCCGCCCAAGCGCAAGATTCCCAAGGCCCGGGCGAAGACGGTCCGCACCCCCACCGTGCTCCAGATGGAAGCCGTGGAATGCGGCGCCGCCTCCCTGGCGATGGTGCTCGGCCACTACGGCAAGCACGTCCCGCTGGAGGAACTGCGCATCGCCTGCGGCGTCTCCCGGGACGGCTCGCGCGCCAGCAACCTCCTCAAGGCGGCCCGCTCGTACGGCCTGACCGCCAAGGGCATGCAGATGGACCTGGCCGCCCTCGCCGAGGTGAAGTCGCCGGCCATCCTGTTCTGGGAGTTCAACCACTACGTCGTCTACGACGGCATGGGCCGGCGCTTCGGACGCCGCGGCGTCTACATCAACGACCCGGGCAAGGGCCGCCGCTTCGTCCCCATGGAGGACTTCGACGGCAGCTTCACCGGCGTCGTGCTGGTGATGGAGCCCGGCGAGGACTTCACCCGGGGCGGCCGCAAGCCGGGCGTCCTGGGCGCGATGCCGGCACGGCTGCGCGGCACCGCGGGCACCATGCCCGCCGCGGTCCTGTCGAGCCTGCTGCTGGTGGCGGTCGGCGCCGCGGTCCCCGCGCTCAGCCGCACCTACATCGACGAGTTCCTGATCGGCAACCAGACCTCGCTGCTCGGCGTGCTGTTCGCGTCGATGGCGGCCTGCGTGCTGCTCACGGTCGTACTGACCTGGCTTCAGCAGGCCAACCTGCTGCGCGGCCGCATCATCTCCTCCACCCTGTCCAGCGCCCGCTTCCTGCGGCACCTGCTGCGGCTGCCGGTGACGTTCTTCTCCCAGCGCAGCCCGGCCGACCTGGTGCAGCGCCTGCAGTCCAACGACGCGGTGTCCGAGACCCTGTCCCGCGACCTCGCGGCGGCGGGCGTGGACGCGATCGTGGTCGTCCTGTACGCGGTACTGCTCTACACCTACGACCCGCAGCTGACGTTCGTCGGCATCGGCGTTGCCCTGCTGAACATCGTGGCGATGCGGGTCGTCATCCGGTTGCGGGCGACCCGCACGGCGAAGCTGCGCGCGGACACGGCACGCCTCACCAACACCGCGTACACGGGCCTTCAGCTCATCGAGACGATGAAGGCGACCGGCGGCGAGGACGGCTACTTCCGCAAGTGGGCCGGGCAGCACGCCACCACCCTGGAGGAGCAGCAGCGGCTCGGCGTGCCGAGTGCCTGGCTGGGCGTGGTCGCGCCGACGCTCGCGACCCTCAACAGCGCGCTGATCCTGTGGATCGGCGGCATGCGGGCGGTCGAGGGACACATCTCGGTCGGTCTGCTGGTCGCCTTCCAGGCCCTGGTCACCCGCTTCACGGCCCCGCTGACCCGCCTGAACGGCGTCGCGGGCCGCATCCAGGACTTCGCGGCGGACGTGGCCCGGCTCAAGGACGTGGAGAACTTCCAGGCCGACCCGCTGTACGGCCGCCCCGGCGCGGGCGAGTCGACGCGCCGTCTGCAGGGCCACGTCGAGCTGGAGAACATCACGTTCGGCTACAGCCCCCTCGACAAGCCCCTGCTCACCGGCTTCGACCTGACGGTCGGCCCCGGTCAGCAGGTGGCGCTGGTGGGCGGCTCGGGCAGCGGCAAGTCCACGGTGTCCCGGATGATCTCCGGGCTGTACGCACCGTGGGAGGGCGTGATCCGTATCGACGGGCAGCGCATCGAGGACATCCCGCGCGGGGCGCTGGCCGCCTCGGTCTCCTTCGTCGACCAGGACGTGTTCCTCTTCGAGGGCACGGTCCGCGACAACGTGGCGCTGTGGGACCCGTCGATCCCGGACGACGCGGTGGAGGACGCGCTGCGCGACGCCGCCCTGTACGACGTGATCACACGCCGCCCGGGCGGTATCCACAGCAGGGTCGAACAGGACGGGCGCAACTTCTCCGGCGGGCAGCGCCAGCGCCTTGAGATCGCGCGGGCGCTGGTGCGCCGGCCGAGCATCCTGGTGCTCGACGAGGTGACGAGCGCGCTGGACGCGGAGACCGAGCAGCTCGTGATGGACAACCTGCGCCGGCGCGGCTGCGCCTGCGTGGTGATCGCGCACCGGCTGAGCACGGTCCGCGACAGCGACGAGATCGTCGTCCTGCAGCACGGCACGGTCGTGGAGCGGGGACGGCACGAGGACCTGGTGGCCCGCGGCGGCGCGTACGCGGCACTGGTCAGGGAGCGGTGAGATGACGGCCGTTCACGAAGGACACGACGGCGACCTCGTGCTGGGCGCCTTCGGGCAGATGGGCTCGCGCATCGACTGCGCCGGGTTCAACCGGCTCGACCTCGAAGGCCCGCAGGTGCTGTGGCTGGTGGCGTCCGGCGCCGTGGACCTGTTCGCGGTCGACGCCGGGCAGCAGGGCCACTGGCACCACCTGGGCCGGCTGGAGGCGGGATCGCTGGTGCTCGGCCCGGTGCCGGGCCCGCAGCACACCCTGGTGGCCCGGCCGCTGCGGGACTGCGTGGTGCACCGCATCGGCCTGCGCGAGCTGTACCAGCCGGCCAACACGGCTACCTGGTCGTACGACGAGTACGGCAACCCGCAGTACGTGCCGCCGACGACGAGTCCGCTGGAGTACGCGCTCGCCCTCGGGGTCGGCCGCAGCCTGTCGATCCTCTTCCAGGCGCCGATGGCCACCGAGCGGGCCGCCGCGCCCACCGACGACGACGTGTTCTGGATGCAGGTGCCGCCGGGCAGCGTGCAGTACGGCTCGCTGTACGGCGCGGAGGCCGCGGCCGACCTGCTGATGGACCCTGCGCTGTGGCAGTCCATGGTCGACCAGCAGTACCGGCTGCTGACCACGCTGGACCGCTGGATCGAGCAGCTTGAGCAGACCCACGAGACGCGCACGGCCGAGGGCATCAAGGCCGGTGAGGCGGTGCGCGCCCAGGCCGACCAGACGCTCCTCGCCTCCATCGGGAAGCGGTCGGGCAAGCGGACCACCTCGGCCGACGCCGACGCCACGTACGCGGCCTGCAAGCTGGTCGGGCAGGCTGCCGGGATCCGGATCACCGAGCCGACCCAGAAGGGCACCGGCGGCGACCGCCTCGACCCGGTCGAGCAGGTCGCCGTGGCCTCGCGGGTGCGCACCCGGGCGGTACGGCTCGACGGCCGCTGGTGGCGGGACGACGTGGGGCCGCTGGTGGGTCAGCGGGCCCTGTCGGGCGCGCCGGTGGCGCTGCTGTGGCGGCGCGGCGGCTACGTCGCGGTGCATCCGTCGACCGGACGCGAGACGCCGGTCGAGAAGGCCAACGCCGACGAGTTCGAGCCGCGCGCGGTGATGTTCTACCGTCCGCTGCCGGAGCGGGGGCTCAGCCCGCTGGGGCTGCTGCGGTTCTGCATGCAGGGCATGCGCGGCGACCTGACGGGCCTGTTGCTCAGCGGTCTGGTGACGGTGGCGATCGGTGCGCTGGTGCCGGTCGCGACCGGCAAGGTGCTGGGCGAGTTCGTGCCGAAGGCGCAGACGGGCCTGATCGTGCAGGTGTGTCTCGCGGTGATGCTGAGCAGTGTGGTGGCCGCGGCCTTCATGCTGTTGCAGAACCTGACCATCCTGCGGATCGAGGGCCGGATCGAGGCCACGCTCCAGCCGGCGGTGTGGGACCGGCTGCTGCGACTGCCGACGAAGTTCTTCACCGAGCGCTCCACCGGCGAACTGGCCAGCGCGGCCATGGGCATCAGCTCGATCCGCAGGCTGCTGGCGGGAGTCGGGCCGACGGTCGCCCAGTCGGTGACGGTCGGCGCGATGAACCTGGCGTTGCTGTTCTGGTTCAGCGTGCCGATGGCGATGGCCGCGATCGGCATGCTGGTCGTCATCGCGTCCGTGTTCCTGGCGCTCGGGCTCTGGCAGGTGCGCTGGCAGCGGCGTCTCGTGGTGCTCGCCAACAAGCTGAACAACCAGGCGTTCCAGACGCTGCGGGGTCTGCCCAAGCTGCGGGTGGCCGCCGCCGAGAACTACGCGTACGCCGCGTGGGCGTCGGAGTTCGCGCGCAGCCGTGAGCTCCAGCAGAAGGTCGGCCGTATCAAGAACCTCACGACGGTGCTGGGCGCGGTGTACCTGCCGCTGTGCACCCTGCTGATGTTCATGCTGCTGGCCGGTCCCGCCCGGGGCTCGATGTCGGCGGCGGCGTTCCTCACCTTCAACACCTCGGTGACGATGGTGCTGACCTCCGTCACCCAGCTGACCGGCTCGTTCGTCTCGGCGGTGGCCGCGCTGCCGCTGTTCGAGGAGATCAAGCCGGTACTGGAGGCGACGCCCGAGGTGCGCACGGCCAGCACCCGGCCCGGTCCGCTGACCGGGGCGATCGAGGCGCGGCGGGTGTCCTTCCGTTACGCGGACGACGGTCCCCTGGTCCTGGACGACGTGTCGTTCGAGGTGCGGCCGGGCGAGTTCGTCGCGGTCGTCGGCCCGAGCGGCTGCGGGAAGTCGACGCTGCTGCGGCTCCTGATCGGCTTCGACCGGCCCGTGTCGGGCAGCGTGCTGTACGACGGGCAGGACCTGGCGGCCCTGGACCAGTCGGCGGTGCGCCGTCAGTGCGGTGTGGTGCTCCAGCACGCGCAGCCGTTCAACGGCTCGATCCTGGACGTCATCTGCGGCACCGAGCCGTACACGCCCGAGGAGGCGATGGCGGCTGCGGAGATGGCGGGTCTCGCCGAGGACATCAAGCGGATGCCGATGGGTCTGCACACCATCGTCGCGGGCAGCGGAGCCGTTTCCGGCGGCCAGCGCCAGCGGCTGATGATCGCCCAGGCGCTGATCCGCCGGCCGCGCATCCTCTTCTTCGACGAGGCGACCAGCGCGCTCGACAACGAGACGCAGCGCACGGTCATCGAGAGCACCAAGGCCCTCAACGCGACCCGGGTCGTCATCGCGCACCGGCTGTCGACCGTGATGGACGCCGACCGGGTCGTGGTGATGGAGGACGGCAAGGTCATCCAGCAGGGCCCGCCCGCCCAGCTGCTGGCCGACACGAACGGGCGGCTGCACGAGCTGGTGCGGCGCCAGATGGCGTGAGCCGTCAGTCCAGGCCGGGCACGGGCGCGCCGGAGGGCAGACCGGCCGCGACATAGGCGGCGTAGAGGTCCTTCCAGGTGCGTCGGGCCCTGCGTGCGGACCGGCGGTGCGCTCGCCGCGGGCCCGGGCGTCCAGCATGGTCAGGCACACCTCCCAGCCGGCGCCGTTGCGGGCGGCGGTGTCCTCGACGGCGAGGACGCGGCCGGTTCCGTCCTCCATGTGCGGGCTCCGCTGAACCTGATCGTGCCTCCGGGGCGCAGATCGATCTCTGCGCGGGAGGGGAACCAGCGCTCCAGCTCGTCCGCGTCGGTCACGAACTGCCGGACGCGGTCGACGGGATGGTCGCAGACGCGGCTGAAACGGACGGCGGGGCGGCCGCCCTCCAGGGTCAGACAGGTGCCGGTGACGTCGGCGGTCATGGTGGATCAGTCCTTCGCTGCGGGCGGTTCGGGGGTGTCCGGCGTCCTGAGGAGTGAAGAAGCGAAACGTTGCCGTTTCGTTCGGACTGGTCTAGCCTCGACGTGTACGAAACCGTTTCGTTTACGTATTCGCCATTCTCCTCGTACGCCGTCCCTGGAAACGGGTCTCCCATGCCACAGAAATCCCTCACCGACAGCGCGCCCGAGAGCGCCACCGCCCCGACGACGCCCCCTGCGGCCTCGCCCAAGCGGTGGTGGATCCTCGCGGTCGTGGCCCTCGCCCAGCTGATGGTGGTGCTGGACGCCACCATCGTGAACATCGCCCTGCCCTCCGCCCAGGCCGACCTGCACTTCTCCGACGGCGACCGGCAGTGGATCGTCACCGCGTACGCGCTGGCGTTCGCCTCCCTGCTGCTGCTCGGCGGCCGGATAGCCGACCTGTTCGGCCGCAAGCCCGCCTTCCTCGTCGGCATCGTCGGCTTCGCCGCCGCCTCGGCGCTCGGCGGCGCCGCGAACGGCTTCGAGATGCTGGTCGTCGCCCGCGCCCTCCAAGGCGTCTTCGGCGCACTGCTGGCACCGGCGGCACTGTCACTGCTGAACACCACGTTCACCGACGCCGGCGAGCGCGCCCGCGCGTTCAGCGTCTACGGCGCCATCGCCGGTGCCGGCGGTGCGGTCGGCCTGCTCCTCGGCGGCATCCTGACCGACGTCCTCGACTGGCGCTGGACGCTGTACGTCAACGTCGTCTTCGCCGTGGCCGCCTTCGCGGGCGGCTGGCTCCTGCTGAGCAACCGCCGCGACGCCACCACCGCCAAACTGGACGTGCCGGGCACGATCCTGGTCGCCGGCGGCCTGTTCTCCGTCGTCTACGGCTTCTCCAACGCGGAGACGCACGACTGGGGCTCGCCGCTCACCTGGGGCTTCCTGATCGCCGGCGCGGTGCTGCTGGCCGCCTTCGCCTGGTGGCAGACCCGCACCGCCCACCCGCTGCTGCCCCTGCGGATCCTGCTCGACCGCAACCGCGGGGCGTCCTTCCTGGCCGTACTGATCAGTGGCGCGGGCATGTTCGGGGTGTTCCTGTTCCTCACCTACTACCTCCAGCTCCACCTGGCCTTCAGCCCCACGAAGACCGGTGTGGCGTTCCTGCCGATGGTCGGCGCCTTGATGGTGATGGCCCAGCTGGGCGCCACCGTGCTGCTGCCGCGCCTCGGCCCGAAGACCGTCGTCCCGCTGGGCTTCGCCGTCGCCACCGCCGGCATGGCCTGGCTGACCGGTATCGGCGCCGGCTCCTCCTACGCGAGCGCGGTGCTGCCGCAGCTCGTCGTGATCGGCGTGGGCCTCGGCCTGGTGATGCCCTCGGCGATGCAGCTGGCCACGGGCGGCGTCGCGGCCGAGGACGCCGGCGTGGCCTCCGCGACCGTCAACGCCATGCAGCAGGTGGGCGGTTCGGTCGGCACGGCGTTGCTGAACACCCTCGCCGCGAGCGCGGCGACCGACTACCTGGCCGGCAAGGACCCGAGCAGCAAGCTCGTGCGGGCCCAGGCCACGATCGAGAGCTACACCACCGCCTTCTGGTGGTCGGCCGGGTTCTTCGCCGCGGGTGCGCTGATCACCCTCGTCCTGCACCGGCGCGGGGTGCCGCAGCAGGACGCGGAGGCCGCGCCGGTCGTGCACATGTGACCGACCGGGAGCGCGGGGGCCGTCGTGCGCAGGGACGCGGCGGTCCCCTTTTCCCCTTCTCCCACTCCTCCGGCCGCTTCTCCTCCGGCCGCTTCTCCTCTGGCCCCTTGTCCCCCGGCCCTTCTCCTCCGCCCTTTCTCCTGCGCTGCCGGTGGCGCGTCCTCGCCGGTCCGCCGCCTGCGACCTGTTGGGCGACCTCGGAATTGGGTACCCACCGGCCATGCGAATCAGCGTGGTGGACGTGGGATCGAACACGGTCAGACTTGTGGTCGCGGACGCGGCGGACGGGGTGCCGCTGCCCGTGCACACCGCCAAATGGCGACTCAGGCTGTCCGAGCAGGTCACACCGGGGGGACCCATCCCGGAGCAGGCCGTGGCGCAACTCGTCGACGCGGTGGCCGAGGCGGACAGGACAGCCGCCCGGTGGGGCGCGGCGAGCCCGCCGGCCTTCGCGACCGCCGTGGTGCGCAACGCGCCGAACCGACGCGAGGTGCTGCGCACCGTCCGCGCCCGTACGGGCGTCGAACTGTGCACCCTGCCGGGCGAGGTCGAGGCCGAACTGACGTTTCTCGGGGCCCGGCGCTGGATGGGCTGGCGGTCGGGGCCGCTCGCGCTGCTCGACATCGGCGGCGGCACGCTCGAAGTCGCCTTCGGACGCGGCCGGTTGCCGGACTTCGTGGCGTCGTTGCCGCTGGGGGCGCGGCGGTTGACGCACGAGTTCTTCGAGGACGAGGACCCGCCGTCGCCGGAGCGCGTGCGGGCGCTGCGCCGCAAGGTCCGCCACCAGTTGCGGGACGTCGCGGCGCGGATCCGCTGGGAGGGCCCGCGCACCGCGGTCGCCACCTCCCGTACCTTCCAGCAGCTGGGGCGGCTGTGCGGCGCGGCGCCCGGACGCCACGGCCCGTTCGTGGACCGGCAGATGCACCGCTCCGACCTGCGGGCGGCGATCGCGCAGCTGGCCGCCCTGCCCGCCGCCGAACGCGCGCACCTGCCCGGTATCTCCGCACCCCGCGCCGCCCAGAGCCTTGCGGGAGCGGTGGTCGGGCACACCGCGCTGAAGCTCACCGGCATCAAGGCCGTCACGGTCTGCCCTTGGGCGATCCGCGAGGGCGTACTGCTGCGCCACATCGAGGACGGCCCCTCCTGGTGGGCGGAGGTCGCCCTGCGCAGCGAGGAGGCCGCCCCCGCCGATCCGGTGCCGCTGCGCATCGCCCGCGCCGGAAGCTGAACACCCCCGCCGTGACCGGACGAACCGCACAGGGAAAGGAGACCCCCGTGTCCCAGCACAAGGACCACGACCACGCCGAGGACCAGCATGGCAAGCCTGCCGAGACGGCGCTCGAAGAGGTGCTGCGCGAGGTCGAGGACGCCGAGAACCGCACCGGGGACTCCGCCGAGGAGCGCCGCCACCGGGGCGAGGCCGGGGAGGCCATCACCCCCAACACGCGCGCGCAGGAGCAGTCCGAAGGGGACTGACGGGAACCGGGCGGGCGCCGGGCACGGGGGCGGCGGCCCGAGCGCCCGCACCGCCAGGCCCCCCTGCACCGCCAAGACCCCCACCGCAGCGCCCGCACCGCAGGGCCGACGCGGCGAGGACCCGTACCGCAGGGCCCGCACCACCAGGACCCGCACCGTTAGGACCCACACCGCCAGGGCAGGACCCGCCCACCGAGCAGATGCGCCGTCACGGCCCACCCGGTCGCCCCGGGCCGTCCGTGGTCTTGTCGCTCGCTCCCCCCGGGCGGGTGTCACCGGCGGGTGACCCCGGTCGCCGGGTGGGTACCCGGCGCGCATGGAGCACGAAGGACCACGACTGCCCACCCCGCGCGGACCGCTGAGCAGGGGTGTCGACGCGTATCTGCGGGGCGCGGGCCGCCTGCCCCGCCTGGAGGAGATCGCCCGCGCCGAGGTGTACGGCGACGACCTCCAGCTCGCCCTGTACCTGTGCTACGAGCTGCACTACCGCGGCTTCACGGACGTTCCCCCGGAGCGCGAGTGGGACCCGGACCTGCTGCGGATCCGCGCGGCCATGGAGCACCGCTTCCTGTCCGCGCTGCGCACCGACGCACACGTCCACGACAGCGTGGACGAGGCACTGGCCGGGCTGCTGGTCGAGCCCGTCGAGGGCACCGGCGTCAGCCATTTCCTTCGTGACGAGGGCGAGCTGTGGCAGGTGCGCGAGTACGCGGCCCACCGCTCCCTGTACCACCTCAAGGAGGCGGACCCGCACGCCTGGGTCCTGCCGCGGCTGTCGGGCCGGGCGAAGGCGGCGATGGCGGCCGTGGAGTTCGACGAGTGGGGCGGCGGTCGCGCGGAGCGCGTGCACGCCCGCCTGTTCGCCGACCTGATGGCGGACCTGGGCCTGGACACCGCGTACGGCCGCTATCTCGACGCGGCGTCCGCCGAGGCCCTGGTCACCGTGAACATGATGTCCCTCTTCGGGCTGCACCGGGCCCTCCGGGGCGCACTGGTCGGTCATTTCGCGACGGTCGAGATCACCTCGTCACCGGGGTCGCGGCGGCTCGCCGAGGCGATGCGCCGCACCGGCGCGGGGCCCGCCGCCGAACACTTCTACGACGAGCACGTCGAGGCCGACGCGGTCCACGAGCAGGTGGTGCGCCACGACGTCATCGGCGGACTTCTGGAACGCGAGCCGTATCTCGCCCCGGACATCGCCTTCGGCATCGACGCCACCGAGTTCGTCGAGGAACGCTTCGGCGCCCGGCTGCTCACCGACTGGCGTGCCTCCCGTTCGTCCCTGCGCGCGCCGCTTGCCCAGGAAGCAGCTCATATCTCCTGATGGCCGGGGTACCCGGCGTTCGTGATTGCACTGGTACCCCCGGGCGTGTACGCCCCGCAGGAGGACACCGAGCTGCTGGCCGGTGCCCTGTCCGACGAGCCGCTGCCGCCGGGCGCGGAGGTCCTCGACGTGGGCACCGGCAGCGGTGCCCTGGCGCTGGAGGCCGCGCGCCGGGGCAACCGTGTGACCGCCGTGGACGTGTCCTGGAGCGCCGTGTGGGCCGCGCGCCTGAACGCCCGGCTCGCGGGACTCCCGGTCCGCATCCGGCATGGGAACCTCTTCGATCCCGTGCACGGACAGACGTTCGACCTGATCCTGGCCAACCCGCCCTACGTGCCGGCGCCGGACGGCCATCACGGACCGCCGCGAGGCGCGGCCCGGGCCTGGGACGCGGGCGCCGACGGGCGCCTGGTCGTCGACCGTATCTGCCGGGAGGCGCCCGGTCTGCTGCGGCCGGGTGGCGTGCTGCTGCTCGTGCAGTCGGCGCTCAGCGGCCCGGACCTGACCGTCGGGCAGTTGCGCACGGCCGGCCTGAAAGCCGCCGTGACCCGTCGGCACCGGATCGCGCTCGGGCCCGTGTTGCGCGGCCGGGAACGCTGGCTGCGGGAGCGGGGGCTGCTGCCCGCCGCCGATGACAAGGAAGAGCTGGTGGTCGTCCGTGCCGAACTCCCCGTCTGAGCGGCCCGCCGCGCCGCGCCGCGTCACCGTCCAGCGCAAGGGCCCTCTGCTGATGGAGGGCCCGGTGGAAGTGGAGCTGGAGGACGGCTCCGTCGTCTCCTCCGACCGCTTCCGCGTGGCCCTGTGCACGTGCCGCCGCAGCCGCCGCTACCCGTGGTGCGACACGAGCCACCGCGACCGGGCGTAAGGGCCGAGCACAAAAAGGGTCGGGGGCCGGCGGGCAGCCCCACACTGCCCGCCGGCCCCCTTGCGCGAGATCGCGACTCCTCGTGACAACGGCCCGGCTCCCCAGCCACGGCCCGCTGCGCTTCACGGTTCCAGCGCGATCCCGGTCTGTGGGCTCAGCCCTTTCAGAAGGAGAAGACGCCCGTCCCGTAGGCGTTCTTCATGCAGTCGTTGGAGAAGGTGCGCTCGTAAGAGACGCGCTTGCCCTGCCAGACGCCGTCGACGGTGACGACGACGGGGTCGTACTGCTTGGTGCACATCACGCCGTCCCTCGCGGTCAGGGCGTCGAAGTCGCCGCCCACGCCGCGCAGTTCCGCGCAGGCCGCCCCGGCCGCCGGGTGCGTGCCGGCGGCCGTCGGGGCACAGGTCAGGGTGACCGCGCGTTCCGGAGTCGCTGCGATCGCACTCTCGCCGTGGCCCACCGTGAGGACGAGGGCCGACGGGGCGTAGAGCGCGGTGGGGGCCTGACCCGGAGTGGCGAGCGCGGCCCCGGAGAGGGGTCCGCAGACGGCGGTGGCCGTCATGCCGATGGTCATGGCCCAGCGCGCGGTGGTCCGCATTGTGTGCATCCTTCCGCATCGATTACAGGGTGTGCCGTCCCGTGCTCGGTCGGTGCCCGGAGCGGCGAGCGCGAGTCTGCCGAGTCCGCCGCGGAAACACACATCGACCCCACGGGTTTCAGTAACATTGCGTATTGAATCAGTGGCGCGAAGTTACGGAATCCACGCGGGAGAAGCCCGTAACTGCGCGGTTCCCGGGGGCGCGAAGCGGCCAGATGGCCGATTACCGTGCGTTCGTTAATAGGCCTGAAACATTCCGATTCCGCTCTCGGCCGACTGCTTCGTGACCCCTTGTGTTCATGGACTGGCTGAGTAATCGTCATTACATGATTACGAACGAGCAGAGAGAGAAGCTCCGCGGCTGGTTCGCCGGCCGCCTGCCCGATGACCTCTTCGAGGAGCTGACCGAGATCACGATCGACCGCGAGGAGATCACCGTCATCGGCCGCATCCCGGCACCGCGGCTGGCCGAGGACGCCCCGGCCACCGAACGGGACGCGGCCCTGGAGAGCCGGGCGCAGGAGTTTAGGGAACGCACCCGCGAAGACCGGATGGCCGTGGCCCGGGAGGCCGAGCACCGGTTCGGCCGCAAGGTGTCCTGGGGTGTGGAGTGCGGCGGACGGCGGACCCTCTTCACGCACGTGGCCGCGCCGGTCATGACGCGGCTGCGCCAGCCGGAACGCCAGGTACTCGACACCCTGATCGCCGGCGGCGTCGCCCGCAGCCGTAGCGAAGCACTGGCCTGGTGCGTGCGCCTGGTGCAGCGGCACACGGACGACTGGCTCGCCGAGTTGCGCGACTCGCTCGAGCATGTGCAGCGCGTCCGGGCCCAGGGCCCGGACGCCGAGCCGGACCACACCTCCGGCGCGGACGGCGAGGAGTGACACAGGGCCAACGGCCCCGCGCCCGGCAGGCATTGTCAGACCCCTCGGCTATGTTGCCCGCATGAGCGACTTCGTGTTGGTGGCCGGGACATGGCTCGGAAGGTGGGCATGGGACGAGGTGGCCGCGGAACTGCGCGTTGCCGGGCACGCCGTCCGTGCGCTGACCCTGTCGGGCCTCGCCGAGCGGCGGAACACACAGCCGGCCGGGCAGCAGACGCACGTGCGGGACATCGTCGAGGAGGTGGAGCGCCTCGGTCTGCGGGACGTCGTCCTGGTCGGGCACAGTTACGCCGGCATCCCGGTCGGGCAGGCCGCCGAGCGGCTCGGCGACCGGCTGCGGCGCGTCGTGTTCGTCGACGCGAACGTGCCGGTGGACGGGGAGTCGTTCCTGTCGGGCTGGCCCAGTGACCACGTACGGCAGGCGATCGACGACCACGCCGGGTACTGGCCGCCGCTCGGCCCGGAGGACTACGCGGGGCAGGGGCTGACGGACGAGCAGATCGCCCGGATCGTGGGCCGCTCGACCCCGCACCCCGGCGTCACGCTCACCGAGCCGGCCGTCCTGACCGGCCCCCTCGACGCGCTCCCGGCCACGTACGTGAAGTGTCTCCTCGACGGGGACGAGCCGATGCCGGCCGCGGCGGCGCTTCTCAAGAGCGACAGCTGGGAGCTGGTGACGCTGGACACCGGGCACTGGCCGATGGTCTCCCAACCGCGCGCACTGGCCCGCGTACTGCACACGGCGGTGGCCCGACCCTGATCCTCCGGACCGCATACCGCTCGGTATCGTCGCCCGTACGGCACGGTCTCGACGAGGAGACGACGAGAGGCGGGACGTACGGTGGGCAAGCACTGGGCGGACTTCCAGTACGAGATCTATCTGAACGGGATGACGGGCGCCGTACCGCGACTGCCCACCGATCTGACCCGGCTGGAGGAGCTCACCGAGCAGCGGCTCGGGCCGGGCCCCGTCGGTTACGTGGCGGGCAGCGCGGGCAACGGCAGTACGGCCCGCGCCAACCGGGCGGCCCTGGAGCGCCGCCGGATCGTGCCGCGCATGCTGCGGGACGTGCACGAGCGGGACCTGTCGGTCGAAGTACTGGGCCGTGCCCTCCCGGCCCCGCTCGCGCTGGCCCCGGTCGGCGTGCTGTCGATCATGCACCCGGACGCCGAGTCCGCCGCGGCCCGGGCCGCCGCCGCGCAGGGCGTGCCGTACGTCCTGTCGTCCGCGTCCAGCACGCCCATCGAGCAGGTCGCCGAGGCGATGGGTGACGCCGAGCGCTGGTTCCAGCTGTACTGGCCGAAGGACCCGGAGGTGGCCCGCAGCTTCCTGAACCGGGCGAAGGCGGCCGGGTTCACCGCCCTGGTCGTCACGCTGGACACGCCGTTGCTGTCGTGGCGGCCGCGCGATCTCGACCAGGCGTACCTGCCGTTCCTGCACGGGGTCGGGACGGCCAACTACTTCTCGGACCCGGCGTTCCGGGCGGGTCTGGCCAAGCCGGTGCACGAGGATCCGAACGCGGCCGTGATGCACTTCGTCGGGATGTTCTCCGACCCGGCCAAGAGCTGGCCCGACCTCGCGTTCCTGCGCGAGAACTGGGACGGCCCGATCGTCCTCAAGGGCGTCCTGCACCCGGACGACGCGCGGCTGGCCGCCGACGCCGGCATGGACGGTGTGGTCGTCTCCAACCACGGCGGCCGTCAGGTGGCCGGCGCTGTCGCGGCGGCCGACGCGCTCCCCCGCGTGGCTGAGGCGGTGGGCGACCGGCTCACCGTCCTCTTCGACAGCGGCGTCCGCACCGGCGACGACATCTTCAAAGCACTCGCCCTCGGCGCCCGCGCGGTCCTCGTCGGCCGCCCGTACGTCTACGGCCTCGGCCTCGACGGCCGGTCCGGCGTCGAGCACGTCATCCGCTGCCTGCTCGCCGAACTCGACCTGACACTCGCCCTGTCGGGGCATGCGACACCGGGCACGATCGGCCCGGCCGACCTCGTCGAGGATCCGGTGTGAGGGGTGGGCTGCGCGGCGCGTTCGCCGCGCAGCCCCGATCAGGCCCCGGGGCCCTTCGTCACGCGGTCCGGCCGTCGGCCAGTCTCACCTGGCGGGCCGCCGGGTCGTCCTGCTCCTCGATCGACAGGGAACCGGACGTCGTCGGCAGGGGCTCGGCCTGCCACCGGTGGGCGTCGGAGGAGCGGTCGCGGACCTTGACGACGATGTCGGCGTCCCGGTCGTCGTCGGCCGGGGCGAGGGCCAGCCGCTCGTCCCAGCGGGGCAGCAACTCCCCCTGCACGGTGAGGTCGTAGCGCACATCCTCGCCCCGCTCGGCAGTTTCGGCGGCGCAGGTGCCGAGGACGACGACACCGGCGTCCTTGTGGGAGTCCAGGCACAGCCCGGGGTCGGCGACGCTGCGCAGCAACCCGTCGTCCTCGTACGTCCACTGCTGGGTCCACACCATCGAGCACTCCGCCAGTTTCGTGCCCGAACCCTCCTTGGGCAGGTCACGGATGTCGAGGCACAGATCGGCACCGACGTTGCGCAGCCGTGTCACGCCCTGGGCCGCGGGAAGCCCGGCGGTTCCGGGTGGCGTCACCGACGCGGAGCCCTTGCCGCCGACGGCGCTGTCGGAGCCGGTCGGGTCGGCCTCCCCGCCGTCGTAGGACGACGCGCTGATGATGAGCACCATCGCCAGCACCCCGGCCGAGACCGCGCCGACGCCCGAGAGCAGTGCCCGCGAGGAGCGCAGCACCTCCGGAACCCGTCGGGCGGGCATGGGGAGCCGGGACAGCAGCCCGTGCCGCCCGCCGCCCCGCCGTCCGCCGCCGCGTCGGTTCGTGCGGGCGCCCCGCGTGCCGTGCGAGGCGCGTCCCGGGCGGGAGTCGAGGTAGCGGCGGGCGCCCCAGCCGAGCACCGCCTCGGCGATCAAGGGCCCCAGAGGTCCCTCGAATTGGCTCAGTTGTTCCGCGGCGTCCCGGCAGTAGCGGCACTCGTCCAGATGCTGCTGGACGTCGGGAAGCAGTGCGCCGCCCCGGCGGATCGGGACGTCGAGGAGGCGGTTGTAGAACCGGCAATCATGGGTCGGTGCGAGTTCGCGATGAGCTTGTACACAACCTTGACGGAATGCGTCCCGCGCCTGTTCGAGGGCCGCCGACGCGATGTCGGAGTCCAGGCCCAGCAGTCCGGCCGGGACGCTTAAAGGATCCGCCTCGACCTCGACGTGCCAGAGCAAACAGCGTGACTCCGCGGGAAGTGCCTGGAATGCCCGCTCCGCGAGGGTTCGATTTTCGGGCGTCATGGAGGTCGCCGCGCGCAGTCCGCGCCCTCCGGCCGGTTTCTGCAAGGCGGGCAGTACGGCCGATATTCGATCGTCGGCGGACCACTCGCGGATCGTGTCGCGCACGGTCACCAGCAGGGCCGGGCGCAGCGCGACGGCGGACTCGCCGAAAGCGAGGCGGTTGAGGGTCCGATGGAAGGCGGTTCCGGTCACCATCGCGGCTACCTGCGCCGACGAGGCGAGACAGATGACCGCGTAGTCGTGCACCGGCTGGTAGTGCCGCGCCATCAGCAGCGCCACGGAATGGGCGGCGACCTCGCCCTCCGGACTGCCTCTCAGCGGGGCGGCGAGTGATTCATCGGATTCCCCCGGATCCCCGCCGGGCGGGGGATACGGAGGACGAGGGGGGTGGGGGGTGGGCACTGAGATGGTTCCTTCCCACGCATGTGACACACAGAAGTTCTGTCGCCGAAAAAGGAGGCCCGGTGGGTGCGTACCTCTTTTGGCGTAGCGCGGGAGGTGAGAATTCACCGATGGCGAATCGGACGCGGTCCACGAATCACGTGCGACACCGGCCATTCCCCCCGCACGCGCGTTTCACTCTTGCACAACCCCCACACGGCCAACAAGGCGCCTGGACAACATCCCCGCCATTGACAGAAAGTCAGAAACGGCGAACGGATGCACGCGGCTCGCACCCGTTTTCGACATTTCCCTGAGGCCTGTGTGAATCGGGCACCTGACCCGCTTCCTCAGATCTGCCAGGAGCGCAGCCGGTCCGCCGCGCCGTAGACGTCGGTGGTGCCGGACAGCAGATCGCGCGCGAGGTCGACGAGGGCGCCGTAGGGCGGGTCGATGCCGACGCCGCTGACGAACATGTACGCCACGGCGGTCGCGCAGGCGAAGCGGGCGTTGGCCGAGGGCAGCGGCCGGAGCACGGTGATGGTGTGCAGCAGCGCGGCGGCCCGCCAGGCCGGGTCGGAGTTCACCCCGAGGCGCGGCGGGTCGACGCGGTGCCGGGCGACGGCGGCGACCAGCGCGGAGAAGTCGTTGACGGTGGGCTGGTCCGGCAGGACCTCTTCGTGGCGCTGAAGCAGCCAGGGCACGTCGATATGGATCACGGGCGCCATGGGTCAGGCGGCCCGCCCTTCGCCCTTGGCGGGCGGTTCGTCGTCGGGGAACGCGGCGGCGAACTCGTCGGCGTGGGTGGCGAAGAACCGGCGGAAGGCCTCCGCGCCCTCCTGCAGGGCCCGGTGACGGGCTATGTCGGCCGCGGCCGCTTCCCGCACGAGCGCCTTCATGGACGTACCGCGCTCCTTGGCGATCTGCCTGAGGTCCTCAAGTTCGCGGTCGCTGAACTCCACGTTGAGAGCTGGCATGCCATCACGGTACCGCCCGGGTACTGACTCGTAAATACCTCCAGGTCAGGGCTGCTCCCGGAAGGTACCAGAGAAAGGGGCCGGCCTGAGATGCGGGCCACAACGGGCCCTCGGATGTCACATTCCGGGGTCCTGTCCGGCTCGCAGTGGTGAGCACGTCCACGGGAGGCCCTCGCATGACCCAGATCTCCGTATCCGGCACCGACGCCCCGCTCGACGCGGCGACCGGGGTGTTCGTCGACCACCGCGAGCTGCTGTTCGGCGTCGTCTACAACATCCTCGGCAGCGTCGCCGACACCGAGGACGTCCTCCAGGAGACATGGCTGTCCTGGACGGCCCGCGGCCGGGGCGCCCCCCTGGCCGGCGTCGACAATCCCCGCGCCTATCTCGTCCGGGTGGCCGTCAACCACGCGCTGCGCCGCCGTGCCGTGATCAGCCGCCGGCAGGAGACGTACGTCGGCCCGTGGCTGCCCGAGCCGCTGGTCGCCCCGGAGGACAACGAGACCGCCGAGACCCCGGCCCTGCGTTCCGAGTCGGTCTCGCTGGCGATGCTGGTGGTCCTGGAGTCACTGACGCCGCTGGAACGGGCGGTGTTCGTGCTGGGCGAGGTGTTCGGCTACCCGCATGCCGAGATCGCGGAGATCATCGACCGCTCCCCCGCCTCCGTACGCCAGTTGGCGCGCCGGGCCCGGGAGCACGTGCAGGCGCGACGGCCGCGGTACGAGGCGCATCCGCGGGTGCGGCGGGAGGCGACCGAGCGGTTCGTGCGGGCGGCGCTCGGCGGGGACATCGCCGAGCTGATGGAGGTGCTCGCACCGGACGTCACGGCGTGGACCGACGCGGGCGGCAAGCGTCGACGGGCCGGCCTGCGCCCGGTGCACGGCCGGGACAAGGTGGCCCGTCTGCTCACCGCCGGGCGGGGCGGCCCGGACCACCCGGTCTGGCGCTACCGGCGCGTCAACGGCGACGACGCGGCGGTGCTGTTCGACGGTGACGCGCCGTTCGCCGTCCTGGTCCTCGACCTCACCGCGCAGGGCGACCGGGTGCGCGGCATCTACGTCGTGGCCAACCCGGACAAGCTCGCCCACCTGCCCGGGGCGGCTGCGTGAGCGCCCGGGCAGCGCGTCGGGCATGGGCGGCGGGACCGCCCGGCCGGTCAGGAGTGAGCGCGGCAGAACTCCCGGACGGTCCGGTTGAACGGCTCCGGCGCCTCGAGGTTGCTGAGGTGCCCGATGCCCGGGAGCACGACCAGCGTGGCCCGCGGGATCGCTTCGAGGAACTGGTGGGCGACGGGCTCGACGGGTGAGCGGGCGTCGAGCTCTCCCCACAGCAGGAGCGTCGGTACCGCGATCCGCGGCAGCAGGTCCCGCTGGTCGGCCTCGACCATGACGGTGAGCTCGGTCCGCATGCTCTGGGGCCGGGTGTCGGCCGACATCACGGACAGCAGGCGTACGGCTTCGGCGGGTGGCTGCCCGGCGAACAGGCCCGGCATGGTCGGTGCGAACGCCTCGGCCGGGACCGCGAGCATCCGCTCCGCCCCCTCGGCCCGGGACCGCACCTCCGCCGCCGGGAGCGACCCCTTCCAGCCCGCGTAGGTGTCGGCGAGAAGCAGCGTCCGGACGAGTTCGGCGTGGTGCCGGTAGAGCTCCAGCACGACGGTCCCGCCCCAGGAGACGCCGAGGACGTGAGCGGGGCCGAGGTCCACGTCCTCGATGACGGCCGCGAGGCAGCGGGCGTAGTCGGCCAGCGTGAAGGCGGGCGGGACGTCGGAGGAACGCCCGGCGCCCGGCTCGTCCCAGGCGACGACGGTGAACTCGTCGGCCAGGTCCTCGGCCTGGGGACGGAACAGCCGGGCGTCCGCGGTGGCGCCGTGCGCGAGCACGAGGGGCGGGCCCTGGCCCACCCGGTCGTACGCGACCTCGATGCCGTCGACCCGCACCGCTGGCATGACACCAGGCTACGCGCGCGTGCCGGAGGCGTCCTCCCGGCGGACTCCCCCCGGCACGCGCACCGCTGCCCGGTCCCTACCCCTGGTCCGCCACGAAGGAGGCCATGCGGGTCAGGGCGGCGTTCCAGTTGATCGTGTGCTCGTTGGTCGACCAGGACTGGATGTCGTCGATGTAGCAGAACTGGCCGACGCAGCCCTGGAGTTTGCTCTGTGCGTAGGGGTCCTGGATGCTCGAGTTCGGCCCGCCCGCGAGGGTGCCCTTCGGCGGGTTGGGCTGGGCGGGGTCGAGCTGGTGGGCGTACCAGCGGCTGTGCTGGTTCTGCGCGCTGACCTCGCCGTAGCCGGTGACGTAGGAGATGTTCAGCGCGTTGCGGCCCAGGATGTAGTCCATGCTCTGCAGCGCGCCGTCCCGGTACTTCGAGGCGCCGGTGATGTCGTACGCGGTGGCGAGGACGACGGCGTTGTTGAGGACCTGGTGGCTGGAGCCCCAGTCGTAGGTGTGGCCGTCGGGCGCGTACGGCATGCCGTAGGGGTGCGCCTTGAGGGTGGCCAGGTAGCGGTCGGCGCCCTTGACGACGGACCGGCGCACCGCGTCCCGGCCGGGCAGCCTGTTCGGCACGGTCGCCAGGTCGAGGCGGCCCGCCGGGCCGGTGCGGGCCCAGTCGAAGCCGATGGGCTTGAAGAGGTCGGCCGTGTGGACCGGGGACTTCAGGACGTACTCCTCGTACCGCTTCTCCCCGGTGGACAGGTAGAGCTCGGCCGCCGCCCAGTAGAAGTCGTCGGTGACGTCGCTGTCGGCGTAGGCGCCGCCGCCGATGCCGTCGCTCTCGGAGGCGTAGCGGCCGGGGTGCGCGAGCGCGGCCGACCAGGCCTTGCGGGCCGCGGCCAGGGCCTTGTCGGCGAACGCCCTGTCATAGGGGCGGTACAGGCGGGCGGCCTGCGCGGCCGTGGCGGCCAGGTTCAGGGTGGCGGCGGTGGACGGCGGGTGCAGTTCGCGCTTCTGCGGGTCGTCGCTCGGCATCAGCGGCAGGCCGGTCCACTGCTCGTCGTGCATCTTGTGGTGGGCCATGCCGGCCAGCGGCTTGCCGTCGGGCACCTGCATCTTCAGCAGGAACTCCAGCTCCCAGCGTGCCTCGTCGAGGAGGTCCGGAACCTTGTTGCCGCTCTCGGGGATGTCGAGCGTGCCGTCCCGGAGCTTGTCCGCCTGCCCGGTGCGGGCGTGCCGGGCGCGCTCGTAGGTGCTGAGCAGCTCCCAGGTGGAGATGCCGCCGTTGACGACGTACTTGCCGTGGTCGCCGGCGTCGTACCAGCCGCCGCTGACGTCGAGGGTGTAGTCGCACACTCCGGGCTGGCAGGGCACCGAGGTGTCGCCCTTGTTGGGTGCCACGCCCACGTGACCGGCCGGGCGGCCGTAGCCGGGCCGCAGGTCGTCGCGGATCGCGAGGCCGCTGCGCTGGGTGTAGTAGTACTTGGCCGAGTCGAGGCGGAGCCGCTCGTAGGCGCTCGCGTCGATGTCGAAGGGGCGGCTGGTCTCACCGTCGGCCACGAGCGTGAGGCCCGAGCCCTTCGTGCGGTAGGCGCCGAAGTCGATCGAGTGGACGTTCTGCCCGGAGGAGGCGTCGACGCCGCGCGGCAGGGTCGTGCCCTTGGCGACGACCGTCCCGCCGGAGTTCTTCAGCTGCCAGGGCAGCTTCGTGGTGGCGTCGGTGACCAGGGTGGCGTTCTTCGGCCCGGCCGGCAGATAGCCGACCTGGTTGACGCGGACCCGGGGTCCGGTGTCGGGCTCGTACGGCTCCGGCGTCACCCCGCCGAGCAGCGAGACGTCGTCCATGCAGAAACGCCAGGGATCCGCGCTGCCGCCGAGCTGGAAGCCGACCTGGCCCTGCGCGGTGTCGACGGGCGAGGTGAAGGTGTAGGAGTAGCGGTCGCCGGAGACGCTGAGCTGCGGTGTCACCTCGTGGTAGGTGTCGTAGGGCGACACCGACAGGCCCACGATCGCCCGCACCACGTGCCCGGCGGGGGTCCCGGTCGCGCTGAACGAGAAGCGGTACGACTCCCCCTTCACGAGGGTGATGTCGTTCTGCCCGACGGCGGCGTCCCAGCGGTTGGTGGTGCCGCCGGGGACGTCTGCGCAGAGCCGGCCGTCGGACAGGCCTGCGGTGACGTTGCTGGTCGTCCACCACGGGGCGGTGTCGGTGTCGAAGGTACCGTTCTTGACCTGCTCGACCTCGTCGGCCCCGGCAGGTGCCGACGGCAGCGCGGTGAGCGCGGTGGCCAGCAGGGCCGTCAGGGACAACAGGGCGGTTCTGCGTCTTTTCACGTCTGGGCTCCTCCGGGCGGTGCGGGTGGCGCTCGACATGGGAGCGCTCCCAGATGCGGACGCACGTCATGGTTGTGGCTGATGTGACGCCCCGTCAACGGTCCGGACACGACTGGCTGTTCGTCACCTGTCCGGACCGTGACGCCCGGGGCTCAGGCGGCCGGGGTGTCCAGCCGGCTGATGCGGATCGCCCCGCGGGGCTCGCCGGGGTGGCGGCTCGTCAGGGTGAGCCGGATCCGGGAGCCCCGGAGGGCCTTGAAGGTGATCACGGTGGGGGCGTCGGAGGCGGTCGCCCAGCCGATCTCGGTGTCCCGCGCCGCCTGCCACGCGCGGCCGTCCCAGACCGCCACCTCGATCGTCGCGGGCAGGCTGTGGGTGGCGTCCACGGTGAAGGAGACGTCCACCCGGTCGAAGCCGCGGGTGCGCCCGTGGTCGACCGAGACCCAGTCCTCGGCCCGCGCGCCGTCGAAAACGGGCAGCAGAGCCGTGGCCTGCTTGAAGAAGCCGTTGGACCAGCCGGTGGCCGGGTCGCCGTCGAGCATGGCGGCCGGGAGGGTGTCCGGGCGGCCGGAGTAGCTCGCGTCCGCGTGCGGGTGGCCGACGGGGGCCGGGTGCTCGGGCTCGAAGGCGGCAGGCGCGGTCTCGGCCCGGTCCTCGGCCCGGGTGGCCCGCACGGTCGCCGTGCCCGCGCGCAGCCCCCCGGCGCGGGCGGTCACCTTCACCGCGCCGGCCTTCGTACCGGACCGGACGATGGCGAGGGCCTTGCCGTGGAAGGCGGTCCGGGTGCTCGCCTGGTACCGCTCGGCACTCTCCTGCCGCCCGTTGTCGAGTCCGGCGAGGGAACCTCCCGTCACCGTGAAGGACAGCAGGTGCTCCGCGTCGGGCACCACCACTCCGTGCCGGTCGACGACCTCGGCGGTCACGAAGACCAGGGAGCGGCCGTCCGCGGCGACGGACTCACGGTCCGCGGTGAGGCGTACGGCGTACGGGGCTCCCGCGGTGCGCAGCACGTCGGTGGCGACCGCCTTGCCGCCCCGCCGTGCGACGGCCTTCAGCTCGCCCGGTTCGAAGGGCACCCGCCAGGTCAGGTGGAGTTTTCCGGCGCTGCCGTTGGGGCTGGTGTAGCTGCCGGGGTGGGGGCCGTCGGTGAAGGTCTTGTCGTCACCGGTCGCCTCGGTCGTCTCCAGGTACGGGCGGCCGTCGACGGTCTTCTTGGTGTCGAACCGCCGTACGCCGAGGGACTTCCCGTTGAGGTACAGCTCGACGGTGTCGACGTTCGCGTACGCCCAGACCTCGACCGTGTCGCCCTTGTCGTGGTTCCAGGTCGTCGGCAGCAGGTGGACCATCGGCTCGCTGGTCCACTGGCTGCGGAACAGGTGGTACATGTCCTTCGGGAAGCCGGCCGTGTCCACCGCGCCGAAGAAGGACGCCTTGACCGGGAAGACGTCGTACGGGGTGGGTTCGCCGATGTAGTCGATGCCCGACCAGAGGAACTGCCCGGCGAACCACTTGCGGTCCCGGTCCTTCTTGTGGCCGTACTCGCCGCTCATCGTCCAGGAGGCGAGGTTGTTGTCGTAGGAGGAGGTCGCGCGTCTGCCCGGGGTGTGGTTCTCGCCGGTGTTGAGGTGCTCCGGCTCCTGGTAGGCGCCGCGGGTGGAGGTCTCCGAGGAGGACTCGGACTCGAAGAGGAACAGGTGCGGGTAGGCCGCGTGCAGCTGGTCGACCGACTTGGCGGTGTTGTAGTTGAGGCCCAGGCCGTCCAGCTTGGCCAGCATGAGATCGGCCGCGGAGCCCTTGGCGGGCAGGCGGCGGTACTTGTCGGAGCCGATGACCAGCGGGCGGGTGTCGTCGGCGGCCCTGATGGCCCCGATGATCCGGTCGGCCATGGCGAGGCCGGCGGTGGAGGTGGAGTCGGGGACCTCGTTGCCGATGGACCAGCTCAGTACGGCGGGCGAGTTGCGGGCCGCCAGCACCATCTCGGTGGCGTCCTTCTCGCACCACTCGTCGAAGAACCGGCCGTAGTCGTACCGGTTCTTGCCGGTGCGCCAGCAGTCGAACGCCTCCACCAGCATGACGATGCCCAGCTCCTCGCAGACCTGGATCACCTCGGGCGCGGGCGGGTTGTGGGAGGTGCGCAGGGCGTTGACGCCCATGGACCGCATGATCTCCAGCTGCCGCCGGACGGCGTCGATGCTGACGGCGGCGCCGAGTGCGCCCAGGTCGTGGTGGAGGTCGACGCCCTTGATCTTGTGGTGGGTCCCGTTGAGGAAGAAGCCCTCGTCCGGGTCGAAGCGGAAGGTGCGCAGGCCGAAGACCGTGCGGTAGGTGTCGGTGGTTCGGCCGCCGACGCGCAGTTCGGTGTGCAGGGTGTAGCGGTGCGGTGTCGCGAAATCCCACAACTCCGGTCTCGTGACCGTCAGTTCGTGGCTCTCGGTGTGCTCGCCGGTGACGGCCGCGGTGGTGGAGGTACGGGCGACCGTCCGTCCCTTGCGGTCGACGATCCGGGAGACGACCTCGACGTCCGTGCCTTCGCCGGAGGCGTTGACGACGGAGGTGGCCACCCGAACGACGGCACGCTCGGCGGAGATCTCGGGTGTGGTGACGCGGGTGCCCCAGCGGGCCACGTGCACCGGCTCGGTGATCACCAGGCGGGCCTCGCGGTAGATGCCGCTGCCCGAGTACCAGCGGCTGCTGGGGAGCCGGTTCCGGACCTCGACGGCGATCACGTTCTCGGTGGTGCCGTCGGTGTGCACCAGGTCGGTGAGGTCGAGGGCGAAGCCGGTGTAACCGTAGGGGTGGCGGCCGGCCTCCTTGCCGTTGCAGTAGACGGTGGAGTCCATGTAGACGCCGTCGAACTCCACCGAGACGCGCTTGCCGGCGAGGGCGGGCGGCAGGGTGAAGGCCAGGCGGTACCAGCCCAGGCCCCCGGGCAGGAAGCCGGTGCCGCTGGTGGTGCCGTGCTCGGTGGTGGGGGTGTGCTCGATGCTCCAGTCGTGCGGGACGGCCGTCTCGCGCCAGCCGGAGTCGTCGTACCCGGGAAGGTGGGCGTCGGCGTAGGCGCCGGTCGGGTCGGTGATGCCACCCGGGTTCACCAGCGCGAAGCGCCAGCCGTCGCGCAGTGCGACGGTCCGGCGGCCGGGCGCACCGCGAGCCTTCTCGGCGGCCCACGCCTCCGGGGCACCGAGCAACGCTCCGGCCGCGGGCGTGGCCGCGGAGGCGAGCAGGACCGATCTGCGCGTGACCGACATGGAACTCTCCCTCACGAGGGCCCAGAAGTACTCACAACTGATCGCGAACAAACAGATTCTGTCGAGGCGTCATACCCGGACGTCAAGGGTGCGGCGCGGTCCTTCTGCCCCGGCGATCACTTCGGCCGGATGTGCGCCTCCGCCCCTGGCGGCAAGGCGGCACGGGGGTTACCGGTCCACGCCGGGCGCCTACGGACTACGCTGGAACTCAACTGACTTCCCTGTTCACTGTGAGTGTCCGTATGGAGTCGCGACGATGAGTCCGGACGAGGCGTTCGACGACGGCGTGGCCGCCCGTGCCGTCATCGCCGTCGACGGCACCCTCACCGAGTGGAGCGAGGGCGCCCGCCGCCTGCTGGGCCACACGGCCGCCGAGGTCGTGGGCCGCCCGGCCACCGCGCTGCTGGCCGACGGCGCGGACCCGCCGTCCGTGCCGGACGACTCCCGCTGGAGCGGCACACTCACCCTGCGTCACCGCGACGGTCACCCGGTGTCCCTGTGGGTGCTCGCCCACCGCAGACCGCCCGACGGAGCCGAGGCCACCGATTGGCTGGCGGTGTCCCCGCCGGAGGCCGCCGACCAGGGGCTTCCGGACGACCCGCTGGTGCGCATGGCCCTGACGCAGTCGCCCTGCGCCACGATGATCTTCGACGACCGGCTGCGGCTGCGCGGCGTCAACGAGGCGATGGCGGAGCTCCTGGGACTGCCCGCCGGGCGGATGCTGGGCCTGAAACCCACCGACATCGGCAGCCGGCCACCGAACGCCGAGCTCGAGGAGAATCTGCGCCGGGTGCTGAGCACCGGCCGGCGGCAGGACATGCACACGTACATGAAGGCGACCGGCGAGAGCCGGGAAGCACATGCCTGGCTGGCCAGGATGGCACCGCTCACCGACGGCACCGGCCAGGTGCGCGGCGTGTGCGTGACGGCCCACGACTTCTCGGACCAGTACCGCTCGCGGGAACGGCTGCAACTGGTCAACGAGGCGAGCGTGCGCATCGGCACCACCCTCGACGTCACCCGTACGGCCCAGGAGCTGGCGGACGTGTGCGTGCCGGCGCTCGCGGACTTCGTCAGCGTCGACCTGCTCGACCCGCGGGAGCACGGCGGCGAGTCGGCCGGGCCGCCGATTCCGCCGCTCAGTCTGCGCCGGTCCGCCCACCGGTCGGTCAACAAGGGCAGCCCGGAGGCCGTCGCCGAGCCGGGGCAGGTGGACGTCTACCCGGAGAACTCCCCGCAGGCCGCCTCCCTGGTCGCGGGGCACACGGTCGTGGCCTCGGGCGCGTCGGGCGACCTCGAGCGGTGGCTGGCCTGGGACCCGGTGCGTTTCCAGCGGATACAGGAGTACGGCATCCACTCCACGATGTCCGTCCCGCTCCAGGCCCGCGGCACGACCCTCGGCGTGGCCGTCTTCACCCGTTTCCGGCGCCCCGAGGCGTTCACCCCCGACGACGTGCTGCTTGCCGAGGAGGTCACGGCCCGGGCCGCCGTCTGCATCGACAACGCGCGCCGCTACTCCCGTGAGCGCGAGACGACCCTCACGCTCCAGCGCAGCCTGCTGCCCCGCAGCCTGCCGCGCACGGCGGCGGTGGAGGCGGCTTCCCGCTATCTTCCGGCCACCCGTTCCGGCGTGGGCGGCGACTGGTTCGACGTGATCCCGCTGTCGGGGATGCGGGTCGCCATGATCGTGGGCGACGTCGTCGGCCACGGCATCCAGGCCTCGGCCACCATGGGCCGGCTGCGCACCGCCGTCCGTACGCTCGCCGACATCGACCTGGCGCCGGACGAGCTGCTCACGCACCTCGACGACCTCGTCGTCCGTCTGTCGGAGGAGTCCGGCGGGGACGGCGGCACCGGAGAGGTGGGCGCGACCTGCCTGTACGCGGTGTACGACCCCGTGTCACGGCGCTGCACCCTGGCCCGGGCCGGGCATCCCCTGCCCCTGCTGGTGCCGCCGGGCGGCCCCGCGCACCAGCTCGATCTGCCCTCGGGGCCACCGCTGGGCGTCGGGGGGCTGCCGTTCGAGGCCGCCGAGGTGGAGCTGCGCGAGGGCAGCGTCCTGGCCTTCCACACGGACGGGCTGCTGGTGAGCCACGAGCGGGACGTCGACACGAGCGGCCGGATGCTCCGCGAAGCCCTGTCGGCTTCCTCCGGCTCCCTGGACGAGACCTGCGACCGCGTGCTGGACACCCTCCTCCCGCCGGGCGGCTCCAGCGACGACGTGGCCCTGCTGCTGGCCCGCACCCGCGGCCTGCCGTCCGCCCAGGTCGCCACCTGGGACATTCCCGCCGACCCGGCACTGGTGGCCCCCATCCGCAAGCAGGTCGTCGACCAACTGGAGCGCTGGGGGCTGCTCGAAGCCACGTTCACCGCCGAGCTGGTGGTGAGCGAGCTGGTCACCAACGCCATCCGCTACGGCGCACCGCCCATCCGGCTCCGGCTGATCCACGACGCGGCCACGCTGATCTGCGAGGTGTCCGACACCAACCACACGGCACCGCACCTGCGCCGCGCCAAGACCTGGGACGAGGGCGGCCGCGGTCTGCTCCTGGTCGCCCAGCTCACCCAGCGGTGGGGCAGCAGACACACCGGCGAGGGCAAGACCATCTGGGCGGAGCTGGCCCTGCTCGGCGACGAGTTCTGAGCGCACGCTCCCGAGCCCACGGACGAGCCGGACGGAGTCGGCCTGCTCGACGGCGAGATGCGCATGCGCGCTGCGCACGGGCAGGCGGGTGACCGGCGTCGGGCAGTGGCTGCGCACGGTCTTCGCGACGGGCGACGGGCGTCGAGCGACGGCGGGCGACGGGCGTCGAGCGACGGCGGGCGGCGGGCGTCGAGCGACGACGGCGGGCGACGGGCGACGGGCGTCGAGCGGCGGGCGACGGGCGACGGGCGTCGAGCGGCGGGCGACGACGGCGGGCAGGACGGCAGGCCCGCGAAGGTTGTCTTACCAACGCCTGGTTTCATGGGCGGGCACGACCAGATCACGCTCCGGAGGACCCCGCCCTGAACACCCCGCTCGCCGAAGTTCTGTCCGTGACGCTGCTGGCCGCCGTGCTCATCTGGGCCGTCGCCCGTCCGAAGGGCCTGCCCGAGGCCGTGCTGGCGGTGCCCGCCGCCGGGCTCGCCATCGCCCTCGGGGTGATCTCGCCGGAACACGCCTGGGAGGAGATCCAGCGGCTCGGGCCGGTGGTCGGCTTCCTCGCCGCCGTGCTGGTGCTCGCCCACTTCTGTGACGTCGAAGGGCTCTTCACGGCCTGCGGGGCGTGGATGGCCCGCTGGGCGGCGGGGCGCCCCTCACGGCTGCTGACCGCGGTGTTCGCGCTGGCGTCCGTCATCACGGCCGTACTCAGTCTGGACGCCACGGTCGTCCTGCTGACTCCGGTGGTGCTCGCCACCGCCACCCGCATGGGCGTGCAGGCACGGCCGCACCTGTACGCGTGCGCCCACCTGTCGAACACCGCCTCGCTGCTGCTGCCGGTCTCCAATCTGACGAATCTGCTGGCCTTCACCGCGAGCGGCCTGACCTTCACCCGCTTCGCCGCCTTGATGGCACTGCCCTGGCTGGTCGCCATCGCCGCCGAGTACCTGGTGTTCCGGCGCTTCTTCGACGACGAACTCGCGGCGCCCGTGCCCTCCCCCGACCCCGCCCCGCGCCCCGAACCGCTCCCGCTGTTCGCCGTCGTCACCGTCGGCTGCACGCTCGCCGGGTTCGTCGTGGCCTCCGCCGTGGGGATCGCGCCGGCATGGGCCGCGACGGCCGGTGCGCTGGTGCTGGCCGGGCGGGCGCTGGTGCGGCGCCGGGCCTCGCCGCTCACGGTGGTGCGGTCGGCGGCCCCGGCGTTCCTGGCGTTCGTGCTCGCGCTCGGCGTCGTCGTGCGCGCGGTCGTCGACCACGGGCTGGCCGACGCGCTGCGGCGCGTCCTGCCCGACGGCTCGGGGCTGCTCACACTGCTGGGCGTGGCCGCGCTGGCCGCCGTCCTGGCGAACCTCATCAACAACCTGCCCGCGGTGCTGGTGCTGCTGCCCCTGACCGCCGGATCCGGTCCCGGTGCCGTGCTGGCGGTACTGCTCGGTGTGAACATCGGCCCCAACCTGACCTACGCCGGATCGCTGGCGACCCTGCTGTGGCGGCGGATCGTCCAGCAGGACGGGCAGCGGGTCGGGCTCGGCGAGTTCACACGGCTCGGGCTGCTCGCCGTACCGGCCGCGCTGGTGTCGGCCGTGGCCGCCCTGTGGCTGTCGCTGACCGTCCTCGGCGCCTAAAGCCCACGCCCCGTCAGCGGCGGCCGTCTCCGCCGTGGCCGTAGCCGCCGTAGCCGTACCCGTATCCGTATCCGGGGTAGCCGTAGCCGGGGTTGCCGTACCGGCCGTCGGAGTCGCAGTAGTAGCCGTAGCGGTAGCAGGACGAGTCGGTGGCGTCCGGGCTGCTCGGCGCCGGCTGCGGG
Organism: Streptomyces sp. NPDC013187; assembly: GCF_042899705.1. Classification (NCBI taxonomy): domain Bacteria; kingdom Bacillati; phylum Actinomycetota; class Actinomycetes; order Kitasatosporales; family Streptomycetaceae; genus Streptomyces; species Streptomyces sp. NPDC013187. The sequence continues at coordinate 191,502 of NZ_JBIBAF010000014.1, read as the reverse complement.
GCAGAGGAGTCCGGGGACGGGGTCGGGGCGGGCTCGGGTGTCCGCGACGGTGCGGGAGTCGGGGCCGGTGTGGGTGCCGAGCGGGCTGCCGGAACGGTTGCGCTCCAGTTGACGGCCTGCATCTGGAGGTCGGCCTTGGAGGTGTCGATCACCCAGCGCTGGACCTCGTCGTCCGTCCGGGCCTTGAGGACCAGGGCTCCCGAGCCGTCGGTCGCGGCCGGGGCCAGGGCGAGGTCCTGGTCCCAGCGGGGCACCAGGGCGCCCTGAAGGGTGAAGTCGTAGCGGATGCTCTTCGGGTCCGGCCGGGAGGCGCCCGCGCAGGGGGCCAGCCGGACCGAGTAGCCGAGCTGCGAGTCCAGGCACAGGTCCGGCGCGGCGCCGTTGCGCAGCAGCCCGTCGGTCTCGTACCTCCACTGCTGGGCGGCGTCCGCGGAGCAGGTCGTCAGCTCGGCCTCCCCGCCCTCGACGGCCTTCTCGCCGTCGATGCCGACGCACAGGTCGGAGGCGACGTTGTGCAGCCGGCCGTGCAGGACGCCCTGCCGTGCGTCGCCCGCGCCGGTCCGGGACGGGTCGCTGCTCGCCGCTCCCGCGTCCGGGTCGGGTGCCTCCCCGGCAGGGCGGTCCGCACCGGCCGGGGCGCTGTCGCCGGAGTCGCCGGTGGACCACAGGACCAGCGGCAGGACGACGAGGCCGCTGACGGTCAGGATGCCCGCGGTGAGATGGCGCCGCCGGGCGACACGGCGGGCCGCCTTGTGGGCGGATCGGGCCGACCTTCGGGCGGCGGTTCGCGAGCCTTCGGGCCGGTGGGCCGGGGCCACGGTGGCGGTCGGCAGGGAGCGGCCCGCGCCGGCCGGAGCCTGTGCCGCGTCCCCGGCCGGGTCGCCGCTCCCGGCCCTGGGAACGGGCGGTGGTACGGCCGCCGGGCCACCCGGCTCGGTGAACGACTCCCCGACCGCGCCGGCGAGGGCGACCGGGTCCGGGAAGACCTCACGCCTCTCCCCGGCCGGCCCGGGAACAGCCTCACGCGCAGCCCGCGACGGGGTGGGGAAGGCGTCACCCGCCGCGCCGACCGGGTGGGCAGAGCCCTCGCGCGCCGCACGGGCCGGATCCGCGAACGCCTCGCGCGCCGCACGCTGCGCGGCCGGGAATCCTCCGCGCGCCGCACCCGGGGGTGCCGGGAAGCCCTCGCGCGGCTGACCCGTCACCCGCGGGAAGCCCTCGCGTGTCTCATCCGCCGGCCCGGGCAAGGTCTCACGCGCCGCACGGACCGGGTCCGGAATGATCTCGTACGCCATACCGGCCGGCTCCGGGAAGACCTCGCGCGCCAGGGCCACCGGATCCGGGAACAGCTCGCGCGCCGCGCCGGCCGGGACACCGGCGACGGCCGCACCGGCCACTCCCCCGGGCCGCTCGCGCTCCGCGGCACGCCCACCCCCTGCGGTCTCCCCCGCCTGGCTGGTCCGGCTCTCCGCATAGCCGCGCCCGCCCCAGCCCAGCACCCCTTCCGACAGGGCGAGGCCAAGGCCGTGGTTGAACTGGTCGAGCTGGTCCGCGGCGACGCTGCAGTGCCCACAGCCCTCGATATGCGCGCGTAGATCGGGGTCGATGTCGAGGCCCCCACGCCGGTACGTCACGTCGAGCAGGCGCAGATAGCGCCGGCACTCCTCGTCGGGGGCGAGTTCGCGGTGGAGCTGGAGGCACTCCTCGCGCAGCCGGTCCCGGGCACGGTCCAGTTCGACGCGCGCGCCCTCCTCGTCCAGGCCGAGCAGCGCGGCCGGGGACGCGAGCGGTTCGGCCTCGACCTCGACGTGCCACAGCAGGCAGCGGGCGGACTGGGGCAGCCGCTGGAAGGCCCCGGACAGCAGGCGCCGGTGCCGCGACGGCAGCAGACGGGAGGCGGGCCGCTCACCCTCGCCGGTGCCGGAGAGCAGCTCCGGGTGGAGCATGTCGCATCGGTGGTCGCCCGCCCACTCGGCCGCGATACGCCGCACGGTGAGGAGCAGATGGGGCCGCCACGCCGAGGTCGGGCCGTTCTGCCGGATGGTCTCGCCGAAGAGCCGGGTGAAAGCCGCGGTGGTGAGCATGCCCGCGGAGCGCGGACCGTCGGTGCACAGCCGGGCGTAGGCGAAAGCCGCCTCCCAGTGCCGGTCCAGCAGTGTGCCGACGGGGTGGAGTGCGGGCGTCGCCCCGGTCCACTTCCTGAGCTCCGCGCTCAGTTGCTCGTCCGTCGCGCCGAGCCCGCGGGGCGAGACCGGGGAATTCGACGAGCCTGCGTCTTTCACGGCTGCATTCCTCTCAAGGACATGCGGAATAAAGTCCGTACCAAGGGGTATGCCGGCCGACGGCCTCGCGCATACGAAAGAAAGGCGTGTGGTGGCACGCCGTCAGGGCACACCTTTGCACAGGTCAGGGACAAGGAACAAGGGATCTCGCGGTTTCGTGCATTACGTGGAGGCGCAGCGCCTTTTGACAAGAAGTCAGCCAGTGGAGCAAAAGGCATTTCCATGCCGTCTGCCCCTTTTCTGCGACTCGCATTTATCCGCCCCGCCGGTCGCCCGGAAACCATTGCATCACCCCCTGAGGAGCAGCTCACAGGGGCGGCGGCGTTTCCGCACCGACCTTTCGAGGCCTGCGGCGAAACCAATAACGGTACTCAGCCGGGCGACCCGCCGTGCCCTGTGCGGTAGGCCCCGGGTGGTGCCCCGTAGCGCTCGCGAAAGGCGCGGTTGAAGTGGAACGGGCTGACGAAACCCGAGGCCGCGGCGACGCGTTCCACGGACAGGTCGGTGCTCTCCAGCAGCCGGGCGCCATGGCGCAGCCGCGCCTCGCGCAGGGCACGCATGGGTGAGCGGCCGAGCTGACTGCTGAACAGGTGGGCGAAGCGGGACGGCGACAGCGCGACGCCCTCCGCGAGCGAGCGGACGGTGTGCGGGGCGCCCGGGTCCGCGTCGATCAGCTCCTGTGCGCGGCGGATCCGCGCGTCGAGGCCGGGTTGGGGGGCCGCAGGCCGGGCGCCGGCGGTGGTGAGGAGGACGATCTCCTCCAGTGCGCACAAGGCCAGTTCGCGGGCAGCGCTGCCGTGGGCCACGGCGACCTGCCCGTCCGGCGGTGACCCGTCGGGCGGTGCTCCGGTGCCGGTCCAGCGGGCGTCGGCGTGCATCCGCCTGAACGCCGTCCCGACGCGGCCGTGCACCCCGGCCGGGGCGGAGGTGACGACGTACATCCCGTGACCGGCGTCGTACGGCCGCAGCCACGCCGCCCAGGACGGGCGGGCCTGGCAGTGCGCCCACCAGAACCGCCAGTGCCGGGCGCCGGGCTCGACGCCGTAGCCGTGCGGGACGCCCGGGGCGAGCACGACCAGTGCGCCCGCGCCGGCCGAGGTGTGCGCACCGCCCTGCCACAGCCGGCCCCGACCTGCGGTGGTCCAGGTGAAGAGCCAGCTCGCGGATCCGTGCGGCCGGTTGACGCCGTACCCGGGCGGCTGGTCGAAGTGACTCAGCACGACCAGCCCGGGCGGCGGTGCGGGATCCCCGGCATCCCCGGTGTTTCGCGCCGCAGCAGTCGGGGGCAATCCGTCAGCACGCACGGGCATCCTCCTCGATGGCCTCGCGGCCTAGCGTTCCAGACCGAGGACACCCGACTGAGGAGTACGTTCATGACAGTCATGGGCAACGGCGCCGTCGGCGCCTCCATCGTGGACCGCGACAGTCTCCGGCGGTACCAGGAGGGGTTCGAGGAGGACGGTTTCACGGTGGTGCGGGGGCTCTTCGGGGCCGACGAGACCGACCGGCTGTGCGCGGAGTTCGCGGCACTGCGGGCGGCCGGTCCGGTGCCCGGGCACTTCGAGCCGCGCGCGGTGGACGGGCCGGGTGTGGATCCCCTGCACGTGTGGCCGCGGGTGATGCACCCGCACGAGATCAACGACGTCGCGCGTGGGGTCCTGCTCGACGCCCGGCTGCGGACCGTTCTGGAGGCGCTGCTCGGGGAGGAGGTGCTGGCCGCGCAGAGCATGTTCTACTTCAAGCCGCCGGGGGCCCGCGGGCAGGCGCTGCACCAGGACAACTTCTACCTCAGGGTGGAGCCGGGCACGTGTGTGGCGGCGTGGGTGGCCTGCGACGTGATCGACCGGGAGAACGGCGGGCTGGAGGTCGTGCCGGGCACGCACCGCATGGATCTGTTCTGTCCGGAGACGGCCGACGCCGACGTGTCCTTCGCCCGGGAATACGTTCCGCCGCCGGCCGGGTCGGCGCCGGTGCCGGTGGACATGGCGCCGGGCGATGTCCTGTTCTTCAACGGAAGCCTGGTGCACGGATCGCAGCCGAACCGGGCGGCGGACCGGTTCCGGCGGTCGTTCATCGGACACTACGTGGGCCGGTCGGCGGAGCGGATCGGGCGGTTCTACCGGACGCTGGCGATGAGTGGGGCCAGGGTGGAGCTGGCGGAGAGCGAGGGGGCGGGCCCCTGCGGAACGGAGTTCGCGCCGCAAGGGCCCCACTGACCTTCGGGGACGTCGCGTTCAGTGCCCGGCGATGGGGTGGGGACCGTACGGGCTCTGGAGTTCCTCCAGCTCCTTGTCGCTCAGCCGGATCTCCACCGCGGCCACCGCGTCCTCCAGATGCCCGGGCTTGGACGCGCCGACGATCGGGGCGGTCACCGTGGGCTGATGGAGCAGCCAGGCGAGGGCGATCTGCGCGCGGGGGACGCCCCGCTCGCCGGCGATGCGGGTGACCGCCTCGACGACGGTGCGGTCGCCCTCCTGATACAGGCTGCCGCCGAAGGCGTCGGTGGCGCTGCGCTCGGTCGCGGTGTCCCAGTCCCGGGTGAGACGCCCGCGGGCGAGCGGGCTCCAGGGCAGGACGCCCACACCCTGGTCCGCGCACAGGGGGAGCATCTCGCGCTCCTCCTCGCGGTAGATCAGGTTGTAGTGGTTCTGCATGGAGGCGAAGCGGGTCCAGCCGTTCAGCCGGGCGGTGTACTGCATCTTGGAGAACTGCCAGGCGTACATCGAACTCGCCCCGATGTAGCGGACCTTGCCCGCCTTGACGACGTCGTGCAGGGCCTCCATCGTCTCCTCGACCGGGGTGTGCGGGTCGAAGCGGTGGATCTGGTAGAGGTCGACGTGGTCGGTGCCGAGGCGGGTGAGACTCCGGTCGAGCTCGGTCATGATCGCCTTGCGGGACAGACCGCCGCTGTTCGGCCCGGGCCGCATCGGGTAGTACACCTTCGTCGCGAGCACGATCTCGTCGCGGCGCGCGAAGTCGCGCAGGGCCCGGCCGACGATCTCCTCGCTGGTGCCGTCGGAGTAGAAGTTGGCCGTGTCGAAGAAGTTGATGCCCGCCTCGACGGCCTGGCGGATCAGCGGGCGCGAGGCCTCCTCGTCGAGGGTCCACTCGTGGGTGCCGCGGTCGGGCAGCCCGTAGGTCATGCACCCCAGACAGATCCGCGAGACGTCCAGGCCCGTCGAACCGAGCTTCACGTACTGCATCGTTGTCGCTCCTGCCTTCGGGAAGGTTCCACGGGGAGCGTACGTCTTCGTGCGCGCTCGAAGACGCGGCCCGGGCGGGCCGCCTGACGGGCCGTCCGAGCGTGGCCCGGGCCGGACCGTCAGCGGCGTTCGACCAGGTCCAGGGCTCGCTTCCACCCGAACTCCGGCCGCCCGCCGTCCGCCCCCGGCTCTCCCGCGTACGGCTCTGCGAACCGCACGCCCATCCCCCTCAGCCGTTCGAGGCTGTCCCGGTAGGCGGGGTGGGCGGCCAGGGCGTCCGCCATGCACGGCAGGACGGCGATCGGCACGCCGAGCCCCGCGACCTCGCACAGGGTGCCCAGGGCGAGGGTGTCGGCGATGCCGGCCGCCCACTTGTTGACGGTGTTGAAGGTGGCGGGGGCGACCACCACGGCATCGGGCGCCGGGAAGGGGCGCGGCTCGCCGGGCGTGCGCCAAGCGGAGCGTATGCGACGGCCCGTTCGGGCCTCGACGTCGGCGGTGTCGAAGAAGCCGTTCATGGCGACGGGTGTCGCGATGACGCCCACCTCCCAGTCCCGTTCCTGCGCGGCGGTGATCAGTTCGCCGACGTCCGCGGCGATACCGGCGGCGCAGACGACGACGTAGAGGAAGGGCTTGCGGGTGGCCTGTCCGGTCATCCCGGAAACCCTAGCGACTCCCCCGGCTCACCGGACGGGGAAGGTGTCTCCGCGTTCCGACTCCGGCCGGGGGGGGCCGAAGACGCGGCGCTCGTTCTCCTCGACCGGCACGTCGTTGATGCTCGCCTCGCGCCGGGTCATCAGGCCGTGCTCCTCGAACTCCCACAGCTCGTTTCCGTGGGAGCGTCACCAGAAGCGCCGAACCCGCGGCCGAGGCGCGCGAGGCGGCCCGGCGGCTCCTGGAGGCCGGGTGAGGTCCGGGGTCAGCTCACCGTCTCGGACACGGTGATGGCGCCGACCGGGCAGGCGCGGGCCGCCTCCCGCAGCAGCGGGCTGCCACTGTCCTCGCCGCCGGGCAGCAGGGCGCTGTAGCCCTCGTCGTCCTGGGTGAACACGTCCGGGGCGGTCAGGGCGCACTGGCCCGCGCCGATGCAGACGTCCTTGTCGATGTCGATGTGCATGTGCGCAGGCCCTTACCAGGTCACGGGGAGTTCCAGCATCCCCTGGATCGTGTCGCCCGGCTTGAAGGGGATGTCCTCGGCCGGGGCGGCCAGGCGCAGGCCGGGCAGCCGGTCGAAGAGGCTGTGCAGGGCGATCTCCAGCTCGGCGCGGGCGAGGTTCTGGCCGAGGCACTGGTGGATGCCGAAGCCGAAGGCGACGTGATGACGGGCCGGGCGGCTCCAGTCCAGCGTGTCCGGCTCGGGGTAGACGGTCTCGTCGCGGTTGATGACGGAGGTCGCGAAGACCACGCCCTCGCCCTTGCGGATGGTCGTCCCCGCCACCTCGATGTCCTCGACGGCCAGGCGCAGCATGCCGTCCGCGATCGACAGCAGCCGCATCAGCTCCTCGACCGCGGCCGGCAGCAGCCGCGGATCCGCGCGCAGCTCGGCGAGCCGCTCGGGGTGCTGGAGCAGGGTGAAGGTGCCGAGCGAGATCATGTTCGCGGTCGTCTCGTGGCCCGCGACCAGCAGGATGAGGGCCATGGCGATCAGGCCCTCGCGGTCGAGGTCGCCCTCGCGCAGCTGCCGCTGGACCAGGTCGTCCAGCAGGCCGGTGCCGGGGTCGCGCTGTTTGCGGTCGATCAGTTCGCCGAAGTACCTCTCCAGCCGGTCGCGGGCGTCGAGTACGTCGGCGGTCTCCGGGCCGCGCAGCAGCCGTCGCGACTGGGTCTCGAAGAAGTCGTGGTCGGTGTAGGGGACGCCGAGCAGGGCGCAGATCACCATCGACGGCACGGGCAGTGCGAAGGCGCTCACCAGGTCGGCGGGCGGGCCCTGGGCGATCATCGCGTCGAGCCGTTCGTCCACGATCTGCTGGATGCGTGGCCGGAGTTCGACGGCCCGCTTGAGGGTGAAGTCCCCGACGACCATCCGCCGCTGGGCGCGGTGCTCGGGGTCGTCGACGCCCAGCAGGGCCGTTCTGCGGTTGCGGATCCCGGCGAAGCGCTTGGTGGGGGCGGGGAAGCCGGGCCGGTCGCGGTTGGACGACAGACGCGAGTCGGCCAGCAGGGCGCGGGCGGTTGCGTGCCCGCTGACGAGCCAGGCCTCGCGGCCGTCGAAGAGGGTGATCCGGGTCAGGGGGCGTTCGGTGCGCAGTGCGTCGTAGGCGGCGGGCGGGTGGTAGGGGCAGGTCCGGCTCTGGGGGAAGGCTACGGGTGCGGTCGTGTCCTTCATGAAGACCTCGCAGACGAGTAGTGCGTCGTGCCGATCTTTATTAGATGCCCCAGGCATCTAATGAAGCGACGCGAAGTTCGGCCAGATCGCCGACGCCGGCAACATGGCCGGGGAATGCCGTCCTCCCGTTCGAACGACGGGGGCGGGAGGCCTGTGGTGCGGGGTCGGCGCCCGGGCCGGGGCCCGGGCACGGGGCGCCGATGCGAAAACCGGTTGTCGGCACGGCGGGGCAGGCCGCAGGATCCGGCCATGCCTACGTTCACTGTTCTCCTGCCGCTGTCCGCCGCCGCCTCTGCCGCGCGCCGACAGCAGCAGTCCGGCCGCCGCGGAGGACCGACGCCGCCCCGCTCATGACGGCCGCGCTCGTCGCGGGGCTGCTCGCCGGGTACGGCATCGCCGTACCGGTCGGCGCCGTCGGGACCTACCTCGTCTCCCTCACCGCACGCACCACCTTGCGCACCGGCGTCTGCGCCGCGCTGGGCGTCGCCACCGCCGACGGGCTCTACGCCCTCGCGGCCACCCTGGGAGGAACGGCCCTGGCCTCCGCGCTGCGGCCCGCGCTCGGGCCGCTGCGGTGGGTCTGCGTGCTGGTACTGCTCGCGCTGGCGGCACGGGGCGCGGTGACCGCCGTGCGCGAGTACCGCGGCCACCGGCTCGCCACCCGTTCGGCCCCCGCTCCCCCGAGCCCTGCCCGGGCCTATGCGGGGCTGCTGGGCATCACGTTGCTGAACCCCACCACCGTCATCTACTTCGCCGCCCTCGTGCTCGGTTCCCGGGCCACGGGACCGGCAGGCCTCGTGGAGCAGGGCGTGTTCGTCGTGGCCGCCTTCGCCGCCTCGGCGAGCTGGCAGGTGCTGCTCGCCGGGAGCGGGGCACTGCTGGGCCGGGCGCTGACCGGCCGTCGGGGGCGGCTGGCGACGGCCTGGGTGGCGAGCGGGGTGATGACGGCGCTGGCGGTGCGGATGGCGCTCGCGCCGGGATGAGGTCCGCGTCCGGCCGGATCCCGCGGGTGCGGATGATTCCCCGGGGCACGAATGTTGACGGCAGGGGGCGGTGAGCCTCGGACGCGACGATGGGACGGATGCCATGCCTCTCGAAGGTGAGTACGAACCGAGCCCGACGCAGTGGGTGCGCGAACAGGTGGAGCTGTACGAGAGCTCCGGCGGTACGGAGGGGACGACGCTTCAGGGCTCGAAGATGCCGGTCGTCGTCCTGACCTCACGGGGTGCCAGGAGCGGGAAACTGCGCAAGACACCGGTGATGCGGGTGGAGCACGAGGGGCGCTACGCCGCGGTGGCCTCCCTCGGCGGGTCGCCCAAGCACCCCGTCTGGTACTTCAACATCCTGGCCCACCCGCACGTGGAGCTCCAGGACGGGCCGGTGAAGCAGGACATGACCGCCCGTGAGGTCACGGGCGAGGAGAAGGCGGCCTGGTGGGAGCGGGCCGTCGCGGCGTACCCGGCGTACGCCGACTACCAGAAGAAGACGGACCGCGAGATACCGGTCTTCGTGCTGGAGCCGACCGAGGGCGGCTGACAGCGGGCCGGCTGCCCTCCGCGGGCAGCCGGCGGACGTGCGGACATTGCGGCGGACGGTACGGACAGCCGACGGACCGTGCGGACAGCCGACGGAAAAACATTCCGCCCCGTGTGTGTGAACCGGCCGCGACGGGGCACGCGAGGTTCAGGCCCCGCCGCGCTCCCCCGTCGCGGCGGGGCTTTCCGCTGCCTCGCGGGCGGGGCGGTCGGTCACGTCGAGGAAGATCTGGTCGGCCTCCGGCACCGTGGAGGCGATGGATCGCTTGATGCGCACGGCGACCTCCTCGACGCGCTCGCTGTCCAGGCCGGGCACGAGGTCGACGCGGGCGGCCACCAGGGCCGTGTCGAGGCCGGTCTTCATCGTGAACAGCGCCTCCACACTGTCGATCTCGGGCTGTGCCCGCAGCAGCGCGCATATCCGCCCGCTGGACTCGGGGTCGGCCGCCTCGCCGATCAGCTGGTCGCGGGCGTCGCGGCCCAGCCGGAAGGCCACGTAGACCAGCAGCGCACCGATCGCGATCGAGGCCGACGCCTCCCACACCGCCTGGCCGGTGACCATGTGCAGCGCCATGCCCACCATGGCCAGGGTGACGCCGAGCACGGCGGTGCCGTCCTCGGCGACGACCGTCCGCAGGGCCGGATCACGCAGCCCGGCACTCGCGCCGCCCTGCCGCCGCACCTGGTACAGGGCCCGCAACAGCGAGCCGCCCTCCGCGAGGAGGGCGACACCGAGCACGATCAGACCGGCCACATAGCCGCTGAGCTTCTCCTCCGTCCCGCTCGTCAGGGCCTCGAAGCCCTGGAAGAACGAGAAACAGCCGCCCATGACGAAGATCCCGACGGCCGCGAGGAGCGACCAGAAGAACCGCTCCTTGCCGTACCCGAAGGGATGACGCCGGTCGGCGGGGCGGCGGCTGCGGCGCAGGGCCGCGAGCAGGAACACTTCGTTCAGGCTGTCGGCCACCGAGTGGGCGGCTTCGGACAGCAAGGCCGGTGACCCCGCCGCCAGGCCGCCGATGGCCTTGGCCACGGCGATCACCAGATTGGCCGCGAGCGCCACCAGCACCGTGACGCGTGTCCTGTGATCACTTCCTTCATCAGTCACCCACGCCGATTGCCCCGGTCGGGGGTACTCACACCGTGCCGTCCACGGAAAACGGGGAACGCGTTCACCAGGGTCCCCGTACGGCAAGGAGGTCACCCCCATGAGCCGCGACGACGGCGAAGACGGCAACACCGGCTACGGAAGGAGGCCTTTCAAACGGTCCACATCGCACTTCGCGGACCGGATCACCGCGGACGGCCGGGACGGCTGGCCGGTCGAGGCCGGGCGCTACCGTCTGATCGTCAGCCGTGCCTGCCCGTGGGCGAGCCGGTCCCTGGTCTCCCGGCGGCTGCTCGGCCTGGAGGACGCCCTGTCCCTGGCCGTCGCCGACCCGATCCAGGACGACCGCAGTTGGCGCTTCACTCTCGACGAGGACGACCGTGACCCGGTTCTCGGCATCCGCTTCCTCAGCGAGGCCTACGACCGCCGGGAGAGCGACTACCCGGGCGGTGTCAGCGTGCCGGCGATCGTGGACGTGCCCAGCGGGCAGCTGGTGACCAACGACTACCAGCAGCTCACCCTCGACCTCGCGACCGAGTGGACGGCCCTGCACCGGCAGGGCGCGCCCGACCTGTACCCGGACAAGCTGCGCGACGAGATCGACGAGGTGATGGCGGACGTCTACGAGGACGTCAACAACGGCGTCTACCGGGCGGGGTTCGCCACCGGGCAGGAGGAGTACGAGGCCGCCTGTGCCGGAGTGTTCCGGCGGCTCGAGCTGCTCGCCGCCCGGCTGGAGCGGCAGCGGTACCTCGTCGGCGACACGATCACCGAGGCGGACATCCGGCTGTTCACCACACTGGTCCGCTTCGACGCGGTCTACCACGGCCACTTCAAGTGCAACCGCTGGAAGCTGACGGAGAACCAGGTGCTGTGGGGTTACGTCCGCGACCTCTACCAGACGCCCGGTTTCGGCGACACCGTCGACTTCGACCACATCAAGCGCCACTACTACCAGGTGCACACGGGCATCAATCCGACCCGCATCGTGCCGCTCGGCCCGGACCTGGCCGGCTGGCTGACCCCGCACCACCGCGAGGAGCTGGGCGGCCGGCCGTTCGGTGACGGGACACCGCCCGGCCCGGTCCGCGCCGAGGAGCGGATCCCCGCGGCGCACACCCCCTGACCACTTTCACCCCCTCAGTTACCAAGGAGTTCCCGTGGCAAAGAAGAAGAAGATGTCCCTCGCGTACCAGCCGCTCGGGTTCGTGCTCGGCTGGTCGGGCGGCTGGCTGGCCGGGCTCGCCTTCCGCAAGACGTGGATGGCGATCCGGCACGAGGAGGACGCGCCCGACGCGCTGGACAAGGACCGCGGCTGGGGCGAGGTCCTGCTCGCCGCCGCGATCCAGGGCGCCATCTTCGCGGTGGTGCGCAGCGCCGTGGACCGCGCGGGCGCCAAGGCCATCGAGCGTTCGACGGGCACGTGGCCCGCCGGCGAGAAGGGCGGCCGGGACTGACGACGAAGCGGCCCCGCCCGGCTCCTGCCGGGCGGGGCCGTCCTGTGCGCCCTGCCGTCCGCCGCTGTCCGTCGGGCGCCCGTGCTCAGCCCTGCTTGGGTGCCGTCGGCGCGGTGCGCCGCAGGATGAAGGAGTGGCCGGCAGGGTCGGCGTAGCCGCGCTCCTCCAGAGGGCCCGAGGGCTCCTTGGCCTCCAGGGGGCGGCCGCCGAGGCTGATGACACGGCGTTCCACCGCGTCGAGGTCGTCGACCACGAACTCCAGATGGGCCTGGAGGGAGTTCTCGGGACGCGGCCAGCTGGGCGGGGTCGCGTTGACGTCCCGGCGCAGTGCGATCCGGAAGCCGTCGGCGCTCTTGATCTCCACCCGGTTGGCGGTGGCGTCCGACTCCTCCCCCTCCAGCAGTTCCTTGTAGAACACGGCGAGTTTCTCGGGCTCGGCGCAGTCGAGCACGAGGACCCCCGCTTTCACCAGTGCCATGTCTCCTCCGCAGGATTCCGGTCGCGGGGCGGTCGTGCCCCGCGGACCCGTACCTTGCGGATATCCCGGACCGGCGGATTCAGTCGGTCTTCAACCACCGTCCGTCGCGCATGAGTTCGCGGCCGTCGAGTTCGCCGGCCTCCCGCCAGGCCTGTACCCGCCGCGGCACGACGCGGAAGCAGAGGTACGGCGTGGCGAGCCGGCGGGGGTCGAACCCCGGTCTTGGCGGCGAAGAGTTCGGCGTCCTGTGAGGGACGAGGGAGTGTACGCAGCTCAAGCGCTTTCCGCCGTAACCGAGATCACGGCCGTGTCACGGAATGGCTTGTTCACGCCTTGGGCAGCCTCGTACCGCTTCTCGGTTCAACGTTCGGACTGCGAAGCCGAGTTCGAGTGTGCGGCCGGTCATGGCACCGTCCGCTCGCAGGGGCGGGGGGCTCTGCGGTCCGTCTCCCGAAAGGAAGCAGATGCCTCAGGACGTCCGGTTCGACCTGCCCTTCGACACCCCTGTCGGCTACCCGCGCGCCTAGGGCGAAGTAGCGCACGGTCGTTCGCAGCAGGAGCCGGAGCCGGCCGAGTGAGTCCGGCTGTCCGGCTGTCCGGCGAGGCCGTCGCGGAAAGTACAGAGAATCCCCGAACACGGCCGGTCAACGACCACGGTCGATCGATTCCGTTGCCAGAACCACAGCTCATTGGGAGACCGGTGTGAAATCTCGAGTCGCAGGTGCTGTTCCGAAGGCGTCCGCCGACAGCTTGATCCCAGCGCAGCCAGGCGTCCGGCTCCAGCCCACGGAGGCGGGAACCGCCCTGGCCCGCCTGCTGGTGGAACGCGTCAACGGGAGCACGGAGGAGTACCGGAGGTGCCAGGACGCCGCCCAGCAGCGGCTGGACGCACTCGGATCCGCCGAATCCAGCACCGCGCTACGTGTGGAGGGTGCCCTGCATCTGGCGCGGCCCGCGTTCCTCCCGCCCGACGAGGAGGGCTACGCCAGGCTGAGGCGTCTCGACGCCGGCCTGCGCGTGATAGAAGAGGCCTTCCCGCAGGTCAGCACGGATGTCGAGGTGTGCAGACTGACCTGCCTGATGCTGGAGGGGGCCTGGAGGACCCGGGCACTCGCCCCGCCGCGCGAGCAGGAGCAGACAGCCGCCTGCACCTGCCCTCTGTGCCGCCGCCTGCCGGCTCCCCCCGCACGCACGCTGGACGACTACCGCTGGCGGCACAGCGCCGGTCGCCCCCTCACCGTCAAGAACTGGCCGCACCGGCGGGAACTCGACAGCGTCCTCACCGGTGGCTGGTCCTGGACCCGGCAGATGAACGACCTCGAGCGAGATCTCGGCCACCGCCACCGCTTCGAGGACGACATCCTCGTCTTCCACGAGTACAAACGCGTGATCGACACCATCGACACGACCCGCCTCACCCAGCACGTCGAAGAGCGCCTGGCCGAGGACTTCAGCACCAACAGCGCACGGGCCCTGGTCTCCGGCCTCTTCGCGGCCCACAAGCGGTCCGTCGACGAGTACTGGCTCCAGCAGCACGAGGCGGGCAACGTCGTACTCCCCCAGACCAACCCCCTCAACCAGAGCACCTACTCGATCCTGCAGATGCTGGACTGCCTGTTCTGGCACGTCGCGCCCGACACCGAGCTCTGGCAGGAGGAGAACCTCGCCTCCCTGCTGCTGTGCCGCGCCATCGACGACATGGCCGACGTCCGGGCCGACGCCCTCACCGGCGAGATCAGCAACTTCTGGCTCGCCGACATGCCCACCCACACCAAGGCGCTCTACGCCGCCTGTGCCATAGCCATCGTCAAGTACGGCTGCATGCCCGAGGCGCACGACCCGATGTGGAACACCTGGCTGATGACCACCACCGTCGTCTGGATGGGGCTCACGGGCCGCCACGCCCTGTGGTTCGACGGCATCACCCAGGGCCTCCCCCCGGCCGAGGACTGCCCGCTGTGCGACCTGCAGCCCAACTCGTGCAGCGGCATCCTCACCCACGGCACCACCCTCACCATCGCCCCGCGGCGCACCGTAGCGGGCCTGAGCCCCCGGGCCGCCGAGCTGTCCGCGCGCTGCCGGGTCCAACACCCGCAGGCATGGCCCCTGTTCGACACCGAGCTGCATGCCTTCGAGGCACTGCACGGCACCTGGCACGGCAACACCGACAGCGCGTGGGAGATCCTGCGCCGCACCTACATCGCCGCCGTGGAGGCGTCCGGCGCCGAACCGTCCCTGGAGCGCGCCCGTCAGATCCAGGAGGACGCCGGGGTGGTGGGCTCCGAGCAGTTCCACACCCTGCACGACCCTCGGACCGGCAGGGAGGACACCGCCCTGCTCGCCTACATGTTCGGCGGCGCCCACCCTCATTTCCTCTGGAACGCCACGGGATACCGCCCCACGGGCGTCGCAGGCGACTGGCTCGACGGCTGATCGCAGCCACCGCGGGCACCACGCACGGCGTTGCCCGGCCGGAAGCCGGCCGGGCAACGGTCCGCCGGCGTGGCCTAGACGGCGAACTCGACCGGCAGACTGTCCAGCCGGGACTCCCACGTGGAGGCGGTCGAGCCGAGTTCTTCCGGCGGTACGGCCAGGCGCAGGTCCGGCAGCCGGTGCAGCAGGACGTCCACGCCGATCTCGATGATGGACTGGCCGATGTTCTGCCCCGGGCACTCGTGCGGTCCGGCGCTGAAGGCCAGGTGCGACTGGTTGCCCTGCACGGTGACCCCCGAGTCGGGCCGTACCTCCGGGTCGAGGTTGCCGGCGGCCAGGCCCAGGATGAGCAGTTCACCCTCCTGGACGTGATGGCCTCCGAGCTCCAGGTCGGCGGTTGCGAACCGGCCCGGCAGCACGGACAGCGGCGGGGTGTCCCACATGACCTCTTCCACCACCGAGGAGATGTTCAGCTCCCCGCTGACCAGACCGGACAGCCGGGCGGCGTCGGTGAGGACCCGTTGCAGGACCCGGGCCAGGAGATTGCTGGTGGTGGTGTGCGCGGCGATCAGCACCAGGCGCAGATGGCTCACGACCTCGTCGTGGTCGAGGCCGGCCGGGTGCTCCAGCAGGGCCGTGGCGAAGTCGGAGCCCGGCTCGGCCCGCTTGCGCTCGGCGAGTTCCGCGAGGATCTCCATGATCCGGTCGTTGTGCTCGAGGGCGCCCTCACCGCCCTTGAAGACCTGGGCGCACGACTCGATCAGGCGTAGCCCGTCCGCCGCGGGAAGGCCCAGCATCCTGGTGAGCACGAGCATCGGCAGCTGCTCGGCGTAGTCGGCCACGAGGTCGGCGCGCCCGGCGTCGGCGAACGTGTCGATCCGCTTGTTCGCGAAGTACGCCACGTGCCGGCGGATGCCTCGGGCGGCCGCCGCCTGCAACCCGTCGGTGACGGCGCCGCGCAGCCTGCGGTGCGGTTCGCCGTCCTGGGACACGCAGTCGGGGCGCCAGCCGACCATCGGCATGATCGGCGAGGTCTCCTCGATCCGGCCCTCCCGCCAGTCCCGCCAGATCCGCGCGTCCCGGCTGAACTGGCGGGGGTTGTCGAGCACCCGCCGGTTGTCGCGGTAGCCCAGCACCAGCCAGGCGGGCACGTCGCCCTCCAGCAGGACCGGCGCGACCGAGCCGTGCTCCTTGCGCAGCCGCTCGTAGATGCCCGCCGGGTCGGTCGCCGCGTCCGGGCCGTACAGCCGGGTCAGTTCGGCGGCATGGTGCGCGACGGGGCAACCGCGCGGGGCGGTCTGATCGTTCATCGGGGCTGCTCCAGGGCCACGGCCGAGCGTTCCTTCAGATGGTGGATCAGGGCGACGAGGACGTCCCGGCTGGAGGCCCGGTCGCGGGCGTCGAAGGCCACGACCGGGGTGTGCTCGGGGATGTCCAGGGCGTCCCGGATCTCCTCGACCGGATAGTTGCGGGAGTCGGGGAAGACGTTCAGGGCGACGACGAAGGGGACGTCCAGCCGCTCCATCTCCTCGATCGCCCGGAAGCTGGACTCCAGGCGGCGCGTGTCCACCAGGACCACCGCGCCGAGGGCCCCCTTGAACAGCCCGTTCCACAGGAACCAGAAGCGCTCCTGCCCGGGCGTGCCGAACAGGTACAGCACCAGGCTCTCGTTGATGCCGATCTTGCCGAAGTCCAGGCTGACGGTGGTCTGCGTCTTGTCGGCGACGCCGATGAGGTGGTCGACGTCGGCGCTGGCCTGGGTGAGGGTTTCCTCGGTGGTGAGCGGCTTGATGTCGCTGACCGACCGGACCATGGTGGTCTTCCCGGTGCCGAACCCGCCGGCGATCATCACCTTCACCGAGCGGGTGTCCCCGGCCGTGCCTCCGGGTTGATCAAAGCCTTTCAAGTCCACTGAGTACCTCCTCAAGGAGCGCGAGGTCGGGCCCGCGGCCGGCTTCGTGAGCCGGGATGGGGTTACGGGCTTCGACGCGACCTGCGTCCAGCAGGTCGGACAGCAGCACCGCGAGAATGTTGAAGGGGAGCCCGAGGTGAGCGCCGAGTTCGGCGACCGACAGCGGGTCGCGGCAGCGGCGGAGGATTTCCTCGTGCTCGTGCTGCATGCCCGGTAACGGGGCGGCGCGGGAGATGACGAGGGTCGCCACGTCGAGACTCGACGCCGAACCGCCCGGTCCGCTCCGCCCGCCGGTGAGGACGTAGTAGCGCTCGAGACCGGACGGGTCCGACGGTCTGCGGGGAGCACTCATCCAGAGTGCTCCTCCAGGCGCGGAGTGGTGCCGAGGAGCTCACCCATCCTGCGGGCCAGGTCCCTCATCTGGTGCCCGAGCAGGCCCTGGTCGAGGCCCTCCCTGGCGAGGACACCCAGGTACGTCTCCACACCCGCGCGCACGACGAAGAGGTGTCCGCCGTCCACCTCGATCATCGCGAGGCGCAGCTGCCCGGCGTACTTGGGGAACTGCTCGGCGACCGGCTGGGCCAGGGCCTGCAGTCCGGCCACGACGGCGGCGAAGCGGTCGACGTCGTCGGGGTCCTCGGCGCCGTAGGAGGTGATGGCCTTGCCGTCGCTGGAGGCCACGAGGGCGAAGCGGATCTCCTGGATGCTCTCGACGAGATCGCGGAGCGCCCAGCTCACGTCTGTTCCTTGTTGCGTCATGAGGAGTGGTCGCTCTCTTCGGTGCGGTGCTCGGTGTACGCGCGGCCGGCGGGGGTGTCGCGGTCGTCGGCCGTCGGGAAGGCCTCCGCCGCGTCGCGTCCGGCGGTGGCGAAGGCGGCGAGTCCCGAGAAGGACGCGTCCGGCGGGACGGCGGCGACGGTGACCCGGTCGCCTCGCTCGGCCGGCCTGGGCGCCTCCGTCTCGTTCCGCTTGCTGCGGCGGCGGGGCAGTCCGCCGGGCGTGGTCTCCCCGGTGGCGGCCTGAGCGGCCCGTGGTTCGGGCGCGGTGGCCGTCTCGCGGGCCGGTGCGGCCGCGGCGGTGCGGACGTCCTGGGCGGGTGCGGCCGGTGCGGTGGCGGCCGTGGGCAGCGGGCTGAAGTACTTGTGCGGGACCACGACCACCACCGAGGTGCCGAGCCACGGGGAGTCCGCGAAGGTGACGCGGATGCCGTAGCGGCGGGCGAGGGCGCCGACGACGCGCAGCCCGATGTTGGCGTCCTCGGTGATGCCGCCGAGGCCCGCGCCGGGCGCGGTGCCCGCGAGGGCGTGCTCGGCCTCGCGCTTCTTCTCCTCGCTCAGGCCCTTGCCGGAGTCCTGGATCTCGATGCCGACGCCGTTGGGCACCTCCTTGCCGGAGATGAGCACCGGCTCGGTGGGCGGCGAGTAGCGGGCCGCGTTGTCCAGGAGGTGGGCCAGGATCAGCGTGAGGTGGTCGACGAGGCCGCCGTCGACGCCCAGTTCGGGCAGGTGGCGCACCTGGATCCGGTGGAAGTCCTTGATGCGGCCGATGCCGCCGCGCACCACGCTCAGCAGCCGCTGCGGCTCCTGCCACTGCCGTCCGGGACGGTCCGAGCCGCCGAGCACGCCGATGCTCGCGGCGAGGGAGTCGGCGGGGCCGAGTTCCTGGTCGAGTTCCATCAGGCCCCGGGCGACGGCCGGCAGCCGGCCGTGCTCGCCCTGCATCTCGTGCAGCCGGCCGCGGAGCTTGCTGGTCAGGACGTGGATTCGGTTGCCGATGCTGATCACGGCCTGCTCGGCGGAGGTGGAGCGGTCGAACTCCGCCTCCAGGCCGATCAGGGAGGTGCGCAGCAGCTTGCGCAGCTCGGCCTGGAGTTCCGAACTGACCTTGGCGCACTGGTTGACCGTGGGCAGCAGGTCGTCGATGGCGTCGCCGGCACGCAGCCTGGCCATCGCGTCGGGCAGCTGCTCGTCGGCGAGCCGGGCGACCGCGGCGAGCTGATGGGAGAGCTGCTCCTGCCAGACCTCGGCCTGGTCGGCGAGCTGGGCCTCGTACGAGGAGGCCTGCTCGGTCAGCCGTTCCTCATAGGCCCTGGACCTGTCGGCGAGCTGCGACTCGTACGTGGCGCTCTGGTCGGCGAGCTGCGACTCGTACGTGGCGCTCTGGTCTGCCAGGCGCCGCTCGTAAGCCGCGTTCTGCTCGTTGAGCCGGGATTCCAGGCCGGCACGATCGGCGGAGAACTTGCGTTCCAGTCCCGCCACGTGCTGCTGCCACTGCATGTTGTGCTCGGCCTGCGTGGCACGGAAGGAGACCTCGGCCCGGTGCAGTTGTGCCCGGGTGCGCAGCAGCAGCCGCACGCACACGGCACCGGCCGCCGTCGCCGCGATTCCGGCGACGGCCGTGCTTATTCGCTCCGAGCTCATGAACGTGGCGGCAACGGTCCCGCCTCCCAGGCCCAGCGGCATCAACCACCAGCTGTACCAGGCGACAGGGGCCCGCGCCGCCGGTGGCGGAGTGGCGAGTTCCATCTGCATCCTTCGAAGCAACACGAACGAACAGGGGGGTGTGTGGACCGCACTCATGAGTACGCACCGCGGGTCGACTGGACGCGATCGCGTCAACTCGCAGCGCCGATCGGAACCTTATCGGGTTTGGACCCGAAAGGATCAATCTCGTCCCCCGGGCGGAGGTGAGGGTTCCGTCACGCTCCGACAGAAGGAAACAGGTCGACAAATGGCTTTGCGGTCAGCGGACTTGGGTGTGTGTCAGGCCGCACGTCGCCGGTGAAGCATCACGCCGGGCGGAAGCCGTGGAGGTCAGCGGGCGGTCTGGAACGTGCGGCGGTAGGCCTGCGGGGAGACCCCGATCGCCGCGTTCAGATGCTGGCGCAGGGACGCGCCGGTCGCGAAGCCGACCCGGCCGGCGATCTGATCTACCGTCAGATCGCTGGACTCCAGCAGATGCCGGGCCCGGACCACGCGCTGCTGGATCAGCCAGCGGCCCGGGCTGAGACCCACCTCGTCGTGGAAGCGGCGGGCGAAGGTGCGCTGGCTCATCCGTGCGTGGCCGGACAGATCAGCCAGGGTGAGCGGTTCGTCGAGGCGCTCCAGAGCCCAGGCACGGGTGGCCGCGGTGCTCGCGGCGCCCTGCTCGGGGACGGGCTGCTCGATGTACTGGGCCTGGCCGCCGTCCCGGAAGGGCGGGACGACACAGCGGCGGGCGACGCTGTTGGCCAGCCGGCTGCCGTGGTCCTTGCGGACGAGGTGCAGGCAGATGTCCACGCCGGAGGCGGCCCCGGCGGAGGTCAGGAACGGGTGGTCGTCGACGAACAGCACGTCCGGGTCGAGGTCGACGCGCGGGAACATGCGCCGGAACCGGTCGGCGACCTGCCAGTGGGTGGTCGCCCGGCGTCCGTCGAGGAGACCGGCGGCGGCGAGCACGAAGGCGCCGGTGCAGATGGAGACGATGCGGGTGCCGGGGCGGATGAGCGCGAGCGCGGCCAGGACGTCGCCGGACACCTCGTCGGCCAGATGGTCGGGGGCGACGGGCGCGATCACGACCGTGCCCGCGGTGGCCAGGACCTCGGGGCCGTGCTCGACGGTGACGCCGAAGTCCGCGGTGGTGCGCACCGGACGGCCGTCGACCGAGCAGGTGAGGACCTCGTACCGGCCGTCGGCCGCGCCGAGGATCCGGCTGGGGATGCCCAGCTCGAAGGGGTACACCCCGTCCAGGGCCAGGACCACCACTCGTTCACGTCGCATGGCACGATCGTATCGAATGTTGGCAATCTTGCCATTGGCGTTGGGGCTGTGGACCGGCACGCTGGTTGACCATGAGCACACAGAACACGATGCGAGCCATCAGCCAGGACGTCCTCGGCGGCCCCGAGGTCCTGAAGGAAGTGGAGATCGAGCGCCCGGCACCGAAGCCCAACGAGGTACTGGTCCGGGTGCGGGCCGCCGGGGTCAACCCGACCGACTGGAAGCACCGCGCCACCGGTGGATTCCTGGGCGAACCGCCCTTCGTCCTCGGCTGGGACGTCTCCGGGGTGGTGGAGGCGGTCGGCATCGGCGTCGTGGCCTTCGCGCCCGGTGACGAGGTCTTCGGCATGCTGCCGTATCCGTACGGGCACGGCTCGCACGCGGAGTACGTCATCGCCCCGGTCCGCGCCCTCGCCCGCAAGCCGGCCGGTGTCGACCACACCCAGGCGGGCGCGCTGCCGCTGGTCTCGCTCACCGCCTGGCAGGCGCTCACCGAGCACGCGGACCTCCGGCCCGGGCAGCGGGTGCTGATCCACGCGGCGGCGGGCGGGGTCGGGCACGTTGCGGTGCAGATCGCCAAGGCGCGCGGCGCGTACGTGATCGGCACCGCGAGCGCGGGCAAGCACGAGTTCCTGCGCGGTATCGGCGTCGACGAGACGATCGACTACCGCGAGACGGACTTCACCGAGGCCGTGAAGGGCGCCGACGTCGTCCTGGACACGATCGGCGGCGACAACGCCCTGCGCTCGCTGCGCGTGCTGCGCCCCGGCGGTGTCCTGGTCTCGATCCTCCCGGGCGGCTCGGACGACCTCTACGAGGAGGCCGGGCGGCTCGGTGTGCGGGCGCTGCGGATGCTGGTGGACGCCGACCGAGCCGGCATGGAGGCGGTCGCGGAGCTCGTGAAGGCGGGGAAGTTGCGCGCCACGATCGCCGGGACCTTCCCGCTGGCCGAGGCCGCCGAGGCACACGCCCTCGGCGACACCGGCCGTACGACGGGGAAGCTGGTCCTGCTCAACGACTGAGCCGGTGTCGCGCGGGCGGTGTCAGAACGTCAGGACCGGCTTGATCGTCTTGCCGGACCTCATGTCCTGGACCGCCCGGTCGATGTCGTCGAAGGGGTAGGTGCCGATCAGGCGGTGCAACGGGAGCCGTCCGTCCTTCACCAGGGCGACCAGGGCCGGGATCATGGTCTGGGTCTCGCTGTCGCCGAGGGTGAGGCCGACGACGCGCTTGCCGCCGAGGAGGCCGTTGACGTCCAGGGCGACCTCGGTGCCGAAGGGCGGGGCGCCGACCACGACCAGGGTGCCGCGTGCGGCGAGCGCGTCGACGCCCTGGCGCAGGACGCCGACGTTGCCCGTGGTCTCCACGACCCCGTCCGCGCCCTGTCCCCCGGTGATCTCGGCGAGGGCCGGGGCGAGGTCGGTCCCGCTCGTGTCGACGGTGTGGGTGGCGCCCAGTTCCCTCGCCAGGCTCAGGCGTTCGGCGACCCGGTCGACGGCGACGATCCTGGTGGCCGGGGTGAGCGCCGCCGCCATCACGGCCGACAGGCCGACCGCACCGGCGCCCAGGACGACGACCGTGCCGCCGGTCTCCGGTTCCAGGACGTTCCACACGGCCCCGACACCGGTCTGCACACCGCAGCCCAGCGGGGCGATCGACTCCAACGGCACGTCCGGGTCCACCTTGACGAGGCTGCGCTCGTCGGCCAGCGCCAGCTCGGCGAAGGAGGACTGACCGAAGAAGTGGCCACCCAGCGCCTCGCCGCCCCGGCTGATGGTGCTGGTGCCGTCGGCCCGGCTGCCGCCGATCAGGTTCAGCGGCAGCCAGGTCGCGCAGTACGCCGGGTGCCCGCCGCGGCAGTTGCGGCAGTCGCCGCAGGAGGTGAAGGAGAGCAGGACGTGGTCGCCCGGCGCGATGCCGGTGACGGCGGGGCCGACGGCCTCGACGACGCCCGCGCCCTCGTGGCCCAGGACCCCGGGCAGCGGGAACGGCAGTCCGCCGCTCGCCACCCCGAGGTCGGTGTGGCACAGGCCGGTGGCGACCATGCGGACCAGCGCCTCGTGCGGGCCGGGTGCGTCGAGGACGACGTCGGAGAGGGTGAAGGGGGCGCCGCCGGACTCGACGACCGCGGCACGGGTGGTGATGGGCATCGTGATGACTCCTGGACGGTTTCTCAGTCGAGCGAGACGACGACGGACTTGACCTTGGTGTAACCGGCGAGGGCCTCGGGCCCGTACTCGCGGCCGTGGCCGGAGTCCTTCACCCCGCCGAAGGGCACCGCGGGGTCGAGCATCGCCCAGTCGTTGACCCAGACGATGCCGGCCTGGAGCCGGCCGGCGACCCGGTGCGCGCGGGCGAGGTTGCTGGTCTGGACACCCGAGGCCAGGCCGTACGGCGTGGAGTTGGCGAGGGCGACGGCCTCGTCCTCGTCGTCGAAGGGCTGCACGGTGAGGACCGGGCCGAAGATCTCCTCCTGGATCACGCGGGAGTCGTTCGCCAGGTCGGCGATGACGGTGGGCCGGTAGTAGTAGCCGCCGTCGAGGTCGAGCCGCTCGCCACCGCAGACGATACGGGCGCCTTCCTTGCGGGCCAGGGCGACGTACTCCTCGACCTTCCTCAGGTGCTTCTCGGCCGCCATCGGGCCGACGACCGTGTCCGGGTCGCGAGGGTCGCCGACCGGCACACCGGGCACTGCCTCGGCGAGGATGCCGAGCAGCGTCGGGTACACCGAGCGGGCCACCAGCAGGCGCGGGCCACCCATGCAGAACTGGCCGGTGTTGAAGACGAAGCCCTTGATGACCGCACCGACCGCCTTCTCCAGGTCGGCGTCCTCGAAGACGATGTGGGCGGCGTTCCCGCCGAGCTCCATGGTGACGGGCTTGAGCGCCTCGCCGGCGACGCTCGCCACGTGCCGGCCGATCGCGGTGGAGCCGGTGAAGGCGACCTTGTCGACACCGCGGTGCCGCAGCAGCGCCTCGCCCGCGACCGGGCCGCTGCCGGTCACGACGTTGACCACGCCGTCGGGGACACCCGCCTCCTGGAGGAGCCGGGCCATGTACAGGGCGCTGAGCGGAGTCTCGTCGGCGGGCTTGTGGACGACGGTGTTGCCGGCGGCCAGCGCCGGGGCGAGCTTCGAACCGGCCAGGATCAGGGGGAAGTTGAACGGGGTGATCGCGGCGACCACGCCGAGGGGCTCGCGCTTGGTGTAGGCGAGGGCGTTCATGGGGAGGTCGCGCAGGGCGCCGTCCTGGCTCTGGGCGAGGTGGGCGTAGTACTCGTAGTCGTTGGCCGCGTTGGTGACGTCGACCGCGCCGCACAGCGTGATCGGCTTGCCGACGTCCAGGCTCTCCAGGGCCGCGAGCTCGTCGGCGTTCTCCCGGATCAGCTGGGCGACGCGCTGCAGCACCCGGCCGCGCTCGCGGCCGCTCAGACCGGACCAGGCACCGCCGTCGAAGGCCGCACGGGCGGCGCGTACGGCAGCGTCGACGTCGGCGGGGCCCGCCTCGGCGACGGTGGTGACGACCGTGCCCCGGGACGGGTCGATCACCTCGGCGCGTGCCCCGTCGGCGGCCTCGCGCCATCGGCCACCGATGAACAGCTGCCCGGGTGTGCTCTCGAAGGTGGTCATCGCCACTCCTCAGCGTCGTCGCCACGTTTTACTAAGTTTCAACAAACAGGATTCCTGTCTGTGCGCAGTCTCATGAGAGACAGGAATCCTGTCAATGCTCTAGCCTGCCTCCATGCTGGACGCACAGGTGACCAAGGCACCCCCCTCCCTGCTCTACATGGTCAAGCAGGTGGAGCTCGTCGTGCGCTCCCATCTGGACGAGCTGGTCAGACCCTCCGGGATCACCGCGCTTCAGTACACGGCACTGACCGTGCTGGAACGACACGACGGACTGTCCGCGGCCCAGCTGGCGCGCGACTCCTTCGTCACCGCCCAGTCCATCGCGGACCTGGTCCGCTCCCTCGAAGGCCGCGGACTGGTGCGCCGGGAGCGCAACCCGCGCAATCGCCGGGAGCTGCTGATCCTGCTCACCGACTCCGGCCGCGAACTGCTCGCCCGGCACTCCGGGCCGGTCCGGGAGCTGGAGGAGCGGATGGTGCGCGACCTCACCACGCGTCAGGCCGAGCAGTTCCGCCAGGCACTCACCCAGGCCTGGCACGCCCTGTCGTAGCCCCGCCGGGGCTTCGGGGCGCGCCCTGGAACCACGCCCGCGCACGCCCCCGGAACCACGCCCGCGCACGCCCCGGCGCGAACCTCGGCCAACTCGGCGGGAATTCGCAGACATATGTCAATCGAACATGCTCAAATTCACTCGTTGGAGGGTAACTTGCAGGGCGGGGAACGGTGTTGAGGCCGTAACCCCTCCCCACGCACGAGCAGGCTGGAGGCGATCTCGTCGTGCGGCAGGAACCTGCACCGCTCACCCGGCATCTGCGCGTGCGCCGGGAACGGGGACACACGGTGCTGGAGTTCCGCGGCGAGATCGATCTCGCCGCGGCCTCGGAGATCGCCCCGCACCTGGACCGGGAGACGGACCGCCCGGCCGCCCGGGTCGTCATCGACCTCAGCCAGATCGACTTCTTCGACTGTTCCGGACTGCGGCTGCTGTACCGCGCCCGCAGCCGGGTGCTCGAACGGCGGGGCCAGGTGCTCCTCGTCTGCGCGCACCCGCTGACGCTGCGGGTCCTGCGGATCACCGGCCTGTCCCGGCTCCTGCCTCCGCAGCCGACGCTGGACGCGGCGCTGGAGCAGCCGGGGGCGACGTCCCGCCCGTGACGGGTATGCGCCCCGCGTGCTTCGGCCTGGGTCGTCCCATCCTGAACTCGGCGGTCTGGCAGGGGGTGTGGCGGGCATCCGGTCAGTAGGAAGGAGGGCCGTCGCATGACGACTCCCGTCAAGCGCCTCCCCGGGCGCATGCCCGGATGGGCGAAGGTGGTGACCGCGCTCGTGCTGCTGCTCGTCGTGTTCTTCGCCGGGCTCCGGCTGAGCGTGATCCCGGGCCTGAAGGACCTGTTCGGCACCGAGACCCAGGACCGGTCCGGCCCCGCGCTGCTGAAGTCCATCCAGGACATCAGCCGCTACGACGCCGCCTCCGGCAACTTCCAGGTCGTCGTGGACCTGGAGAAGGACGCCAAGCTCCTGCCCGACGCGATCCGCGGCACCCGCACCCTGTACGTCGGCGCGGGCACCGTCGACGCCTACGTCGACCTGGGCAAGGTCGGCGAGAACGACGTGCAGGTCAACGGCGACCGCACATCCGCCAGGCTGCGGCTGCCCCACGCGCAGCTGGGCAGGCCCGCCCTCGACCCCGACCGCTCCTACGCGGTCTCCAAGCAACGCGGTCTCTTCGACCGCCTCGGCGACCTCTTCTCGGACAACCCCAACGGCGAACAGGCCGTACAGAGGCTGGCGGTGCGGCACATCGGCGACGCGGCGAAGGAGAGCGAGCTGACCGCACGCGCCGAGTCGAACACCACCGGCATGCTCGAAGGACTGCTGCGCTCCCTGGGCTTCAAGGAGGTGCGCGTCTCGTACGGGAACTGACCGGCTTGCCGGGCGCAGGGCCGGTGCGCCCGGCGGCGTCGCGCTCATCGGGGGCCACGAACGGTGGGAGTGCCCGGGCGCAACGCGGGGCAACCGAGGGTGGGAACGGTCCCGGGCGACACCGCCCGGGACCGTGGCCCGGAACGACCCCCCACGGCATCGTCGGCGCACCCGGGGGTAACCGCCTTGTCACGCAGGGAAATCGGAGAGTGGAGGACCCCCCATGGCCAGTGCTGCCTCACGTCCCCGGACCACCGGGCCCGGGAGCGAGCGACGCCCGCTCCCGTTGCCCGTACGGCTGCTGGCGATGCTGTGCGCGTTCATCTTCATGGTCGCCTTCGCCGTCGTGCTGGCCCGGCTGACCCTGCAGCCCTCGCCCGCCTCGGAGGCCCTGACCCATAGCAATCTGCAACCGGGCAGCTCCCTGAAGGCCTATCTCGACCAGCCCGAACTGCGGGACGCGTTCAAGCAGATCGGCGGCAACATCCTGCTCGGCATTCCCTTCGGCATCCTGGTGCCCGTGGTCGCCCCCCGCACCCGCGGCATCCTGCGCGTGCTGCTCCTGACCGCGATCGTGATGCTCCTGGTGGAGTTCGCCCAAGGGGCCCTCGTCACCGGCCGCGCCTTCGACATCGACGACGTCATCCTCAACACGACGGGCGCGCTCATCGGTTACCTGCTCCTGGGGCGCCGCCTCAGCCGGGCCGTCCACGCACGCAGGCCCCGCCCGGCCCGGGCGGAGCAGAAGCCGTCGGCCGGCAAGGTCTAGGCCTGTCCTTCGGATCGGGGCGCGGACGCGGGGCCTGGCACCCGCGTCCGCGGCGTCGCCGTCGGTCACCGACGCGCCGCTCGCGGCACTAGTGCACTGTCCAGGTGAACTTGTCTCCGCCCACCCAGCGCACCACGTCCGGATCGTCCATGTCGTGCACGGGGATGCCGAACGCGGCCGCGGCCGCCAGCACGTCGGTGACGGCCCGGGCCTCCCCGACCACCTGGCCGTCGATCTGCACGATCCGGAACGGCGGTGTGCCCGGCTGTACCCCGAGCACCAGGATCCGCGGGTGCGATATGTACGGGCTCGCGCTTTCGGTCATGCATCGAGCCTAGAACGCAACCGGCGCCGGCGCGGGTCCAGCCGCCCGCCGGGCCGTCCGGCCGCTCAGGGGCGGCGCCAGTCGTCGCCGGTCAGGTGAGATCCGGCCTGCGGGCCCATCCGCAGCATGCCGCCGTCGACGGTCCAGGACGCGCCGGTGACGTACGAGGCGTCCGGACCGGCGAGGAAGGCGATGACCGCGGCGACCTCCCGGGCGTCGCCGGGCCGGCCGAGCGGGATGCCGGGGCGGCTCTCGGTGTGCGGGTCGGTGTCCTCCTGCCCGGTCATGGGCGTGGAGATCTCGCCCGGGGCGACGGCGTTGACGGTGATGCGGTGCTCGGCCAGTTCGAGTGCCATGACCTGGGTGAGCAGCCCGAGACCGCCCTTGGCCGCGCAGTACGGGGCGGCACCCACCCGCGGCTGGTGCTCGTGGACGGACGTGACGTTGATGATCCGGCCGCCCTCGCCGTGCCCGATCATGTGCCGGGCCGCCTTCTGCCCGCACAGGAAGGGCCCCACGAGATCCACGTCGAGGACCTCACGCACGTCCGACAGCTCCAGGTCGAGGAAGGGTGTCATGGTGCCGGTGCCGGCGTTGTTGACCAGCACGTCGATGCGGCCCAGCCGCTCGCACAGCTCGTCGACGGTGTCGGCGGCGTCGGGCAGCCGGGTGAGGTCCATCCGGGCGACCTCGGCCCGCTGCCCGTGCGCACGCACCTCGTCGGCCGTCTCCTGCGCCCCCTTGCGGTCGGTGTGGTAGGTGATGCCGACGTCCATGCCCGCCTGCGCCAGGTGGACCGCGGTGGCGCGGCCGATGCCGGAGTCGGCGCCGGTGATCACGGCGACTTTGCTGGTGGGCGCGGTGGGGTCGGACATGACAGGTCTCCTCGTCGAGAGGCGGGGGCGAGGCACCGCAGTACCCGGGGGGCCACCGGGCAAACCCGCCGCCCGTCGTGCGGCCCGCCGGGCGCTGGGCAACCCTTGAGGTGGAGGTGGTGATGGATCCCGTCGAGGCACTGGACCGGATCGCCTTTCTGCTGGAGCGGTCCCTGGCGCCGACCTACCGCGTGCGCGCCTTCCGTACGGCGGCCCGCGTACTGAAGGACCTGGGCGGGGACGAGCTGCGCCGGCGGGCGGCGGACGGGTCGCTGGAGAAGCTCAAGGGCGTGGGCCCGAAGACCGCCCAGGTGGTGCGGGAGGCGCTGGCCGGTGAGGTCCCGGGCTATCTGGACAAGCTGGAGCGGGAGGCGGAAGAACAGCCTGCCGTGCGGGGCGGGGAGAAGTTGCGGGCGCTGTTGCGCGGGGACTGCCATCTGCACTCCGACTGGTCGGACGGCGGCAGCCCGATCGAGGAGATGGGGCGGGCCGCAGCGGAGCTGGGCCACGACTGGGCGGCGCTCACCGATCACTCGCCGCGCCTGACGGTGGCGCGCGGGCTGTCGCCCGAGCGGCTGCGGGAGCAGCTGGACGTGGTGGCGGAGCTGAACGAGACCTGGGCACCGTTCCGGCTGCTGACCGGCATCGAGTGCGACATCCTCGAGGACGGGACGCTCGACCAGGAACCGGAGCTGCTGGACCGGCTCGACGTGGTGGTGGTGTCGGTGCACTCCAAGCTGCGCATGGACGCCCGGTCGATGACCCGGCGGATGGTGGCCGCCGTACGCGATCCGCACTCGGACGTGCTCGGGCACTGCACGGGGCGGCTGGTGACCGGGCGGGGGCGGCCGGAGTCGGAGTTCGACGCGGACGAGGTGTTCGCCGCGCTCGCGGAGACGGGCACGGCCCTGGAGATCAACAGCAGGCCGGAGCGGCTGGATCCGCCGCGGCGGCTGCTGCGCCGTGCCGTGGACGCCGGGGTGCTGTTCTCCATCGACACCGACGCGCACGCGCCGGGGCAGCTGGACTGGCAGATCAACGGGTGCGCACGGGCGGAGGAGTGCGGGGTGCCGCCCGAGCGGGTGGTGACCACGTGGTCCCTCGACGAACTCCTGGCCTGGACCCGTGAGCGTCGGGTGCCGTCCGGCGTGGCGGGCGGCTGACGTGGTACCCGCGCGGTCGGAGAGAAAGGGACTGCACTCATGGGAAGCGCGGGACGGGCGGCCGTGTTCGACGTCGACGGCACGTTGGCCGACACCAACCATCTGCACGTCGTGACCTGGTGGGAGGCCTTCCGGCAGGCGGGCCACCAGGTGCCGATGCACGCCATCCACCGGGCCGTCGGCCTGCCGTCGACCGACCTGGTCGCCCATCTGCTGGGCGACGACCGGGACACCGACCAGGACGCCGACATCAGCGCCGGTCACAAGGCGCTGTACGGGCAGTACTTCGACCGGCTGCCCGCGCTGCCGGAGGCCGGAGCGCTGCTGCGGCGGCTGCACGGGGACGGCTGGACGGTCGTGCTGGCCACCTCGGCGGGCGGCGCGGAGCTGAGCGCGCTGCGCCGGGCGATCGACGCGGACGAGGCCATCGCCGCGACGGCGAGCGCCGACGACGTCGACGAGGGCAAGCCCGCCCCCGAGCCGGTCGAGCACGCCCTGGAACTGGCCGGGGTGCCGGCGGAGCGGGCGGTGTTCGTCGGCGACACCGTGTGGGACATGCGGGCGGGCAGCAGGGCCGGGGTGCGCTGTGTGGGCGTCCTGTGCGGCGGCATCCCGCGCGCCGACCTGGCGGAGCCCGGCGCGGACGCGGTCTACGCCGACCCGGCGCACCTGCTGTCGGCCCTGGGCGACAGCCCACTGGCATGAAGGAACGTGAAACCGCCGGTCAGGCGGATACCCGCAGCGCATGACGCGTGTGACGAGTGCGGTACGGCGGAGGGCGGGAGTCCTCCGGGGGCGGAGGAACATGAAAGCGGACACGGGGGAGGCCTCGGACGCACCGTCCGGGGGAGCACCCACGGCTCAGGGGCGGATCGAGAGTCTGCAGCAGAGAACGCGATCCGTGCGTCCGGTGGATGCCGTGCGGCGGGAGTCGCGGTCGGCCTGGGAGGCCGTGCGGGCGGCGTGGCGAGGGCCCGGGCGGGAGCGGGATCTGTTCGTCCAGTCGCTGAAGGCGGCCGGGGCGGCCGTGCTCGCCTGGCTGGTGGGTGGCGTCTGGATGGGCGATCCGCTGGCGCTGATGGCGCCCTGGGTGGCGCTGGTGCTGGTGCAGGCCACCGTCTTCAGCTCGGTGGTGCAGGGGGCGCGGCAGTTCGGGGCCATCTGCGTCGGCACCCTGCTGGCCTCGGGGGCCCAGGCGGTCACCGACGACACGACCGGCGCGCTCGCCCTGTCCGTGCCGGTGCTGATGCTGCTCGCGAACTGGCCCCGCTTCGGCGACCAGGGCATCTACGCGGCCACCACGGCCCTGTTCACCATCTCCTCGGGCATGGTGAGCCTGTCGGCCGTCGGGCACCGGGTGGAGCAGGCCGCGATCGGCGCCGTCATCGGCGTCGCCGTCAACGCGCTCGTCCTGCCCCCGATCCACCTGCGGGACGTACGGGAGAACCTGGCGGCACTCGCCCGGGAGACGGGAGAAGTGCTGCACACCGTCGCCGGCGATCTGCAAGAGGGCGAGTGGGACGCGCAGACCGCCGCCGGCTGGGTCAGTGCCTCGAACCGGCTGGACCACCGCCTGAAAGCGCTGCGTTCGGCGCGCCGGTGGAGCCAGGAGAGCCTGCGCCTGACCTACGCCCCGCTGCGCGCCCTGCACCGCGTACCGCACGACGGTGCGCTGCCGGCGGTGGACGAGGACGAGCGGCTCGGCCGGGTCACCGGGCACGTCGCCACGCTCACCCGGGCCCTGGCGGTGTCCGTGGACGACAACCGGTCTCCCGCCCCGCCGGAGGGCCCGGCCCTGCGCTCGTACGCGCGTCTGCTGGAGCTGGTCGGGGACGCCCTGTGCGCCGAGGCAGACGGTCTGCTCGACGGCGGCGTGACCGCCCAGCCGGACGAGGAGACCCAGAAGGCGATGCGGGAACTACAGGAGGAATTGCAGGAGAAGCTGCGCCGGCACGCCGGGGAGGGGGCCGCCCACACGGCGGTCCTGGGCACGCTGCTGCTCCAGGCGGAGAACCTCTGGGCGGAGACCGTCCCGGGCGACGAGGGGCAGTGAGCCCTCACCAACCTGAAACTGCGGGTAAAGGGACGGTGTGACGCTACTCCGAGATGCCCGTGCTGGTCATGGGCGGCTGTCCACGGCGCAGATCGTCTCCGCTCATCTGGGACGTCTTCGCTACCTGTGCAGCGGCCCGTACGACCTTGATGGTGCGGGAGTACGGGCGCGTCCACGGCAGAGGGGTTTGCATGTGCCGTAGCGGCATGTGGTCCAGTAGGCGGCGAGCACGACATCGAGAGGTTCCCTCGCATGCCCCTTCCTGCGATTCCCCGCCGGGTCAAGATCGGCGATGCCGCCGCGTTCGCCGGGACCACACCCCGCGCCATCCGCCACTACCACGCCATCGGGCTCCTCGCCGAACCGGAACGCGGCAGCGATGACCGCCGCCGCTACGGATACGACGACATGATCCGCCTGCTGTGGATCCGCAGGATGGCCGAAGCGGGTATCTCCCTGGATGACATCCACGCCGCCTTCGAGGGCGCCACCGGCATCGAGCAGTCCCTGGCCCGCCTGGAGGAGTCCCTCGCTTCCAAGGCGGCCGCCATCGAGGCCCAGCGGGCCGCCGTGAACCGTCTCCGCGAGGTGGGCAGCCCCCTGGGCCTGCTCTCACCGCTGGTCACTGGCCGCCTCCGTGATCTACCGCCCGGAGCCCTGCGCTCCGCCGACCTCGATACCCTCCTGGTCACGGAGCGCGTCTTCGGCCCTCTGGGCGCCGCTGTCCAGGCCGACCGGTTCATCGTCCTGGCCACCCACCCCGAGCTGCGGGCCGAGGAGGACCGTCTGGCCGAGGCCGAGGCGGCCCTGGACGACACCATGTCCCCCGACGACCCCCGCGTCGAAGACCTGGCCGCCCAGCGATGTGATCACGAGACCGCCCTTGCAGCCGCCATGGAAAGATCCGGCCTGGACGAGGCCCTCGACGTCCTCCTGGACCGGGAGGACGAGCACCCCGGCGAGGAAGGAGACGGGGCGAGGATGAGCGTGATGGAGGCCATCGGCACGATGCCGTACGACTTCTCCCCGGCCCGCGTCCGGTACGAGGAACGTGTCATCGAACTGTTTCACTCGGCCGATCAGGACGGCGACAGGGACCCACGGACCTGCTGACTGGCGTCGGCGCCCGAAGCGGGCCCGACAAGAGCGGCCCGGAGTCACCGGACAGGGGCCCGGGCTCGGAACACCCGGGGTTGGTTGCCCGTTGAACAGGGTGTGGGTCCGGACAGGATCCGCCCCTGAGCCGCCCCGGCCGTGATTCCCCCGTCCGGCCGGGGCTCTCCTCTCCCCACGTGCAATCCCCGCGTCCCGGGTACTCGGTCACCTCTCGTTGGACCAGCGGCGGAGAGGAGCACGAAGTGAGCAGCGGAACGGGTATGAGGGTCGTTGTCACGGGTGCCACCGGCAACGTCGGCACGAGCGTGGTG
Organism: Streptomyces sp. NPDC013187; assembly: GCF_042899705.1. Classification (NCBI taxonomy): domain Bacteria; kingdom Bacillati; phylum Actinomycetota; class Actinomycetes; order Kitasatosporales; family Streptomycetaceae; genus Streptomyces; species Streptomyces sp. NPDC013187. The sequence goes on along the minus strand of NZ_JBIBAF010000014.1, from coordinate 158,847 downwards.
CGCCTGCTGTCGGAGGATCCGGAGGTCGCCTCGGTGCTGGGTCTGGCCCGGCGGATCCCCGACTGGTCGCCGCCGAAGACGGACTGGGCCGCCGTCGACCTGGCGTCCGAGCGGTCCGATCTGGTGGAGCGGTTCACGGACGCGGACGCGGTGGTCCATCTGGCATGGGCCTTCCAGCCGACGCACGACCCGGCCGCTACCTGGCGCACCAATGTGCTCGGCAGCATGCGGGTCTTCGAGGCGGTGGCCGCGGCGGGCGTGCCCGCGCTGGTGCACGCCTCGTCGGTCGGCGCGTACTCGCCCGGCCCCAAGGACGAGACGGTGGACGAGTCGTGGCCGACACACGGCTGGCCGGACGCCGCGTACTGCCGGGAGAAGGCCTATCTGGAGCGTGCGCTGGACACCTTCGAGCGCGACCACCCCCAGACGCGGGTGGTGCGGATGCGGCCCGCGTTCCTCTTCCAGCGGGAGTCCGCGAGCGAGCAGCGCCGCATCTTCGGCGGCCGGTTCCTGCCCGGCCCGCTGGCCCGCCCGGAGCTGCTGCCGTTCCTGCCGGACGTCCCGGGGCTGCGGATGCAGGCGCTGCACACGGACGACGCGGCGAACGCGTACCGGCTGGCGCTGCGCTCCGATGTCCGGGGCGCCTTCAACCTGGCGGCCGACCCGCCCGTCGACGTGCGGCTGCTGGGCGAGATGTTCGACGCGCGTCCGGTGCGGCTGCCGCGCAGCGCGGCCCGGTCGGCGATCGCCGCCGCCTGGGGCCTGCATCTGCTGCCCGCCTCCCCGCACCTGTTCGACGCGGTGCTGCGACTGCCGCTCATGGACTGCACCCGTGCGCGGACGGAGCTGGGCTGGCGGCCGGAGCACACGGCTCCCGAGGTGCTGGAGGAGTTCCTGCTGGGCCTGCAGCAGGGGGCGGGGGCGCCGACGGAGCCGCTGCGGGGACGCAAGGTGGGCTGATTCCGGCGAGCCGCGGTCGAGCCGTGCACGAGGTGCACGACCTGGCGAGCGGCCCTGACACCGTGACCTGCCTGTGCACCGCCCGGCGGGGGCCCTGGCCACACCGAGCCTTGGGCATGGCCGGGGCCTGCCTTGGGCATGCCGAGCTCCGCGCATGCCGAGGGAGACATGCGCGAGGGCCGCAGCCGACCCCCACAGCCGGCTGCGGCCCTCGGTGGGATGCCCTCCTCAGGCGGAGGGCTCGTCCGGCACCGGGTGCTCGGGGTGAACCGTTCCCGAGTGCGGTGCTCCCTGCCGGCCCGTCCCCGCTTCGTCCGTGTCGGGGACGTCACCGGTGGGCTCGTCGGTCTCGTCGTCGCTCTTCTGTTCGCCGTCCTTGCCGGTGCCCGTGAAGCGCGGGGCGACCTCCCACGGGTCCTCGCCGTCGTCGGCCTGCTGGTCCGGCATGTCCCGCGGGATGGGCTCACCGTTCTCGCCGGGTCCTTCGAGGCGGTGGTCGGTCACGGCGTGCTCCCTTCTGTGGTCCGGGCGCCACGCGAGTACCTCCGCGGTGATCGGCGAAACCTCAGCGCGGGGTCCGCTCCTGAAGTGCGGTGCGCCAGGCGGGGAGCGGATACTCCGGTGCCGGGTCGGGGCGCCGTCCGCCGCGTGCGAAGAAGTCGGCGAGCGGCAGGATCGCGGCGCCGACCGTGACCGCGTCGGGTCCGAGCCGTCCGAGGTCGACGGTCACCTTCCCGGCCGGGTGGCGCAGCGCGTACGACATGGCGTGACGGCGCACGGCCGGCAGGAAGCGCGAGCCTAGCGCCAGGCCCGCCCAGCCGCCGATGAGGATGCGCTCGGGCTGGAAGAGGTTGATCAGGTCGGACAGGCCGGCCCCGAGGTACTCGGCGGTCTCCTCCAGGACGGCCAGCGCGACGGGGTCGGCCGCACCGTCCTCGGGCGGGTAGGCCGCGGCGAGCATCGCCGTGAGGGCGGTCTCCTCGTCGGCGCCGTCCGGGACCCGGCCGCCCTCCTCCCGCCAGCGGGCCAGCAGCGACTCGGCTCCCGCGTACGCCTCCAGGCAGCCTAGTGCGCCGCACCGGCAGCGGCGGCCCCGGACCCGGACGGTCAGGTGCCCCCACTCGACCGCGCGGCCCTGCTCCACGTCCGGGGTGACGAGGCTCGCGCCGACGCCGGAGCCGAACAGCACGACGACGGCGTTGTGGGCGCCGCGTCCGGCGCCGAACCACATCTCGGCCTGACCCAGCGTCTTGGCGCCGTTGTCGATGAAGTACGGGACGGTGTCCGGCAGCGGGGATCCGGCGCGGAGCAGGGCCTCCAGCGGGACGGTGTCCCAGCCGATGGTCTGCCCGTGCACGAGCGCGCCACGGTCCGCGGTGCGCTCGACGATGCCGGGGACGCCGATGCCGACGCCGAGGAGCCGCTCGGGCGCGAGGCCGGCGGTGTCCAGCACTTCGGCGACGCCCTGGCGGATGTGGCCGACGATGGCCTCGACCTCGTAGCGCTGCGGCGCCAGCGGGTGCTCGGCGCGGGCGAGTTCGGTGAGGGTGAGGTCGAAGAGCTCGACCCGGACCCGGGTCTCGCCGACATCGACCCCGATCATGTGGCCGCTGCCGGGTGCGACGCGCAGCAGGATGCGGGGGCGGCCGCCGTCGGAGTCGACGCTGCCGGCCTCCTCGACCAGCCCGTCGGCGACCAGGTCCGCGACGACGTTGCTGACGGAACCCGAGCTCAGGCCGGTCGCCGGGCCGAGTTCGAAGCGGCTGAGCGGGCCGTCGAAGTAGATCCTCTGCAGCACGGCCGTACGGTTGGCCCGCCTGAGATCGCGCACCGTGCGCCCGTTCCGCGCAGCCATGTGGCTCCCCTCGCGTCCCCTGTCCGACCTGCAACATACCGTCGGGGACGGCCCGGTGCGACAGCCCGGTGCGACATTCCTCCAACCCTTATTTCATGGTGTGAGCCAACCGTGTCCGGTCGGCGGGTTCAGGTGGTCTCCTCGATCTCGTCAAGGGCCGCGACGAGTTCGGGGGCGACCGTCTCCCGCACCCAGCGCCGCTGCTCCTCGCCGGCCTCGCGGGGAATCGTCTCGGTGAGCATGATCAGGTACAGGTACGCCCGGTACAGGGCCAGTCGCAGACGGGCCGGGGCGTCGAAGCGGGCCCGGCCGCCGGCCTCCCGGTAGCCGGCCAGGAAGTCCTCGTCCTTCCTGATGTCCCCGAGCAGCGCCAAGGAGACGAAGTCGGCCAGGGGGTCGCCCCAGAACATGCGCTCCCCGTCGATGAGGCCGCCGATGCGGGCCCGACCGTCCGCACGGTCGACGAGGATGTTGCCCCGCCACAGATCGAAGTGGACGAGGCGGGGCTGGGTCACCTCGTCGAGCGCGCCGTACGCGGACGCTGCGGTCCGGGCCACGGAGTCGACGGGGCGGGGCAGCCGGGCCCCGTAGCGCCTGGCGTCGTCGAGGACGGCGTCGAACATCGCCGTGAACGCCGTCCGCCAGTCGGGGGCGAGCGGGCCGAGCGCGCCGGAGGGGTAGCCGTAGCCTGGGCCGGTCACCTCGTGCAGCCGGGCCACCTGGCGCCCCAGTTCCGTGCGCAGAGCGGTCTGTTCCGGATCGGTGAGCGTGCCGTCCCACGGGTCGCCCGGTACGGCCGTCATGAGGAGATAGTCCTCCCCCGCGCACACCTCCTGCGGCACGGGGACACCGACGCGGGCGGCCCGGCGGTAGAACTCGGCCTCCGAGACGAGCAGCCGCTTCTCGTGCCGCAGTCCGGGAACGGCCGCGGCGGGCGGGATCTTCAGCACGTAGCGGCTGCCGTCGGTGAGGCGGAGTTCCTCGACGGTGTTGTAGGTGCCGCCGGTCAGTGGGGCGAGGTGGGCGAGGCCGCCGGGGTCCAGGCCCGCTGCCGCCAAGACGTGCCGGGCCCGTTCCCAGGAGTCCACCACCGTGTGCCCACCCCTCCCCTGCCGCATCGGTCAGCCGGCCGCGTACACGTCCTCGACGTAACGCCCGTCCGCGACCAGTCCGTCGAGCCATTGCCCGGCGGCCGTCTCGTCGGCGCCCGGCGTGTGCTTCCGGTACAGGGTACGGAACGCCTCCCGCACCCCGGGGGCCATCCGGGAACCGTCACCGCAGACGTACACCCGCGCTCCGGAGTCCAGCAGGCTCCAGACCTCCTCGGCCTCGGCGGCGATCCGGTGCTGCACGAACCGCACCTCGCCCTCGGGCGTCTCGCTGAAGGCGGGGCGCAGGGAGACGGCGCCGGCGGTCTCGGCGGCGCGCAGTTCCTCGGCGTGCAGGAAGTCCGCGTCGGGGGCGTCGCAGCCGAAGTAGCAGAGGGCCGGGGCGAGTTCGGTGCCGGCCGTGAGGGCGGCCGTACGGTCGGCGATGGTGCCGCGGAACGGGGCGAGGCCGGTGCCCGCCGCGACCATGACGACTGGTGCCGCGTCACCGGTGACGTCGATCCGGAAGGCCTCCCGGCAGGGCTGCACGCGCGCGTACACCGTGTCGCCGGGCTCGACGGTGGCGAGGTGGCCGGAGCCGGTACCCCGGTAGACGCCCTTGCCGGAGCGGGCGGGTGCCTCCAGCAGCGACACCATCAGGTCCACGTGGCCGGGGTCGAGGGCCGGCGAGGAGGAGATGGAGTAGTGGCGCGGGCGCAGCGGGGTGAGGAGGCCGAGGAGCTGCGGCCAGTCCAGGGCGCCGCGCAGGGCCGGGTGGTCCTCCAGGATCTCCACGAGGGTGCGCGGGTCGTCGGTGAGGGCGGCCAGGGCGATGCGCTCCGGCGGGCACGGGTTGGCGGCGGCGAGCGCGGCCAGCTGCCCGGCGCTCGGCCGCTCCTGCAGCTCCACGTGGTGGGTGAGGAGCTGCCGTACCGTCACGGGGCGGTCCACGGCGATGCCGTCGCGGCGCGGGCGGGTGGCGCGGATGTCCAGGACGGTGTCGAGGTCGGCGCCGAGCGCGGTGGCCGCCCGCGTGACGAGGTCCGGGGCGTTGGCGGGGAGCACGGTGAGGTGGTCGGCCGTGCGGTAGGTGACGCCGTCCGGCAGGGCGACGCGGAGGAACCGCTTGCGCCGGGCGTAGCCGGGGGCGGTGAGGTCGCGCGCCTCGGTGACGCGCATGGGGACGAGGCCGTGCCGTTCGGCGAGGGCGTCCAGCGGTCCGCCGGTCAGGGTGCGGACCTCGTAGGCGCTCAGGGGCTCGGGGCCCGGCGTCGTGGCGTCCGGGTCGCCGTAGCGCTCCAGGAGGGCGGTGCGCAGGGACGCGGTGAAGGCGCGGACGGTGCCGGTGAGGTCGCCGGAGGCGTCGGCGGCGGCGCGCTCCACCAGCCGGGCGGCGCCGGACTCGGCGAGCCGCTCGTCGATGCGGGTGGGGACGTGCTGGTAGGTGGCGGCCCAGTTGCGGTCGCCGACGCCGAGGACGGCGTAGGCCACGCCCGACAGGTCGTGGGTCTCCTCCAGCCGGGCGGCGAAGGCGGTGGCGTCGTCGGTGGGGCGGCCGTTGTAGGAGGCGGCGGTGATGACGACGGGCCGGTCGGTGGGCAGGCCGCCCGCGTAGGCGTCGAGGGGGGCCACCTCGGTGGCGCACCCGATGGCGGCGGCCTCGTCGGCGAGCTGGGCCGCGAACTCACGGCAGGTGCCGTAGTTGCTGCCGTGCAGGAAGAGGGCGGCGGTGCCGGGACGGACGCGGGCAGGCAGGTCCTGCGGCTCGGCCGAGGCGGTCTCCCGTGCCGGGGCGGCTCCGGGCAGCGGGCTGTGAACGCGGTCGGCGGACGTGCGCGGCTTCAGGGCGAGGGTGAAGCCCTCGGGCTTGAGGGTGAGGGTCTCCTTGACGTCGAGCCGGTAGTCGGCGTGGTCGCTCAGCCGGTAGCGGTGGACGAGCATCGCCAGCAGCATCGTCGCCTCGTGCAGCGCGAACTGCCGTCCGATGCAGGCGCGCTCGCCGGTGCCGAACGGCTTGAAGGCGTGCACCGGCCGGCCGGCCTCCGCCTCGGCCGTGAAGCGGGAGGGGTCGAACAGCTCGGGGTTGTCGCCCCACACGGGCTGCCGGTGCAGCATCGGCGTGAGGACCAGGACGCCCTGCCCGGCGCGCAGCGGGATGCGGCCGCCGAGCAGGGTGTCCTCGCGGGCCTCCCGGGAGAACACGGCGGCGGTGGGCCACAGCCGGAGCGCCTCGTTGAGGACCTGGCGGGTGTAGGTCAGCCGGCCGACCTCGTCGAAGGTCGGCTCGACGTCGGTCCGGTCGCCCCACAGCGCGTCGACCTCGCGCTGCACCAGCTGGAGCGCGGCGGGGTGCTTGGCCAGGTAGTACAGCGCGAAGGACATCGCGCCGGAGGTGGTCTCGTGGCCGGCGATCAGGAACGTGATGACCTGGTTGCGGATGTTGGCGGTGTCGAGCGTGGTGCCGTCGGCCGGGTGCCGGGCGGTGAGCATCAGGCCGAGGAGGTCGTCGGAGTCGCTCTGGTCGATGCCGGTGCGGGCGGCGATGACGTCGTCGACGACCCGGGCGAGGTAGGCGGAGTCCTCCCGGAAGGCGGCGTCCTGCTCCGTGTAGTCCTGGCCCGGCACGCGTGCCAGTCGGGTCATGCTCCACTCCAGGCAGCGGACCATCGACTGGACGAAGGGGTGCGGCTCGGCCCGTTCGAAGGAACCGAAGTCGTAGCCGAAGCCGGCGAGTCCGATGGTGTCGAGCGTCATGCGGGTCATGTCGTCGGGCACGTTCACCGGCTGCCCGGCGCGGGCGTCGCGGTCCCAGGACGCGATGAGCCGGCGGGCCACCTCCAGCATCACGGGGTGGTAGGTGCGCATCGAGCCGAGCGCGAAGGCGGGCATGAGGATGTCGTGCGCCTTGGCCCAGTTGGGCTCGTCGTTGTACGCGGTGAACAGGCCGTCGGCGGCGAACTCGCGGACATTGCCCAGACCGGGCCCGATGTGCTTGGCGAACCGCTGCTCGTCGGCGAGTTCGGCCACGAGGTCCAGGTCACTCACGAACAGGGTGTCCCGCCCGTACAGCCGCCGCAGCAGCACCGGCCCGTGCTCGCGCATCAGGTCCATGACCTGCTGGATGGGCGCACCGCCGGGTCCGGTGGCGGAGATGTCGGCGACGGGGACGCCGGGGAGGTCGTCGGCGGTCAGGGGAGTCTGTCCGGTGGGGGGCATGACGCGGCAACTGCCTTTCGCGGTACGGAAGTACTGCGATCCAGCGTGATCCACGGCGCCCGGGAGGCGGCGCCTCGGCCCTACATGATTGTGTAGTGCGAGCAGATGCGCCGCTCTTGCGCGGGAGCGGCCCGGCATGGCAGGAGAAGCTCGTGGACCTGGCCCGGCAGGAGGCCGTGACGTGGCGCAACCGCGCGCTGCTGCTGTTCGACCGGGTCGCGATGCCGGTCGCGGTGTGTGACGTGTACGGGGCGGTGCTGCTGGCCAATCCGGCGATGGCGGCGGAGTGCGGCAGGACACCGGGGCAGCTGCGCGGACGCGACGTGCTGGACCTGTTCAGCCCACGGGAGGCGACGCAGGTGGAGCGCATCGCCGAGGCATTGCGCCTGCGGCACCGCTCGCGCTACCAGGTGTCGGTGCGCTGGCGGGCACCGGGCGGCGCTGAGCGCAGCGGTGAACTGACGGCGGATCCGGTCAGCGACACGGCGGAGGACACCCCGGCCCTGCTGGTGATGCTCCGGGTGGACCCCGAACGTGCCCCTTCCCCCGCCGCCCCCGCAGAACAGGCGCGGGTCACCCCGACGGAGGCCCGCATCCTGAGCCTCCTGGCCGTCGGCGCCACCACGGCCCGGGCGTCCCGGGAGACCGGCCTCACCACCGACGGCGTGACCTACCACCTGCGCCGCCTGTCGTCCCGCTGGGGCGCGTCCAACCGCACGGAACTGGTGGCCCGGGCCTATGCGCTGGGGGTGCTGACCCCCGGGGTGTGGCCGCCGGAGGTCTCGGGAACCGAGGCCTGACGGAAATCCGGTCGCCCCTCGCGCCGCGACTGTCTAATCTGATCTCGCCCACAAAACCTAGGACCCCTAGGTTTGCGAAAGACAACTCCCAGGAGCTCCCATGCAGCCGCTCACCGAGCAGGACATCCGCGCCTCCTTCGTCAACTGCTCGAAGGGCGAGGCCAAGCGGCTCGCCGTGCCCAGGGATCTCGACGGGCGGCCCTGGGACGATCTCGACTTCCTCGGGTGGCGGGATCCGGGAGCGCCGGACCGGAGCTATCTGGTGGCCGAGCGGGACGGGCGGCTCGTGGGGCTGGCGATGCGCTTCCAGGCCGGGCAGCGCGGGTTCCTGCACCGCAGCATGTGTTCGCTGTGCCTGACGACGCACCCGCGGGGCGGGGTATCGCTGATGACCGCGCGCAAGGCCGGGCCGGCCGGGCGTGAGGGCAACTCCGTCGGGGCGTACATGTGCACCGACCTCGCCTGCTCCCTGTACGTGCGGGGGAAGAAGGCGCCGGAGGCGGGGTCCCGGTTCGAGGAGAGCCTCACCCTGGAGGAGCAGATCGCGCGGACCACGGGCCATCTGGCCGCCTTCCTCGACAAGGTGTACGCCTGAGCCCCTCGGTCGCCCGCGGTTTGCCCCGGCATTAACGTCCTTCATGAGCGTCCTTCATGGATGTGTTCGACGGATGCGTTCGATGCGCCGGGGAAGGGGAACAGCCCGAGGATGCGAGAGGTACGTGAGTGGACGGCGCACGCCGAGCGGATCGTGAGGAAGCGTCGTGATCCGGTGGTCGTGCAGACGCTGCGGTCCGCGACGGCGGCGACGATCGCGTACGTCATCGCCCTGCGGCTTAGCCCCGAGCCGGCCCCCCTCACCGCTCCCCTGACGGCACTGCTGGTCGTCCAGGTGACGCTGTACGCCACCATCACCAACGGCTTCCGGCGGGTGAACGCCGTGGTGACGGGCGTGCTCGTCGCCATCGCGTTCAGCCTGCTGGTGGGCCTGACCTGGTGGAGCCTCGCGCTGCTCCTGGTGGCCTCACTGGCCGTGGGACGGCTGGTCCGGGTGGAGGAGTACGTACCCGAGGTCGCGATCAGCGCAATGCTCGTCCTCGGCGTCACCACCGTCGGGGACACCGCCTGGGCCCGGGTGGTGGAGACGCTGATCGGCGCGATCGTCGGACTCGCCTGCAACCTGCTGCTCGCCCCGCCGGTGTGGGTGGAGGAGGCGGGCGAGTCGATCGAGGGCCTGGCGCGTCGGTTGCGGCAGCTGATGCTGCGCATGGGCGAGGAGGCCGCCGGCGGCACGCCCGTGCACCGCGCGGAGAAGCAACTGCACGAGGCGCGCCGCCTGGATCACGACATCGTCGAGGTGGACGCGGCGCTGCGGCAGGCCGAGGACAGTCTGCGGCTCAATCCGCGCGTGCAGGACAGCGTGCTGCACCGGGTCGTGATGCGCACCGGCCTGGACACGCTGGAGATCTGCACGGTCGTCCTGCGCGTACTGGCCCGCTCCCTCACCGACCTCGCGAAGGAGCGCGAGCCCGAGCCGCAGTTCGAGGCGGAGACCGGCGCCGCCCTGGCGCAGCTGCTGTCCGAGATCGCCGACGCCGTGGTGAGCTTCGCGGTGCTGGTCACCACGCACCTGAGCGCGAGCGCCGAGTCGGCGGAGGAACGGCTCGCCGCGGAACTGCGCACCGCCGCGGGCACCCGCGACAAACTGGCCCTGCTGCTGCGCGAGGAGGCCGAGCGCGACCCGCGGCACTGGCAGCTTCCGGGAGCGGTCCTCACGGAGGTCAACCGCATCCTCGACGAGCTCGACACCGAGCACCGTACCCGCCGCCTGTTCGAGGAACTGGACCGCGTGTCGCGCGAGCAGCGGGCGCGGATGCCTCGTCTGACGCGGCTGCGGGAGCGGCTGGGCGTCACGGAGCAGATGTGGCGGAACCGCGCGGGGTTCGACGGGCGTTCTCGCTGAGGGGAACGCCGGCAGGGGGCCGGCATCCGAGGCGAGGAGCGGGCCATGGCCGACACGACCGTGCGGATCGACGGGAACACACTGCGGCTGCCGGGCGGGGTGGCCGTGCGGTTCATCCGCACTCTGCGCCTGCCGGAGACGGGTACGCACCCGCTGCCCCCGGGCCTCGGCGAGTTCCCGGTCCGGCGCATCGCGGACTACGCGGACCGGGTCCCCGAGGAGTGGCGGGCACGCGGCGGTGTGATGCTGCCGGTGTATCTGCGCGAAGCGATGTGGCTGAGCTTCGCGGGCACCTCGGAGCCGGCCGCGCTCCAGGTCGGCGTCGGCAAGGTGTGCGCGGTCTCGGGCGGGCCCTGGAGCGACCGGCCGGCCCGCGGCCCGCAGAATTACGTGGTGCTCCCCCGTCAGCCCTGGCTGGACGGCATCAACTCCGGCACGGGCACGGTCCGGCAGTTCGTCGCCGTCCCGCTCGGTCTGGGCGCCACCGTCGAGGGGCAGGTCACGGGCGAGGAGGTGTGGGGCGGCGTACAGCTGCAGTCCTTCGCGCTGAACGACCGGGCGCTGGCGCTGTGGCGTGAGGAGGAGCGGCGGCGGCAGGTGCCCCCGGCGCCCGCGCCGCCGGGCGGCTACGGCGCCGCGATGCCGGCCGCGTTCGGCAGCCCTGCCGCCGGTGGTTACGGTGCGCCCGCCGCTGGCGGCTACGGCGCCCCGATGCCGATGGCGGCCCCGTCGGCCCCGGGCGCCGTCCCGGCACGGGCCGCGACCGGTGCGGCCCGGCCGGCCCCCGGTGCCGCTCCCGCGGCACCGGCGAGCGCTCCGCGCGCGGCCGCAGCCATGGGGCTGGGCGTCGGCGGCTCCATGCGGCAGGAGGTCTACCAGGACGACCGGCCGCTCTCGGACTGGTCGGAGAAGCCGGCGGGGCGGGTGTTCGTGCACCTGGTGACGCCGCCGGAGTGGCGCCGCATCACCGGCGAGGCCGCACCGCCGTCGCCGGTGGACCGGACCGCCTACACCCGGGCGGGCCTGCCCTGGTTCGACTACTTCGACCAGGACGCGGAGGATCTCGCCCCCACGGACACACTCCGGTCCGTCAAGCCGGTCGGCGACTGGCTCGGCGACGACCACGAGCCCTGGCAGCCGCCCACCCCGGGGCAGACGCAGCAGCTCAAGGACGCCCCGGGCCAACCGGTCGCGGACGGGGACTGGTAGTCGGCCGGGGGCGTCGCGGACGGGGACTGGTAGTCGGCCGGGGGCGTCGCGGACGGGGACTGGTAGTCGGCCGGGGGCGTCGCGGACGGGGTCGGCAGTCGGCCGGGGGACGTCTCGGGCGGAGGCTGATGGCAGACGGGGCGCGTCGAGAACGGGAACTGATGGCCTGCGGGGCGCGTCGAGGACGGGGAGCGTCGACCCCCTCCCCTTCAGGGTGCGTTGCGCCGTACGCAACACCCGCCGCCGTTTGTTGCACCCGAGGGCCGGCAGACGCCAAGGTGGCAGTCACGACGGGGACGAGTGACGACTTGAGGGGCGACATGGGCAGTGGTGGCTGGAGCAGGCGTCGGTTCGTCGGCGCCCTGACGGGCGGGGCCGCCGCGGCGGCGCTGCCGTCCTGCGACAACGCGCCCGCGCCCCCGTCGGCCCCGGCCGCGACGCCCGAGGCGGGTACGAGCCCGTCCCGCGAGGCCCGGCGCCCCTCCGGACCCCGCCCGCTGTACCTCGGCACCTACACGTCCGCCGAGGGCGGCGGCAAGGGCATCGGCCTGGCCACGTACGACGCGGCGACGGGTGAGATCACCGGCGGCGGCACGATCGGCGACGTCGGCGACCCGTCGTACCTCGCGGTCCACCCGGACCGCCATACGCTGTACGCGGTGGACGAGCGTGCGGACGGTGCCGTGACCGCCGTCCGGCTGTCCGACCGGAAGGTGCTGGGCAGCCGCGGTACCGGCGGTGCGGCCCCCTGCCATCTGTCGGTGCATCCGGGCGGCCGCTGGCTGCTCAGCGCGAACTACGGCACGGGCAGCGTCGCCGTGCATCCCATCGACGCCACGGGCGCCCTCGGCGAACGCACCGCCCTCGTCCGGCACTCCACTCCCCCGCCCGGCCCGGGCCAGGAGGGCCCGCACGCCCACCAGGTCGTCACGAGCCCGGACGGGGGCCATGTGCTCGCCGTCGACCTGGGGACGGACACCGTCTACACGTACCGGCTGGACGAGAAGGCGGGCACGCTCAGCGAGATGGCACAGGCGCACACCCGGCCGGGCGCCGGACCGCGCCATCTCACGTTCCACCCGGGCGGCCGGTACGCGTACCTCGCCAACGAGGCCGACAACACGGTGGCGGTCTGCTCCTACGACAAGGCCTCCGGCCGGCTGACCGTCGGCGAGGCGCAGTCCACGGGCACGGGTTCGGGCACGAACTACCCGGCGCAGATCCTGGTGACCCCCGACGGCCGGTACGCCTATCTCGCCAACCGCGGCCACAACAGCCTCACGCGCTACGCCGTCGAGGCGGACGGCGCCCGGCTCAGGCTGCTCGGCACGGTCCCGGTGGGCGGCGACTTCCCCCGGCAGATCGCGTTCTCACCGGAGGGCACGCTGCTCTTCGCCGCGAACCAGAAGTCCTCCACCGTCACCGTCTTCCACGTGGACGAGGGCAACGGCGCACTGCGGCGCGCGGGCGGGTCGTTCCCCTCACCCGTCGCCGTCTGTGCGCTGCCGCTGTAGGGCCCGCGGGCAGGACGCGGCGGTGGCCCGGCCGAGCAGGACGTGCATGCGCTCGGTGAGCTGCGCGACGTCGTCGGCGGGCGCGTGGAAGGCGAGGCGTACGTCGCCGTGGGCACGGACCCGTTCGATGCGCAGCGTCAGTCCATGCCGGTCGACGGCGAGCGGCTGGACGCGCACCGCGCCGTGCAGGCTGTCGGAGTCGACGAGCCGCGTGAGGCGTTCGACGGCGTCGGCGTGGCAGTCGGCGAGGTGGGTCAGCAGCCGCGCCTCGGCCGTGGTGAGCGGGTCGGGCACGGCGGCGGCGAACTCGGCGAGGTCCACGACCACGGAGCCGGAGGGCTGCCGCAGCACGACACGCGTGGGCGTGAAGGCGAGCCTCTCCCCCTCGACGGCGAACCAGCCCGCGAGCCACAGCCGGGCGCGGATCCGGTTGCGGACCGGGACGGGCGCGACATCGGCGAACTCCAGCACCGCGGACGGCTCGCCGCGGGGCGCGCAGATCGCGGCGGCGAGCAGGGCGCTGTCCTCGGGCACTTCCACGAGCACCCGGCCGTCCTCGTCCACGCTGTGCGCGCCGACCAGTTCCTCCCGTGTGCCCTCCGCGGTCACGGAGCAGGACCACGCGGCGGCGAGCACCGAGCGTGCCCGCTCCGCGGCGGCAGGAGCCGCCGTCCAGCTGTGGCTGTCGTCACCCATCCCAGACCTCCTTAGGTAAGCCTCACCTAACCTATCGAAGATCGGGGTGTACGCCAACCGCGTCACACGACCTTTGCGAGACCTGTCAGGGCGTGAGAACGCCCAGCAGGGCGCGTGCGCACAGCTCGCGCACCTGCTCGCGGCCCGACTCCGTGCCGCGCAGCCACTCCAGGCAGACGGCCGTGGTGAACGCCAGCCAGCCGCGCACGGCCAGCCGGACCTCCGGCCGCCCCTCGACGGCGGGGCCGAACTCGGGATCCGCGGCGAGCGCGGCGAGGATCTGCCGCTCCTGCGCCGCCAGGGCACGCTGATAGACCCGCCGCACCGCCTGGTCCCCGGCCGCGTCGGCGCGATGGAAGGCGCGATAGCCGTGCGCGTGCGCCTGGACGTACTCCAGGAACGTCTCCAGGCCCGCCCCGAGTTGCTCGCGGACCGGGACGCCGGGCACCGCCGCCGTCATGCGCAGCATGCGCTCGCTCTCGCGCTCGACCACCGCCGCGAAGAAGTCCCGCTTGGTCGGGAAGTAGTGGTACAGCAGCCCGCGCGACACTCCGGCGATCTCGGCGACCTGCTCGATCCACACGTCGTCGTAGGGGCTCTCCGAGAACAGCCGCGCACCGACCGACAGAAGCTGCTCCCGGCGCTCCTCGGTGCTGAGCCGGCGGCGCGTGCGCCCGCCCTGGTTCGCAGCCATGCCCGCACTTTACTTGACGCCGGTTCAACAACGGGACCACACTGAACCGCGCTATTGAACCCATGTACAACACCTGCGAACCCGCCGTCGGATCAAGGGAGATCGCGTCATGCCTCAGGCGCCGACACGGACCGGGGAGCCCAAGGGTTTCCGGAGTGCCGAGCTGGGCTGGCCGGAGCTGGACCGCATTCCGCATCCGCCGCGCCGGATCCCGCTGCTCGGTGACGTGGTGGGGGTGAACCGGCGCACTCCTCTGCAGGACTCGCTGCGCTACGCCCGCGAACTGGGGCCGGTGTTCCGGCGGAAGGCGTTCGGCAAGGAGTTCGTGTTCGTGTGGGGCGCCCGGCACGCGGCCGACCTCGCGGACGAGTCGCGGTTCGCCAAGCACGTGGGGCTCGGCGTGGCCAACCTGCGGCCGGTCGCCGGGGACGGTTTGTTCACGGCGTACAACCACGAACCCAACTGGCAGCTGGCCCACGACGTGCTCGCGCCGGGGTTCAGCCGCGACGCCATGGCGGGTTACCACCCGATGATGCTGTCGGTCGCGCAGCGGCTGACGGAGCACTGGGACCGGGCCGCGGCCACGGGCCGGGCGGTGGACGTGCCCGGCGACATGACCAAGCTGACGCTGGAGACGATCGCGCGCACCGGCTTCGGGCACGACTTCGGTTCGTTCGAACGCTCCCGGCCGCATCCCTTCGTCACCGCGATGGTGGGCACGCTGACCTACGCCCAGCGGCTCAACACCGTGCCCTTCCCGCTGGCGCCCCTGCTGCTGCGCGGCGCGAGCCGCCGCAACGCGGCCGACATCGCCCACCTCGACGAGACGGTCGACGAACTGGTGCGGGCCCGGCGCGCCAACGGCGGCGGTGACGGCGATCTGCTCGACCGCATGCTGGAGACGGCCCATCCCGACACCGGGGAGCGGCTGGCGCCGCAGAACGTCCGCCGCCAGGTCATCACGTTTCTCGTCGCGGGCCACGAGACGACGTCGGGCGCGCTCTCCTTCGCCCTGCACTACCTCGCCCGCCACCCCGAGATCGCCGCCCGGGCCCGCGCCGAGGTGGACCGGGTGTGGGGGGACACGGCGGAACCCGCCTACGAGCAGGTGGCCCGGCTGCGCTACGTCCGCCGGGTGCTGGACGAGTCGCTGCGGCTGTGGCCCACCGCGCCCGCGTTCTCCCGGGAGGCCAGGGAGGACACGGTGCTGGCCGGGGAACATCCCATGCGGCGCGGGGCCTGGGCACTGGTGCTGACGCCGATGCTGCACCGGGACCCCGAGGTCTGGGGAGCGGACGCCGAACGGTTCGACCCCGACCGCTTCGACGCCGGCGCCGTACGGTCCCGGCCCCCGCACACCTTCAAGCCGTTCGGGACGGGCGCGCGGGCGTGCATCGGGCGGCAGTTCGCGCTGCACGAGGCCACGCTGGTGCTCGGGCTGCTGCTGCGGCGCTACGACCTGCGGGCCGACCCGGCCTACCGGCTGCGCGTGACGGAACGGCTGACGCTGATGCCGGAGGGCCTGCGGCTGCACCCGGAGCGCCGCCCGGCGGTGCGGGAGCCGGCCTCAGACCTGCGCTGTCCAGTGCCCGGGGCGGGTGACTGACCGCGGCAGCCGGGTACCGGCGCTTCCCCGGGCCGCGTTCAGCTGTGGCTGGGTGAGGAAGAACGCCCCGGTCAGATCGGCGTCGGTGAGGTCCGCGTCGCGCAGGTCGGCACCGATCAGGTCGGCTCCCCGCAGGTCCGCTCCGGTGAGGTCGGCGGCGATGAGGTAGGCGCCGCGGAGGCAGGCACCGCGCAGGTCGGCGCCCTTGAGACGGGCGCCCATGAGGTCCGCGCCCCGGCGGTCCTTCTTGCGGCCCTTGATGCCGGCCCTGGCCAGCTCGCTCGTCCTCAGCAGCAGGACGTTGACGTCCTGGCGGTGCGCCGCCACATCCAGCGCGGCGAGTTCCTCGGATGTCCCGCCGGTCAGTTCTTCGGTCTTCTCCAGTGCCTTGCGCAGTTCGGGGTGGACGGGACGGGCCGCCGGCAGGGCGAGCGCCTCGGTCAGGTACCACAGCAGCTCGTGCAGCTGCCGGACCACCGGGAACACGTCGAACATGCGACGGGCCCGCTCCGGCGGACCGGTCCGCCAGTCCTGTCCGCCGAAGGTGATCTGCGAGACCTGCTGCCCGGCGCCGAAGCAGTCGTAGACCGTGCAGCCGGTGAATCCCTTCTGCCGGAGCCTGGCGTGGATGCCGCAGCGGTGGTCCTCCCGGAGGTTGCGGCAGGGCGTGCCGGCGGCCTTGTCGACCGCGAAGTCGGCCGAGGCGGCGAAGGGCAGGGCGACGCAGCACAACCCGAAGCACCGCTCGCAGTCGCCACGCAGTTCCGCCCGCTCGGTGTGGTGTTCTCGCACGCCGTTCAGCATACGAAACGACAACTGACGGGCGCGTTCCGGTCACGCCGACGGTCCGGGCATCTCCAGACGCTCCAGCCGCTCGGGGTCGGCCAGGATGTACATGTCCGTGATGCGGCCGTCGACGATCGTGACGCCCATGACCGACTGGACGCGACCTCCGTGCGCGTTGACCATTCCGACCGAGCCGTTGACCAGGACCAGCTCCGCGGCCTGTGTGAACGGGGCGAACATGAGCGCCTGCTCCGCCACCGCCTTCGCGCCCTGCACCAGCTTGGAGGCGGCCGCGCCCCGAACGAGCGCACCCGAGTCGGCCCGCAGCAGCACATCCGGGTGCAGTACGGCCACCAGCGCCTCGAAGTCACCGGCGCGCGAGGCGGCCAGGAAGGCGTCGAGCACCTGCTTCTGCCTGCCGAGGTCCGGCTCGGCCGACGGGGTGGCACCGCGCACCCGGCGCCGGGCGCGGCTCGCGAGCTGCCGGGTCGCGGCCGGGTTGCGCTCCACGATCGGCGCGATGTCGTCGAACGGCACGGCGAACATGTCGTGCAGCACGAACGTGAGCCGCTCGTCGGGCGTCAGGTTCTCCAGCACGACGAGCAGGGCCAGGCCCACGGAGTCGGCCTGGAGCACCTCCTCGGCCGGATCGATGTGGGACAGGGGCCGGAGCACCGGATCCGGGACGTAGGCCCGCGCGGTGTCCTGGGTGTCGCCCACCGGCTCCTCGCGGCGGGCGGTGCGCGAGCGCAGCATGTCCAGGCAGACGCGACCGGTCACCGTGGTCAGCCAGCCGCCGAGGTTCTGGATGTCGTCCGTGTCGGTGCGGCTGAGCTTGAGCCAGGCCTCCTGGACGGCGTCCTCCGCCTCGGAGAGCGATCCGAGCATGCGGTAGGCCACCGCCTTGAGGTGTCCGCGGTGTTCCTCGAACCGGTGCGCCAGTTCCTCGTCGCCTGTCATGGTCTCCCCCGTCCGCCGGTCAAGCGCTGATCATCTGCTGAACAGTTCGAACGCCACCGCGGGGCGGCCACCGAACCGCTCCCCCGTCCTCTCCGCGTGCTGGGTCAGGAAGCCGCGCACGTACGTCTCCGGGTCCTCGCTGGTCAACACCTCGATGTAGGTGCGGTGTTCCAGCAGTGAGCGCACAGCCCGTTCCATCCCGGCTGTCGCGTCGACCGCGTGCGTGGGCGTGCTGGAACCCGCGACCGCGACCCAGCGCACGCCGTCCCAGGGGTCGAGGCCCTGCTCGACGAGCTCGGGGAAGATCCACCGGTTGCCGGCGTCGCCGGCCGCGTCGAGCGTGGCACGGCCGACGGCCACGTGGTCCGGGGTGTTCCAGGCGACACCGCCCCAGGTGTCGCGGTGGTTGAGCGTGAGGACCAGCTCGGGCTTGTGGCGGCGGATGGCGGCGGCGATGTCGCGGCGCAGGGCGGTGCCGTACTCGATGACACCGTCCTTGTGGTCGAGGAACTCCACCTCCGACACGCCGACGACCGCCGCGCTCGCCCGCTGCTCACGCTCGCGCAGCGGCCCGCACCGCTCGGGCTCCAGCGTGTCGATGCCGGCCTCGCCGCGGGTCGCGAGGACGTAGGCGACCTCGCGGCCTTCGTCGGTCCAGGCCGCGATCGCCGCCGAGCAGCCGTACTCGAGGTCGTCCGGGTGCGCCACGACCGCGAGGGCACGCCGCCAGTCGCCGGGCATGGGCTGCAGTTGAGTGGTCGTCATGTCCGCAGATTAGTCCGATGAGCGGTCGTCATGTCCGCAAACCGGCCCGCGTCACCGACATCACCGGGCGTACGGACGGCATCACGCCTCGCCCCGCACGAGCGCCAGCAACCGGTCGAGGACGCGTGGGCCGCCGGTGCGGATGCCGTCGTGCTCGAACTCGTCCGTGATCCAGGTGCGCAGCCCCCGGATCGTACGGGCGGTGCGCAGGGAGTGGGCCGTGTCGACGTACATGTCGTCGTGGTAGACGGCCGCCACCACCGGCACCGTGTTGGCGGCGAGGCGGGCCGGGTCGTACAGGGGCGTCCAGTCGGTGCGGGCGGCGAGCAGGTCGGCGGTCTCGTGCAGCGGGCGCAGGGCCGGGTCGCAGTCGAACATCCAGGGGTGAATCGATTCTCCGGTGAACAGCAGGGGCTCGTCACCGGCGAGGGCCTTGGCCGCGTCGAACTGCGGGAACTCGGCGCGGACCCGCTCGGCGGACCAGGCCGTGGGCCGGGCGCCCTGGCCGTAGATCGACTCGTGGACCAGGGCGTACAGCGGGTGGCGGGCGTAGGAGAGCATGGCCTGCGCCTGCTCCTGGAACGCGTCCGAGAGCGTGGCGCCCTGCGGGGTGCGGACGAAGGCGTTCTCCAGGAGGTAGTGCAGGCGGTGGGTGCCATCGCCGGTGCCGAGGACGATGCCGAGGGACTGGAAGGCCTCGACGGTGAGCCGGTAGCCGTTCGGCAGGACCACGTCGTGGTGCAGCAGGTGCTCGGCGATGCGGCGGGCGCGCTCGGCGTCCAGCGGGTAGCGGGCGTAGTGGGCGGCGACCTTGCGTTCGACGCGCGGGAACGCGGCCCGGTAGACGTCGTCGGCGTGGGCGTCCAGGGAGGGCAGACCGCCGGTGATCACGGCGGTGGCCAGGCCTTCGGGGGCCAGCGACAGGTAGGTGGTCACACAGAAGCCGCCGAAGCTCTGGCCGAGGACGGTCCAGGGCTTGCCGCCGGTGAGCTCCGCGCGGACGGCCTCGCAGTCGCGGACGATCGAGTCGGCGCGGAAGTGCCTGAGGTAGTCGGCCTGCTCGGCCGGGCCGCCGCGCAGCGGGAGCGTCTGGCGGTTGGCGGGGGTGCTGTGGCCGGTGCCGCGCTGGTCGAGGAGGAGGACGCGGTACTCCTTCAGGGCCCTGCCGAGCCAGCCCGGCCGGCCGACGGACCGGTCGGCACCGAAGCCGGGTCCGCCCTGGAGGTAGAGCAGCCACGGCAGGTCCTTGGATGCCTTGTCGCTCGCCACGACCTCGCGGGCGTACAGCTCGATCGTCTCGCCCTCGGGACGGCCGTGGTCGAGGGGGACGGTGAAGCGGCGGTCGGTGAGGAGGACTCCGGGCTGGCGGTAGCTGACGGTCAACAGGGCTCCCGGGACGGACGGATTTTCAGGCCGCGTCCCAGTTCATCACAAGGATCGCCCGTGAGTGAGTCCCTCGATCATGAAACCTTGCTGAACGGCCGTTCAGGCTCAGCGGGCGGAAAGGCTGGAGCGGCGGACCACCAGCTCGGGCTGGAGGACGACCCTGCGGTGCTCGTGTGCCCGCCCCGTGCCCTCCTCCTCCGTCTCCTCCAGGAGCAGGTCGGCGGCCATGGCGCCCATGGTGACGGCGGGCTGCCGCACCGAGGTGAGCGGGACGGCCGCGGCGGCGGCGAACTCGATGTCGTCGTAGCCGACGATGGCGAGGTCGTCGGGGACGCCGACCCCGGCCGCGTACATCGCCTGCAGGACGCCGAGGGCGAGCAGGTCGTTGGCGCAGAACACGGCGGTGGGCCGGTCGGCGAGGCCGAGCAGGCGGGCCCCGGCGTCGCGGCCGGCGGCGACGTCCAGCCGTTCGGTGGGCAGTTCGCGCAGGGCGTCGGGGCCGAGCCCGGCCTCGGCGAGCGCTTCGAGGGCGCCGGTGCGGCGGTCGCGGACCTGGTTGAGGCCGGGTGGGCCGCTGACGTAGGCGAGGGAGCGGTGCCCGGCGTCGACGAGGTGGCGTACCGCGAGGGCGCCGCCCGCCACGTCGTCGACGGAGACGGAACACTCGGTGGTGCCCTCGGCGACCCGGTCGACCAGGACGAACGGGATGTTGTGCCGGCGGAACGCCTCGATGTTGCGGCCGGTCGCGTCGGCCGGGGTGAGCAGCACGCCACGCACCCGCTGCTCGGCGAAGAGCGACAGGTACTCGGCTTCCTCACCCGGGTTCTGGGCGCTGTTGCAGACCATCACACCGAGTCCGGCCTGCCGGGCGGCGCGCTCGGCTCCGCGCGCGACGTCGACGAAGAAGGGGTTGCCCATGTCGAGGACGAGCAGCCCCATGATGCGGCTGCGGCCTGCGCGCAGCTGGCGCGCGGACTCGCTGCGGACGTACCCGAGCCGGTCTATCGCGGACAGCACCCGGGCCCGGGTCTCGGTCGCGACCGTGTCCGGGCGGTTGATCACGTTCGAGACCGTGCCGACGGAGACTCCGGCGACGCGGGCGACGTCCTTGATACCCACCGACTGGGCCATCGGGCAGGGACCTCCAGGGGGAGACGGGGGGCGGCGTCCGGGGCGGCTTCACATTACCGGCACGCCGCCCCGGAAACCGATGCGGTCAGGCGGGCAGGCGGAAGTCGGTCACGTGCAGCGCCGAGGGCGTCGTACCGCTGGATTTCTCCTGGTACATGAACGAGAGCACCCCGTCCTGCGCGACCCGTGTCTCGTCGATGACGACCTCGCCGAAGGCGTTGAGGCCGCTGCCGTCGAAGAGGATCTTCCAGTCGGTGTACCCGGAGGCGGCGGAGGCCCCGGCGATCCGGCCGAAGGGGAAGACCGCGTACGCGTTGTCGTACTTGTCCAGGATCAGCTTGGTGCGCTGGCTGGAGTTCAGCGGGACCGGTATCTCGGTCTTCTGCCAGGTGCCGGAGGCGTTCCTGCGGACGTGGAAGGCACGGCCGTTCGCGGTCCGGTTCGCGACGTAGTTCGTGGTGCACTGGCCGAAGCGGCCGGGGACGTAGGAGATGATCGCGTGCGGGCGGCCCGCGGAGTCGGTGAACTGGCTCTCCTGGTTCATCAGGGAGTGGTCCGGGTTGAGCGGGTCGACGACCAGGCCGGGGTCGGTCACGGACACCTTGTCGGAGCCGCCGGTGACGCCGACGACGGTGCCGGCGTTGTTGCGCCAGGTGCGGCCGCGGTCGTCGGAGTAGACGTAACCGGTGTCGTGGTTGGTGATGCCGCCGCTGCTGCACATCACGGCGCCGTTCTGCTCGCGCCAGGTGAAGAAGGAGTGCAGCCGGCCGTTCCGGTCGTAGTCGATGCCGTGCAGGTACATGTTGCGGGCCGTCGAGGAGCCGTGCTCGCTGGTGTACGTGCCCGTGGAGCTGGACCACTCGCCGAGGTTGGTCCACTTCGTGCCGTCGTACTCGGCGAGGGCGTTGCGGCCGTTGCCGGAGACGGCGACGCGGTAGCTCAGCTGGAGCTTGCCGTCCGGGGTGGAGACGAACTGCGGGTAGGTGAACTGCGAGGTCAGCGCCAGACCGTCGAGCGTCGACTGGGGCGCGCCGAAGCGGCTCGCGGTCCAGCTCAGCCCTGCGGGGTTGTCCATCAGTCCCGCGGCGGACTTGACGTAGGTGAAGCCGTCGCTGTGGGAGTCCATGTTGAGGTGCAGCCGGCCGTCGACCTTGGAGACGCCCATGGAGATGACGTTGTGGGAGTCGTTGTAGCGCAGCGTGTGCCCGACCTTCACGGTCGACCAGGTGCTCGCGCCGAGGGCGCGGCGGCCGACGACGGCGTTGCGGTCGGCGGTGTACCAGACGGCGTACTGGTAGCCCTTGTAGGTCAGCAGGCCGTTCTTCTGGAACGCGTTGTTGTTGACCAGTCCGTCGTAGGACACGAAGAAGAGGGCCTGGGCGTCGAGCGTGGTGGTGCCGGTCCGGGTGACCGAGGGGCCGGGATCGGCGGCCCGTGCCGTGCCGGAGGCGAAGGCGGGGGTCACCACTGCGCCCGCGAGGGCGGCGGCCAGCAACGTACGTCTGTGCATCTCGTGGACTCCATCGTCATGCGAGGTGGAACACTTCGGTGAGCGGTTTCATGGCCTCGTCGGGCCGGGCGCCGTCCAGCGACTCGAAGAACGGCGCCATCTCCGCCTGCCAGCGGGCGTTGACGTCGGTGGCTTCCATGCCGGCCTGGGCGGCCGCGAAGTCCTCGGTCTCCAGGTAGCCGACGAGCAGTCCGTCCTCGCGCAGGAAGAGCGAGTAGTTGTGCCAGCCGGTCTCCGAGAGCGCCTGGAGCATCTCGGGCCATACCGCGGCGTGCCGCTCGCGGTACTCGTCGAGGCGCTCCGCCCTGACCTTCAGCAGGAAGCACACGCGCTGCATCAACGACCTCCCAGGGTCTAGAAGTTGAACTGGTCGATGTTCTTGGCGTCGAACACGGTCGGCTTGCCGAGGCTGATCACGCCGTCCTTGCCGATGGTGTACTCGCCCATGGAGCCGGCCTTGAAGGTCTCGCCCTCCTTGCCGGTGATCTGCCCGGAGGACAGGGCGACGGCGGTGCGGGCGGCCAGCTCGCCGAGCTTGGCCGGGTCCCACAGCTCGAACGCCTCGACGGTGCCGTTCTTGACGTACTTGCGCATGTCGTTCGGGGTGCCGAGGCCGGTCAGCTTGACCTTGCCCTTGTACTTGGAGCCCGACAGGTACTGGGCGGCGGCCTTGATGCCGACGGTGGTCGGGGAGATGATCCCCTTCAGGTTCGGGTACTCCTGGAGCAGGCCCTGGGTCTGCTGGAAGGACTGCTGGGCGTCGTCGTTGCCGTACGCGGTCTTCACCAGCTTCATGTTCTTGTACTCGGGCTTCTTCAGCTCGTCCTTCATGAAGTCGATCCAGGTGTTCTGGTTCGTCGCCGTCTGCGCGGCGGACAGGATCGCGATCTCGCCCTTGTAGCCGATCTGCTTGGCGAGCAGCTGCACCTCGGTGCGGCCCAGGTCCTCGGCGGAGGCCTGGGAGACGAAGGCGTTGCGACAGTCGGGCGTGGTGTCGGAGTCGTAGGTGACGACCTTGATGTCGTTCTTCATGGCCTGCTTGAGGGCGGTGCACAGCGCGCCGGGGTCCTGGGCGGACACGGCCATGGCGTCGACCTGCTGCTGGGTGAGCGTGTTGACGTAGGAGACCTGCCCGGCGGTGTCGGTCGCGCTGGACGGGCCGACCTCCTTGTAACTGGAGCCCAGCTCCTTGAGCGCCTTCTCGCCGCCCTTGTCGGCGCTGGTGAAGTACGGGTTGTTGACCTGCTTGGGCAGGAACCCGACGGTGAGGCCCTTCTTGGTGGCCGCGTTCGGGTCGGCCTTGCCGGCGGTGGC
Source organism: Streptomyces sp. NPDC013187 (assembly GCF_042899705.1). Lineage (NCBI taxonomy): Bacteria > Bacillati > Actinomycetota > Actinomycetes > Kitasatosporales > Streptomycetaceae > Streptomyces > Streptomyces sp. NPDC013187. The sequence goes on along the minus strand of NZ_JBIBAF010000014.1, from coordinate 135,397 downwards.
GGCGGAGGCGCCCTCGTTCGCGACGTCCTTCTTGGTGGTGCCGCCGCAGGCGGTGAGCGCGAGCGCGAGAGAGGTGGCGGTGGCGAGGGCCGCGCAGCTGCGGCGGAGAGTTGACTTACGCATGGCTTGTCCTTTGAACGAGGTTGAGGGGAACGCCCTTGCTTTCAGGGGCGCGGGGAACTGCGCGACCAGCCACGGACGGCCGGTCAGCCGGACGATTGAGCACGCAACACGGCGATCTGCCGAGCCACCCGCGGCCCTAGAACGGACAGCACGAGCAACACACCTGTCACGACGATCTGCGACTGCGCCGAGACATCCTGGAGGCTCATCACGTTCTGCAGCGCGCCGAGGAGGAACACCCCGGCGATCGCACCGCCCAACGTGCCCTTGCCGCCGTCGAAGTCGATGCCGCCCAGCAACACGGCCGCCACGACCGACAGTTCGAGGCCGGTGGCGTTGTCGTAGCGGGCGCTGGCGTAGTGCAGCGCCCAGAAGATCCCGGTCAGCGAGGCCATCAGCCCGGTCAGCGTGAAGAGGATCAGCTTCTGCCGCTTGACCCGGATGCCGGCGAACCGCGCGGCCTCCTCGCTCGCGCCGATCGCGAACAGCGACCGTCCGAACGGCGTGGCGTGCAGAGCGACCACGGCGATGGCGAGCAGGACGAGGAACGGCAGGAAGGCGTAGGGGATGAAGGTGTCACCGATGCGACCGGCGGCGAAGTCCAGGTACTGCGTCGGGAAGTCGGTCACCGCGTCGGAGCCGAGCACGATCTGCGCGATACCCCGGTAGGCGGCCAGCGTGCCGATGGTGACGGCGAGGGACGGCAGTCCCAGCCTGGTCACCAGCAGCCCGTTGACCAGCCCGCACACGACACCCAGCAGCAGGCAGATCGGGATGATCGTCTCGATGGTCATGCCCTGGTTCCACAGGGCGCCCATCACGGCACCGGACAGTCCGGCCGTGGAGGCGACCGACAGGTCGATCTCCCCGGAGACGACCAGCAGGGTCATCGGCAGGGCGATCAGCGCGATCGGCAGCGTGTTGCCGATCAGGAACGACAGGTCGAGCGCGTTGCCGAATCCGTCGACGAAGCCGAAGGAGAACAGCAGGACCACGACGAGCAGGGCGCCGACGGCGGAGTCCCACCTCTTCAGGCCGGACCAGCCGGCCGCTCGGCTCAGGGAGATGTCAGCCATGGCGGGCGTTCCTCTTCTTCAGGGCGGAGGCCACGCGCAGCGCGACGATCCGGTCGACCGCGATCGCGAGGATGAGCAGGATGCCGTTGATCGCGAGCACCCACACGGAGCTGACGCCTAGGGCGGGCAGCACGCTGTTGATGGAGGTCAGCAGCAGTGCGCCGAGGGCCGCGCCGTAGACGCTGCCGGAGCCGCCGGTGAAGACGACGCCGCCGACCACGACCGCGCTGACGACGGTGAGTTCGTAGCCGTTGCCGGTGCCGGAGTCGACGTTGCCGAAGCGGGCGAGGTACATCGCGCCGGCGAGTCCGGCGAGGGCGCCACAGAAGGTGTAGGCGGCGAGGATCCGCTTGCGGACGGGGATGCCGGCGAGGCGGGCGGCCTCGGGGTTGGAGCCGAGCGCGTACAGTTCGCGGCCGCTGGCGTAGTGCTTGAGGTAGTAGGCGGTGGCGACGAGGACCACCAGCGCGATCAGCGCCAGGTACGGCACCGCGGAGATGCCGCCGGAGCCGAAGTCGACGAATCCGCCGGGCAGATCGGCCGCGGTGATCTGCCGGGAGCCGACCCAGATGGAGTCGATGCCGCGGATGATGTACAGCGTGCCGAGGGTGACCACCAGCGCGGGCACCTGGCCGAGGCTGACGAGCAGTCCGTTGAGCAGTCCGAAGCCGATGCCGAGCAGCACGGCCAGCGCGATCGCCACGACGGGGTTTCCGCCGCCCTGGAGGTACGTTCCGGCGGCGAACGCGCTGATGCCGAGCGTGGATCCGACGGACAGGTCGACGTTGCGGGTGATGACCACCAGGGACTGGCCGGTGGCGACCAGGACCAGGATCGTCGCGTTCAGCAGCAGGTCCTTGACGCCCTGCTCGGACAGGAACTCGCTGTTGCCGGCCTGGGTGACGCCGATCATCACCAGGAAGACGACCAGGATGGCGAGTTCGCGCATCTTGAAGACACGCTCGACCAGCCGGGTGCCACTCGACCTGGGCACGTCGGCCACGGGGGCCTCTTGCGGGGTCACGACCGTCATGCGGCGGCCCTCCCGGTGGCTGCGGCCATCACGGTTTCCTCGGTGGCGTCGGAGCGCGGGATCTCGGCGGTGAGGCGGCCCTCGTGCATGACCAGCACGCGGTCGGCCATGCCGAGGATCTCGGGCAGGTCGGAGGAGATCATCAGGACGGCCACGCCGTCGGCGGCCAGTTGCGACAGCAGCCGGTGCACCTCGGCCTTGGTGCCGACGTCGATGCCGCGGGTCGGCTCGTCGACGATCAGCACCTTGGGGCCGGTGGCCAGCCACTTGGCGAGGACCACCTTCTGCTGGTTGCCGCCGGAGAGCGTGTTGACCGTGTCGGCGATCCGGGCGTACTTGACCTGGAGCTTGACGGCCCAGTCGAGGGAGCGGCTGCGCTCGGCGCCGCGGTCCACCAGTCCGGCCTTCACCGTCGTACGCAGTCCCGTCAGTCCGATGTTCCGCTCGATGGACATGTCCATCACCAGGCCCTGGGCGCGCCGGTCCTCCGGGACCAGGGCGAGCCCGGCGGCCATGGCGGCCGAGGGCGCGCCGTTGGCGAGGGCCTTGCCGTGGACGGAGACCTCGCCGGCGTCCCAGCGGTCGATGCCGAAGACGGCCCGGGCGACCTCGGTGCGCCCGGCGCCGACGAGTCCGGCCAGGCCGACGATCTCGCCGTGCCGGACCTCGAAGGAGACGTCGGTGAAGACCCCCTCGCGGGTCAGCCGGCGCACGCTCAGGGCGACCTCACCCGGCGTCACGTCCTGCTTGGGGTAGAGCTCGTCCAGGTCGCGGCCGACCATCCGGCGCACGAGGTCGTCCTCGGTCATGCCGTCCAGGGGCTCGCTGGCGATCCAGGCGCCGTCGCGCAGGGTGGTGACCCGTCGGCAGATCTCGAAGATCTCCTCCAGCCGGTGGGAGATGAAGAGCACGGCGGCGCCCTGGTCGCGCAGGGTGCGGACGACGCCGAAGAGGCGGGCGACCTCGCTGCCGGTGAGGGCGGCGGTCGGCTCGTCCATGATCAGGACGCGGGCGTCGAAGGAGAGGGCCTTGGCGATCTCGACGATCTGCTGGTCGGCGATGGACAGGCCGCGGGCGGGCCGGTCGGGGTCGAGTTCGACTCCGAGGCGCTTCATCAGGGCGGCGGTCGCGTTGTGTGTGGCCTTGTGGTCGATCCGGCCGAGGGCGCGGCGCGGCCTGCGCCCCATGTAGATGTTCTCGGCGATCGACAGGTCGGGGAAGAGCGTGGGTTCCTGATAGATCACGGCGATGCCGGCGTCGCGGGCGTCGCCGGGTCCGTGGAAGGCCACGGGCGTGCCGTCGAGCAGCACCTGGCCGGCGTCCGGCCGGTGCACTCCGGCGAGCGTCTTGATGAGGGTCGACTTGCCGGCACCGTTCTCACCGGCGAGGGCGTGCACCTCCCCGGGGAACAGCTCCAGGGAGACGTCCCGCAGGGCGCGGACCGCGCCGAAGGACTTGGACACGTCCTTCAGTGCCAGAACCGGGGCCGGACCCGTGGTGGACGGGTGGGTCATGGGGGCTCCTCGACGACGCCGGCGGGTCGGCCCTCTCGGCGTCGTGAAAGGTTTCAACTGGGTTGCCGGGACGTTAGGCGGGCCGCGCATGTCACGTCAATGGGTTCCGGTCGAAAAACTTTCGAGGACAGAAGGTCACGCATGAGTCACGGGAAGCCGCGTCGGTCGGAGGGGTTGACACCCCTACGGGAGGCCCATAGCTTCGCGTCCTGAATCGTTTCATTCAGTGGTCGTCATGACCCGATGTCACAGGAGCCTGACGTGACCGAGCTCGCCGCGGCGAAGGCCGCTCTCAAGACACAGGCCGTCGAGACGCCGTCGTGGGCGTACGGGAACTCGGGCACGCGGTTCAAGGTCTTCGCGCAGGAGGGAGTGCCGCGCACCCCCTTCGAGAAGCTGGACGACGCGGCGAAGGTGCACGAGTTCACCGGGGTCGCCCCGACGGTGGCCCTGCACATTCCGTGGGACAAGGTCGACGACTACGCGGCGCTGGCGAAGCATGCCGAGCAGCGGGGCGTGAAGCTCGGGGCGATCAACTCGAACACGTTCCAGGACGACGACTACAAGCTCGGGAGCATCTGTCATCCGGAGGCCTCCGTGCGGCGGAAGGCCGTCGATCATCTGCTGGAGTGCGTCGACATCATGGACGCGACGGGCTCGACGGATCTGAAGCTGTGGTTCGCCGACGGGACGAACTATCCCGGCCAGGACGACATCCGGGGACGGCAGGACCGGCTGGCCGAGGGGCTGGCGGAGGTCTACGAGCGGCTCGGGGACGGGCAGCGGATGCTGCTGGAGTACAAGTTCTTCGAGCCGGCGTTCTACACGACGGATGTGCCGGACTGGGGTACCGCCTACGCCCACTGCCTGAAGCTCGGGCCCAAGGCACAGGTCGTCGTCGACACGGGGCATCACGCGCCCGGGACCAACATCGAGTTCATCGTGGCGACGCTGCTGCGGGAGGGGAAGCTCGGCGGGTTCGACTTCAACTCACGGTTCTACGCGGACGACGACCTGATGGTCGGGGCGGCGGATCCGTTCCAGCTGTTCCGAATCATGTACGAGGTCGTGCGGGGCGGTGGGTTCTCGCCCGAGGTCGCGTTCATGCTCGACCAGTGCCACAACATCGAGGCGAAGATCCCGGCGATCATCCGGTCGGTGATGAACGTGCAGGAGGCGACGGCGAAGGCACTGCTGGTCGACGGTGACGCGCTGGCCGCGGCGCAGCGGGCGGGGGACGTGCTGGAGGCCAATGCCGTGGTGATGGATGCGTACAACACCGATGTGCGGCCGCTGCTGCGGGAGGTGCGGGAGGAGATGGGGTTGGATCCCGAGCCTCTTGCCGCGTACCGGCGGTCCGGGTGGGGTGAGCGGATCGTCGCCGAGCGGGTCGGTGGGCAGCAGGCGGGATGGGGTGCGTAAGCGTCTGCCGAGATCTGTTGATTGCGGAGTGCGGGTTGTCTGTGGTTGATCGCGCAGTTCCCCGCGCCCCCAAAAGCGAGCCCCCCCTCCTCTCTCTTGAAAAGGAACTGGCATGTCCGTTCATCCCGAAGCTGCCGCTCTCCTCGCCCGGTCGCACCGGCTCGGGGCCGATCCCCGGAACACGAACTACGCGGGCGGCAACGCCTCCGCCAAGGGCACCGAGACCGACCCCGTCACCGGTGGGGACGTCGAGCTGATGTGGGTCAAGGGGTCCGGCGGTGACCTCGGGACGCTGACCGAGGCCGGGCTGGCCGTACTGCGGCTCGACCGGATGCGGGCGCTCGTCGACGTCTACCCGGGCGTGGAGCACGAGGACGAGATGGTCGCCGCCTTCGACTACTGCCTGCACGGCAAGGGCGGGGCCGCTCCCTCCATCGACACCGCCATGCACGGACTGGTCGAGGCCCCGCACGTCGATCATCTCCACCCGGACTCGGGAATCGCGCTCGCCTGCGCCGCCGACGGGGAGAAGCTGACCGCCGAGTGCTTCGGGGACAGCGTGGTGTGGGTGCCGTGGCGGCGGCCCGGTTTCCAGCTCGGGCTGGACATCGCCGCCGTGAAGAAGGCCAACCCGCAGGCCATCGGGTGCGTTCTCGGCGGACACGGGATCACCGCCTGGGGTGACACCTCCGAGGAGTGCGAGCGGAACTCGCTGCACATCATCCGGACCGCCGAGCAGTTCCTCGCCGAGCGGGGCAAGCCCGACCCCTTCGGGCCGGTGATCGAGGGGTACGCCGCGCTGGCCGCCGCGGAGCGTCGGGAGCGGGCCGCCGCGCTCGCCCCGTACATCCGCGCCATCGCCTCCCAGGACCGGCCGCAGGTCGGCCACTTCGACGACTCCGAGGTCGTGCTCGACTTCCTCGCGAGCGCGGAGCACCCGCGGCTCGCCGCGCTCGGGACGTCCTGCCCGGACCACTTCCTGCGCACCAAGGTCCGGCCTCTGGTGCTGGACCTCCCGCCGAGCGCCCCCCTCGACGAGGCGATCGCGCGGCTGGCGGAGCTGCACGCCGAGTACCGCGAGGAGTACGCCGCCTACTACCGGCGGCACGCCCTGCCCGACTCCCCCGCCATGCGCGGCGCCGACCCGGCCATCGTGCTCGTGCCCGGGGTGGGCATGTTCTCGTTCGGCAAGGACAAGCAGACCGCCCGTGTGGCCGGCGAGTTCTACGTCAACGCCATCAATGTGATGCGCGGGGCCGAGGCCGTGTCCACCTACGCGCCGATCGAGGAGTCCGAGAAGTTCCGGATCGAGTACTGGGCGCTGGAGGAGGCCAAGCTCCAGCGAATGCCGAAGCCCAAGGCGCTCGCGACCCGGGTCGCGCTCGTGACCGGTGCCGGAAGCGGCATCGGTAAGGCCATCGCGCACCGGCTCGCGGCCGAGGGCGCGTGTGTGGTCGTCGCCGATCTCGACGCGGACAACGCCGAAGCCGTCGCCGGGGAACTGGGCGGGTCCGACAAGGCTGTCGCCGTGACGGTGGACGTCACCTCCGAGGAGCAGATCGCCGAGGCGTTCCGGACGGCCGTGCTGGCCTTCGGCGGAGTCGACCTCGTCGTCAACAACGCGGGCATCTCGATCTCCAAGCCGCTGCTGGAGACCTCCGCCAAGGACTGGGACCTCCAGCACGACATCATGGCCCGCGGCTCCTTCCTGGTGTCGCGGGAGGCGGCCCGGGTGATGATCGCCCAGAAGCTCGGCGGCGACATCGTCTACATCGCCTCGAAGAACGCCGTGTTCGCCGGGCCCAACAACATCGCCTACTCCGCCACCAAAGCCGACCAGGCCCATCAGGTGCGGCTGCTCGCGGCCGAGCTGGGTGAGCACGGCATCCGCGTCAACGGCGTCAACCCCGACGGCGTGGTGCGTGGCTCGGGGATCTTCGCCGGCGGGTGGGGCGCCCAGCGGGCCGCCGTGTACGGGGTGGAGGAGGAGAAGCTGGGCGAGTTCTACGCCCAGCGGACCATCCTCAAGCGCGAGGTGCTCCCCGAGCACGTGGCCAACGCCGTGTTCGCGCTGACCGGCGGGGACCTCACCCACACGACCGGCCTGCACATCCCCGTCGACGCCGGCGTCGCGGCCGCCTTCCTGCGATGAGCGCGACCGTGAAGTCGTACGCCGCGGTCGACCTCGGCGCGTCCAGCGGGCGCGTGATGGTCGGCCGCGTCGACCCCGACTCGCTGGAGCTGAGTGAGGCGCACCGCTTCCCCAACCGGCCCGTCCGGGTCCCCGAGGGGCTGCGCTGGGACGTGCTCGGGCTGTACGCCGGGGTGCTGGACGGGCTGCGGGCGGCGGGTGCCCACTGCGGTGGACGACTCGACTCCGTCGGCATCGACAGCTGGGCCGTGGACTACGGGCTGCTGGACGCCGACGGGGCGCTGCTCGGCAACCCCGTGCACTACCGGGACCCGCGGACCGATGGGGTCGCGGAGAAGGTGTGGGCGACCGTGCCCGCCGAGGAGCTGTACGCCGCGACCGGGTTGCAGTACGCGCCCTTCAACACCCTGTACCAGCTCACCGCAGCCCGCTCCACGGCCCAGCTCGACGGGGCCCGGCGGCTGTTGCTGATGCCGGACCTGCTGACGTACTGGCTGACCGGCGAGCAGGGCACGGAACTCACCAACGCCTCCACGACCCAGCTGATCGACCCGCGCACCCGTGACTGGGCGTACGGCGTCGCGGAGCGCCTGGGTATCGACCTCGGGCTGTTCGCTCCCCTGCGGCAGCCCGGTGATCCGGCGGGGGTGCTGCGGCAGGAGGTGCTGGAGGAGACGGGGCTGACCGGTCCCGTGCCGGTGACGGCCGTCGGGTCGCACGACACCGCGTCGGCGGTCGCCGCCGTACCCGCGTCGGGTGAGCGGTTCGCCTACATCTGCACCGGCACCTGGTCGCTGGCCGGTCTGGAGCTGGACGCGCCGGTGCTGACCGAGGAGAGCCGGGCCGCGAATTTCACCAACGAGCTGGGGCTGGACGGCACCGTCCGCTATCTGCGGAACATCATGGGGCTGTGGCTGCTCCAGGAGTGCGTACGGGCCTGGGGCGACCCGGATCTCGGCGCGCTGCTGCTGGAGGCGTCCAAGGTGCCGGCACTGCGGTCGGTCGTGGACGCGGGCGACGCGGCGTTCCTCGCCCCCGGGCGGATGCCGGAGCGGATCGCCGAGGCGTGCCGGGTCTCGGGGCAGCCGGTGCCGCAGTCGCCGGCCGAGGTGACGCGCTGCATCCTCGACTCCCTCGCTCTCGCCCACCGCAGGGCGGTCCAGGACGCCCAGCGGCTCGCCGGGCACGCGGTCGACGTCGTCCATGTGGTCGGCGGCGGTACGCGCAACGCCCTGCTGTGCCAGCTGACCGCCGACGCGTGCGGGCTGCCGGTGGTGGCCGGGCCCACCGAGGCTGCGGCGCTGGGGAACGTCCTGGTGCAGGCGCGGGCGGACGGGCTGGTCGGTGACCTCGCCGGGATGCGGCGGCTGCTCGTGAACACGCAGCCGCTCACCCGGTACGAGCCGCGCGGCGGGACCGAGCGGTGGCACGCCGCGCAGGCTCGGCTCACCGCGCGTTGATGGGGTCTCCCGGCGACCCCGCGCCCGGACTAGGCTGCACTCATCCGATGACCGACCACGAGGAGCCGCGATGCGTGTCGCCCTGTTCCTGACCTGTGTCAACGACACGCTGTATCCGGACACCGGGCGCTCCGTGGTGAAACTGCTGACCAGGCTGGGTGTCGACGTCGACTTTCCGATGGCGCAGACCTGCTGCGGGCAGGCTCACTACAACACCGGATACCGCCGTGAGGCCGAGCCGCTCGCCCGGCATTTCTCCGATGTATTCGGCGAGTACGAGGCGATCGTGACACCGTCCGGGTCGTGCGGGGCGATGGTGCGGGAGCTGTATCCGCGGATGGGCGAACGGGCCCGGGCGGAGGGACGCGGGGACACTCTCGCGGCCACACTGGCGCCGGTGGTGCCGAAGACGTACGAGCTGACGGAGTTCCTGGTCGACGTGCTGGGCGTGACCGATGTCGGGGCGTACTACCCGCACAGGGTGACCTACCACCCGACCTGCCACGGGCTGCGCGGACTCGGGCTCGGCGACCGGCCCCGGCGGCTGCTGCGGTCGGTGAAGGGGCTGGAGCTCGTCGAGCTGCCGGGTGCGGACGAGTGCTGCGGGTTCGGCGGCACCTTCGCCCTGAAGAACTCCGACGTCTCGGCGGCGATGGGCGCCGACAAGGTGCGCAACGCCGAGTCGACGGGCGCCGAGGTGCTGTGCGCGGCGGACAACTCCTGCCTGATGCACATCGGCGGGACGATGGCCCGGCTGCGGACCGGCATGCGGCCGGTGCACATCGCGGAGATCCTGGCGAGCACGGAGGAGGAACCGGCCGTATGAGCGGGACGTATCTCGGCATGCCGGCGTTTCCGGAGGCCGCGCGGGAGGCCGTGGCGAACACGACCCTGCGCGGCAATCTGCGGCACGCCACGCACACCATCCGCGCCAAGCGGGCCAAGGCCGTGACGGAGGTGTCCGACTGGGCGGAGCTGCGCGAGGCGGGCAAGCGCATCAAGGACCACACGCTGCGCCATCTCGACCGCTACCTCGTGCAGTTGGAGGAGTCGGTCACCGCCGCGGGCGGCGTCGTGCACTGGGCCGCCGACGCGGCCGAGGCCAACGAGATCGTCACCCGGCTCGTGAAGACGACCGGCGAGTCGGAGGTCGTCAAGGTCAAGTCGATGGCCACGCAGGAGATCGGGCTCAACGAGGCGCTGGAGGCCGAGGGCATCCGCGCCTACGAGACCGACCTCGCCGAGCTGATCGTGCAGTTGGGCAAGGACCGGCCCTCGCACATCCTGGTCCCGGCCATCCACCGCAACCGGGGTGAGATCCGGGACATCTTCGCCCGCGAGATGAGCGAGTGGGGCCGCCCCGCGCCCGAGGGCCTGACCGACTCACCGGCCGAACTCGCCGAGGCCGCCCGTCTGCACCTGCGGGAGAAGTTCCTGCGGGCCAAGGTCGGCATCTCCGGCGCCAACTTCATGGTCGCCGAGACGGGCACCCTGGTGGTCGTGGAGTCCGAGGGCAACGGCCGGATGTGCCTGACCCTGCCCGAGACGCTGATCTCGGTCGTCGGCATCGAGAAGATCGTGCCGACGTGGCAGGACCTGGAGGTCTTCCTGCAGACACTCCCCCGCTCCTCGACCGCGGAGCGCATGAACCCCTACACGTCGACATGGACCGGCACGACCGATCAGGACGGGCCGGGCACCTTCCATCTGGTGCTGCTGGACAACGGCCGAACCGACACCCTCGCCGACGAGGTCGGCCGGCAGGCACTGCGCTGCATCCGCTGTTCGGCCTGCCTCAACGTGTGCCCCGTCTACGAGCGGGCCGGCGGCCACGCCTACGGCTCGGTGTACCCGGGACCGATCGGCGCGATCCTCAGTCCTCAGCTGCGGGGGACGGGCAGCGAGATCGACGCCTCGCTGCCGTACGCCTCGTCGCTCTGCGGGGCGTGCTACGAGGTGTGCCCGGTGGCCATCGACATCCCGGAGGTGCTGGTGCATCTGCGCGAGCGGGTGGTGCAGGGCGGCGAGGTCACGCGGGAGGGCAACAAGGTGGTACTGCGGCCCGCGAAGGGGCATGCCGCCGAGCGGGCGGCGATGCGCGCGGCACGCTGGGCGTTCACGCACGCGGGGGCGCTGCGCACCGGCCAGCGCGTCGCCTCCCGGACGCGTCGCTTCCATCCCCGGACGCTGCCCGGCCCGGGCAGGGCCTGGAGCGGGACCCGGGACCTGCCGCCGGTGCCCGCCGAACCGTTCCGGGACTGGTGGCAGCGGACTCGTGGTGGGAAGGACGGGGACAGGTGAACAGCAGGGAACGGATCCTGGGGCGGGTGCGGCGCGCGCTGGCGGACGCACCGGCCGACGAGACGCCGATCGTTCGCGGCTACCTGCGCGAGCACGGGCGGCTGACCGTCGCGCAGACGGTGGAGCTGCTCGCCGAGAACCTGGCGGACTACCGGGCACTCGTGCACCGCACGGACGCCGCGGGACTGCCCGTTCTGATCGCGGGGCTGCTGGACAAACGCGGAGCGGCTTCGGTGCTGGTGCCGCCCGGGCTGGACGAGGAGTGGCTGGCGGCGACCGGGGTGACGCGGGTGGCGGACCGGGCCGAGGACACTCCGTTCGAACTGGACCGGGTGGACAGTGTGGTGACGGCCTGTGCGGTCGCGATCGCGGAGACCGGCACCATCGTGCTGGACGGCTCGCCCGATCAGGGCCGCCGCCGGATCACCCTCGTCCCGGACCACCACATCTGTGTGGTGCGGGTGCCCGGCCAGGTCGTGTCGTCCGTGCCGCAGGGGCTCGAACGCCTCGACCCGGCACGCCCGTCGACGTGGATCTCCGGGCCGTCGGCGACCAGTGACATCGAACTGGACCGCGTCGAGGGGGTGCACGGTCCGCGCACGCTGGAGGTGATCCTCGTCGGCGAGGACTGACCCCCGCCGCCGGGGCTCAGGGCAGGAGCGGGTCGACGTAGCCCCCGTCGACCCGCAGAGCACCGCCCGTGGTCGCCGAGGCGTGGCCGGAGGCGCGGTGGACGGCCATGCCGGCGATCTCCTCCGGCGCGATCAGCCGCTGCGGGAGGGACTGCGGCCGGTGCTCCCGCATGACGAACCCCGTGACAGCGTGGGTGAACAAGCGCTTAGATAGTGCGCTGAGACAGTGCCCTGCCCGTCAGTCCCACGCCGCCGCACTGGAGGCCACCGTTGTTCACATCCGTCGACGACGTCTCCGCACGCCTCGCCGAGACCGGCTACCTCGCCTCCCCCGCCGTCGCGACAACCGTCTTCCTCGCCGACCGCCTCGGCAAGCCGCTCCTGGTGGAGGGCCCGGCCGGCGTCGGCAAGACCGAGCTCGCCAAGGCCGTCGCCGAGGTGGCCGGAGCGCGGCTGGTGCGCCTGCAGTGTTACGAGGGGGTCGACGAGTCCCGGGCGCTGTACGAGTGGAACCACGCCAAGCAGCTCCTGCGCATCAGCGCGGGCCGCGACGAGACGTGGGACGAGGCCCGCACGGACATCTTCAGCGAGGAGTTCCTGCTCACCCGGCCGCTGCTGACGGCGATCCGGGGCGACGACCCGAAGGTGCTGCTGATCGACGAGACCGACAAGGCCGACGTCGAGGTGGAGGGCCTGCTGCTGGAGGTGCTCAGCGACTTCCAGGTGACCGTCCCCGAACTGGGCACCATCACCGCGACGCGCCGGCCCTTCGTCGTCCTCACCTCCAACGCGAGCCGGGAGCTGTCCGAGGCGCTGCGCCGCCGCTGCCTCTTCCTGCACATCGGCTTCCCCGACGACGAGCTGGAGCGCAGGATCGTACGGCTGAGGGTGCCGGGGCTCGACGAGACGCTGATCCGTTCGGTCGTCCGGGTCGTGGGCGCCCTGCGGGCGATGGATCTGCGCAAGGCGCCGTCGGTCGCCGAGACCGTCGACTGGGCGCACACCCTGCTCGCGCTCGGCGCCGAGTCGCTGGACGAGACGGTCGTGAAGGCCACGCTCGGCGTGCTCCTCAAGCATCAGGACGACGTCCTCAAGGCGTCCGCCAAGCTCGACCTGGACGCACTGTGACCACGCCGGCGGGCGTCGCCGAGCGGCTGACGTCACTGGTCGGGGCGTTGCGCGCGCACGGTGTGCGGATCGGCACCGGCGAGACGGTCGACGCGGCACGGGCGGTCGAGGAACTCGGCCTGGCGGACCGGGAGCTGCTGCGTGCGGGGCTCGCGGCGACGCTGCTGCACGGGCCCGCGCAGCGGCAGGTGTTCGACCCGGTCTTCGACCTGTACTTCCCGCGCGGAGTCGGCGGCCCCGAGCAGCGGGCGGCGGGACGCGAGGACCTGCGGGACCGGCTGGCCGACGCCCTGGCCGCGGACGACCGGGAGATGCTGGGCCGGCTGGCGATCGAGGCGGTCGACGGTTTCGGCGGCTACGGTTCCTCGCCGGAGTCGGACGGCTGGTCGTCATACCAGGCACTCGAACGGCTGCGGCCGCAGACCCTGCTGGCCCGGGTGCGTGACACCGTCCGGGGGCAGGGCGGGGGGCAGGGGTTCGCGGACCGGCTGCTGGAGGACGAGATCCGGCGGCGCATCGACGCCTTTCGCGCCCTGGTGGCCGCGGAGGCACGGCGGCGGGTCGCCGAGCGGCGCGGCCGGGACGAGATCGCCCGGCGGGCGGTGGCCCCGACAGCGGACCGGGTGGACTTCCTGTTCGCCGGGCAGGACCGGCTGGCCGAGCTGCGCAGAACGGTGCAGCCGCTGGCCCGCAAGCTCGCGACCCGGTTGGCGGCCCGGCGCCGTCGCGCCTCCCGGGGCACGATCGATCTGCGGCGGACCCTGCGCGGTTCGCTGTCGACGGGCGGAGTGCCGATGAAGCCGGTGCTGCGCGCACGGCGTCCCGCCCGCCCTGAACTGGTGCTGCTGTGCGACGTCTCGGGGTCGGTCTCCGGCTTCTCCGATTTCACGATGCTGCTGGTGCAGGCGCTGCACGACCAGTTCAGCAAGGTGCGCGTGTTCGCCTTCGTCAACCGGATCGACGAGGTGACCGGGCTGCTGGAGCACGGGCGGGCCGATCCGGCGGGGCTGGGCACCCGCATCCAGGCGGAGGCGGCCGTCACGGGCTATCACGGCAGCAGTGACTACGGCATGGCCCTGGGCGAGTTCGCCGAGCGGTACGCGGACGCGGCCGGTCCCCGCGCGACCGTGTTCGTCCTCGGTGACGCCCGTACGAACCGGAGCGACCCCAATCTGCCCGCCCTGCGGCAGATCGCCGAGCGCGCCCGACGCGTCCACTGGCTGAACCCCGAGCAGCGCTCCCGCTGGGGCACGGGCGACTCCGTCGCGCCCGCCTACGCCGAGCTGGTCGAGATGCACGAGTGCCGCAACGCCCGGCAGTTGAGCGCACTGGTGGCCCGGCTGCTGCCGGTGTGATCGGACGGCGGCGAGCCGCGGGCAGAGGAGGCCTCGGAGGCGCCGCAGGACGGTTTCCGAGAGCGAGGGAAGGCCGCGTGGCCGGTTGAAGGAGGTGAGCGGCCGCGCTAGTGCTTCTTGGCGTACTCCTTGGCCATGCTGCCCGCGAAGTCGTACACCACGCACTGCTCGTCGCCGACGACCCAGGCGTCATGGCCGGGCGCGCAGACGAACACGTCGCCGGGTCCCACCTCGGTCTCCGCGCCGTCGTCCATGCGGATGTGCATACGGCCCGAGACGACATAGCCGTTGTGGTGGATCCGGCAGCTGTCCGTCCCCGCGATCGGGGCCACGGACTCGGACCAGCGCCAGCCCGGCTCGAAGGTGGCCACGGCGAAGTCCAGTCCCGTCATGTGGACGGCTTCCAGGTGGCCTCGGGGGTAGTCGCGCCGCTCGTCCGGCTTGTCGAGCGTCTTCACTTCAAGCATGACGCTCCTCCTCGGTGAGGGTGTGCTTCCATCGTCCGTCCGCCCTCCGGGCGGCGCCATTCAGGGGGTGGCGCCGCCGCAGAGCTCGGCGAAGCGTCCGGCGTCGATGTTGCCGCCGGAGATGACGACACCGACGCGCGGGGGAAGGGCGCCCGCCCGGCCGGTGAGCAGCGCGGCCAGCGGGGTGGCGCCGCTCGGCTCGACGACGATCTTCAGACGCTCGAAGGCGAACCGCATCGCGTCCCGGATCTCGTCGTCGGTGACCAGGACGACCTCGTCGAGAAGCCGCGTGTTGACCGAGAACGTCAGCTCTCCCGGGGTGTGCAGGGCCTGGCCGTCGGCGATGGTGCGCGGGACCGGGATGCTGACGCGCCGGCCTGCTGCCAGCGAGCGCTTCGTGTCGTCCCCGGCCTCAGGCTCGACACCGACGGTCCGGATGCCGGGGTGCAGCCCCTTGGCCGCCGTGGCGCTGCCGGCCATCAGCCCGCCGCCGCCGACCGGCGTCAGCAGCGCGTCCAGCTCCCCCACCTCCTCGAGGAGTTCCAGGGCGGCCGTGCCCTGCCCGGCCATGACGTGCGGATGCTCGTAGGGCGGGATGAGGGCGAGGCCGCGCTCGGCGGCGAGGGCCTCGCCGATGGCGACGCGGTCTTCGGTGTAGCGGTCGTACGTGACGATCTCGGCACCGTAGCCGGCGGTGGCGGCGCGCTTCGAGGGCGGGGCGTCCTCCGGCATGACGATGACGGCGGTGGTGCCCAGCTCCCGGGCGGCCAGGGCGACGGCCTGGGCGTGGTTGCCGGAGGAGTAGGCGGCGACGCCCCGGGACAGTTGCTCGGGGGTGAGGCGGGAGGCGGCGTTGTAGGCGCCGCGGAACTTGAAGGCGCCCACGCGCTGGAAGTTCTCGCACTTGAGGAAGATTTCGGCTCCGGCGAGCGCGTCCAGGGTCCGGGAGCGCAGCACGGGCGTGCGGTGGGCGACGCCCTTGAGCCGGGCGGCGGCGTCCCGGACGTCGTCGAGGGTGACCGGTGGGGTGGTCGTCACGCGGATCCTCCGCTGGAAGTGTCGTGGGCGGCCCGGGCCCGGGACAGGTAGTTGTAGGCGGAGGCACGGGAGATGCCGAGCCGGGCGGCGACCTGTTCGACGGCGCCGCGCACGGCGAAGACCCCGCGGGTGTCCAGCCCGCCGAACAGTTCCACGCGCTCCGCCCGGTCGAGCTCCGCCCAGCTGCCCCGCTGCCGGGACCGGTGGGCTTCGACGAGGGCGTCGACCACGGAGTCGATGTCGTTGCCGAAGGTGGTCGTCGGGAGCTCCGCGTGAGCGGCGGCACCGACTCCGGCGAGCGCGCCGAGCAGGTCGTGGACCTGGGTGACCGCGCCGACGTCCACGTTGACGCAGAGGGCGCCGAACACGGCTCCCGTGGAGTCCCGCAGCACCATGGTGGAGGACTTCACGAGCGTGCCGTCGCGGGTGCGGGTGACGTAGTTCAGTTCGTCGGACGCCTCGTCGCCGCCGGCGAGGACGCGCATGCCGATCTCGCTCATCGCGCCGCCGACCGTGCGCCCGGTCACCGCTCCGGCCACCGCGACCACCGAGTGCTTCGGGTTCCGGTAGTCGTGCAGCACGACGTCGCAGACCGGCCCGAAGGTCGCGGCGATCCCGTCCACGACCGGCTTGAGCGCGGCGAGGATCGCGTCCCGCTCAACGTTCAGAGCGTCGCCCATGTCCGCCTCCTCTCACCCTCATCACTTTAGACCAGAAGTCCAACGCTTGGATAGACAGTCCAGAGAATCCCCAACAGTTGGCAATGGTTTTCACATGACTTCGGCCGTAAGCCGCTTCTGACATTCATTGCCATCTAGCGTGACGTCTGCCGATGACCCTCGTGCAAGCCCGTCCTGGAGGAGCCATGCCCCTGTCCACGTCCCGCCGCATCGCGCTGCTGACCAGCGCGTCACTGGCCCTGCTCGCGGGCTGCGGCAGCTCGTCGGACTCCGGGTCGGGCTCCGGCGGCGGCAAGAGCACACCGGCCCGCGTGGCCGTGGTCGCCTCCACGAACGTCTGGGGCGACATCGCCCAGCGCATAGGCGGCGACCGGGTCGACGTCACATCGGTCATCAGCGACCCCGACCAGGACCCGCACTCCTACGAGGCCGACCCCCAGAACCAGCTGGCCCTGTCCAAGGCGAAGGTCGTCGTCGAAAACGGCGGCGGCTACGACGACTTCGTCGACCACATGCTCAAGGGCGGGCACAACGACTCCGTCGAGGTGATCAACGCGGTCGACGTGTCCGGCAGGACCGCGCCCGAGGGCGGCGAACTCAACGAGCACGTCTGGTACGACTTCCCCACCGTCGCCAAGGTCGCCGACCGGATCTCCGCCGCCCTCGCGAAGGCCGACCCGGGCGGCGCCACCGCCTTCTCGAAGAACGCCGCCGCCTTCAAGGCGAAGCTCGCGCCGCTGGAGGCCGAGGAGGCGCAGATCAAGAAGGCGCACGGCGGTGAGGGCATCGCCATCACCGAGCCGGTGCCGCTGTACATGACCGAGGCGAGCGGCCTGGTGAACCGTACGCCCGCGCAGTTCAGCGAGGCGATAGAAGAGGGCGACGACGTCTCCCCGCGCGTCCTCCAGCAGAGCCTCGCGCTGTTCACCGGCAAGAAGGTGAAGGCCCTCGTCTACAACGAGCAGACCTCCGGTCCCCAGACCGAGAAGGCCGAGGCGGCGGCCAAAGCGGCCGGCATCCCCGTCGTGCCCGTGACCGAGACCCTGCCCAAGGGCGAGAACTATCTCAGCTGGATGACCTCCAACCTCGACGCGCTCGCGAGCGCGCTCGCCAAGTGACCCCGATACCCCGACAGGACGGCACGCCGGTCATCGCCCTGCGCGCGGCCGCCCTGTCGTACGGCGACCGCGAGGTGTGGAGCGGCCTCGATCTCGACGTGCGGCCCGGGGAGTTCCTGGCCGTGCTGGGCCCCAACGGCGCGGGCAAGACCAGTTTCGTCCGGGCGCTGCTGGGCCGCCGGCCGCTGTCCGCCGGCACGCTGACCGTCCTCGGCCGGCCGGCGCGCGAGGCCGCCCGGCACATCGGCTACGTCCCGCAGCAGGCGGCGCTGTCCGCGCAGGCCATGCTGCGCGCCCGGGACCTCGTCCGGTTCGGCATCGACGGCCACCGCTTCGGGCCGCGGCTGCGCACCGGCGGCATCCGCCGCAGGGTGGACGACATCCTCGAGTCGGTGGGCGCATCGGCCTACGCCGACGTCCCGCTCGGGATGCTCTCCGGCGGCGAACGGCAGCGCGTGCGCATCGGGCAGGCCCTGGCGACCGACCCCCGTCTCCTGCTGTGCGACGAGCCGCTGCTGTCGCTCGACCTGCACCACCAGCGGGCCGTCACCGAGCTGATCGACGCCCGGCGCCGCTCCCACGGCACGGCCGTGGTGTTCGTGACGCACGAGATCAACCCGGTTCTGGGCATGGCCGACCGGGTGCTGTACCTGGCCCCCGGCGGCCACCAGGCCGGGACGCCGGACGAGGTGCTGACGTCGGAGTCGCTGTCCCGCCTCTACGGCACGCAGGTCGACGTGCTCCGCGTCCGGGGCCGGGTGGTGGTCGCGGGGGCTCCCGACGAGACGGCCGGCCCGCCGCACCACCCCGAGCAGGCCCACGAGACGGACGGAGTGCGCGCATGACACTCGCCGACGGGATCTGGCACCAGATCTTCGACTTCACCGACTACGGCGAACTGCTCGCCCTGGTCCGCAACTCCCTCGTCGCCGGCGTGGCACTGGGCCTGGTGGGCGGGCTCGCCGGGGTGTTCGTCCTGATGCGGGATCTGCCGTTCGCGGTGCACGGCATCAGTGAGCTGTCGTTCGCGGGCGCTTCGGCGGCCCTGCTGCTCGACGCGAACATCGTGGTCGGCTCGATCGCCGGTTCGCTCCTGGCCGCCGGTGCCATCGGCATCCTGGGATCCCGGGCCCGGGACCGCAACTCGGTGATAGGCATCATCATGCCGTTCGGCCTGGGGCTCGGCGTGCTCTTCCTCGCCCTGTACAAGGGCCGGGCGGCCAACAAGTTCGGGCTGCTCACCGGGCAGATCGTCGCCGTGGACACCCCGCAGATGTCGTGGCTGCTGGGCACGTCCGTCCTGGTGCTGGTGGCCTTGGCGGTCATGTGGCGTCCGCTGGCCTTCGCCAGCACGGATCCGGACGTGGCGGAGGCCCGCGGGGTGCCGGTGCGTGCGCTGTCCTTCGCGTTCATGCTGGTGCTCGGGCTCGCTGTCGCCCTGTCGGTGCAGATCGTCGGCGCGCTGCTGGTGCTGTCCCTGGTCGTCACCCCGGCCGCGGCGGCCGCCCGTGTCACCGCGTCGCCGGTGCTGCTGCCCGTGCTGAGCGTGGTGTTCGCCGTGGTCTCCATCGAGGGCGGCATCCTGCTCGCCCTGGGCAGCAGCATCCCCATCAGCCCCTACGTCACCACGATCTCGTTCAGCGTCTACGCGGTGTGCCGGGTGGCCGGACGGCACCGCACCCGGCGGTGGGGGGCGCGGCGCACGGCGGTGCGGGCGGCCCGGGCGGGTGTCCCCGCTGGAACCTGAGTGGTCTCACGGCTTGCACCCGCGGGGCTTCTCACCGCTCGAAGACCACCTGCCCGTCGAACACGGTGAGATCCACCTGCGCCTGAGTGATCTCGTGCGGGTCGAGGTCCAGCAGCGGCCGGTCCAGGACGCACAGGTCGGCGGCCCGGCCCGCTTCGAGGGTGCCCTTCCAGTCGTCGGCGAAGTCCTGCCAGGCGGCGGTGGAGGTGTAGGCGCGCAGGGCGTCGGCGAGCGGGACGCACTGCTCGGGACCGCTGGTACGGCCGCTGGCCTTGGACTCGCGCAGCATCATGGCGGCCACGCCCTGGCGCCAGTCGGGCTCGGTGATGGGGGCGTCGGAGCTCGCGCAGACCTTCACGCCGGCGTCCAGCGCGGAGCGCACCGGCCACTGGTAGGCGGAGCGTTCGGGGCCGACGAGCTCGTCCATCAGGTCGGAGATGGTCCACTTGATGGCGGGGTTCATGTTGACGCCGTAGCCGTGCGCGGCGAGCTCGGCCAGGCTGTCCGGGCTGATGAAGTCGCCGTGGATGACGTAGTGGCGGGCGTCGGGGCGGGGTGCGGCCGTGTTCGCGGCGACGAAGGCGTCCACCACGAGGTCGATGGCCCGGTCCCCGGTGACGTGCACGCCGAGCTGGAAGCCGGCCTCGTGCCCGAGCCGGATCATCTCGCGCAGTTCGTGCACCTGGAGTGCGGGCGTGTCGCCGTGCACGCACAGGGCGCCGTGACCACCGTCCGGGTACGGCTCGCTCATCCACGCCGTGCGGTTCGGCGGGACGCCGTCGGCGAAGATCTTGACGCCGATGGCCCGCAGGAGGCGGGGGTCGGCAGACTCGGGGCGGCGCAGTTCGGCCAGCCCCTGGCGGACGTCGGCGGCGGAGCCGCCCATGGGGGCGGGCAGGAGCAGGACGCTGACGCGGGCCCTGAGTTCGCCGCTCGCGGCGAGGTCTGCGTAGGCGTTCCAGTTGTCGGTGCTCAGGCCGCCGAAGAGGGAGTCGGCGCCGCCGGGGCCAAGGCCGGGCTCGGTGTAGCTGGTGATGCCGCGGGAGTGCAGTTCGCGGATCACGCCCTGGATGGCTCGGCGGCGCTGGGCCGGGGTCGGGGCGGGCAGTTCGGCCTGGACGAGCCGCCCGGCGGACTCGCGCAGGATGCCGGTGGGCCGGCCGTCGGGGTCGTGGTCGATGACACCGCCGGGCGGGGCCGGGGTCTGAGCGTCGACGCCGCAGCGCCGCAGAGCTTCGGAGTTGACCCACACCATGTGCGAGGAGAAGTCGGTCAGGCAGACCGGGTGGCGGGGGGCCACCACGTCGAGGTCCCGCCGGTGCGGGAAGCGGCCCGGGTCGGCGACGCACTCGGCGAGGTAGCCGGGGTCCCAGCCCAGGCCGATGATCCAGTCGCCCTCCGGGGTCTCGTGTGCCGCCCGGCCGACGACCGCCGCGATGTCGGCGATGGAACCGACCGACGGGTGGCCCACGTCGAGGGCGAACGGCGGTTTCGTCATGCCGTACGCGGCCCCGTGCAGATGCGAGTCGTTGATGCCGGGCAGCACGGTGCGGCCGTCCAGTTCGACGATCCGGGTGCCGGGCCCGGCCAGGGCGCGCATCTCCGCGTCGCCGCCGACGGCCAGGATGTCCCGGCCGCACACGGCCACGCCCTCGGCGACGGAGAACCCGGCGTCGACGGTGAGGACCTGACCGCCGGTCAGGACGAGGGTGGGAGCGGTGTCGCTCACGGATGACCTCATTTCAGGGGGAGGGTGGGTCAGCGCCCGCTGCGGGGCGCGAAGTACGCCAGGGCCGCGCCGGCCACCAGCGCGGTGCCCTGGGCCATCTGCTGCCAGAACGTCGGCACGTCGAGCAGGGTCAGGCCGTTCTGCAGGCCGCCGAGGAAGAGCACGCCGAGCAGGACGCCGAGGACGGAGCCGGAGCCGCCGGTGAGGGCGACGCCGCCGAGCAGCACCGCGGTGAGCACGGTCAGTTCGAACCCGGCGCCGGAGGTGCCGGCCACCGCGCTGTCGAGCACCGACGCCTTGATGGCCCCGGCCAGGGCGGCGGCCACACCGGTGGCGACGAACAGCGCGAACGGGGTGCGGCGAATGTGGATACCGGAGAGGTGGGCGGCCTCACGGTTGACGCCGATGGCGAAGACGTGCCGGCCGGCCGGGGTGATGGCGAGGAACAGGGCACCCGCGGCCAGCACGAGCGCCGCGATGACGACCGGCGCGGCGATCCCGGCGACGCGGGCCCCGCCGATCCAGGCGAAGCCGGAGCCGAAGCCGCTCAGCGGCAGCGGGAACAGTTGCTGCGCCAGGCCGCGTACGGCGGTCAGCATGCCGAGGGTGACGATGAACGCGGACAGGCCGAAATAACAGCACAGGACGCCGTTCACCGCGCCGACCAGTGCCCCGGCCGCGAGCGCCCCGAGCAGGGCGACGGCGGGCGACTGGTGGTGCTGCCCCGCCAGCCAGCCCCCGACCAGCCCGCCGAGGGCGAGCGTGGAGCCGACCGACAGGTCGAGGTAGCCGCTGATGACGAGCAGGGCCAGCGGGACGGCGACGATGGCGAGGGTCGCGGCGTCGGTGGCGATGCCGCTGAGGTTGGCCGGGTCGAGGAAGCTGCCCGTGGTCAGCTGGAAGACCAGCACCATCGCGACGAGCACGACGAGGAGCGGGTTGCGGCGTACTGCGGCGAGCCCGCCCGCGGTGATCGGGCGGGGCCGCCTCGGGAGGGCCGGGTCGGCGGTGGTCATGCTGCTCCTTCGGCGGTCCGGGGGCCGTGAACGGCCGTTAGGGGGTCGTGAACAGCTGACAGGGGGTCGTGAACGGCCGACAGGGGGTCGTGAACGGCCGACAGGGGGTCGTGAACGGCCGACAGCAGGGCCTGTTCGGTGAGTTCGGCTCCGGAGAGTTCGCCGACGACCCGTCCCCGCGCGACGATCAGGCAGCGGTCGGCCAGCGCCACGATCTCCTCGGGGTCGCCGGAGGCGAACAGCACGGCGGTGCCGCCTTCTTCGGCCAGGGTGGACACGACCCGGTAGATCTCCTGCCGGGCCCCCACGTCGACGCCTTGGGTCGGCTCGTCCAGCAGCAGCACGTCCACGTGCCGGGCCTCGTTGATCCACCGGCCGAGGACGAGCTTTTGCTGGTTGCCGCCGGAGAACGCGCCCGCCGGCAGCCCGGGCCGGACCGGTCGCAGCCCGACCGCGTCGGCCAGTGCGCCGAACACCCGCCGCTCGGAGCGCAACGCCCGCAGCCCGTGGCGGGACAGGGGCTTGACGGAGGGCAGCAGTGCGTTGTCCTGCGCGGTCATCGAGGGGAACAGGCCCTGGGCCCGCCGGTCGGCGGGGACGAGCGCGATCCCGGCGGCGAGCGCGTCGGCCGGACGGACGGGGGTGACGGCGCGGTCGCCGACGCGGATCGTCCCGGCGGTGGCGCGGCGCCTGCCGTAGAGGGTCTCCAGGAGGCGCGTGCGGCCCGAGCCGATGAGCCCGAACAGACCGACGCGTTCGCCCGCGGCGACGGTGAGGTCGACGGGCCCGAAGCCGGGTCCGTGCAGCGCTTCGACGACGAGACGGGGTGGGGTGGGAGATCGACGACGCGCCTTCCGTACGGCCTCTGCCGGGCTCCCCGCGATCGCCTCCACCAGCTCGCGCCGCGTCCGCCCCGCCACCGTCGCGTGGTGGGCCACCCGGCCGTCCCGCAGCACGGTCACGGCGTCCGCGAGCCGTTCGACCTCCCCCAGGAGGTGGGTGACGTAGACGATGGCGAGTCCCTGGGTGCGCAGGTCCTCGACGCGTTCCGCGAGGGCATCGGTCTCGGCGCCGGACAAGGCGGCCGTCGGTTCGTCGAGCACCAGGACGGCGGCGCTGCGGCTGAGGGCCTTGGCGATCTCCACCAACTGGCGCTGTCCCATGGGCAGATCACCCACCCGGTCGCGTGGGGAGCACTTCGCGGCCACGCGCTCCAGCAGCCCGGCGGCGACCTCCTCCTGGGCGCGCCGGTCGATGCGGCCGTGCCGGGTCCACTCCTGGCCGAGGAAGATGTTCTCCGCCACGGTGAGAGCGTCGACCACGCTGAGCGTCTGGAAGATGATCGCCACGCCGGACGCGATGGACTCGCGGGGGGTGAGCCGGGTGTACGACGTCCCGCAGACCTCGATGGTGCCGGCGTCGGGCGGGTAGGCGCCGCCCAGGCACTTGATGAGGGTGGACTTGCCGGCGCCGTTGTGTCCGAGCAGGGCGTGCACCTGGCCGGCGGGGACGGTGAGGTCGACACCGTCGAGGGCCCGGACGCCGCCGAAGGACTTCGTCAGGCCGCTGATGAGGAGGTTCGTGGTCGTCATGACGCCCGCCCTAGGAGTTCTGGGCGAGCAGGGCGTCGATCCGGGCGGTGTCGGCGCGCTGGACGAGCGTGATCGGCACCTGGGCGCTCGGGGTGGCCTTCCCGGCGGCGA
This sequence comes from Streptomyces sp. NPDC013187, assembly GCF_042899705.1. Classification (NCBI taxonomy): domain Bacteria; kingdom Bacillati; phylum Actinomycetota; class Actinomycetes; order Kitasatosporales; family Streptomycetaceae; genus Streptomyces; species Streptomyces sp. NPDC013187. Next base: position 111,703 of record NZ_JBIBAF010000014.1, on the reverse strand, counting down.
CCGCGCGCGGCACGTCGACGACGGCGGCCGCGATGTCCTTCGGGGCGAGGGCGGCGGAGGCCCGGTAGAACGTGCCCTGCTTGACGGCGAGGAGGGAGGGGACGGCGCCGTCCTGGCCGCCGACGAAGGTCCTGGCGTCGTCCTTGTCCCGGCCCGCCTGCTGGAGGGCCTTGAACCCGCCGTACGCGGCGGCGTCGGTGACGCCGAGGACGAGGTTGAGGTCGGGGTGCTTGGCGAGGATCGCCTTCGTCTTGGACAGGCCCGTGTCCGGGTCGATGGACTGCTCCCGCGCCACCACGTCGACACCGGGTGCCGCCTTGGTGAACGCGTCGATCATGCCCTTGGTGCGTTCGCGGCCCAGCTCGATGGTGTCGTCCGTGAGGAAGGCGATCTTGCCCTTGCCGCCGAGGTGCTCCTGGGCCCACTTCGCGGCCGCCGCGCCGAGCAGGGTGCCGCCCTCGCGGAAGCTGAACCGGATGTCGGCGCTCTGGTGTTGCAGGGAGCCGCCGTAGGTCACCCAGATCAGTCCGGCGTCGAGGGCCGCCTCGGCGATGGGTTCGGCTGCCTCGAACACCATGGGAAAGGACACGATCGCCGGGACCTCGCGGGCGACCCAGGTGTTGAGGTTGGTGGCCTGGGTGTCGGCACTGGCGTTGTCGCTCGTCGTCAGCACTGAGATGCCGTGCCGCTTCGCCTGTGCGGTGGAGAGTTTCACCAGCGTGGAGTAGAGCGGGAGCTGGGTGAAGGGGTAGTCGAGGCCGATCTTCGTCAGGCGGGTGCCGGCGGAGGGTGAGGGCTTGGCCGAGGCGGCCGTGTTCTCCGGTGCCGAGCATCCGGCGGCCGTCAGGGCGGTGGCGGCGGACAGGGCGAGGAAGTGTCTGCGCGAGGCGGTGTACGAGGGTGGGGTCATGGCGGGGACTCTCCGAGGGGCGGGCCCGACTGGGGCGTCCGGCTGTGCCGAACAGGAAAGACCCGCCGGGCCCGCCGCACCATCCGTACAAATACCGACTGCGGGATGGGAGGACTCCGGTGAGCACCTTGCCGGACACGGACGCGAGCCCTATCGTTAGGCCCCAAACGACATTGCTGTCCGAGCCGCCCGGAGGCTCGCCATGACCCGCCACCACCAGATCGCGGCAGCCGCCCGCATCGGCATGCTCACCCGCGAGCGCGACACGACCTCGGCCTCCGCTCAGGCGCTGCGCGAACTCGCCCGGGCGCTGCCCCTGGACGCGGCGACCCTGCTCACGATCGACCCGCTGACCGGCTCCCACGTGCAGATCGCGAGCATCGGCTACACGGCCGAGGCCTCGCAGGCCATGGCCGGGGAGTTCGTCGCCACCCCGTGGTACCGCAACGTCGTACGGCGGGAGCTGCCGCCGTCCATCTCGGAAGACGCGGAGGACGCCGAGGACGCCGGGCTCCGTTTCCGGCACGGCTGGTTCTACGCCGAGCGGGTCCGCCCGGCCGGTTTCCGGGACGGTGTCACGGGTGCGCTGCGGCAGCGGGGCCGGCTGGTGGGTCTGGTGCACCTGTCCACCGAGAGCGCGGACGCCTACGACACCGACGCGCGGCGGCTGCTCGCCTCCGTGATCCCCGCCCTGGCGGCCTTCGCCGACCCTCTGACGCACGCCGGCGACCTGCACGGCCTGGCGGGAGAGGACGCGGCGTGCCTGGTCACCGGCGACGGCCGCGTCCTCGACCTGCCCGGCCGCGACCGGCCCCGGGTGCTGCGGGAGGAAGACGGGTTCGGTGCGCTGCTCAGCGCCTTCGCCGGCGCCGGCGGGCAGCGGCTGAGGCTGTTGTGGCCGGCCGGCGGAGTCTGGCGGCGGGTCGTGCTGCACCGGCACCCCGCCGGACCCGGCCTTGCCGCGGACGCGGTGCTGGTGCGCGAGACGCCCACGGAACTGCCGTACGGGCTGAGCCCCCGGGAGCTGGAGGTGCTCACGCGGGCGGCCACGGGGCAGACGAACCAGGCGATCGCGCAGGCCCTGTTCCTGTCCCCCCGGACCGTGCACAGCCATGTCGAGCACCTGCTGCGCAAGACCGGCTGCGCCTCGCGGGCCGAGGCCACCGCGCTCGCGGTGCGCGACGGGCTGTTGCGGCCCGACCCGGATCACCTCGCGCGGTTCGTCGAGCGGTGATCCGGGCGTCCGGGAGGCGGCCCGAGCCCGGACACGGCACGGCTCGCACCGCATCCGGCGACCCGGCCGGCGCGTCAGGACGTCAACGCCTCGACGCGCCGCACGACCTCACGGCAGAACTCCCCCACACCGTCGGGGTCGTCGATGAACTGGTTCGGCTTGACACAGAACGTGGTGAAGCCCTGCTCCACCTGTTCCGGGATCACGGACAGCGCCGCGCCGAGGTCCGCCGGTGAGCGGTCGTCGGGGAAGACGGCCTGCGTACCGCCGATCATCTCCAGGTCGGCGACGTCCCGCCCGGCCGCGGACATCGCCTCCTTGAGCCCTCGCAGGTCCTCGGGCGTGGGCCGGCCGAGCGGGTGGAAGCCGTGGCCGTGGGCGACGAGGCGGCGCAGGACCGGGCCGTGCAGGCGCTGGCCGCCGAACCAGAGCCGGGGGCCGTCGGGGCGGTGGGCCTTGGGTTCGAAGTACACGTCCCGGAAGGGGTAGTGCGGCCCGTCGTGGGAGACCGGGGACGGCCCCCAGGCTTTCGCCCAGATCTCCAGGTGCTCGTCGAGGAGCCGCCCGCGCCGGGTGAAGGGCACGCCGAGGGCGTCGTACTCGTCCTTGCTCCAGCTCACCGTGGGCTGTACGACGAGCCGGCCCTCGCTGATCAGGTCGAGGGTGCCGAGTTCGCGGGCGAGCAGCAGGGGGTGACGCAGCGGGGCGAGGACGGCCGCGGCGGCCAGGCGCAGCCGGGAGGTGACGGAGGCGATGGCTCCGAGCAGCAGCAGGGAGCTCGGCCAGGGGGTGTACGGGTCCTGGTTGCCCGGGAGGGCGTAGTCGCGGGGGTTGCCCATGATGCCGGCGGCCGCGGCGTCGGGGCCGAGGACGATGTGCTCGCTGACCATGACCGCGTCGAAGCCGGCGTCCTCGGCCTCGCGGGCCCAGCGGACGGCGGCGGGCAGATCGGCCCGGCCGCCGGTGAGGGTCCAGTTCTCGCTGAGGACGAGGAGCATGCGGGGAGGGCTGGGCATGACGGGGTTTTCCTTTCGGCTCGTACAATTTGAATCCGAACGATCGGGCGGCGGGTCGAGCCGCCCGTGTGTGACGCGTCGCGACCGGACGAAGGCCAGTCGCGACCAGACGAAGGAGCCGCCCGTGCCGGGGCACCGATCCATCACCGAAGCCGAGAAGCTCGCCGCGGCGAAGCTGGGCGGCATTCCGATCCGCCGGGAGCAGATGGCGGCGGTGGCGAACATCTACCGGGCCGCGTCCGCCGTGCGGCAGCACCTGGAGAACTCGGTGCTGCGCGGTTCCGACCTGACGTGGACGGCCTTCGTGGTGTTGTGGGTGGTCTGGGTGTGGGGCGAGTCGGAGACCCGGCACGTGGCCGAGGAGGCGGGGATCTCCAAGGGCACGCTCACGGGTGTGGTGCGCACGCTGGAGTCCCGCGGTCTGCTGCGGCGGGAGGGTCATCCCAGCGACGGGCGCCTGGTGCTGCTGAGCCTCACCGCCGAGGGCGAGGAGTTCATGACGCGGGTGTTCCCGGCCTTCAACGAGGAGGAGGCCTTCGTCACCGCCGGGCTCAGCGACGCCGAGTGCCGCAGCCTCGCCGAAGGGCTGCGGAGCGTGGTGCTCCAGGTGGAGGAGCACGGCGAGGAGCGGCGGCAGTCCCTGCTGGGCGGCGCCGAGCCCGCCCCGCGGCGCAGCGGGCGGCGGCCCCGCGCCTAGGGGGCTTCTGATGGATCTCCGCAGCGTCGCGACGCCCGGCACGCACGCACCGAACGCCGCTCCTTCTCCTGCGGAGATCAAACAGAAGCCCCCTGGCTCCCGCCGCGGCCTCACCGGGTCGCGGCCCGCACGAGCGCGTCGAACAGTCCCTGCTGGGCGGGGTTTTCGTGGGCGGTGTCCTCCGGGTGCCACTGGACGGCCGTGAACCAGCCGTTGGAGCCGGGGAGTTCGAGGGCCTCGACGGTGCCGTCGGCCGCCCGGGCCGTGACGCGCAGGCCCACGCCAGGGCGGTCGACGCGCTGGTGGTGGTAGCAGGACGCGTCCACCTTCTCGGCGTCGGCGGCCCGGGCGACGAGCGAGCCGGGTTCCAGGGTCACGGGGTGCACGAGGTGCCGGTGTTCGCACTCGGGGCCGCCCATGTCCTGCTCCAAGGTGCCGCCGAGGGCGACGTTGACGACCTGGAGGCCTCGGCAGACCGCGAGCAGCGGCATCCCCGACTCCAGGGCGTGCCGGGCTACGTCGAGGTCGAAGGTGTCCTGGAGGGTGTCCACGTCGTAGACGGTGTCGTGGGTGTCGGTGGCGCCGTAGCGGGAGGGGGCGAGGTCGCCGCCGCCGGGGAGCAGGACGCCGTCGAAGCGGGCGAGCCGTGCGGCGGTGCCGCTGTCCGCCGGGTGGATGCTCGCCGGTTCGCCGCCTGCCCGCCACACGGCCTCGACCAGGGCGCGGGCGTTGACCTCGGCGGCGTACCGGAGCGCGGAGGTCGTGGCCGAGAAGCGGGCGGGGATCGCTATCAGGGGCCGGGTCACAGCTGGATCCAGGTGGTCTTGAGCTCGGTGTACTTCTCCAGCGCGTGGGCGGACTTGTCGCGGCCGTTGCCCGACTGCTTCATCCCCCCGAAGGGCACGGTCAGGTCGCCCTCCTCGTAGCAGTTGACCCAGACCGTTCCGGCCTTGAGGGCGCGCGAGACCCGGTGGGCGGTGGACAGGTCGGAGGTCCACAGGCCGGCGGCGAGGCCGTACTCGGTGGCGTTGGCCAGCCGGACCGCCTCGTCGAGGTCGTCGAAGGCGAGCACGGACAGGACGGGTCCGAAGATCTCCTCCCGCGCCAGGCGCGAATCCGGGTCCACCCGGTCGAAGACGGTCGGCTCCAGGTACGTCCCGCCGGTCTCGGCGAGGAGGCGGTCGCCGCCGGTGCGCAGCCGGGCGCCCTCTTCGACACCGTGGCGGATGTGGTCGCGTACGCGGTCCAGGTGCGCCCGGCCGACGAGGGCTCCCATCTCCGTCTCCGGGTCGAGCGGGTCGCCCACCCTCAGGGCACGGGCCCGCCGGACCACGGCTTCGGTGACCCGCTCGGCGATCGAGGTGTGCACGAGGAGCCGGGAGGGGGCGGTGCACATCTCGCCCTGGTTGAAGAAGATGCCCCAGGCGGCGGTGGCGGCGGCCTGTTCCAGGTCGGGTGCGTCGGGCAGGACGATGTTGGGCGACTTGCCGCCGAGTTCCAGCCAGACGCGCTTGAGGTTGGAGTCGGCGGCGTAGCGCAGGAAGTGGCGGCCGACTGCGGTGGAGCCGGTGAACGCCAGGACGTCGACGTCCGGGTGGAGGCCGAGGGCGCGGCCGGCCGTGGGGCCGTCGCCGGTGACCACGTTGAGGACACCGGGTGGGATGCCGGCCTCGGTGGCGAGACGCCCGAGGAGCAGGGCGGAGAGCGGGGAGTTCTCCGAGGGCTTGAGGACGACCGTGCAGCCGGCCGCGAGGGCCGGGGCGATCTTCCAGCCGGCCAGGGTCAGCGGGAAGTTCCAGGGGACCACCGCCCCCACCACCCCGGCGGGTTCCCTGGTGACCAGGGCGAGGGCGTCCGGGGCGGTGTGCGGGGACTCGTCGGTGAGTTTGTCCGCGAGCTGGCCGTACCAGCGGAAGGTGGCGATGACGGCGCGCAGTTCGATGCCGTACGCGTCCGAGATCGGTTTGCCCATCTCCAGGGTGACCGTGAGGGCGAGTTCCTCGCGCCGTTCCTCCAGCAGGTCGGCGAGGCGGAGCAGGGCCCGGCCGCGCTCGGCGGGTGCCAGGCGCGGCCACGGGCCGGTGTCGAAGGCGCGCCGGGCGGCGGCGACGGCCGCGTCGACCTCGGCGGCCCCGCCGTCCGCGACCTCGGCGAGGACCCGGCCGTCACGCGGGGACACGACCGGGAACGTCGCCCCTGCCCCGGCCTCCTCGGCGCCGTCGATGTGATGGGCACCGGAGAGCTGGAACGCCTTGGCGCGGCGCAGCCACTCCTCGTGGGGGACGGCCGGCATGAAGATTCTCCTTTGGTCTCAAACGACATGGGCGGGGCTGTCCGTGGGCGGCCGCGACATGGGCGGGGTTGTCCGCGGACGACCGTGCTCGCGGTCAGCCGTCGGCGGCCCTGCCCCGCACCCTTGCGGCGACTAGGCCCAGCGCCATGACGACCGGGACGGAGAGGGTGAGCCACAGGGCGGTGGCGCGTTCGCCGCCGATCAGGGTGGTGAAGTTGGCCAGGATGAGCCAGATCGAGCCCGCGATGCCGAGCGCGCCCAGGGCGGGTGCGATCAGGGTGTTCCACGGGCGGGTGTCGAGACGGGCCCGGCGGAAGAAGACGACGACGGACACCGAGGTCAGCAGGTACAGCAGCATCATCGCCAGGACGGCGACCCCGCTGAACCAGGAGAACAGCGTCAGCACCGGGTCCTTGCCGGCCAGCGCGAAGGGCACCACCAGCAGGACGGCCAGGACCGTCTGGACGCACCCTGCCGTCCAGGGGGCGTGACGGCGGTTGAGCCGGCACAGCCGCGGCGGCAGCAGCCGGTCACGGCCGAGGGAGAACAGGTAGCGGTTGGCCGAGTTGTGGAAGGTGAGGATGCCGGCGAAGAGGGACGTGGCGAGCAGGACGGGCAGCACGTCGCCCACCCAGCCGCCGAAGTCGGCCGCGATGGGCGCGAAGACGAACCCGGCGCCGTCGCCGCCCTCCAGGGCCTTGCCCGCGGCCGCGGTGGCCCGGGAGGCGCCGTAGGAGGAGATGAGCATCCAGGAGACGAGGGCGAAGAAGCCGGTGACCACGGCGACCGCGAGGTACGTGGCCCGCGGCACGGTCTTCCTGGGCTCGCGGGCCTCCTCGCCGTAGATGGCGGTGGCCTCGAAGCCGAACATGGAGGCCACGGCGAACATCACGGCCACGCCCGGGGCGCCGTCCAGGGCCGCGGACGGGGAGAAGCTGTCGGCGAGGCCGAGCCCCTCGGGGCCGCCGCCCTTGAAGAGGGTGACCAGGGCGAAGACCGACAGGATGCTGAACTCCGCGAGGACGAACACGGCGAGGACCTTGGCACCCATCTCGACACCGGCCGCCCCGAGCGCCTGGACGGCGGCCATGGTGGCCAGCGTCCAGACCCACCACGGCAGGTCGAGGCCGGTGTGGGTCGCGACCAGGCCGCTCACGATGGCGCCGTAGAGGCCGTACATCGCGGCTTGGATGGTGCAGTAGGCGAAGAGCGCGAGGCCCGCGCTGCCGGTGCCGGTGGTACGGCCCAGGCCCTTGCCGATGTACATGTAGAAGGCGCCCGCGTCCACCACGTGGCGGCCCATGGCGACGAAGCCCACCGAGAACAGCAGGATCACCAGGCCCGCCACCAGGTAGGCGGCGGGCACGCCGGGGCCGTTGCCGAGGGCCACGGCGATGGGGGCCGCGCCGGCGATGCCGGTCAGCGGGGCCTGGGCGGACAGGACGAAGAAGAGGATGCCCAGGACGCCGAGGGCGTTGGGCTTGAGCGTGCCTGCGGTGGGCGCGTCCGGTTTCGCCGCGTGCCGGGAGACCGTCTGACTGTCCACTCGGATCACCTGCCAGAGGGGAGGAAGGATCGTTTCAGGCCAAACGAGTTGCCTCATCGTGAGGCGGAACTATCCGTTTGGCAAGGGGTGAGGGGCGAGGAATTCCGGCGCCGCGGGACGGAGGGCCGGGGCACGGGACGAAGGGAGCCTGAGGCCGTCACGGCGGGAGCCCTGAGGCCGTGCAGGCGGAGGGCTGAGGCCGTGCAGGCGGAGGGCTGAGGCCGTGCAGGCGGAGGGCTGAGGCCGTGACGGCGGGAGGACGGAGCCGTGACGGCGGGAGGGCTGAGTGGGTCAGGCCTTGTCGTCGCGCCGCTCGGCGAGCAGCCGCAGCACCGAGCGCAGCTCGTCCAGGGCCTCGTCGATGACCTCGCGCTCACCGAAGACCAGCTGGTGCAGGACGAGCCCCTCCAGCGTGGCGAACACCATCCGGGACAGGCCCTCCCCGATCGGGCCGGGCAGCATCTGGGTGAGCTCGCGCCGGGTCGCGTCGAAGTACTCGTCGTACAGCGACCGCAGGTGGGCCAGGAGCTCGGGGCGCCGGCGGGCTTCCAGGAGCAGTTCGTACTGGAACGCCTGGAGGTCCGGCCCGGCCTCCACCATGTCCGTCAGCCCCACCGAGAAGTCGTCGGCCTTGCCGGTCCCGGGTTCGAGGGCGCTGCTGTTGAGCGAGGAGCGGATGGCGTGGGCCACGGCCTCCTCGATCAGGGCGTCGCGGGAACCGAAGTGGTGCACCACCAGTCCGTGGGTGACGCCGGCCTCCTCCGCGACGGCCCGGTAGGTGAGCCTGCGCAACCCGCCCCGGGCCACGACCCGCACGGCGGCCTCCAGCAGGGCCTCACGGCCCGTGCCGTAGTTCACGCGTTTTCGGGGGCGGCGCCCGGCGGGCTCGGTCATGCCCGTGACCCTACCCGGGGAGCCCCGCTCCGCGACGCGGCGGCCGGACGCCACGTCATCAGCGGCGCGGCGGCCGGATGCCGCGGAACTCCCAGTCGCCGCCGAGTGCGGTCGACAGCACCTCCTCCGACTCGGTGGGCTGGGCGCCCACGTCCGTGCGGATGGCGGTCGGCCCGGTGACGATGTGGTTGGTGAGCCTTCCCAGTCCCTCGACCTCCACCTCCACCACGTCTCCCGGCTGGACGGGCCGCGAGTTGGCCGGCGTGCCGGACAGCAGGACGTCCCCGGGGTACAGCGTGATGGTGCGGGCGATGTCGGCGACGAGGTAGTGCATGTCCCAGGTCATCTCGTCGGTCGAGCCGTCCTGCACCACCTCCCCGTTGACGTACGTCCGCAGCCGCTTGCCGTGGAAGTCCCAGTCGGTGACCAGGCCGGGGCCGAGTGGGCAGAGGGTGTCGGAGCCCTTCACCCGGAGCATCGACCCGGCGTCGGTGTCGCGGAAGTCGTGCAGCCCGTAGTCGTTGGCGACGGTGTACCCGGCGATGTACTCCCCCGCGTCGGCCGGCGAGATGTTCCGCGCGGTCTTCCCGATGACGATGGCCACCTCGCCCTCGTAGTTGAGCCACTTGCAGCCCTCGGGGCGGACGATCGCGCCCTGGTGGGCATTGAGGGCGGAGGTCGGCTTGTGGAAGTAGGTCGGGGTGCCGGGAAGCCCGATAGCGAACTCGTCCACCCGGCTGCGGTGGTTGAGGTGAACGGCGATGACCTTGGACGGTACGACGGGCGGCAGATGCCGTGCGTCGTCGGTCTTCACCCGGCGGCCGTCCCCGGCGACGAGTTCGTCACCGTCGACGGTGACCTGGACGGCTGCGCCGTCGAGGAGGATACGGCGGTACTCAGGCATGGGCGGACTCCTGCGCGGTGGGGTGGTCTGCGGTCCAGCCGCCGGCCGGGCGGTCGAACCAGAGGTGGGCCTGGCCGGTGCCGACGGAGTTCTCGTAGGCGCCGTACTGGCGGGCCCGGGCGACGCAGCGCCGCTCACCGAGGGCGCCGGCCATCATCAGGTAGTGGAAGAACTTCGCCTCGGGCTTGAACTTCCAGAACTCGTCCATGGTGTCGAGGACCTTGTCGTGGCGGCCCTCCTTGAACCAGGTGATGCGTTCGTGGTCGGCCGCACGGGCTTCGGGGGTGCGGATGTGCACCGGGTCGCTCGCCTCGTGGTCGCGCAACTCGCGCAGCGGCCAGAAGGTGTGCGAGAGGGCACCGGAGGCGATGACCAGTACGCGTCGCCCGGGCGTCGCGGCGATCCCGTCGGCGAGGGCCCGCCCGAGCCGCAGGTGGTCCTCCATGTCGCCGGTCTGGCAGACGCCGATGGTGACCCACCGCTTGTCGGGCAGCCCCTCCCCCAGGTACTTCCAGAGGTTGAGGGTGGCGTAGTAGATCGGCAGGTACTCGTCGTCGATCGGGGTGATCCAGGTGCCGTGCTTGTCGGCGAACGCGGCCACGTTGTGGGCGAGTTCGGGATCGCCGGGGAAGTCGTACGGCATCCTGCACATGCCGCGCGGCAGTTCCTCGGAGGTGAAGAGCCCGGCACGGCGCGTTTGCGCGGTCACGACGAACTCGACGGTGGTCGCCCAGTGCGAGTCCAGGACGACGACGGTGTCGTAGTCGTTGGCGGCATCCCGCTCGAACACGTCCCGGCGCAGCTCCCGCAGCCCGGTGACGAGGGTGATCTCCTTGCCCTCGTTGAGCTCCAGCCGGTCGGCCTCGGGCAGCACGATGGTGGGCACGTGGGCGAGCAGCCCGGCCCCGACGATCTCACCCATGGTCCTGGTCCCATCCCTTCGGGGCGGTGACGGTGTTCTTCAGGTCGCAGTAGAAGTCGAAGCTCCAGGTCCCGCCCTCGCGTCCGACCCCGGACCGGCGGGAGCCGCCGAAGGGGGCCTGGAGGTCGCGCACGAAGAAGCAGTTGACCCAGACGGTGCCGGCGACGAGCCGCGCGGTCACCCGCTCCGCCCGCTCCCGGTCGCCGGTCGCGACGGTGGCGGCCAGCCCGAACCGGGTGTCGTTGGCGAGCCGTACGGCCTCGTCCTCACCGGCGAAGGTCTGGAGGGTCAGGACCGGCCCGAAGACCTCCTCCTGCACGATCTCCGAGTCCTGGGCGACATCGGTCAGCAGGGTCGGCGCGTAGTACTGCCCCTCCTTGCGGTGCCCGCCGATGACCGCCCGCGCCCCGGCGGCGAGGGCCCGCTGCACGAAGCCGTCGATCTTCTCCAGCTGGCGCGGGTGGATGTTGGGCCCGATGTCGGTGCCCTCCTCACGCGGGTCGCCCTGCCGCAGGGCCGAGGCCTTCTTAACGAACCGGCGGGTGAACTCCTCGGCGACCGGCTCCTCGACGAGCAGCCGGGTCGCCGCCAGGCAGACCTGCCCGGCGTTGTCGTACTGCTCCACGGCGAGGTCGACGGCCAGGTCGAGATCGGCGTCGGCGAACACCAACAGGGGTGACTTCCCGCCGAGTTCGAGACTCAGGGGCGTGAGGTTCGCCGCGGCCGAGGCGGCGATCCGCTGGGCCGTCGGCACCGACCCGGTGAAGCTGATGCGGCGCACGTCGGGGTGGGAGGTGAGCGCGTCGCCGACCTCGGAGCCGTACCCCTGGACGACGTTGAGGACACCGGCCGGCAGTCCGGCGTCGGCGGCGATGTCGGCCAGCAGGGAGGCGGTCAGCGGCGACCACTCGGCGGGTTTGAGGACGACGGTGTCGCCGGCGGCGAGGGCGGGGGCGACCTTCCAGGTGGCCAGCATCAGGGGCGCGTTCCACGGCGTGATCAGCACACAGGGCCCGGCCGGGTCCCAGCTGACGTGGTTGGTGTGCCCGCGCGTCTCGAAATCCTCGTGCTCGAGGCGCAGCAGCCAGTCGGCGAAGAAGCGGAAGTTGTGGGCGACGCGGGGCATGACACCTCGCCGGTGGGAGCGCAACAGCGCTCCGTTGTCCGTGGTCTCGACGATCGCCAGCTCCTCGATCCGCTTCTCGACACCGTCGGCGATGGCGTGCAGGATGCGGGCGCGTTCGGCGCGGGGGGTGGCAGCCCAGCCGGGAAACGCGTCCCGGGCGGCGGCGACAGCGGCTTCGGCTTCGGCGGGCCCGCCCCGGGCGATCTCGCCGAGCGCGGTGCCGTCGATGGGAGAGTGATCGGTGAAGGTCCCGGCGGAGGCGACGCGACGCCCCCCGATCCAGTGCCGGGTGTCGACGGATACACCGGCGACGGTGATGTTGTCAGGCATGAGAAGAGTTCCATTCAACGAGGGGCATTGCACTTCCCTAGGGGCGCGGGGACTGCGCGATCAACCACGACGAGGCCCGCACCCGCCCACATATGTCACCCGGCAACCACCCCGGACGTACCACTCTCCAGCAGCCGCCCCCCGTCCCAAACCACCCCGACCTGCCGGTAATACGCCGCGATCGGCTCCCGTACCTCCAGCCGCGCCAGCTCCTCCGTCGGCGCCTCGAACAGCTCCAGCTGCGCATCGCCCACCCACGGTCGCCCACCCTCGAAGGACGCGGCCCCGGACTCGATCAGCTCATCGAGGGCGAGCCCCTTGCCCTTCTCGATCGACGGCAGCCACCGGTGATGCGCCATGGGATGCGCGTTGACGAACCCGCCGCTCCCGGACGGCTCGCGCAGGGTCACCACGGCCTGCGCGAGACGCCGGTCCGCGGCCGCCAGGGTCGCCCCGAACCGCGCCCCCGCCTCGATCCGGGGAGCGGGCCCGTAGGGATGCGGCCGCGTCTGGTGGATGGAGCCGAGCTTCTTCGGATACCCCTGGTGCAGCCCCCGCGCGATGGCGAAGTCCTTGTCCACCCAGATGTAGACGCACCGCGAGTACGTCCGCCCCCGGAACCGGCACCGCACCACCGCGAAGGCCTCCTTGTACTGAGCCCGCACGGGATCCAGCAGTTCCTCCCCGGAAGCCGAGCACGACTGCCAGTCGGCCCAGATCAGGGCGACGGCCCCTGGATCCTCCTCCGCCAACTCCAGTGGCTCGGGCAGCAGTTCGCGCACGCGAGCGGGATCCGTCCGGTACTCGACGGTGAGCAGGTCACCGGAGTAGCGCCAGGGCGGGGAGGGGATCAGCGACGACGCGCCCGTCGCCGTCTTGGGAGGGAAGTAACCACGAAGACCGGTCACGAGAGGGCTCCTTGCGAGGTGAGGGCGGGCTGCTTCAGCAGTTCGGTGCGGTACCGGGCGGCGGCCCGGGCCGCTGAGGGTCCACCGAGCGCTACGACACCGACCAGCGGACCGTCGCGGTGGTAGCCGACCAGCACGTCCCCCGCGAGGTCGCCGTCCAGGACCCGGACGTCGCCGAGCCCCAGACCGGGCGCCCCGAAGGACTGCAACCGGAAGTCGTGCTGATCGCTCCAGAAGGTGGGCAGGGGTGCGAAGGGCTGCAGAGGGGCGTCGCCACCGACCAGCACCTTCGCCGCGTGCCTGGCCGAGTCGGTCGGCACGGACCAGTGCTCGACCCGCCGGGGCACACCGTCGTAGCGGGCGTTCGGGAAGCGGGCGACATCGCCGACCGCGACGACGTCGCGACGGCCGCCGACGCGCAGGTGCTCGTCGGTGAGCACGCCGTCGCTCAGGTCGAGCCCGTTGCCGTCGAGCCACTCGGTGTTGGCGACCGATCCCACGGATTCCACCACCACGTCGGCGGGCAGCGCGGTCCCGTCCGTGAGCACGACACCGGTGACGCGGTCGCCGCCCTCGAACCCGGCCACGCCCGCACCGAGCACGAAGCGGACCCCGCGCTGCTCGTGCCGCCTGCGCAGTTCCCGCGCGAGCAGTTCCCCGAGCGGACCGATCATCGGCAACGGCAGCGGATCGACCACGGTCACCGCGGCGGCACCGAGCCCGACCGCCGTGGCGGCCACCTCGCAGCCGATGAACCCGGCGCCGATCACGACGACCCGTGCGCCGGGCCTGGTCAGCTCGCCCCGCAGCAGCTGGGCGTCGTCGATGGTCCGGACCGTGTGACGGCCCGCGACCGGCCCGGGGCAGGGCAGCCGCCGGGGCCGCATCCCGGTGGCGACGACCAGGCGGTCGTAGGAGAGCACCGAGCCGTCATCGAGCTCGACGGTTCGCCCGGCGAGCCGGGCCGAGACGATCCTCGTGCCCAGCCGCCATTCCACGTCCGTGGCGGACGCCTTCGGGGTGAAGGCGAGTGACGCGAACGATGCCTTGCCCGCGAGAACCTCCTTGGACAGCGGGGGCCGGTTGTACGGAGGGTGCGGCTCGTCGCCGATCACCGTGATGCCGCCGGTCCAGCCCGCGGCGCGCAGCTGCTCGGCGGCGCGCAGTCCGCCGAGGGAGGCGCCGGCGACGACGATGCGCCCGCTCATGTCAGTCCTCGATCCGGATGGCCTGCAGCGGACAGACGTCCGCGGCCTCCTCGACCTCGTCGCGCAGGGCGTCGTCGGGGTCGGGGACGTAGGCCAGGCGGCCGTCGTCGTCCATCCGGAAGACGTCGGGTGCCGAGAAGACGCACTGGCCGTGGTCCTGGCACTTGTTCATGTCGACGACGACCTTCATGGCCGGTCCTCCTGAATGTGAGGGCGTCGAAGCGGAAGGGAAAGAGGGGCCCGGCCGGAAGGGGCCGGGCCCCGGCCAACGGGGTGCGGTCGAACGCGCCCCGAACTCGTTTGGCTTCAAACAAGGTAGGCAGGGGCAGGGGTCTGGTCAAGAGCTATCCGGATGGATAAATTCTTGCCCCGGCCCTCTTGCGGGACCCCGCACCCACCCATACCGTTTGGCATCAAACAAGCACCGGGCGGTCCTGGCTCCGCCGCGCCCGGACGCTCGCTCTCACGCCACCCGCCTCCCCGGCCCCCGTGTCCCGGAGGTGTCCCGACGTCCGCCCGAGGAGACAACGGTGAGCGCTCACGATTCCGAAGAAGTCCGCCGCCACATGGACCGGCTCGCCGCAGACGGCATCGACGTGGTCCGGGTGACCTATCCCGACCTGATCGGCACCGACCGGGCGCGTGACGTGCTGCTCGAAGAGCTGCCCCGGGCCTGTGCGCACGGCCTGGCGTTCTGCCGGGCCGTCTACCACACCAGCCCGCAGGGGGACGTGGTCCCGGTCAGCGGCGGGCTGGACGCGGGGCTGCCGGACATCTGCGTCCGCCCCGACCTCGACACGCTGGTGCCGCTGCCCTGGGAGCCGGGGGTGGCCGCCTGTCTGGGCGAGGTCGTCGACCCGGCGACCGGCGCGCCGGCCCCCGAGTCGCCCCGCGATCTGCTGCGCTCCGTCCTCGCCCGGTGCGCCGAGCACGGGCTGCGGCCGGTGGTCGGACCCGAGCTGGAGTACTTCCTGTGCGAGCCGGACGGGTCCGGCGGCTGGCGCCGCTACGCGCCCCACCCCGGGGTCGTCTACACCGCCGGTCTGCGCGCAGACCCGGACAACCACCTGCTGCGCACCCTGCGGCACGTGCGTGATCTGAAGGTCGGGGCGATCAGCGGCAACCACGAGTTCGACGGCGGCCAGATCGAGATCAACCTGGCCCACTCGGACGCCGTGTCGGCCGCCGACCGCTCCTTCCGCTTCAAGGCCGCGATCAAGGAACTGGCCCGCAAGGAGGGCCGGCTGGCCACCTTCATGGCCAAGCCCTTCAACGACGCGGGCGGCTCCGGCTTCCACCTCCATCTGTCCTGCGACGACGAGGAGGGCCGCAACACCTTCGACGACCCGTCGGGCGCGTACGGCCTGTCCGCCACCGCCCGGTACGCCGTCGCCGGTGTCCTCGCCCACGCACCCGCCCTGGCCGCGCTGCTCAACCCCACGGTCAACTCCTACAAGCGCTTCGGCCCGGACACCCTCGCGCCCTGGCTGATCGACTGGGGGCTGGACAACCGCAGCGCCATGGTGCGCATCCCGCCCGAGCGCGGCACCGGTGCCCGGCTCGAACTACGCCTCGGTGACGCGAGCGCCAACCCCTATCTGGCGATCGCCGGCACGACGGCCGCCGCGCTGCTGGGCGTGCTGGCCGGTGAGGAGCCGCCCGCCCCGCTGGAGGGCTACGGCTACGACACCGCCCGGTCCGCCGTCCTGCCCCAGACCCTGTCCGCCGCGCTGGACGCGCTGGAGGCGGACACGGCCCTGACCGGCCTGCTCGGCAAGGGGTTCACCACGTCCTTCCTCTCCTACAAACGCGACGAGGTCGAACGCTTCCACCGGCACGTCACGGACTGGGAGTTCACCGAGTACGCCTACCACCTGTGACGCCCCCTGTGACACCGAGGAGCTGCCGATGACCACCGAGACCCCGACCGACGCCCTGCGCGAGCCGCTGCCCCTGGCCGACGTGGACCTCTCCGACCTGGACCGCTTCACCGACGGTGTGGCGCCGTGGCGGATGTTCCACACCCTGCGCCACGAGGACCCGGTGCACTGGCAGCCCGAGGAGGCGCCCAACTCCGGCTTCTGGGCGGTGACCCGGCACGAGGACATCGTGCGGGTCGACCGTGACGCGGAGACCTTCACCTCGACGAAGTTCGTCAACCTGGAGGAGGTCGACGACGACCAGATCAAGAAGCGCGCCTCGATCCTCGAACTGGACGGGGTGCGCCACCGGGCGCTGCGGAGCCTGATCCAGCGGCAGTTCGGCGCGAACGTGATCAACGGCTACACCGACTTCCTGCGCGGGCTGACCGCGAGGACCCTCGACGCCGCCCTCGCCAAGGGCCGCTTCGACTTCGTCGAGGACATCTCCGCGGACTTTCCCATCAACGTGCTCGCCCGGCTGCTGGACGTACCGCCGGAGGACAACCAGAGGCTCATCGACTGGGGCAACCGCATCATCGGCCACACCGACCCCGACTACGCGGACGTCCTGCTGCACAGCGAGGAGAGCGAGCGCTACCGCGATCTGCCCTTCCGCTCCCCCGCCTCGCTGGAGGTCTTCGAGTACGGCCGGGAGCTGGCCCGGCAGCGGCGCGGCGGCGACGGCACGGACCTGGTCTCCCGGCTGGTCAACACCACACCCCGGGACGGGGTGCCGCTCTCCCCGCAGGACTTCGACAACTACTTCCTGCTGCTGGTCGTCGCCGGCAACGAGACGACCCGGCACACCATCTCCCACTCGATGCTGGCCCTCCTCCAGCACCCCGAGCAGCTGGCCCGCCTCCAGGAGGACCCCTCGCTGATCCCGGTCGCGGTCGAGGAGTTCCTGCGCTGGGCCTCCCCCGTCTACCACTTCCGCCGCACCGCCACGCGCGATGTCGAGCTGGGCGGCAAGCGGGTGAGGGAGGGCGACAAGGTGGTGATGTGGTTCGCCTCCGGCAACCGCGACGAGGAGGTCTTCGGCAACCCCTACGACTTCGACGTCGCGCGCCGCGACAACGACCACGTCACCTTCGGCAAGGGCAGCCCCCATCTGTGCCTGGGCAATCTGCTCGCCCGCACCGAGATCCGCATCATGTTCGAGGAGCTGATCCCGCGCCTGGCGGACATCCGCCTGGCCGGTGACGTACCCCGGGTGCGCTCCAACTTCGTCAACGGCATCAAGAAGCTGCCCGTGGAGGTCACCCCGGCCTGACGCGAGCCTCCGGGCGGAGGGACCGGAACCGGCACGGCCCTCCCCCGGCGGCGGCGCATGCTCCGGACATGCGACGCTCCGCGGTCGGCGAGAGGCTGGTGATGTCGGCACGGGCCCGCGTCCCGAGGAGATCGTCATGGACACCGCCATCCTGGAAGAGATGCGGACCACGCTGCGGGGGCCGGTGATCGGCCCGCGGGACGCCGGGTACGACCAGGCCCGCAAGATCTACAACGCGATGATCGACAAACGGCCCGCCGCCCTCGTGCCCTGCGCGGACGCCGCCGACGTGATGGCCGCGGTCGCCTACGTCCGTGACCACGGCCTGGAACTCGCCGTGCGGGGCGGCGGGCACAGCGGCCCCGGCCTGTGCCTGGTGGACGACGGCGTGACGGTCGACCTCTCGCCGATGCGCTGGGTGCGGGTCGACCCCGAGGCGCGCACCGCCGAGGTCGGCGGCGGCAGCCACCTGGGCGACCTCGACCACGCCACGCAGGCCTTCGGGCTCGCCACCCCCACGGGCATCATCTCCATGACGGGCGTCGGAGGCCTGACCCTCGGCGGCGGCCACGGCTACCTCACCCGCAAGTACGGGCTGACCGTGGACAACCTGATCGCCGCCGACGTGGTGCTGGCCGACGGCAGCTTCGTCACCGCGAGCGAGACCGAGCACCCGGACCTGTTCTGGGCGCTGCGGGGCGGCGGCGGCAACTTCGGCATCGCGACCTCCCTCACGTACCGTCTGCACCCGGTCGGCGCGGTCGGGGCCGGGGTGACCGTGTGGCCGGTCGAGAGCACGCGCGAAGTGCTGGCGTGGTACCGCGAGTTCCTCCCCCAGGCACCCGAGGACGTCTACGGCTTCTTCGCCGTCCTCGTCGTCCCGCCCGGCCCGCCCTTCCCCGAGGAGCTCCACGGCAAGAAGGTGTGCGGCATCGTGTGGTGCTGCACGGGCGACCCGAACGGGGCCGCCGAGACCCTCTCGGTGGTGAACGACGCGGGCCGGCCGGCCTTCCACTTCACGACGCCGATGCCGTACGACGCGCTGCAGGGCATGTTCGACGAGCTGATCCCGACGGGCTACCAGTGGTACTGGCGGGGCGACTTCTTCGACGGCATCCCCGACGCCGCCCTGGACGTGCACCTCGCATACGGCCGGAACAACCCGACGCCGCTCTCGCTGATGCACCTCTACCCGATCGACGGCGCCGCCCACCGGGTCGGCCCGGACGACACCGCGTGGAGCTACCGGGACGCCCTGTGGTCCGGTGTCTTCGCCGGCGTCGACCCCGACCCGGCCAACGCCGAGACGATCCGGCGGTGGTGCGTGGGCTACCAGGAGGAGCTGCACCCGTTCTCTATGGGCGGCTCGTACGTGAACTTCATGGGCTCGGGCGAGGGCCAGGAGCGGGTCCGGGCGACGTACCGCGGCCACTACGACCGGCTCGCCCGGATCAAGCGCACCTACGACCCGGACAACCTCTTCCACGCCAACCAGAACATCGAACCGGCGCGAGGGTGACGGCCATGGGCCGGACGGTCGACGCCGCCGGCGTGGAACTCCGGGTGGAGCAGCGGGGCGAGGGGCCCGACCTCCTGCTCGTCGCGGGGCTCGGGGACCCCGCCGAGGCGTGGCAGCTTCAGCTCGACGGGCTCGGGGACCCCGCCGAGGCGTGGCAGCTTCAGCTCGACGGGTTCGCGGACCGCTACCGGCTCACCGCGTTCGACAACCGCGGCGCGGGCCGCAGCCCGCTGCCGGACGGCCCGCTCTCCGTAGCGGGGATGACCGACGACGCGGCGGCGCTGCTGCGTGCGCTCCGGGTTCCGGCGGCGCACGTCGCGGGCTTCTCCGGCGGCAGTTTCATCACCCAGGAACTGGCCCTGCGTCACCCCGGCCTGGTGCGCAGCCTCGTCCTCATGAGCACGATGGCCCGCCCGGATCCCTACTTCCGCACCATGACGGGCTTCTGGAACTGGATGGTGGAACGCGCCCCGGACGAACGGGCTGTGCTGGAGGCGTTCTACCTGTGGGTCTACACCCCGCGCGCCCACGCCGACGGCATGGTCGACCGCTTCGTCGACGAGGCGCTGGCCTTCGAGCATCCGCAGTCCGCCGAGGCCTTCCAGCGCCAGCTCGCGGCGTTCGCCGGCCACGACACCCTCGACCGCCTCGGCGGCATCAGCGCCCCGACCCTGGTGCTCGCCGGTGAACTCGCACCGGCTGGTGCCCGCCGGGCGGAGGCGGCGGGCACCGTGCGGTTGCCGACGGGTGTCAGGCCGCGACGAGAGGTCGGCCCGCACCCTGCGTGGACGCGGCGGAGTCCGGTTTCTCCGCGGCGGCGAGCAGGGCGAGGAGCGTCGCCCGGGCGCGTGCCACGCGGGAACGGACCGTGCCGACGGGGCAGTTGCTCAGCGCGGCGGCTTCCGCGTAGGGCAGACCGAGCAGCTGCGTGAGGACGAACGCCTCGCGGCGTTCGTACGGCAACCCCGCCAGCAACTCCAGCAGCGCCACGCCGTCGTCGAAGCCGGGCAGACCGCGCGGCTGGGCGAGTTCGGCGGCCGGCTCCCAGTCCGGCAGGTCGGCCGGGCGGGGGCGTACGGCGGTGGACCGGATGCTGTCGGCCACCGCGCGCCGGGCGATCGACAGCAGCCAGGTCCGCGCCGAGGAGCGGCCCTCGAACCGGTGCAGGCTGCCGAGAGCCCGCAGGAACGTGTCCTGCGCCAGATCGTCCACCGCCTGGGGGTCGGCGCACAGATGGGCGACGTACCGGGTGACGTCACGGTGCAGGGCGCGTACGAAGTGGTCGACGGCCACGGAGTCGCCGCCGCGGGCGGCCAGCGCCCAGGCGGTTATCGACTCGTCGGCCGACGCCGGTCTCGTGTGCGAAAGGGGCAGGGCAGGAGTGATCACCTGATGTCCTTCTCGGATTGCGGGACCACGAGGACGCGCGTGAGCAGACCCCGAGGTCCGACGTGCGCGCAGGGGTGCGCGGTCCCGTGAGCGGGGAAGGGGGCGTGGCGTTCCGTACGGCGCGGCGCGAGGCGTGAGCGCCTGCGGGTGCGCGGGTACGGACGCACGACCCCGACCGGGGCGCGCAGGGGCTGCCCCGGGGTGCCACCGGCTGCCGTCAGGCGGCAGCGGCCCCCGCGGGCGGTCCCCGGGTGGTGATCGTGTGGACGAGAAGGAGTCGGTGCGGCCTGCGGTGCGACGGCCGCCGCCGTTCGCGCACGGGCGGGGGCGGCGGTGCGATCAGGGCGGACAGGAGCCGCAGCGGTGCGGCGAGTCGGCTGCCCACGGCGCGCAGCAGCCGGAAGACCGCCCGTTCCCCGTGACCCAGCCACAGGCCGCACAACAGCGCGGCCAGGAGGTGGGCGGCGAGCATGCCGAAGGACGAGTCTCCGCCGGGAACATGCCCCGTGTGCGGGGCCGCGGAGCCCATGGAGTCCCACGTGCCCGGGCTCGTGACGTGGCTCATGTCATGGCCCATGGATCCCATGCCATGACCCATGGGCGGCATGTCCATGGAGTCGGCCCCCGATGCGGCCGGCGCCGGCGGCCCGAATGAGAAGGCCGAGTGCAGCGCCGTCTGGACGGCCACGGCGACGGTAACGACCGGCCGGAGTCCGCGCTCGCGGCCCGCCAGGCACCAGCCCACCAGGCCCGTAGCGGCCCAGCCGGCCAGCAGCGTCGAGAGGGGCACGTGGTCGCCGGACATCATGACGTGCCCGAGGGCGGCGAGCACGACACAGACGGCCGCGAACACCGCGGCCCGTATCGCGCGAGCACACCACCCGACTGTCATGGCGCCTCATCCTCGCATCCGGCACCGCCCCGACACCCATGAGTACGGACATCTCCCCCGCCGCGCACTCAATCCGAGCCATGTGATCCAGGCCACGACGACGGAGTCGGTGCCTCCGGTGGGGCCACGGCAGAATCCCCCGCGTGGACGTCACCGCGCAAGAACTCAATCGGGCCACGCTCGGACGCCAGTTGCTGCTGGAGCGGGAGGCGATGGACGCCGGGGAGGCGGTGCGGCGCGTGGTGGCGTTGCAGGCGCAGCACCCCGCTTCGCCGTACGTGGCGCTGTGGAACCGGCTGGCCGGCTTCGCACTGGAGGAGCTCGACGCCGCCTTCGCGGGGCGTGCGGTGGTCAAGGCGACGCTCATGCGGATCACGCTGCACGCGGTCCACCGGGACGACTACCAGGTCTTCCGGGAGGCGATGCAACAGACGCTGTACGCCTCCCGGCTCGGGTACCGCTTCGCCGCGGCGGGACTCACGCCGGCCGACGGCGAGGCGCTCGTCCCCGAGTTGCTGGACTTCGCGGACCGGCCCCGGACGGCCGCCGAGATGCAGGACTGGCTGGAGAAGCGGGTCGGGGCGGAGAAGAAGGCCGGGGCGTGGTGGGGGCTCAAGGCGTACGCGCCGATGCTGCACGTCCCGACCGGCGGGCCGTGGTCCTTCGGCCCCCGGTCGTCGTTCGTCGCGGCGCGGACCGGTCCCGCGCCCCGGGGGCGGGAGGTGGTGCCGGAGGCGCTGTGCCACCTCGTCCTGCGCTGTCTGGAGGGTTTCGGGCCCGCGTCGGTGGCGGACATCGCGCAGTTCACCATGGTGCCGCGAGCACCCGTACGCCAGGCCCTGGCGGCCCTCGGCGACGGGGTGGAGCAGCTCCGGGGACCCGAAGGGATCCTGCTCTACGACGTGCCGGGCGCCTGGCGCCCACCGGCCGACACGCCGGCACCACCCCGGCTCATGGCCATGTGGGACAGCGTGCTGCTGGCCCACGCCGACCGCAGCCGCGTGATTCCCCCGGCGTATCGCCGTCTGGTGATCCGGGTGAACGGCGACGTGCTGCCCACGCTCCTGGTCGACGGCCGGGTCGCCGGCGTGTGGCGGGCGGTCGACCATGGTGTCGAGGCCACGGCGTTCCACGACCTGCCGACCGCCGTGTGGGACGGACTGGCCGCGGAGGCCGCGTCGCTGACGGCATTCCTGGCAGGCCGCGACACCGAGGTCTACCGCCGCTTTCACCACTGGTGGCCGAAACTCCCCGACGGGCAGGTGCGCCTGCTCCGGGGCTGAGCCCGTGCGGCACGGCAGCCGCTGCCGGGATTCCGACGCGCAGCCGCCGGCGTGCAGACCATCGTCGCCCTCGGCATCCTCGCCCTCGGCGCCGCGTACGTCCTCGTCGCCCCCGGCCTCATCCTCGCCCTCGGCGCGGTCCACGCCCTCGTCGCCCTCGGCTTCAGGCCGCGCACCAGCCGGTCACCTCCCGCGAACGGCCCTCCGCCGCCATGCCCTGAGACGGCGGCGCACTCCGCTCCGGTGGCCGGGGCGCCGCTCCCGCCCGGTCCCGCCCGCGGTGTCCCGGGCGGGACGCCAAGGGTCGCCGGGGGCTTCGGCGGGGCTTTGCGCCTGCGCCTGCGCCTGGATCTCGTAGTGGGCGTCGTGGGCCGTCACCCGGAAGGCCTCTTCGTACGAGGCCATGGCCGCGCGGAATCCGGATCCGGCGAGGCCGCGACGCCGGACCACGGACGCGAGCCAGGCGAAGAGGCCCATGACGACGGCCAGGGCGCCTGCGACGATCAGAAGCGGCAGCAGTTGCCCCGCCCACACGGTGTGCCTCATGCCCGGACAACGGCCCGTGACGGCGGCCGGTTCCCGCGGCGGCAGACATGGTGACGTCGCGTCAATGGTGGGCGTGGACCACCGCGTGGCCCCGGCCGCGGCCGATCATCCACCGGTTGACCGGGGTGGTGATCAGGAAGGCGACGGCGAAACCGCCGAGGAGCGCGGCCCAGAAGAGACCCTCCGACAGATGGGCGTCCATCGCACCCGGCGTGAGCGCGATGATCGCGTTGTCCACGAGCTCCATGATCGCGATGGAGACCGTGTCCGCGGCGAGGGCGACCCGGATGGAGGCCTTGAGTCCGAGGCCGGCCCGCAGGACCGCGAACAGGGTGAACGAGTAACCGAACAGGAACGCGAGCCCGATCGCCGCCACCATGGTGGGCGCGTTGTCCCACCCCAGCGCCGTGCCGATCACCATGCCGAGGATCTCCCCGATGGCGCACCCGGTCAGACAGTGCAGCGTCGCCTTCACGGCGGTCCCCCAGGAGGCGGCCCCGTGCGTTTGCTTCTCAGGTTCGTGAGCGGTGTGGTCCATGACCGGAATCATATACCCCCTGGGGGTATATGCACGAGACTCGGCACGCCCTCGTGGCGCGGGCACCGCCGGGCATGAAGCACCACCCGCGGGGTGGTCGGATGATCGACTTAAAGTGGTGGCCATGACGACGCACCCCACCCCGCCCACGGAGCCGACCCCGCCGAGCGGGGAGACTCCGTCGTCCCGGGCGGCCCAGGCCTACCTCTCCGAACTGTTCTCGCTGGAGGGCCGGGTCGCCGTCGTCACCGGCGGCAGTTCCGGCATCGGCCGCGGCATCACCGACGCCCTGGCCCGCGCCGGGGCGAGCGTGGTGGTCGTGGCCCGTGGCGAGGCGCGGCTGGCCGCGACCGTCGAGGAGCTGACGGCGCTCGGCTGCCGTACCGCGTGGGTCGGCGCGGACCTGAGCACCCGCGAGGACGTGCGGACGGCCGCCGAGCGGGCGGCCGAGGTGTTCGGCGAGCCCGACATCCTCGTGAACAGCGCCGGGATCAACCTGCGGCCGCCGATGGACGAACTCGGCGAGGACGTCTGGGACGCCACGATGGCCGTCAACCTGGAGGCGCCGTTCCTGCTGGGGCAGCGCTTCGGCCCCGCGATGGCGGAGCGCGGGTACGGACGGATCATCCACATCAGCTCGCAGCAGGCGCACCGCGCGTTCGTCCACAGCGGCGCCTACGGCGCCTCCAAGGGGGGACTGGAGGCGCTGGCGCGTTCCCAGGCCGAGGCGTGGTCGCCGCGCGGGGTCACCTGCAATCTGCTCGTGCCGGGTTTCGTCATGACACCGCTGAACGCGCGGCTGTCGTCGGACCCGGAGAAGGTGACCGCCCTCGCCGCCCGCACGATGGTCGGCCGGAACGGGCTCGCCGAGGACTTCGCGGGGGCGGCGGTCTTCCTGGCGAGCGCGGCGTCCGCCTACATCACCGGGCAGTCGGTGTTCGTCGACGGCGGACTGTCCGTCCACTGAACCCTCCCTCCGCGTCCGCCGGGTCCCCCGAACGGAGAGCGGCCACGGGCGACGGCCGGTGCCCGGTGTCACGCTGGGCACACAGGACCCGCGGAAGGGAAGCATCGCCATGATCACGACGGAGTACGTCCCCGGTTCCCCCTGCTGGCTCGACCTGGGCGCTCCGGACGTCCGGACCGCCGCCGCCTTCTACGGCGCCGTCCTCGGGTGGGACTACGAGCCCATGGGTGAGAGCGAGGACTTCGAGGGCGGGATGTTCAAGAAGGACGGCAAGAACGTCGCTGGGCTCGGCAAGCTCACCGAGGAGGGGGCGCGTCCTGCCTGGATGCTCTACTACAGCGTCTCCGACGCGGACGCCACGACGGAGGCCGTGCAACAGGCGGGCGGCACCGTACGGGTCGCGCCGATGGACCTCGACGACTGGGGCCGGATGGCGCAGTACAGCGATCCGCTGGGTGGCCAGTTCGCGGTCTGGCAGCCTGGCACCAACAAGGGCCTGGAGCTGGTGGACCAGCCGGGCTCGCTGTCGTGGACCGAGCTGTACACGACCGACGCCGGGGGCGCGCGGGAGTTCTACGGCTCTCTCTTCGGCTGGCAGTTCAGCGACATGCCGCTGCCGGGGGGCGCGGGCACGTACACCCTGATCACCCCCTCCGGCCTCGCCGAGGACCGGATGCACGGCGGGCTCATGCAGGTCGGCAGGGAGGACCTGGCACTGACGGGCGGGCGGCCGTACTGGCACCCGGTCTTCGCCGTCGACGACTGCGACGCCGCGGTGGCCCAGGTCACCTCGAACGGCGGCACCGTGCAGATGGGGCCGGCGGACATGGAGGGCATCGGCCGGTTCGCCGTCTGCCTCGACCCGGCGAACGCGGACTTCGTGCTGCTCGCCCCGTCCGAGGGCTGAACCGGCACGCGGACGCCCGGCCCGGCCCCCGCCCCCGCTACCGGACCGGGCTTATTGCATATGATGTGCAAATGCGTGAGTACAGCGTCAGGGAAGCCGCGGCGGCCGACATCGACGGAGCCCGGGCGGTGATGCTCGACGCCGTGTACCGCGACTTCGGCACGGGCTACGTGCCGCGCTGGCACGCCGACATCATCGATCCGGTGCCGTTCTACGTCACGCCGCCCCGGCACACCCTCCTGGTCGCCGTGGACGAGCACGACGGGACGGTGGCGGGCACGGCGGCACTGGACGCACGCGGACCGGCCCACCCGCCGAACCCCCGCTGGCTGGCCGAGCGGTTCCCCTCGGGCGAGACGGCACAGCTCCGGCGGGTCTACGTGCGCCCCGAACACCGGCGGCGCGGTCTGGCCCGGCGACTGGTGGACGGCCTCCTGGAGTTCGCCCGGGCCGACGGCGGTTACCGGTCCGCCTACCTGCACACCTATCCGCACTCCCCCGGCGCGATGGGCCTGTGGAAGGCGCTGGGCAAGGTGCTGTGCGACGAGCGCGAGGAGGTGCCGGGCGGGGGCAGCGGCGTCGTGCACTTCGAGATACCGCTCGCTTAACGAAAATGGTATTCATACACACTATGAGAATCCCCCGCCGCCGGCTCACAGCCGGCTTGTTGCTCCTGCCGCTGCTCTCCGGCTGTTTCGCGTCCTCCGGTGACGGCTCCGCCGAGACCTCGGACTCCTCCGGATCCGGGGACGGCGGACGGCTGCGCGTGGCCCTGGCCTTCCCGCCGACACAGAACTACTCGCCGTACGGGTACGACGCCTACAACCTGTCCCGGCTGGGTGTCGCCGAGGGGCTGACCCGCCTGGACGCCAACGGCACGGCGGTCCCCGCCCTCGCCGAGTCCTGGAGCAGCGAGAAGGGCGGCGAGAGCTGGCTGTTCACCCTCCGGGACGCGAAGTTCCAGGACGGTGAGGACCTCACCGCCGAAGCCGCCGCCTCCGCCCTCACCCACGCCGCCGCGGCGAAGCCGGCACCCGCCGCGATATCCGGCGTGAAGCTGACCGCCGAGGCCGTCGGCGAGAACCGGGTGCGGGTCTCCACCGGCGGAGCCGACCCGGTGCTGCCGCTGCGGCTGACCAACCCCAGCCTCGCGGTGTTCTCCCCGAAGGCGTACGGGAAGAAGGGCACGGTGAACGCGGTCGGCACCGCCACCGGCCCCTTCGAGCTCACCGAAGTCACCGGTGACCGGTCGGCCGCGCTGGACCGCTTCGACGGCTACTGGGGCGGCCGGGCCCAGGCCTCTGGCGTCGACGTCAGGTACGTCTCCGACGGCACGGCCCGCGCCAACGCCCTGCGCACCGGGGACGTCGACATCGCCGAGGCTGTCCCCGTCGCCCAGGCCGCCTCCCTGGGCAAGGGCACCGTCCACGAAGCGAACACGGCCCGCAACACCAGCCTGTACCTCAACACCGGGTCCGGTGCCTTCACGAACGCCGGTTTGCGGGCCGCGGCACGTGAGGCGGTCGACGGTGCGACCGTCGCCAAGGGCGTCTACGAAGGGTCGGCCGAACCCGCGCAGGGCATCTACGGGCCGGCCCTGACCTGGGCCGCCGGCAAGCGCGTCCAGCCGTCCGGGCGGGCCGCTGCGACCGACCCCGGCGGCAAGAGCATCACCATCGGCAGCTACAACGACCGGCCCGAACTGGCGGAGACCGCGCAGGTGCTCCAACAGCAGCTCGAGAAGGCCGGGTTCGAGGTGAAGCTGGAGGTGCGGACGTACGCGCGCCTCGAAGGGGATCTGCTGGCCGGGAAGTTCGACGCCGCCGTCGTCGCCCGCAACATGATGACGGACACCGGCGACCCGGTCACCGTGCTCGACAGCGACTTCACCTGCGACGGTTCCTACAACCTGGCGTTCCTGTGCGACCGGGACGTCGACCGGCTCGTCGCGACCGCCCGGGCCGAGTCCGATCCCGCGAAGCGGCAGGACGCCGCCATGAAGGCGGAGGCCGCGATCCTGGGTACCGACGCGGTGATCCCGCTGGTGCACCTGAAGGCCGTCACAGGGGTCCGGGCGTCCGTGCAGGGCGCTCGACTCGACCCCTACGAGCGGGAGTTCGTCGGCGTCGGGACGCGGCCCTGAACACCAAGACCTCCTTCCCGGTCAGGGGCCTCACCGCCCTGCGCGTCCTCGCGCGGGGCGGCGGCCCGACGCTGCTGTGGCGGGCCGTGCTCACGGCCGCCCTGGTGGGCGCGATCGGCCTGCTCCCGTGGCTGTCACGCACCGACCCGGCCCTGACCGTCCTCAAGGCCCGCTCCGCGGACCGCGATCCGACACCGGAGACCCTGCGCGCGATCCGCGCCGAACTCGGTCTGGACGACGGGCCGTCGGTCCTGCTCGGCCGCTGGTTGGGCGGCCTGCTGCACGGAGACGCGGGCTCGTCCTGGGTGTCCGGCGCCCCGGTGCTGCCGGGTGTCGTGCAGGCGCTCGGCGTGTCACTGCTGCTGATGTGCGGAGCTCTGGTGGTCGCCGCGGGCACGACCGCCGCCGTCTGCGCCCCCACCCTCCGGCTGGGCGCGCGCGGCCGTCTCGGTGCGCGCCGTCCCGGCGGGACGGCGACCGCCGTGCTGGCCTCGCTGCCCGAGTTCCTCGTCGCCTCGGTACTGGCCTCGGTGATCGCCGTGCAGCTGGGCTGGCTGCCCGCGCTGGGCTGGTACGGCCCGCAGTGGATGGTGCTGCCCTCGCTCGCCCTCGGCCTGCCCGCCGGGGCGGTCCTGGGCCGGATGCTCGACGACCTGCTGCCCGGCGCGTTCGCGGAACCCTGGGCCATGGCGGCCGCGGCACGCGGTGTTCCGCCGAGGTCGCTGGCCCGGCAGGCGGTGCGCCGCTGTGTGCCCGGACTGCTGCCGAACCTGGGGCTGTTCGTGGTCGGGCTGACCGGCGGATCGGTCGCCGTCGAGCAGATCTTCGACATCCCGGGCCTCGGCCGGCTCACCCTGCACGCCGCACTCGCCCAGGACCTGCCCGCCCTGCAGACCGGCAC
Organism: Streptomyces sp. NPDC013187; assembly: GCF_042899705.1. Taxonomy (NCBI): domain Bacteria; kingdom Bacillati; phylum Actinomycetota; class Actinomycetes; order Kitasatosporales; family Streptomycetaceae; genus Streptomyces; species Streptomyces sp. NPDC013187. The sequence continues at coordinate 83,435 of NZ_JBIBAF010000014.1, read as the reverse complement.
ACTCGCCCTCGTCCTGCTCGCCGCGGCCGCGGGGCTCCTCGCCCGGGTCGCCGCCCGGCTGCTGATCGGACCGGCGCTGCGCGACGGCGCTCTGCAGTCCCTGCACCGGCCCCGGCCCCCCGCGCCCCGGACGCTCCCGCTGCTCTACGGGGGACTGCTGGCCGCCGTGATCGGGGCCGGTCTGCCCCGCGACCCGCTCGCCCTGGACACGCTCGCCCGGCTGCACGCACCCTCCGCGGAGCACCCCTTCGGCACGGACGCGCTCGGCCGGGACGTCCTCGCCCGGATCTCCCACGGGGCGGTGACCACCCTCGGCACCGCCCTCGCGGTGAGTGCCGCCGCCCTCGTCGCGGGGCTGCTGCTGGGACTGCTGCCGAGGCTGTCCGGGCCGCTGGCCGACACGCTCAGCGCCGTACCGCCCGTACTGGCCGGGCTGCTCGTCACCGGCATCGCCGGGAGCGGCCCCTGGACGCCCGCGCTCGCCGTGGCCGTCGTGGCCTGGTCCCCGCTCGCCGCGCACACCTCCTCCCTGCTGCTGCAGGAGCGTGCGACGACCCATCTGGTCGCCACCCGGGCGCTGGGCGCCGGCCGTTGGCACCTGCTCCGGCACGAACTGCTGCCCGCCGTGGTGCCCCCGGTCGCCCGGCACGCCCTGCTCCGGCTTCCGGGCGTCGCACTGAGCCTCGCCGCCCTCGGCTTCCTCGGCCTGGGCGCCCAGCCGCCCTCCCCCGAGTGGGGCCTGCTGCTCGCCGAGAACCAGCCCTACGCCGAACGGGCCCCGTGGGCCGTCCTCTTCCCGGCCGCCGTACTCGCCCTGCTCGGGGCACTCGCGGTCACGGCCGCGGGCGGGGTACGGCTGCCCCGGCGGCGCACACGGCCCGCGGGCCCGGCCGTGCCGCCGGTGGATCAGGGCCTGCCGGCCCCGCGGCGGCGCCCGGAGCGCCCCGACGACCTCCTGACTCCCGTGTCCGCCTCACAGACAGACGAACGATGAACGACTCCGTTTCCCGGATACCGACCCGCAAGGCCGCCCGTACGATCCGCGCCGAAAGCCGGGACGGCACCTGGCGTCTCATCAGGCAGCTGTCGCCGCTGCTGCGGCTGCTGATCCTCACCCAGCTCGCTTTCAACATCGGCTTCTACGCCGTCCTGCCGTTCCTCGCCGAGCACCTCGGCACCGCGATCGGCATGGCGGGATGGCTGGTCGGGTTCGTGCTCGGGCTGCGCACCTTCAGCCAGCAGGGGCTGTTCGTGGTCGGCGGCTGGCTCGTCGACCGGTTCGGGGTGCGGCCGGTCGTGCTCGCGGGCTGCGGCCTGCGGATCGCCGGGTTCGCGTGGCTCGGCTTCGCGGAGACGAGCGGAACCGTGATCGGTGCGGTGCTGGTGATCGGTTTCGCCGCGGCACTCTTCTCCCCCGCCGTGGAGTCCGAGGTGGCCCGTCAGGCGGTCGTGTGGGAGGAGGACGGGCACGGCCCGCGCACCCGGGTCCTCGCCCTGTTCAGCGTGGCAGGGCAGGCGGGGGCGTTCGTGGGGCCGTTGCTCGGCGCGCTGCTGCTCGCCGTCGACTTCCGTACCGCGTGTCTGGCCGGTGCCGGAGTCTTCGTGCTCGTCCTCGCCGGGCACCTGTGGCTGATGCCGCAGCACATCCCCGGCCGGGTTCGCGTCCAGGAGCGGGGCGGGGTCCGCGCCCTGCTCCGCGACCGCCGCTTCCTCGCCCTGTGCTGTGCGTACGGCACCTATCTGCTCGCCTACAACCAGCTGTATCTGGCGCTACCGGACGAGGTGCAGCGCGCGGCGGGCTCCCAGGCGCCGCTGTCCTGGCTCTTCGCGCTGTCCTCGGTGCTGGTGGTGTTCACTCAGCTGCCGGTGACCCGCTGGGCGGGCGACCGGCTGGATCTGCGCCGCTCCATGGCCGCCGGGCTGCTGCTGGTCGCGTCCGGTTTCGCGGTGGTGGCCGCGGCCCGTCCCGCCGGCTGGACGGGCACGGCCGGGCTGCTCCCGGCCGCGGGCTTCGTGATCTTGCTCACCGTGGGGCAGATGCTGGTCGTGCCCGCCGCCCGCGCCTGGGTGCCCGACCTCGCCGAGGAGGGCCGGCTCGGGCTCTACATGGGTGCGCTGTCGTCCGTCTCGGGGCTGATCGTCCTGGCCGGCAGCGCGGCCACCGGCTTCCTGCTCGACCTGGGCCTGCCGACCGCCGTGCCGTGGCTGGTCCTGGCGGCCGTACCGGCCCTGGCGGTGGCCGTGCTGCCGCGCCGGGAGAAGGGGGCGGGCGCGGCGGCCTGACACCCTGCCGGCCTCCCGGGGCAAGGGGGCGCCGGGAGTGTCACCCCCGCGGGCGACTCCTCAGCCCGGGTTTTCCGCGCCGGGCCCCCCGAGGACACCGCCGCGGAGATCGGCGGTCGTGTCGCGCCAGTATCCTGGGTCGGCTGCGGCACCCCCCATCAATACCCGTGCACAAGCGGGGAGTTCGGCCTGCGGCGACGACCTTCCCCCTATGCGTGAGACGAGGACGAGTGCTGCTAGCGGGCCGCTACCGGCTGGATGTGGAGATCGGGCGCGGTGGAATGGGAGAGGTCTGGCGTGCGTACGACGAGACGCTCGCCAGGGCGGTGGCCCTCAAGCTGCTGCTGCCCCAGGACACCGACGCCACGGCGGCCTCCCGGTTCCGTCTGGAGGCTCAGACCGCCGGACGTCTCAACCACCCCAACGTGGTCGGTGTGCTGGACTTCGGTGAGTACGACAACCGGCTGTACCTGGTGATGGAGCTGGTCGAGGGCGACAGTCTCGCCGGGGTGCTGACCGCCTCCGGCGCGCTGCCCGCCGAGCGGGTGGCCCTGCTCGCCGCGCAGGCGTCCGCGGGGCTCGCCGCCGCGCACGCGCAGGGCATCGTGCACCGGGACGTCAAACCCGCCAACCTGCTGCTGGACGCGGGCGGCACGCTGAAGATCGGCGACTTCGGCATCGCGCGGTTCCTCGACGACCCCGGCGCCGCGCTCACCGCCACCGGCCAGATCATCGGCACCGGCCTCTACCTCGCGCCGGAGCGGGCCCTGGGCAAGCCCGCGGGGCCCGCGTCCGACATGTACTCCCTGGGTTGCGTGCTCTACCAGCTCCTCAGCGGACGCCCCCCGTTCGAGGCCGACACCGCCGTCGCCCTGCTCCACCAGCACCTCGACTCGGCTCCCGTGCCGCCGCGCGAGCTCGGTGTCGCCGGACTTCCGCCGGCGTTCGAGAACTACCTCCTCGGTCTGCTCGCCAAGCAGCCCGAGGACCGCCCCACCGCCCGGCAGGCCGCCGAGTGGTTCGCCGGGGGCGCCTGGCGGGGCCTGCCCGAGCCGCTGCCGGAGGTCTCGCCGCCGCTGCGGCCGAACACCGCGTCCACGGCGATGCCCGCCGGGCCGGGACCGTACGCCGCTGCCGAGACCGGCCATCCGACCACCTACGCGCTGCCCGCCACCACGGGCCACCGCACCGCCGCCCGGGCGGCCCAGGCGGGGCGTTCGGGCCGCTCGCGCGGGCGCGGCGGTCACGGCAACCGGTCGAAGCTGGCCGCGACGGCCGCCGCCGCGGCACTGTTCATCGCCGCGATGCTCATCGGCATGCGCTGGTTCTCGCCCGACACGACCGCGGAGGGCACGGAACCCGACGCGTCCCCGAGTGCGAGCAGCCCCGCCGCCACGCCGTCCGCCGGCTCCGCCACGTCCGACTCCTCCGATCCGCAGGCCGACCCGGCGGCCGGCCCGGGGGCAGCCGACACGCCGGCCACCGGCACCGTGGCCGATGTCACTCCGTCCACGCCGCCCCCTTCCCCGACTCCTCCCGCGCCCGCTCCGAGCGCCGCGACTCCCACGGCGGAACCGGTCGACGGCGGCCCGGAGCAGCCGCAGCCGGAGAAACCGCGCCAGGCCGGGGAAGACGGGGAGGGCGACGACGGCGGGGACGACGGGGGCGAGGACTGACACGGCCCGGACGTCGCGCGGCGAAGCCCTGCGCGGAGCGCGTGGATCAGCCGGGGGATGCGCCGGTGTGCGAACGGGCGCCCCCTCACGCGCCCCTTGGGTGGCTTGTCATCGCCCTTACCCCGGCCTTATTGTCACCAGGCCTTGGTGAACGGGAAATCCGGTGTGATGCCGGTGCGGCCCTCGCCACTGTGAATCGGGAAGTCCGGCTCCGGCCCTCACGGGCAGCCACTGGGTCCTTGCGACCCGGGAAGGCGGAGTCCGGGCGGTGGTACCCGTCAGCCAGGAGACCGGCCAAGGCGCGTCAACCATCCACGAGGTGCTGGAGAGGGTCTGCTGAGCCATGCACATAGCCGAGGGTTTCCTTCCTCCGGCGCACGCGGTCGCCTGGGGCGTCGCGTCGGCGCCGTTCGTCGTCCACGGGGTCCGGTCACTCACCCGTGAAGTGCGCGAGCACCCCGAGAGCACCCTGCTCCTCGGTGCGTCCGGCGCCTTCACGTTCGTCCTGTCCGCCCTGAAACTGCCGTCCGTCACGGGCAGTTGCTCGCACCCCACCGGCACGGGCCTGGGAGCCATCCTGTTCCGGCCGCCGATCATGGCGGTGCTGGGCACCATCACCCTGCTGTTCCAGGCTCTGCTGCTGGCGCACGGCGGCCTGACCACGCTCGGCGCCAACGTCTTCTCCATGGCGATCGTCGGGCCCTGGGCCGGATACGTCGTCTACAAGCTGCTGCGGCGCTCCAACGCGCCGCTGATGGTGGCGGTGTTCTTCGGCGCGTTCGTCGCCGACCTGTCCACCTACTGCGTCACCAGCGTGCAGCTGGCCCTCGCGTTCCCCGACCCGGGCAGCGGATTCCTGGGCGCGCTCGGCAAGTTCGGTTCCATCTTCGCCGTCACACAGATCCCGCTCGCCGTGAGCGAGGGCCTGCTGACCGTGTTCGTGATGCGGCTGCTGGTGCAGTCCAGCAAGGGCGAACTGACCCGGCTGGGCGTGCTCCTCGCCAAGAAGCAGGCGCGGACCGGGACAGGGAGCGAGGTGGCGGCCCGATGAAGAAGAACACGAAGATCAACCTGCTGCTCCTGTTCCTCGTGGCCGCGCTCGCCGTGCTGCCCTTGGCGCTCGGTCTCGGCGACCACAAGAAGGAGCCGTTCACCGGTGCCGACGCCGAGGCGGAGACGGCGATCACCGAGCTGCAGCCGGACTACGAGCCGTGGTTCTCACCGCTGTACGAGCCGCCGTCCGGCGAGATCGAGTCGGCGCTGTTCGCTCTCCAGGCGGCCCTGGGCGCCGGTGTCCTCGCCTACTACTTCGGCCTGCGCCGGGGCCGCAGGCAGGGCGAGCAGCGTGCCCTGGAGCGGGAGGCGGAGAGCGCGCTCTCCGACACCGCCGGGAAGTCCGCCGCGGAACGGGACTGAGCCCGGGTGCTGCCGATCGACGCGGCGGCGCACAGCAGTCGCTGGCGCCGCCGCCACCCCGTGGACAAGGCCGTGCTCGGGCTCGGTCTCACCCTGCTCGCGATCTCCCTGCCGCCCTGGCCGGGCGCGGCCCTGGTCCTCCTGACGGCCCTGGTCGTGCTGCTGGGTCCGGCCGGTGTGCCCGGTCGTCGGCTGTGGCGGGCCTACCGCGTGCCGCTGGGCTTCTGCGTGACCGGCGCGCTCACGCTGCTCGTCCAGGTGGGCGGGCCGGGCGGCTTCGTCTCCCTCGCGGATGACGGGGCGGTCCGGGCCGGGGAGTTGCTGCTGCGGACCTCGGCGGCCTCCCTGGGGGTGCTGCTGTTCGCCTTCACCACGCCCATGTCCGACCTGCTGCCCCGACTGGTCCGGGCCGGGATCCCGGCGCCGGTCGTCGACGTAGCGCTCGTGACGTACCGGATGAGCTTCCTGCTGCTGGACTCGATGCGGCGCATCCGGGAGGCCCAGGCGGCCCGGCTCGGGCACACCGGCCGGGCCGCGGAGTGGCGGTCCCTGGCCGGGCTCGGCGCCACCGCGTTCGTCCGGGCCTTCGACCGGGCCGGCCGGCTTCAGGCCGGGCTCGCCGGGCGGGGCTACGACGGCACCCTGCGGGTCCTGGTGCCCGAGGCCCGGGTCTCCGTCCGCTTCACGGCGGCCAGTTGCGCGCTGCTCGTCGCACTGGCCGTCCTCACCCTCGTACTGGAAAGGCCGCTGACATGAGCGAGCCCGCCCTCGTCGCCCTGCGGGGCGCGTCCTTCGCCTACGAGGACGGCCCGGCCGTGCTCAGCGGCCTCGACTTCGAGATCCGCGAGGGCCGCGCTCTCGCTCTGCTCGGCCGCAACGGCAGCGGCAAGACCACGCTGATGCGGCTGCTCAGCGGCGGGTTGAGGCCCCAAGAGGGGCGGCTGACGGTCGAGGGGCGGCCGGTGGCGTACGACCGAAAGGGCCTGACCCGGCTGCGGACCACCGTGCAGCTGGTGGTGCAGGACCCGGACGACCAGTTGTTCGCGGCGTCCGTCGAGCAGGACGTGTCCTTCGGTCCGCTGAACCTCGGCCTGGACGACACGCGGGTACGGGCGCGGGTGGCGGAGGCGCTGGCAGCCCTGGACATCACGGCCCTGGCCGACCGGCCGACCCATCTGCTCTCCTACGGACAGCGCAAACGCACGGCCATCGCGGGCGCGGTCGCCATGCGGCCGCGTGTCCTCGTCCTGGACGAGCCGACGGCCGGACTCGACCCCGACGGCCAGGAGCGGCTCCTCACCACTCTCGACGGGCTCCGGGCCACCGGCACCACGGTGGTGATGGCCACCCACGACGTCGATCTCGCCCTGCGCTGGGCCGACGACGCCGCGCTCCTCACGCCGTCCGGTGTCCGCACCGGGCCCGCGGCCACGGCACTGGCCCGCACGGATCTCCTCCGGGAGGCGGGGCTGCGTCTGCCGTGGGGTGCCGCGGTGACGGAACTTCTGCGATCCCAGGGGCTGTTGACGGAAACGGAGCCGGGCCCGCGTACAGCGGACGAGCTCGCCGCGCTCGTGGGAGGACGGTTGGGGGCGCCCGGAGCGTGAGAGCCACGTTCTCGGCGAGCAGCAGACCCCTATCGGGGGAGGGCGGCTGGGCGCCCAGGCCGCGGCGGTGAGCACGGCCGGCCGAAACGCGCTTGTGCGGTGTCGCCGCGCGGCTCTACGTTGCCGGGGTGGATCTCTTCTCCCGCACCTGGGCGGCGTTGCGCGCGACGGTGGCCGATCTCTCCGACGAGGACTTCGGGCGGCCCTCCGGCTGTACGGGCTGGCTGGTGCGGGACCTGGTGTGCCATCTGATCGTCGACGCCCAGGACGTCCTGATCACCCTGGCCACGCCCTCCGACCGGGAACCGACCCGTGACGCGCTGACGTACTGGGACGTCTCGGACACTCCGCCGACCGGCGACGACCCGCTCGACGCGCTGACCGTCAGGCTTGCCGCCGCGTACGAGGATCCGGGCCTGCTGAAGTTCCACCTGGACGACGTCGGCTCCGCCGCCGGGCGTGCGGCCGTGTTCGCCGATCCGTCCGGCCGGGTCGGCACCCGTGACGAGGTCCTCACCGTGGGCGACTTCCTCTCCACGTACGTCATGGAGTGGACGCTGCACCACCTCGACCTGATCGCTCACCTGCCGGGCGCGGAGCTGCCGCCCGCGGAGGGGCTCGTCCGCTCCCGCGAGATGCTGGAGCGGATCGCGGGCGGCCCGTTCCCCTCCTCCTTCCCCGACGTGGACGCACTGCTGATCGGCACCGGGCGGCGTGCGCCGACCGAGGCGGAGCAGGCCGAGCTCGGTCACCTGGCCTCCAGGGTGCCGCTGTACCTGGGCTGACCTTCACAGTCGCGAAGCCGCTGTTCGCAGGGCCGCCGTCGTACCACTCCGTCCGGGGTGGGAGCATGGCCGCATGGACATCCGCCGCAGGAACAACGTCAACGTCATCGGCCCCGACGGCGCGCCGGTGCTGCTCCTGGCCCACGGGTTCGGGTGCGACCAGAACATGTGGCGGCTGGTGGTACCGGCACTTGCCGAGCGCTACCTGGTGGTGCTGTTCGACTACGTCGGTTCCGGCGGCTCGGACCTCGGGGCGTGGAGCGAGGAGCGGTACTCCTCGCTCCAGGGTTACGCCGCCGACGTGGTCGACGTCTGTGAGGAGCTGGACCTGCGGCAGGCGGTGTTCGTGGGGCACTCGGTCAGTGCCATGGTCGGAGTGCTGGCTGCGCAGACCGCGCCGGAGCGGATCGGGGCGCTCGTGATGGTGACCCCCTCGCCGTGCTACATCGACGACGAGGGCTACCGCGGCGGCTTCAGCACGGAGGACATCGACGAGCTGCTCGCCTCCCTGGAGGCGAACTACCTGGGCTGGTCGTCCGCGATGGCCCCGGTGATCATGGGCAACCCGGAGCGGCCGGAGCTGGGCCAGGAACTCACGAACAGCTTCTGCGCCACCGACCCCGACATCGCCCGGGTCTTCGCCCGCACGACCTTCCTCACCGACAGCCGCGATGACCTGAAGGGCGTGTCCGTGCCGACGCTCGTGCTGGAGTGCGAGCAGGACGCCATCGCGCCCCGCGAGGTCGGCGCGTACGTGCACACGGCGATCCCCGCCTCCCGCCTGGTCACGCTCGACGCCACCGGGCACTGCCCGCAGCTCAGCGCACCGCAGGCCACCGCCGGGGCGATCCTCGACTTCCTGGAGTCCCTGAAGTGATGTGTCGCACCGGCGGCCTGCCGGAGCCCGCCGGGACGGGGGGCGAGGCCAGCACGGACGCGGCCTTCTCCGCGCTGCTGGAGGACAGCTCGGAAGACCTGTACGAGTCCGCCCCCTGCGGCTACCTGTCCACGATGATGGACGGCACCATCGCCAAGATCAACACCACGCTGCTGGACTGGCTCGGCCTGGACCGTGCGGACGTCGCGGGCCGCAAGCGCTTCACGGACCTGCTCACCGTCGGCGGCAGGCTGTACCACGAGACGCACTTCGCTCCGCTGCTGCGCATGCAGGGCGAGCTGCGCGGCATCGCCCTGGACATGCGACGCCGGAGCGGCGGCCCGCTGCCGGTGCTGGTCTCCGCCGTGATCAAGCACGGCTCCGAGGGCGAACCGCTGCTGATCCGCATCACCGTCTTCGACGCCTCCGACCGCCGCGCCTACGAGAAGGAGCTCCTGCACCGCCGGCAGGAGGCCGAGCGGGCCCGCGCCGAGGCCGACGAGGCCCGGCGGCAGGCGGAGGCCGACCGGGCCAGGCTGGCCGACGCCCTGGCCGTCCTGCAGCGCTCCCTGGTGCCGGACTCGCTGCCCGCCGTACCGGGCCTGGAGACGGCAGTCCACTACCACACGGCGTCCCCGGACCAGCTGGGCGGCGACTTCTACGACCTGTTCCCCGTGGCCGGTGACCGGTGGGCGTTCTTCCTCGGCGACGTGTGCGGCAAGGGCCCCGAGGCCGCCTCCCTCACGTCGCTGACCCGCTACACCCTGCGTGCCGCCGCCCACCACGACCCGGATCCGGCCTCGGCGCTGAGCACGCTGAACGCCGTCCTGCACGAGCGGTACACCGGCGACGGCAACCCGCGGTACTGCACCTGCATCTTCGGGACGGTGGAGCCGGGCGGCGAACACGGCCGGACCGTGGTGCGCCTCGCCTCCGGCGGCCATCCGCCGGCTCTCGTCCTGCGGGCGGACGGCCGAGCCGAGTTCCTGCCCACTCCCGGCGGCCTGCTGATCGGCGTCGTCCCCGGCGCTCCGATCGGCACGGCCGAGACCGTCCTGGCACCCGGTGACACGCTCGTGCTGTACACGGACGGCCTCACCGAGGCCCGCATCGGCGCCGGCCGCGACGACCTGTACGGCGAGGACGCCCTGCACGCCTTCGCCACCCAGCAGCCTCCCGCCGCACCGCACGAGGTGATCACCGCCCTCACGGGGCTGCTCGAGAGCTTCGGCGACGGCCTCGACGACGACACCGCCCTGCTCGCCCTCGGCGTCCCCGCCACCCCTTCCCTCACAGCCCCGGCAACGAGTCACACCTCATGAACGCGCTCACCATCAGACAGCTCGACACCGCCACGGGACCCGTTCTGCACGTGGCCGGCGACCTGGACTTCGACCAGGCCCCCGTCCTGCGCGGCCGGCTCGACCAGCTGCCCCTGTCGCCGGGGCAGTGCCTCGTCCTGGACCTGTCGGGCCTGGCGTTCTGCGACTCCTCGGGCATCACCGCCCTGCTCGCCGCACGCCAGCACGCCCTGGCCGCCGACGCCGACATCGTCCTGGCCGCCGTACCGGCGAACCTGCTGCGTGTCCTCACCCTGGTCGGCCTCGATCAGGTCTTCACGTTGCGCCCGGACTCCAGCGCCGCGTCATGACCCGGCCCGGACGAAGACCGGTTTCAGGTGCTTCTCCGGCAGCGCGGCCGGCAGGTCCTCCCAGTCGATGACGTGGGAGACGACCTTCCCGGGTGAGACGGTGCCCGAGGCGGCGAGCTCCAGGGCGTCGGGGATGTGGGCGCGTACGCTGTCGCGGGCGACGCGCAGGGTGACTCCGGTGAGGTACATGTCGAGCAGGGGGAGTTCGCCGGGGCGGAAGTGGTTGCCCGCGCTCTCGCAGATTCCCTCGGGCGTCAGGCACTTGACGGCGAGGCCGAGCTGGTCGACGCGGCCGGTCGCCTCGACCGCGATGTCGAAGCTCTGCGGCAGGGGTTCCAGGACCTCGGCGGTGGTGGCGCCGAAGGACCGGGCGAGGGCGCGGTGTCCGGGGTCGGGGTCGACGTAGAGGATGTCGGAGGCGCCGAGCGCGCGGGCGATGTCGCAGACGTACAGGCCGATGCTGCCGCGGGCGACGACCAGGACCCGGGCTCCCGGGCGCGCGGCGAGGTGCGGGGCGACCAGGCGCCAGGCCAGGGACCAGTTGTCGCTGGCGGAGGCCAGGGCGACGGGGTCGAGGCCGGTGGGCAGCGGCACCAGCATGGCGTCGGCGTAGGGCACGCGGACCAGGTCGGAGAAGAGCCCGCCCCAGCTGCCGCCGATCGGCGCGCCGTACATCGCCATGTACGGGACCGTGGTGCAGTGCGCGGTGAGTCCGGCCCGGCAGCGGTCGCAGGTGCCGCAGTTGATGGACCAGGGGACGACGACGAGGTCGCCCGGGGCCACGGCGGTGACGGAGTCGCCGGTCTCGACGACCCGGGCGACGCACTCGTGGCCGAGGGCGAAGGGCGGCTCGATGAACCCATGCCCGGCCAGGATGGAGGAATCCACGTCGCAGGGGGTGGCGGCGACCGGGGCCACGATCGCCTCGCCGTCGGACCGGAGCTTCGGGTCGGGCACCTCGCGCCACTCGACGGTGCGCTTGGCGACGTAGGTCAGTTCACGCATCGGCCCGCTGCCCCTTCGCCATGGCGACCAGATCGGCGTGGCGGACGACGGAGCCGCCCGCGCCCCAGGTGCCGTCGGGCTGTTCGCGCACCAGGACCCACACGCGCAGGGCGTGGTCCGGGGTGAGTCCGGCGGCGGACAGGACGGTCTGCGTCACCTCCTCGGTCAGGCCCGCGGTGCGGCGCTCGGACAGGGCGCCTTCCGGGACGGTGACCTCCACCAGGAAGCGCGGCGCGTCGTCCTCGGCGGTCGTCTGGGCGCCTTCGGGCAGTTCGACGAGGTAGCTCCACGCCTGGGCGCGGAAGAACGCCGTGTCGGGTGCGCCCTCCCAGCGCAGCAGCGTCGCGGCGAGATCACGCTGGACGCTGCCGCGGCCCTCCTCGGTCAGGGCACCGGCGGGAACGGTGAGCCGGATCATCGGCATGGCGGACCTCTCTCCTTCGCCGCGTCGGACAGGGGGCGACGCAGCTTTATGACAGTCGTTATAAAGCACGGCCACGCTAGACTATGACGACTGTTATGACCAGCAGGGCCGGAAGGGATCATGCACGTGACCAAGCCGAGTCCGACGGCGCGTGAGCGGATCGTGGCCGGTGCGGCCGACATGATCAGCCGACGCGGCCTGCACGCGACGAGCATCCGTGAGACGGCCAAGCACGCCCGGGCGCCGCTGGGCTCGACGTACCACTACTTCCCCGAGGGCAAGCAGCAACTGGCCACCGAGGCGGTGCGCTTCACGGGGGCCTGGGCCGCCCGCGGTCTGCGCAAGGAGCTGGAGGCGGGGCCGGTAGCCGGACTGCGGGCCTTCCTCGCCCTGTGGCGCGCGATCGTCGTGGACAGCGACTTCCGGGCGGGCTGCCCGGTCCTCGCCGTCTCGATCGAGGAGCCCCCGGCCGACGAGACGCCCACCGCCCTGGCAGCGGCCGCCGGCGTCTTCGAGGAGTGGGAGGGCCTGCTGGCCGGGTCGCTGCGCGAGCGCGGTGCCGAGCCCGAAGAGGCGAGCCAGATCGCGACACTGATCGTCGCGGCGGTCGAGGGAACGGTGGCCATGTGCCGCGCCAAGCGCAGTACGCAACCGCTGGACCACACGGCCGCCCAGCTCGAGGCACTCATCGTCGGCGCGATCACCGACTGACCGCTCCCGCAGCCCACTCGCCCTCCGGTGCCGCGGCCTCGGTCCTTCCCGGCCGGCCACCCTCACCCCCGAGGGCTCTGCGGCCTCGCCCCGGCGTACGGGCAGCCCGTCGCCGCGCCTCCTGGCGCTCCCCGCACACCTCCGCCCGGCCGGAAAACGCTTGGACTGCGCGGCCGGCATCGCGGGACACTTCCGGACTCGACCCGAAACCTCACACATCCGTTGCGGCGATGGCCCCTGCCCGCACGCGCAGCGTGGCGGGCGGCCACAGAACGACACAGGGGTGGGATGGAAACGCCGGAAACACACAGGGTATTACCGGGCAAGCGCTCGGTGCTTCTCGCACTTCGCTACTACGGACGGGAGTTGTCGCGGCTGCGCCGGTGGACGGCACCCGCGATGCTGCTCTCGGCGCTGGGCAACATCGGAATCAACTACGTAGCGCCGCTGATCGTCGCCAAGCTCGTCGCGGACATCGCGGGGAACAAGGAGGTCACGGCCGACTCGACGCTGCCGTACGTGCTCGCCTTCGCGGGTGTCCTGCTGGCCGCGGAGGCACTGTGGCGCGTCGCCCTGCACTGCCTCAACCGTCTCGACGCCCTGGGCATCGAGCACCTGTACGTGATCGGGATGGACGAGCTGTTCGCCAAGGACGCCGCGTTCTTCCACGACAACTTCGCCGGTTCGCTGACCAAGCGGGTTCTCAGCTTCGCCTCCCGTTTCGAGCAGTTCGTCGACACGCTGACGTTCCAGATCGTGGGAAGCTTCGTGCCGCTGACGTTCGGGGCGGTGGTGCTGTGGCGCTACGAACCGCTGCTCGTCGTCGGACTCCTGGTGATGATCGCGGTGACGGCGGTGCTCGTCGTGCCGCTCGTCAGGCGCCGCCAGGCGCTCGTGGACCAGCGTGAGGAGGCGATCGCCCGGGTGTCGGGCCATGTCGCCGACAGCCTGATGAACATGGACACGGTGCGGGCGTTCGCCGCGGAGGGGCGTGAGGCCGCCGAGCACCGCTCCCGGGTCGCGACGTCCCGCCGGCTCACCATGCGGTCGTGGGACTACGGCAACCTGCGCATCGACACCCTGGTCGCGCCGATCTCCGTGCTGACCAACGCGATGGGCCTGCTCCTCGCGGTGACGCTGGGCGGCGGCGCGCACGGGGTGGAGGCGGTCGTGGTCGCCTTCGCCTACTACAACAACGCGACCCGGATCATGTTCGAGTTCAACCAGATATACCGCCGGCTGGAGAGCTCGATGACGGAGGCCGCGCAGTTCACCGAACTGCTGCTGACGCCGCCGACCGTGCTCGACCCACCGGCCCCGGAGCCGCTGCGGTCCCGGGCCGCCGACGTCCGCTTCGAGAAGGTGACCTTCGCCCACCGAGGTGGCCGTCCCCTGTTCGAGGGACTCGACCTGGCCGTGCCGAGCGGATCCAAGATCGGCCTCGTGGGCCGGTCCGGCGGCGGCAAGACCTCACTCACCCGGCTGCTGCTGCGGATGACCGACATCGACGGCGGCCGCATCCTGATCGGCGGCCAGGACATCAGCCGAGTGCGCCAGGCCGACCTGCGCGGGCGGATCGCGTACGTCCCGCAGGACCCGGCGATGTTCCACCGCAGCCTGCGGGACAACATCGCCTTCGCCCGGCCGGACGCCACCGACGCCGAGATCCTCCGGGCGGCCGAGGCGGCCCATGTCACGGAGTTCGCCGACGCGTTGCCGGACGGTTTCGACACCATGGTGGGCGAGCGGGGCGTCAAGCTGTCCGGCGGTCAGCGCCAGCGGGTCGCCCTCGCGCGGGCGATCCTGCGGGACGCGCCGATCCTGCTGCTCGACGAGGCGACCAGCGCCCTGGACTCCGAGAGCGAACTGCTGGTCCAGGAGGCGCTCTGGCGGCTCATGGACGGACGGACCGCGCTGGTGGTGGCACACCGGCTGAGCACGGTCGCCGGCATGGACCAGCTCGTCGTCCTCGACCGCGGCCGGATCGTCGAGCAGGGCACCCACCAGGAGTTGCTCGCGATCGACGGCGCCTACGCGAAGCTGTGGCAGCACCAGTCGGGCGGTTTCCTCGACGACACCTCCGGGCGGGCCGAGGCGCTGTAGCACGCGGGCTGCTCACTTCCGTCCGAGGGCCCGTGCCCGGGCCGCCAGGGCCTCCAGCAGAAGCTCCACCGCCTGCTCGAAGGAGCTGTCCGCCATGGCGGGCAGCTCCTGCCGTACCGCGGTCAGGGACGGGTACGTCGCCGGATCGAGGTCCTGGTAGACGTCGCGCCACGACCGGCGGTCGGCCTCGCGCTGCTGCGGAGGGAGGGCCTGGAAAGCCGCCTCAGCGGCGGCGTGGCTCAGCACGGTGTCGATGAAGGCCAGGTAGAGCCGTGCGGCGTCGGCCGACGGAAAGCCCGCGGCGAGCAGCAGGCCGATGCCGGTCTCCACGGCACGGATCTCGTTCCGGCGCCGGGTCACGCGGTGGGCCGCCATGGCCGCCGCTCGCGGATGGGCGAGGTATCCCGCACGGACCCTGAGGGCCATCTCGCGCAGCGACGCCACCCAGTCGTCTCCCGGGGCGAAGCCGGCCATGGCGTCGCCGATGATCCGGTCGGCGATGGCGAGCACCAGGTCGTCGGTGCCGTGGAAGTAGCGGTACAGGGCGGTCGGGTCGCAGCCCAGGGCCGCGCCGAGCCGGCGCACGCTCAGCGCCTCGGGTCCGTGCTCGCCGATGAGCCGCAACGCGGTCTGCACGATCAGGTCCTCCGACAGCAGGACCCCCGAGCGGGTCGGTCTGCGCCGTCTGCGTTCCTGCGGGACACGGGTGGTCATGACCGGGACTCCTCTCCTGGCGGACCCACGGTCCGGCACACCGGCGGTCTCACGGATCAACGGTTGGCACGCACCGAGGGCCGGACGCACCGGCGGTCTCGACAGCGTCGGTCTCGCACAGCGTCGGTCTCGCACAGCGTCGGTCTCGCACACCGGCGGCTTCGCTCGCCGACGGCCTCGCACACCGACCGCTTCGTGCTCGCCGGCGGTTCCTCGCGTACACGCAGTGAACGACCCCCGCCGCCTTACGTCAACAGGGTTGACCCAATGTTGCCCTCGGCTGTTCCATCACAGTCCCGCGCGGCTCTTCCCACCCCGTCCCCCCGAGGAGCCCTTCATGTCGTCCGCACCGCCCTCCTCCCGCCCCGCGCTGCGCCGTTCCCTCGGCGTGGTCGACGGCGTCGCCATCGCCGCGTCCAGCACCGCGGCCACCACCAGCATCGCCATCGGCATGGGCACGATCGCCACGGTCGTGGGCCTGCAGGCCCCCGCGCTCCTGCTGCTGGCCTTCCTGCCGGTACTGGGCATCGCCCTCGCCTACGCCCGGCTCAACCGCTCCGAACCCAACTGCGGCAACGGCTACACCTGGGTCGGCAGATCCCTCGGCCCCTGGCCCGGCTTCCTGACCGGCTGGGTCACGCTGGTCGGCTCGGTCATCTTCTGCGCCTACACCAGCGCGATCATGGGCTCGGTCGTGCTGGCCTTCGCCGACAAGGCGGGGCTGCGCAGCCTGGCCGGCATCGCCCTCGACCCGACGTCCACGGGCGTCTGCACGGCGGTCGGGCTGGTGATCCTGCTCGCCCTCACCGTCCTCGCCGTCACCGGAGTCCGGGGCGCGACCCGGTTCCAGTTCGCCCTGCTGGTGTTCGAGTACGCGGTGCTGCTCGGCTTCTGCGGCTGGGCCCTGATCACCGGCGACCACGCCGTGTCCCTGTCCTGGTTCAACCCGTTCGAGATCTCCAGCGGCACCCACTTCGCCCAGGGCATGGTGCTGGCGGTGTTCTTCTTCTGGGGCTGGGACGCGGCGTTCAGCGTCAACGAGGAGACGAAGAACCCGGGCGACTCGGCCCGCGGCGGACTGATAGCCCTGTTCGCGATGCTCGGCCTGTTCCTCTTCGCCTCGGTCGCCTTCCAGCGGGAGATGAGCCTGGCCGAACTCGTCCGCAACGGCCCGCAGGCGCTGCCCTACCTCGGGGAGAAGCTGGCCGCCGAGCCGTGGGCCACCCTGCCCCTGGTCGCCCTGATGTTCTCCGCCGTCGCCTCCGTGCAGGCCACGCTGATCCCCACCGCGCGCGGCCTGCTCGCCATGGGCCGCGACCGCACCATGGGTCCGCTGTGGACCCGCGTCCACCCGCGCTACGGCACACCCGCCGCGGGAACGGCCCTCGTGATGTCCGTCGCCGCCGTGATCGCCGTGCTCGCCTTCGCGATCCCCAGACTGAGCGACATGCTGCTGGCCGCCGTCAACGCGATCGGCCTGATCGTGGCCCTCTACTACGGCCTCACCGCGCTCGCCTGCGCCGTGCGCTTCCGCTCCGCACGGCACGAGGGCGCGCGCGAGGCGCTGCTCGCCGTCTGCGTGCCCGCCGTGTCCGGGCTGGTGCTGCTGGGCCTGGGCGGCTACCTCGGGTACTCGTACCTCACCATGAGCGACCACTTCGAACTGAGCCCGGACAACGGCTGGTTCATGTTCTCGCTGCCCGCCGTGATCGTGCTCGCCGGCCTCGGTATGGCCGCCGTCGCCAAGTACGTCCGGCGCTCGCCCTACTTCACCACCGGGCGCGGCACCGACGCCGAAGCCCTCACCCTGCCGATGGACCGCACGGCGGTCTGACCCTCCATGGAGCTCACCCTCATGTCGCACCCCCCTGCACCGGGATCCGCCGACCTCGTCCTCACCGGCGGACCCGTGCACACCGTCGACCCTGCTCGCAGCCGTGCCACCTCGGTGGCCGTGCGCGGCGGGTGGATCGTCGCCGTCGGCCACGACGAGGTGCGCGAGCTGATCGGGCCGCGCACCGAGGTCGTCGACCTCGCCGGGAAGCTGCTGCTGCCGGGCTTCCAGGACGCCCACGTCCATCCGATGGGCGCGGGCCTCGAACTCGGCCTGTGCCATCTCGGCGACACCACCGACGCGGAGGCGTACCTGCGCAGGATCGCCGCATACGCGCGGGAGCACCCTGACGTCGAGTGGATCACGGGGGGCGGCTGGTCCCTGGAGGCGTTCCCCGGCGGCTCCCCCACGGCCGCCGCCCTCGACGCGATCGTCCCGGACCGGCCCGTCTTCCTGCCCAACCGCGACCACCACGGCGCCTGGGTCAACAGCCGGGCCCTGGAGCGCGCCGGCATCGACGCCCGGACCCCCGACCCCGCCGACGGACGGATCGAGCGCGACGCCGAGGGCAACCCCACCGGGATGCTCCAGGAGGGCGCCGTCCACCTGGTGGGCCGGCTGGTGCCGGACCCCACGCCGGAGGAGCAGCTCGCCGGTCTGCTGCGCGCCCAGGCCGTGCTGCACTCCCACGGCGTCACGGCCTGGCAGGACGCCATCGTCGGCACGTACGCCAACCTGACGGACCCGGCCCCGGCCTACCTGACGGCCCTGGACCGGGGGCTGCTCACCGCGAGGGTCGTCGGCGCCCTGTGGTGGGACCGCGAGCGGGGCGCCGAGCAGATCGGCGAACTCGTCGCCCGCCGGGAGGAGTTGGGCCGGGAGCGGTTCAGGGCCGGCACCGTGAAGATCATGCAGGACGGCATCGCCGAGAACCACACCGCCGCCATGCTGTCCCCCTACCTGACCGGCTGCGGTTGCGCCTCGGACAACAGCGGGATCAGTTTCGTCGAGCCGGGTGAGCTGCGGAAGTACGTAACGGAACTGGACGCGTACGGCTTCCAGGTCCACTTCCACGCGCTCGGCGACCGCGCGGTGCGCGAGGCGCTCGACGCCGTCGAGGCCGCCCGGGCCGCCAACGGCAACCGCGACACGCGGCACCACCTGGCGCACCTCCAGGTCGTCCACCCCGCCGACCTGCCGCGATTTCGCGCACTGGGCGCGAGCGCCAACCTGCAGATGCTGTGGGCCGCCCACGAGCCGCAGATGGACGAACTGACCCTGCCCTTCCTGGGCGCGGAGCGGGGTGCGTGGCAGTACCCCTTCGGCGATCTGCTGCGGGCCGGTGCGACCCTCGCCGCCGGCAGCGACTGGCCCGTCAGCAGCCCCGACCCGATCCAGGCCATCCATGTCGCCGTCAACCGTGTCTCCCCCGAGGCGCCCGGGGGCACCCCTGCCTTCTTCCCAGAACAGCGCCTCGACCTGGGCACCGCCATCGCCGCCTGCACCGCGGGGAGCGCCCATGTGAACCACCTCGACGACGTCACCGGCAGCATCACCGTCGGCAAGGCGGCCGACCTGGTGGTCCTCGACCGCGATCCGTTCGCGGGTCCGCCCGAGGAGATCGCCGCCACCCGGGTCCTGGAGACCTTCGTCGAGGGCAGGCGGGTCCACGCCGGCGCCTGACGCCCTCGGCGCGCTGTGCGGCGAGCTGGACGACGACCCGCCCGCCCGGCAGGAGCCGCAGCCGCAGGTCCCGTGAGCGCCTGAGGCTCAGGTCTGCCGGGCGTGCACGGGACTGTGGGCGACATCGTCCGGGCACGGGCGGTGCGGCTGAGGGGTCCGCCGGTCGCGCCGCCAGTCGTAGGCCGCGAGGGCGAGGGACGCGGCCATGCCGACGAGCCCGGCGGCCATCGCGAGGAAGAGGGCGCCGCGGTAATCGTCGCTCCTGCTGCCGAGGACCATGTAGTAGAGACCGGGCAGGGCTGCGGTGCCCACGGCGGCGCCGAGGCGCTGCCCGGTCTGCAGGGCGCCGCCCGCCGCTCCGGCCATGTGCACGGGCACGTCCCGCAGCGTCATGGTGATGTTCGGGGAGATCACGCACCCGCCGCCCACGCCACCGACGAACAGGACCGGGGCTGCGATCCAGGGCGCGATGTCGAGGGGCGCGAAGCGCAGCAGCAGTGCGGTGCCGCCCAGGCCGAGGATCACGCCCGTGAGTCCGCCCACGGTGAGCAGCCGGCCGAGCCGGTCCACCAGCCGCCCGGAGACCCCGGCCGCGAGGGCCGAGCCGAGGGCGAAGGGGGTCACGGCGAGGCCCGACTCGAGCGGGGTGAAGCCCAGGCCGTGCTGGTAGAAGAGGGCGAAGACCAGCCAGACGCCGGCGAAGCCGATGAAGTAGAGCGTGCCGACGCCGGCGCCCACGGCGTAGCCGCGCACGGTGGTGAACAGCCGCGGGTCGAGCAGCGGCTGGGTACCGCGGTCCAGCAGCCGGCGCTGCCACCGGGTGAAGACGAAGAGGAGCGCGGCACCGGCGAGGAACATCCACCACAGCCGGGCGAGGCCGCCGGTCTCCGCCTGGACCAGTGGGTACATGAGCGCGAGGACACCGAGGCCGAGCAGAGCGACGCCGGGCAGGTCGACGTGTTCCCGGGCGGAGCGCCGGGTGCGGGGCAGCAGGCGGCGGCCGAGGAGGACCGCGAGGATGCCGATGGGGACGTTGACGTAGAAGATCCACCGCCAGCCCTGGGCGCCTTCGGCCAGGGCGAGGATCAGGCCGCCGGTGAGGGGGCCGACGGCGGAGGAGATGCCGACGGTGGCACCGAAGAAGCCGAAGGCGCGGCCCCGTTCGCCGCCCCGGAACATCTGCTGGATGAGCGCGGAGTTCTGCGGTGCCATGAAACCGGCGGCCAGGCCCTGGGCGAGCCGGGCCACCACCAGCAGGTTGATGCTCGGGGCCGCTCCGCAGGCCGCGCTGAAGAGCACGAAGCCGCTGAGGGCGATGAGGAAGATGCGCCGCCGGTCCAGGGCGTCGCCGAGGCGGCCCGCGGTGACGAGGGCGAGGCCGAAGGAGAGGGCGTAGCCGGACACCACCCACTGGACCTCGGCCGCGGAGGCGTGCAGCTGCTGCTGGATGGTGGGCAGGGCGACGGCCACGATCGACACGTCCAGCAGGCTCATGAAGCCGGCCACAAGCGTGACCCACAGGGCCCGCCACCGCTTCGGGTCGGGCTCGTACCCGTCCTCCCGCGCACCCTGGTCGTGGCCGTCCGCCGCCGACGCCGTCACTTGGGCTCCTCTCACCAGGAACGCACCCGGCGACTCAAGTTCCCCCGCCGGGGCAGGGGCACACCCGCCCCGGAGATCCTCTCGGACGGCGCGGCGTCCCGCCTCTCGCCCTGAGCACCCGTGCGTCACGTTCCGTGATCAACCGGCCGCCGTGTGAAGGGGGTTGTTTGAGCGCGCGAGATCTGTGCAGGCGTGGTCTTCGGGAATGCGAACGGCGAAAGGAACCACGTGATGGCGGAGCCCGACAACGACGAGTCGGTGGATCCCGCGGCGGTGAGACGGCACCGGGTGCTGTTCCGGGCGATCGAGAAACGACGCAACCCGAAGCTGCGCCGCAGCGACATCACGGTGACCGACGATGCGGCGGTCAAGCGCGCCACCAAGGCCGCCGCCCTCGGCAACGCGATGGAGTGGTACGACTTCGGCATCTACAGCTATCTGGCGTCGACCATCGGGCGGGTCTTCTTCCCGTCCACCAACGACACCGCCCAGCTGCTCGGCTCCTTCGCGACCTTCGCGGTGGCGTTCCTGGTGCGTCCGCTCGGCGGCATGGTCTTCGGGCCGCTCGGGGACAAGGTCGGCCGCAAGCGCATCCTCTCCCTCACCATGATCATGATGGCGGTGGGGACCTTCGCGATCGGCCTGGTCCCCTCGCACGCCGCGATCGGTCTGTGGGCCCCCGCCCTGCTGATCTTCTTCCGGCTGGTGCAGGGCTTCTCGACCGGCGGTGAGTACGGGGGCGCCTCGACGTTCATCGCGGAGTACGCACCCGACAAGCGGCGCGGCTTCTTCGGCAGCTTCCTGGAGCTCGGCACGCTCGCCGGTTACGTCGGGGCCTCCGGCCTGGTCGTCGTCCTGCAGATGCTCCTCAGCGACGACCAGATGCTGTCGTGGGGCTGGCGCGTGCCGTTCCTGGTGGCGGCCCCGCTCGGTCTCATCGGTCTCTACCTGCGGCTCAAGCTGGACGAGACGCCCGCCTTCCAGAAGCTGGAAGGAGGCCAGGCCAAGGCGAGCGAGGCGGCCGACGCCGTGGAGACCTCGGCGGCCGCCGACCTCGGCAAGATCTTCACCAGGTACTGGCGGCCGCTGCTGCTGTGCCTCGCGCTGGTCGCGGCGTAC
This sequence comes from Streptomyces sp. NPDC013187, assembly GCF_042899705.1. Taxonomy (NCBI): domain Bacteria; kingdom Bacillati; phylum Actinomycetota; class Actinomycetes; order Kitasatosporales; family Streptomycetaceae; genus Streptomyces; species Streptomyces sp. NPDC013187. The sequence continues at coordinate 61,945 of NZ_JBIBAF010000014.1, read as the reverse complement.
AACGTCACCGACTACATGCTGTTGTCGTACATGCCGACCTACCTGTCCGACGAGCTGGGCTACGGCACCAACCACGGGCTGTTGATCCTGCTCGTCGTGATGGTGCTGCAGATGTGTGTGATCAACCAGGTGGGGCGGCTCTCGGACCGCTTCGGGCGCAAGCCGCTGCTGATGGCGGGGATGCTCGGGTTCCTGTTCCTCTCCCTGCCGTCGTTCCTGCTCATCCGGCAGGGCAGCGTCGTCCTCATCACCCTGGGGCTGCTGCTGATGGGGCTCTCGCTGGTGGCGATGCTCGGCACCATGTCGGCGGCGCTCCCGGCGATCTTCCCCACGCAGGTGCGCTACGGCTCGCTCTCGGTGGCCTACAACCTGGCCACCTCGATCTTCGGCGGCACGACACCACTGGTGATCACTGCTCTGATCAGCGCCTTCGACTCGACGCTGATGCCGGCGTACTACGCCATGGGCGCCGCGCTCATCGGCGTCATCGCGGTGCTGTGCATGCGGGAGACCGCCAACCAGCCCCTGGCCGGCTCCCCGCCGTCCGTGGAGACGGAGGCCGAGGCGGAGGAACTCGTCCAGGCGCAGTCCCCCCAGCCCCGGTTCTGACCGATGTGAAGAGGCCCCGTCCGCGGCCGTGCGGGCGGGGCCTTCGCGGTTGGGGTCCGGGCCAACCGGGAACACGGTGCGCGCTACGACCCCCGAGGCGAGACCGGTAAGGCGATGACCGAGTACGAACGCTCCCGCACCATGTCCGCACAGCCCGAGCACGTCGTCGACCAGGCCACGAACGTCGGACGGCCGGATGACCCGCCGTGGCACGCGTGAGGCGGTACGCGGTCGCGGCGTCCGGGCAGTGGACCGACGAGGAGGAAGGGCGGCGCCGGCTGCCCTCCGGTGAGGTGCACGCCTGGGAGCCGGGCCGCAACGAGACGGTCTGCGGCCTGTCCCTCAGCCGTTCCCGGCTGGCCCGCTTCCCGCACGTGGGCTGGCAGGACACCTTCCCGGAGTCCGGTGGCGCCGCGGACCGGGTGCGGCGCCTGTGCCCGCGCTGCGCGTCGGTTGCGGGACGGCGCGGCCCGGACACCCGCCCGCGCTGGCACCGCACCGACCCCCGCCCTTGAGGGACCGACCGCCCACCCTGCGACCCGCAGAACTCAAGCGGCTGCTGCGGGAGTTCTTCGCCTGAACCGGCAGGTCCGCGTCCGCAGCGCTAGGGAGTGTCCGGCACCGCCGCCGGACCGCGGTCCTGCCCGGTGCACACCGAGGCGGCGCCGCACGCGGCAGTCCGGGGGCGGATGGGGACGCCGTTGGTGCGCAGCACCTCGCGGACGTCCAGGATCAGGGAGAACACCTCGCGATTGCGGTCCTCGCCCTGCTCGTCCCAGGCCCGCTGCTCCGCCTCGACGGCCATCCGGTCCTCGGCGAACACCCGCTCGGTGAACCGCCTGATGAGGGGCCAGGCCAAGTGCAGAGCACCGGGAATCCGCGGCTTCTCGATCATGAGCAGTCCGAAGGTGTGGCAGCGGCGCTGCTCGGCGTCCTCGGGCACGTAGGCGACCCAGAGGCGGAAGGCCGGCCGCTCGGCGTTCTCCGGGACCAGGTCGAGGGTCTGGTACGGGTACTCGGTGCGGATCGTCATGACGTCGCGGGAGTCGTTGCCGCCGATCCCCTCGGCGGCCAGCAGGCTGGCCCCGCGGTTCCGCTTGCCCCCGGCGTGGCTGAACAGGTACCTCGCCTCCACCGACCGCTCGTCGGTGCGGGAGTCGAGCAACTCGGGGTGGAGTCTTCCGACCACGCCCCGGTGCAGGAACTGGTGGTTCATGTCGAGGAGGTTCTCGTGCATGAAGGAGTAGTGGCAGCGCACGGTCCGGGAGTAGGTCATCGTCCTGTACCGCGGCGAGCCGAACGCCGGCAGGTCGGGCAGCGGAGCGGCGGCGGCCTTGTCCGGGTCGCCGGGGAACACGAAGACCAGGCCGTAGGCCTCACGCACGGGGTAGCCGCGCACGCCGCGCGGGGGCCGGCCGTCGCCTTTGGAGAGGTACGGGATCCCTGAGATGCGGCCATCGCCGCGATAGGCCCAGGCGTGATAGCAGCAGCGGAGTGTCTCGCCCTCCACGACGCCCATGCTCAACGGCACCTGCCGGTGGGCGCACCGGTCCTCCAGCGCGTACACGGTGTCGCTCTGCCCGCGGTAGAGCGCGATGCGCTCGCCGGCGAACGTCGTCGCGAATGCCCGCTCGCGCCGCACGTTCTTCGACAGGGCGACCGGATACCAGAAGTCCGGGTTCGCCCCGACGCGCCGGAGATCGACCATGCCCGCACTCGGGTCACGGTGCGCCGCCGGCCACTCGGCCCCGGCAGAGATGGCCCCGGCCTCGTCGGTCTCGGTCATACCTCTCCCTCGCGCGTACGGGCAGCGACAACCGCACGTCCCCTCAGGCAGCACCGAGCCGCCGGTGCGGACGCCCGGCACGGCCCCATCCTCACCGCGCCGCACCGCGCACGCCCTGCCCGGCACGTACGGACGGGTGAGCCGGGCTAGCGGTCCCTCTCGGGCAGCCCGCTCAGGCCCGTGTCGACCATGATGCGGTCCACGGTCTGCGGGAGGGTGCTGTCGGCACCGATGACGGTCTCGATGCCGCCGGGCAGCAGATCCAGTTCCCGGTACCACTCGCGCAGCTGCGGCTCGCCGACCTCGTGCGCGATCGGCTTGGTGGCGTGACGGACGAGGGTCTGCTCGAACGGCACGTGCAGGTAGTACGCGTGGGTCGGCCCGCGGTGGTCGGCGCGCAGCCGGGCGAGCATCTCGCCGTAGTGGTCGGCGTACAGGATCCCCTCGACCACGACGTGGTACCCGGCGTCGAGGGCGTAGCGGGCCGTCAGGTCGATCAGACCGATGTTCGCCGCGCCGGGCCGGTCCCTCTCCCGCAGCACGACGCGGCGCAGGTTGTCCTGCCCCACCAGCGCCAGCCCCCGGCCGAACCGCTCGCGCACCCCGGCCGCGACGGACGACTTCCCCGCCCCGCTGTTGCCCCGCAGCACGATGAGCCGGGTCTCTGCGGTCCCCACCCTCACGGAGGGCACCCTACGAGGGACCGTGAAGGCGTTCGGGCAGTGCGCCGACGGCCGTCGGCGCCGGTCTGCGACCGGGTGGCCACAGCCAGGTGCGCTTGCGGGTGCGGCCCGCGATGTCCGTACTGTGCAGTGCCGCCACCGCCGTCATGAACGGCCAGGCGAGGAAGGTCGTGCCGAGCTGGGCGACGGCCCCGTCCGTGCCGATCGCGACGACCAGGAACTCGGCGGGGAAGACGAGCGCTCCGAGCAGTGCTCCCACGAGGGTGAGTCCCCACCTGCGGGTGAGGACACGAGCCGCGAGGGCCAGCCCGCCGGCGAGGACCAGGCCCATCAGCACACCGGCCAGCAGGCTCCCTCCCGTGAGCAGCCCGCCATAGCGCAGGTCCCGGGCGGCGAGCCGGGTGTCCCCTCCCCGGAGGAACTCCACCAGGGCCACCCCCAGGGCGAGAGCGGCCCACGGGAGGCCCGGAACGCATGCCATCAGCAGGCCCACTTTGACAGCGCGCCCGAGTCTGCCCTGTCTCTCCACGCGATCCACCTCAGGCCCGTACCAGTCCGCCGACCCACCAGTCGTGCGGCTTGCCGTCGTTGGCGATGCCGCGGTTGCGCAGCGTCCCTTCGACGGTGAAGCCCAGCCTTTCGGCGACGGCACGCGATCCGGTGTTGCCGGTCATGGCCCACCATTCGATGCGGTGGACGTCGAGCGTGGCCCACCCCCAGTCGCACAGCGCTCGCGCGGCCTCGACCGAATAGCCCCGGCCGCGCTGCTCCTTGACCGCCCAGTAGCCGAGTTCGTAGACGCCCGCGCTCACCTTGGTCAGGCAGTACGAACCGACGAGCGCGCCGCTGTCCTTGCGGAACGCTCCGAGGACGTAGTCCTTGTCGGCGGCCCAGCCATCGGGCCACTCCTCGTGGACCCTCTTCTCGGCGTCCTGCCGTCCGAAGGGCACCGGCACCGGCGTGTAGAACTGGATGTCCTCGTCCTGGCAGGCGTCGTGCACCGCCGCCACATCGCCCGGCTCGAAAGCCCTCAGCACCAGGCGTCCGGTCTCAAGTGTCACTGGCTTCACCGCGTCAGTATGAGCGCCGCCCAGGGCCTGCGACCAGGGAATATCGCCACGGGATTCGCCACCGCGCGTTGCTCTGCGGGTGCCGGAGCCGTGTGGCCCGCCTAGTGTGCGAGGAGGTGTTCCGCGACGGACAGGTCGGCGCGGGCGCCGGTTTTCCCCCCAAGACGAGGAGCGTGGTCGGTGTGGCCCGGAACCGCCGGTTGATCCTGAGCTCGCCGTCCGAGGTCTGGGACCTGCTGTCCGACGGCCACCGCTACGGGGAGTGGGTCTCCGGCACGCAACAGGTCACGGCCGCCGACCCGCACTGGCCCGAGGTGGGCGCCCGTCTGCAAGTCCGGGTCGGGGTGGGCCCGTTGGTCCTGGACGACACCTGCGTCGTGCGCATCTGTGAGCCTGGACGCCGTCTGGAACTGGAAGCGAAGGCGGACCCCTTCGGCGCGGCCCGCATCGCCATGAACCTGATTCCCTGGGGTGAGAACACGCTCTTCGTCCTCGACTGGCACCCCCTGCGCGGCCCCGGTACCCGGATGCACGGGCTTCCGGTGGACTACCTCGTCTCGATCCGCAACGGCATGATGCTGACGAAACTGGCCCGGATCGCCGTGCGCGAGCATCGTGACAGCGCCGACGGCGCACCGCGGCGCACCCGGAGCGGCTGAGGCCGGCGGAAGGCCCGGGGGGGGCGGGGCAGCGATCCGCCCCGCACCCGTCGCCGTCACTCCTCGTCGCGCAGCCGGGCCGCCAGTGAGGTCAGCGACTCCGTCTCCTCGGTGTGACCCAGGGCGGTCAGGCGGACGACGGCCGCGTCCAGCCGGGTGAGCGCAGGGCTGGGACGCTCCAGGTAGATGCCCTCCACGACACCCGCGAGGCGCACGCACTCGGCCCATTCGCCGGCCCGGTCGTCGTCCCTTCCCGGTTCGCCGAGCAGGGCGAGTGCCTTGTCAAGAGCCGCCAGGGCGTCCTCGTACGCGCCGGCGAAGGCGTTGACCCGCCCGTGCTCGTAGGCCAGGGCCGTGTCCAGGGAGCGCCCGTGGGCCTCGTACCCGGCGGCGCGGGCCTCGTCGGCGACCCGGCCGGCATCGGCGAGGACGGCGAGGGCGTCGGACAGTCCGTCCGCGCCCTGCTGCTGCGCCTGCAGACGGGCGAGTTCACGCAGGGAGTTGCTGAGGTGCTCGTAGCGCGGGTCCTCGGCGTGCGCGGCGAGCGCCTGGTCGGCGGCCTCCCGGGCCCGGCCGAACTCACCGGACTCGGCGAGGAGTACGGCCGTCTCCGCGGCGATCATGGCGTGGCTGCCCGGGTCGTCGTCCCAGCCGGCCGACTCGGCCGCGAGTGCGACGAACTCGGCCGTGGCGGCCTTGAGGTCCTCCCCCGTGTGCAGCGCGCGGGCGCGGGTCAGACGCAGCTGGGCCACGAGCCGGTCGTCCAGCTCTCCGGCGGCCACGTCCGGTTCGGCCAGCAGGGAGTCGAGCAGCGCGATGCAGTCCTCGACGCGTCCCAGGTCGAGGCTGAGCTGGGCGGCGTTGCTGTAGGTGCAGTACGCGTCGGTCCGATTGCCGTGTCGCAGGTCCAGCTCCGCCGCACGCGTCAGGTGCCGCAGCGCCTCCTCGGGCCGGCCCAGGTGCATGCAGGCCTCGGCCAGGTCGGCGTGCAGGCGGGTGGCGCCGACCGCGTCGGCCGGCCAGTCGGCGGCCAGGCGCAGGCCCTCGGCCAGATCGTTGTACGCGGCCTGGGGGTCCTGCAGGACGAGCCGGATCCGGCCGCGCAGTCCGAGCGTGCGGGGCAGGTGCCAGGCGGGACCGTGCGCTTTCAGCCGGTCCAGGAGAGCATCGGCCTCGGTGACCGCGGCGGGCAGGTCGCCGGAGATGGCGTACGTGGTGGCCCGCAGCATGTGCGCGCCGGACACCTGCCCTGCGATGTCGTGCCGGGCGGCGAACGCGCGGAGCAGTTCCGCCTCGGCGAAGACCGGCGCGATGTGCTCCTCGCTCCGGGTCGTCTGCAGACGCAGGGCGAGCGCGGTCGCCCGCAGCCGCAGCAGGCGTGCCTCCTGGTGCGGGGTGAGGCCGGGCGTCTCCTCGTGCGTGCGGACCATGGACGCGTGGGCGTCGGTGAGGGCGGTGGCCTTCGCCTCGGGTCCGCCTGCGCCCTCCGCGAGGATCTCGGCGTTCGCGAGCAGGACGCCGGCCCGGGCGAGCGCGGCGTCGCCCGGCGCGCCGGCGTCGTCGTACAGGCCCGCGGCCTCGTCGTTGAGGGCGGCGGCGTCGGTGAACCGGTCCTTCTCGTGCGCCCGGTTCGCCTCTTCGGCCAGCAGGTCCGCGCGCAGCCGGGCGACCGGTCCCACGGCCGGGTCGTCGGGGTGGGTGTAGTCGCGGGCGGTGACGAGGGTGCGCAGCCGCGCCCAGCAGGCCCGCGCGTCCGGGTGGCCCTGCTCGTCCAACGCCCGTGCGCGCAGGATGAGTTCGGTGAGCGACTCGGGGACGGCGGGCGCCGTGCCGACGGCCGGCCGGGCAGCGGGGGCGGCCGGGGTCACGTCGTCGAGGCTGCGGGTGCGCAGGGTCAGCTCCAGGGTGTCCAGGAGCGGGGCGCGCTCCAGGCGCTCCCTGCGGCGGTCGGTGTGGGCGGAGGTTCCGTTGCGGGCGTCGAAACGGGCGGCGAGGTCGTCGGCGCGGCCTCGCACCTCGGCGCGCAGGCCGGCGGCGGTCCAGGCGCGGCCCGCGTATCCGGCGGCGGGCAGCTCGCCATGGCCGAGGAGCTCGACGCGCTGGAGGAGGACCTCCACGCCGGTGAGGAAGTCGAGTTGGTCGAGGGGCGAGTCGACCTCGTCGAACAGGTTCCGGTTCTCGGCGAGCAGCTCCAGGCCGCGGGCCTCGTTGCCGGTCAGCGCGCAGAACTCCAGGTGCCGGCCGACCTCCCCGGACATCGAGGGGGTGCGGCGGCAGCCGCGGTAACCGGCGAGGTGCAGTTCGCGGGCCCGGTCGGCGCGGCCGGTGCGCAGCAGGGGCAGCAGCGCGTACGACAGGGAGCGGGCGGGCTCCTCCTGGCACGACTCCTTGCCGGCCAGGACGGGCTCCCAGGCGCGCAGTGCCCCCTCGTCGTCGCCCTCGGTGAGGTGGTGGCGGGCGCGCCGGCAGATCTCGCATGCCTCGCAGTCGCTGAGCCGGGTGCGTGCGCGGGCGGCCCACAGCTCGTAGGCGAGGGTGGTGTCCTCACCGACGTGTGCGGCGAGCTGGTACGCCTCCCCGTAATAGGGCTGGAGGCCGAGGCCGGCCTTCTCATAGCGGTCGCGCATCTCCGTCAGCCACTGGCGCAGGCTGCTCAGCGGTATCTCGGGCAGGGCGCGCAGGGCGTTGGACACCCACTTGAACCGCCAGAACAACAGGTGGCGCAGGGGCTCGTCGAAAACGTCGGGCTGCTCGTCGAAGAGGGTGAGCAGACGCGCGAAGACGACGGGCGACTTCCGGGGTTCGGAGCCGTAGGTGTACGCCTCCTGGAGTTCGAGGAGGGTGCGGAAGAGCGGCAGGGGCTCCGCGAACTGCTCCGCGGCGTCGACGAGTTCCTCGGCGGTGACGGTGCGGGTGCGGCCGTAGGGGCGCCGTTGGTTCTCCTGGAGCGCCTGGTACAGCTCGTCGGTGTTCTGGGGGTGGGGTGCGGTGGGCATCGTCAGCTGTCCTTGCGGAGGGCGTGGGCGAGCAGGTCGAGGAAGGAGCGGTTGATGAGGCTCGATTCGGCGGGCCGGAGCGGGCGCCGGGACAGCATCGCGGCCTGCCCGTACAGGGCTTCGGCGCTCGTGCGGGCCAGCTCGGGCTCGTCGATGGCGACGGCGGTGCGGACCAGCGGGTTGAGCTGGTTGAGGATCAGCTGCGCGCGCGGTGCCTCGTGGCGCAGGGCGCCCAGGATGTCGCCCCACAGGCCGCCCTCCTGCTCACGGGCGAGCTGGGAGCGGGTGCGTTCGTGCCGGGCCTCACGGCTGTCGATGAGGAGGGCCGGCGCGGAGACGGGCTGGAAGGTGCGCAGGGCGACGTCGCAGTCGAAGACGGACAGGGCGTCGCGGGCCTGCGCGAGATAGGCCGCGGCGGCGAGCTCCGTCTCCCGGTCCACGGGGTCGAGGTGGGCGGTGAGGGTCGCCGGGTCGAGGTCGGCGACACTGGCTTCGGGCCTGATCTCGGGCAGCCGGTGGACCAGTTCACGGTCATAGGTGTAGCCGCCGTTGACCACGCCGAGCCCGGCGGCCGAGGCGATCGCGGCGACCTGGCGGAACTCCTCCACGCTCGACGTCACCAGCACGGTGCGGTGGGTGCGGGAGAACTCGTCGAGGGTGCAGTGCCCGTCGGTGGTCTCGAACGGCAGCCAGGGCAGCAGCATCCGCAGGATCTCGTCGTCGTGCACGGCGAGGGACTTCACGGCCAGGTGGTGGGCCTGGAGGAAGCGGCCGAGCAGGTCCGGGTCGCCGGCGGCGGTCCGGGCGATCCAGTCGCGCAGCCGCTCGGCGAGGGCGTCGCGGACGGCGGCGAGGGTGGCGTCCTCGTAGAGGGACTCGCGGGACGCCGTCGGGCGCAGGCTCTCGGCGTCGACGACACAGCGGACGAAGAACGCCCAGTCGGGCAGGATCTCCTCGGCCTGCTCGGACAGCAGCATGCCCTTGACGTGCACGCGGTGGCCGTGGCGGCGCCCGGCCGGCACCGTCTCGGGCAGGATGCAGGCGATGCCCTTCAGGCCTACGGCCGGCAGGTCCAGCTCGATGGTGTCCAGCGGCTTGAAGCCGAAGACCTCCTCGCCGTACGCGGCCAGGGCCCGGGAACGTGATCCCGGTGTGGGGTAGGTGCGCGCCCAGGGGGCGGGCTCGGGATTGACGGAGGTGCCGGAGCGCTCCGAGCCGCCTGTGCCGTCGTCGAAGGTGACCGGGTGGCGCAGCAGGGAGCCGAAGTGGCGGGCCAGCGCGTGCACTTGTGCCGGCCGGGTCCACTCCCCCGCGTCGGCGCGCGGCGTCAGGGTGACGGTGGTGCCGGGACGGGGGCGGGCGGACGCGGGCAGGGTGCGGACGGTGTAGCTGCCGTCGCCGCGTCCACGCCACTCCACGGCGGGTGCGTCGGGGATACGGGCGGAGCGGCTCAGGACGTGGATCTCGTCCGCGACCAGGAAGCAGGAGAGCAGGCCGATGCCGAACTGACCGATGAAGTCGCCCCGTTGCTCGGCGATGCGGTCGGCGCGCTTGCTGCTGCGGCCGATGGTGGCGAGGAAGCCGTGCACATCGGCCTCGGTGAGACCGACGCCGTCGTCCTCGACGCGTACCACCGAGCCGTCGGCGTGCAGGCGTACGCCGAAGGCGCCGGCGGGAGCTGCCGGTTCGAGGGCGTGCCGGGCGGTCAGTGCGTCCACCGCGTTCTGCATCAGTTCACGCAGGTAGACGCGGGGGCTGGAGTAGAGGTGGTGGGAGAGGAGGTCCACCAGGCCGCGCAGGTCGACCTGGAAGGTGCGGTCGGTGGCGGCGTGGTCGGTGGCATGGTGACGCAGGGGCATGGGGCAGTCCGGGGTGAAGGGAACGGCGGGGTGGGCGATGGTCCGCGGGACCGGCCGGGGACGGCCGGGGCGGGGCGGCCGGCGGCTCAGAAGGCCTTGCGGAAGCGCGCGTACACCTTCTGCGGGTCCGCCATGAAGGTCCACGGCCACTCGGTGAACACGCCTTCCAGCTCGCGGAAGACATTGGAGGCGGTGCTGCTGCCCGCCAGCGAGAGGGCCATGGCGAAGATGTTGTAGTCGCCCTGCCAGCCCAGGCGGCGCTCGTACGCGTGGTGCAGGATGCTGCGCTCCGCCGCTTCCCTCAACTCGGTCCGGATCCGCGGGTGCTGCAGGCAGTCGCGGTTGTCGGACTCCACCCAGTCCTCGATGTGTGCCATGGCGACGGCACAGCCGAGCCGGTGCCCGTCGGGCGCGCCGGCGAAGGCCTTCCGGGCGAACTCGAGGGCCTGGCCCGGCTCTCCGCCCCAGCGGGGCTGGAGGTGCGACACCCACTCCAGGTGGAGGTCCAGGTTCAGCGGATCACGCCGCAGACCGGCTGCGAGCCGGGCCTCCTGGACACTGTCGTCGACGGACATGCCGCGTCCCGAGGTGAGCAGATGGCGCCACGGCGTGACCCAGTCGGGCCGCAGCTCGGCGGCCTCGAGCAGGTGCTCCTCGGCGATGCGCAGCCGCTGGTGGAAGACCTGCCACTGCTCGCGGCTGACGTCCACGGCACGGGCGGACGTACGCGCCTCCCAGCCCCAGGAGACATGGCGCGCACCCGAGATCAGCAGGGCGGTCGCCCGGAGTTCCTTGTCGTCCTTGTCTTCCTCGGCGGCCCGGACGATCCATTCCTCCAGACCGTCCACATCGGTCAGTTGCCCCAGGACGGCCTGCTCGCGGCCGAGGTCGAAGGGGGCGAGGGCCGCCTTGACCGCCGCCCAGTCAGCGGCGTCGGCCGCTTCCACGAGGGCGAGCACCCGCGCGTCCCCGAGCGCGCGCAGCGTGTACACCCCGTTCTTCTGCCTGCGCGGGGCGGGCAGGACGTGCGGATCGGCCGCCGGTCTCTCCGCACCCCTGCCGAACAGCTTGCCGAACATGCCGCGCCCTCCCCTGGTACCGCGTGATCTTCCGGTGCAGCATAGGCGCACCCACCGACATCTCCTCCACCGGGTTTTCACCGGCACTTCACGAGGGGGCAGGCACCGCGCCCGGTCCTCCGCCCGGTCAGCCGACCGTAGTTGCGTGCGTCCTCCGGTCTCGGGCGCGGTGGCGCCGATCGGCCGCGGTGTTCGCTGCGGGCCTCGGGCGCGGTGGCGCCGATCGGCCGCGGTGTTCGCTGCACCGATGACGTTCCCCGACTTCCTGGCGGAGCGTTCCTGGAGGGCCAGGGCTGGGGCTGCGGCGGCCGGAGTCCTGCCCTCGCCCCTCAGGTCAGCTGTCGGGGACGCGCAGGACCAGGACGGCGACGTCGTCGTCGTTGCCTGCGGGGCGGACACGGCGCAGGAGCAGGTCGGTGAACGAGGCGAGGGGCCGGTGGGCCAGGGCGGCGGCGTGCTGGCGCAACCGGTCCAGTCCCTCGTCGAGGGTGCGGCGGGGCGCTTCGACGAGTCCGTCCGTGTACAGCACCAGCGTGGAACCGGGCGGGAGCTGCGCGGTGGCGTCCGGGCGGCGGGTGCCGGTCTGGGTGCCCAGCAGGATGCCGTGGCCGTCGGTGAGGTAGCGGGCCAGGCCGTCCCGGCTGATCAGCAGCGGCGGAGGGTGGCCGGCGTTGGTCCAGGACAGCTGCCATCCGTCGTCGGCCGGTTCGATCCGGGCGAAGATCGTCGTGGCCATGGTGACGTCGGTGATGTGCTGGATCGCCTCGTCGAGCCGTTCGACGATCCTGCTGGGAGGCTCGTGCTGGGACCAGGCGTAGGCACGGAGCATGTTGCGGACCTGCGCCATGCCGGCCGCCGCCTCCAGGTCGTGGCCGACGACGTCTCCGATGGCCAGCGCGGTGGACGCGTCGGACAGGGAGAAGGCGTCGTACCAGTCGCCGCCGACCTGGGAGGCATCGGGGGCGGGGAGATAGCGGACGGTCATCTGCAGGCCGGAGACGCCCGGCATCTGCGGCAGCAGATGGTTCTGCATGGTCTCGGCGACCTTGCGCTGGCGCTGGTAGAGGCGGGCGTTGTCCAGGGCGAGGCCGGCCCGGCGCGCGATGTCCTCGATCAGGGGGAGGTCCACGGGCGTGAAGGCCGCCGATTTCTCGTCGCGGCCCAGGGTCAGCGCTCCGAGGACGGCGCGGGTGCTGCGGATGGGCGCGATCGCCGCGGAGCGCATCCCGGTGACGTCGAACAGGCGGCGCTGCTCGACCGCGATGCCGGAGTCCGGTGCCCCCTGATAGGTCTGCGGGCCGGCCAGGTTGGAGGCGACCCCACGCAAAGCCCTGGACAGGGGCATCGGGGATTCCTGGGGGATCGGCGGCATCGGTCCCTGCAGGTCCTCGTGGTGCGTGAGCGTCTCGCCGTCGGCGTGGACCACGACGGTGCGCCACACCTCGTCGCGCTCCGTGATCAGGTCGACGACCGCCCAGTCCGCGAGGCGGGGCAGGACCAGGGTCACCAGCCGCCGCAACGCCTCGTCCACGTCGAGCGTGGAGGTCAGCTGTGTGGTGGTCTCGGCCAGCAGGGCGAGTCGTGCCAGCTCCGGCAGCGGCCCCGCCGCCGGCTCCGGCTCCGGCTCCGGCTCGGCGGCCTCCGCGTGGCCGGGGGCGTGGAAGACGACGAGCGTGCCGTCGTGCCGGCCATCGAGGTCGTACGGCGTGATCAGCCAGGAGATGCGCAGCACGGTGCCGTCGGCGCGCGCGAAGTAGTCCTCGTCGGCCTGAGCGGTGCGCCCGGCGTGGAAGGCCTGCCGCATGGCGCACTGGGTTCTCGGCAGGGGCTGCCCCTGCGGGCCGCGGTGCAGCAGGTCGTGCGCGTCATGTCCGATCAGGTCGGCGGCGGGCCGGCCCAGCAGGCGCTCGGCGTGGGCGTTCACGGCGAGGATGCAGCCCTGCTCGTCCACGATGTAGGCACCGGCGCCGATGGCTTCCAGGGATGCGGTCGGCGCGACGGACGCTGTCGGCACGGACGGCCCGTGAACGGTCTCCGTGTACTCCGGCCCCGTCATCGCGGCCTCCCTGCTGATCGGGCCGGCGTCCCGGTCGCCGACGTCCCCTGCTTGCTTGCTTTCCCCGTATGCCCATACGAGGGAAGATTCCACGTGACGGTGCGACGTCGCTGCTTCTGGAACGTCGTGCGGGCCTTTGATCTGCGGTCCCGGGAGAGCGAACCGTCCGGTCGAGGGCGGGCCGGGCAGGGCGTGGCCGGCCGCTGAACGTCCTCAGCTCAGGTCGAGGTCGGCGTGCAGCAGGTCGTGGTCCGAGTACGAGGTCGGATGCACGCGGTGCCTGAGCGGGACGATGCCTCGCAGGAACACGTAGTCGAACTTGCTCTGCCAGTCGGTCGTCGTCCGGCAGCTGCCGGTGGGCGCCGGACGGCACTGCGGATCGGCATCCGTGGCCAGCGCCCAGATACCGGACAGCTCGGGGGCCTCCGGCACGGCGTTGAAGTCGCCGAGGAGGATCGCGCGGTCGTGCCGGGCGACCTCCGCTGCGAGCACGCGGGCCTGCTCCGCCCGGACCGCCTCCTGACGCCGCTGGGCGAGATGGGTGTTGAAGACCCGGACGGACCGGCCGTCGACGGTGGTGGTGACGGCCATGTACCCGCGGTCCTCGGAGCCGCCGTCGGGATACTCCACGGTGACCGGGTCCGTCATCGGCGCGGCCGACAGGATCGCCTGGCCGAAGGCCCCCGGGCTCCACGGTGTCCCCCCGCAGCGGCCCCACTTGCGCAGCACCGATCCGTACTCGACGTGGTAGGCCAGCCCGTGCAGGTTCTCCAGGTACTCCCGGATCCACTCGACGTCACGCACGCATGCTTCCTGCAGGCCGATGACCTGGGGCGCGTAGGCGGCGATCTCCGCGGCCTTGTCGACGTCGCTCGCCTCGCAGGGGTTGCAGATGTTCCACGTCATGACCCGGTTCGGAACGACGTCCCTGGCGGCTACGGCGGGCTGGGCCCCGGCGAGGAGGGCGCCGTCGGGTGCACTGGGTCCGACGAGCACCACGCAGATCGCCAGCATGACGCCCGCGAGCAACCGCGGGCCCCTACGCCTGTCGAGCACCATCGCCTCCTCATGGTGGAGATGTCCGGCCTCTGACGCCTCCAAGCACGAGGTTATGGGACGGGATCGTCGGCAACCCAGGTGTTGCGTGATCTCGTCCCGCGGCCCCTGCTCACCATCGCTCGGTCCACGGGACCGAAAGGCGCGGCGGCTCGCGCCACGCTCGGTGGTCCTGGCGCCTTCGACGGTGAGGGGCAAGGCTGTGCGTAGGGTGGCCGGACTGGTGATCGATGCGGGCGGTGCGACATGGAGTGGCAGAAGTTCGCCGAGGAAATGGCCGTGCTCGCGCGGACCCTGCTGAAACAGGACTCCGTGCAGCAGACGCTGGACGAGATCGCGGCATCGGCCGTGAGGCTGGTGGACGGCTGTGACGCGGCGGGGATCCTCGCGGTGCGCAAGGGCCGTGCCGTCACGCTGTCCTCGTGCGGCGACATGGTCCAGGAGTCCGACCGTCTGCAGGGTGAGCTGGGCGAGGGGCCGTGCTTCGACCTCGCCCGCCGCGCGGAGGACGAGCGCGTGTTCCGGGTCGTGGACATGACCCGGCCCCAGCCGGACTGGCCCCGGTACGCCGAGGCCGCGCGCGAGCTGGGCATCGGCAGCATGACCGGGGTCCTGCTCTACACCCACGAGGAGGACTTCGGCGCCCTCAACCTGTACGCCCGCCGCCCGGGCGCCTTCACCGAGGACATCGCGACCGCGGGCTGGCTGCTCGCCTCGCACGCCGCCGTCGCCCTCGCGGACGCCCGCACCATCGACCAGCTCGAGCACGCCCTGGAGACCCGGCACGCCATCGGCGAGGCCATGGGCATCCTCATGGAGCGCCACGGGATGAGCGACGAGGACGCCTTCAGCGTGCTGCGCAACATCTCCCAGCACCACAACGTCAAGCTGCGCGACGTCGCCCAGCGAGTCCGGGACAAGCGCTCCGGCAACCAGCCCTGAGGGCCCCGAGCGCAACGCGATCAAACACCCCATGCAGCGAGGCCAGGTCATACGACGCCACCTCCTCGACCTGGACCGACGGTTTACTGCGCGGCAACGGCGAGTACGGCGCCGTCTGCTACGGAGTACCGACGCTCGAGAAGATGATCTTCAACCACCACCGGTTCGTTCTGCCCAACGGCAGCCGGGACGTCATGCCGCCCTTGATTGCGGGCCACCTCGAGTCCGCCCGTGACAAGGCCCCGGCAGGTGACTACTCCGGTGCCACCTCGGCCTTCGCCCACGGGTGGAACCTGCGCTGGACGCAGACCTGCCACCCCGGTTACGAACTGCGGCCGTCCACCCCGGGCATGACCACGGTCAACGGCTTCGGCCGGATCACCGACTTCCGCACCGGCGAGGTCACCCACACCTGGACCGACAGTCACGGCACCTCGAAGCGGCACGTCTTCGTCTCCCGCGCCGATCAGGTCATCGTCCACGAGGTGCTGCCGGCCACCGGCCGCACCGTCGACACCACGATAAGCGTCAACACACCAAGCCTCTGCAGACCGCGCCCGCGGCGCTGACCCCCGACCACGCCACCCTGCTGGGCCGCATCGCCCCGAAGCACCAGGCGATGTACGACCGTTCCAGCCTCGACCTGAGCGTCTCCACCGCCGACCGGCAGCTGTCCACCAGTGCCCTGATCGCGCGACAGAAGAGCAACTCCTCCACGATCGACCGCGTCCTGCTGGAGCGCATGCACGACTCCGGGCGCTACCTGTTCGTCAGCTCCAGCGGCGTCCTGCCACCACGCCTGACCGGGATCTGGAGCGGCACCTGGAGCGGTTGCTGGGCCGACGACATCACCACCGACGCCAACATCAACATTCGATCTGGAGAGAACGGGCTGTCCGCGGACGTGCAGGGCAATTCCACGGACAACCGCGCGAAAGTCATCCAGTGGCCCGCCGGCAGCGGCTGGAACCAGGAGTGGTAGCTCGTAGGGCTGTGACGGGTGTCACGCATCCATCTCATATTGATGGGATGGATCTTCCCCTCGTGCTGCGCAGCAGCCCAACCCCAGACCGCTTAACGCGCCTTATCTGCCACTTTAATCAAGCCTCTAGACGGCCCGAGTGAAAACCATCTATAAACATCCCATCTCTTCACGAGCGACGCACAGCTGTCGTGTCGGCGTGACAACTCCCGCTACGGGACCAGCGCGAGGAATCCAACGATGAGACTCGGAACCGTTCGTTCTGTGCTCAACCGTCTCCGTCGTCTCCGCCATGGCGCTGCTCAGCGCCTGCGGCGGCGGCTCCACCACCGCCGCGTCGTCGCGCGACAAGCCGCTCGTGGGTGTCGACTACCCCCGCTCCGACACCGACTTCTGGAACTCGTACATCAAGTACACCCCCCAGTTCGCCAAGGACCTGGACCTGGACCTGAAGACCACCAGCTCCAGACCGACCTGACCGCCCACCCGGACATCAAGGGCGTCTACATGCAGTCCAGCTTCGCCCCCTGTCCGGCACGCTCCAGGTACTCAAGCAGCGCGGTCTGCTGGTCGACCCGAAGAACAAGAAGCACGTCTTCGTGGTCTCCAACGACGGCATGTCCGAGGAGCTCAAGTCCATCGCCGCGGGCAAGATCGACGCGACCGTCTCCCAGCCGGCCGACCTCTACGCCAAAACGCCTCCTGTATTACCTCAAGGCCGCGATCGAGTCCTGGTCGCCCTGACCATCTCCCGGATCACGGGCGGCAAGGTCCAGGAGTGAACCGGGCGGCCGTCGCCGCCGACACCGATGACCGCCTCACCCTTCCCGCCGCAGGGGGCCACGCGCCCCACCCGCCCCCACAGGAGTTGCTGCCATGTCCTCCGCCGTGCCCTCAACCGCCCGCATCATCGCCCTGGACGTCCTGGACGTCCGCTTCCCCACCTCCGAGCATCTCGACGGCTCGGACGCGATGAACCCCGAGCCCGACTACTCGGCCGCCTACGTGGTCCTGCGCACCGACGTCGGCGACGGTGCGGAGGGCCACGCGCTGGCCTTCACCACCGGCCGGGGCAACGACGCGCAGGCCGCCGCCATCGCCACCCTCACCCCGCACGTCGTCGGACGGTCGGTCGAGGAGGTCTGCTCCGACCTCGGCGCCTTCTCCCGCTCCCTCGTCCACGATCCCCAACTGCGCTGGCTGGGGCCGGAGAAGGGCGCCATCCACATGGCGACCGGCGCCGTCGTCAACGCCGCCTGGGACCTCGCGGCCAAGCGCGCCGGAAAGCCCGTCTGGCGCTTCCTCGGCGAGATGTCCCCCGAGGAGCTCGTCGCGCAGGTGGACTTCCGCTGGCTGTCCGACGCGCTCACTCCCGAGGAGGCGCTGGAGATCCTGCGCCGCGCCGAGCCGGGCCGTGAGCGGCGCATCGGCCTGCTGATCGACGGCGGCTACCCCGCGTACACCACCACCCCGGGCTGGCTCGGGTACTCCGACGAGAAGCTGGCCCGGCTGTCCCGCGAGGCCGTCGCCGACGGCTTCACCCAGATCAAGCTGAAGGTCGGGGCGTCCCTGGAGGACGACGTCCGGCGCATGCGCGTCGCCCGCGAGGCCGTCGGCCCGGACATCCGCGTCGCGGTCGACGCCAACCAGAGATGGGACGTGCAGCCCGCCATCGACTGGATGCGCGAGCTGGCCCCCTACGACCCGTACTGGATCGAGGAGCCCACCTCCCCCGACGACATCCTCGGCCACGCCGCCGTCCGCAAGGCCCTCAGCCCCATCAAGGTCGCCACCGGCGAGCACATCGCCAACCGGGTCGTCTTCAAGCAGCTGCTGCAGGCCGGCGCGGTGGACATCGTGCAGATCGACTCGGCGCGCGTCGGCGGTGTCAACGAGAACATCGCGATCCTGCTGCTCGCCGCGAAGTTCGGCGTGCCGGTCTGCCCACACGCCGGCGGAGTGGGCCTGTGCGAGATGGTGCAGCACCTTTCGATGTTCGACTACGTCGCCGTCTCCAGCACCACCGAGGACCGCGTCATCGAGTACGTCGACCATCTGCACGAGCACTTCGTCGACCCGGTGCGCCTCACCGACGGCCGCTACCTGGCCCCGACCCTGCCCGGCCTGAGCGCGCAGATGCACCCGGAGTCCCTCAAGGAGTACTCCTACCCCGACGGCCCGGTCTGGTCCTCCCGTGTCTGAGTTCCTGCCTCTCGTCGACCCCCACCACCACGTGTGGGACCTGGACCGGCGCCCGCAGCCCTGGCTGGACGAGCCGGGTCTCGAACCGATCCGCCGCGCCTACGGCGTCGAGGACCTGCGGCGGGAGGCGGTCCGGCCGATCGCGGGCCGGTGGCTGACGAGGACGGTGCTCGTCCAGTGCATCGCGTCCCTGCCGGAGACGGCGGAACTGCTCGCGCTCGCCGACAAGGACCCGCTGGTCGGCGCGGTCGTCGGGTGGGCGGATCTCGCCGGGGCCGACGTCGGGGACATGCTCGACGTACTCCTCGCCGGTACCGGGGGCGCGTACGTGCGGGCGGTGCGGCACGTGGTGCAGGGGGAGCCCGATCCGGAGTGGTTGCAGCAGCCGGTCGCCGAACGGGGCCTGCGCGCCGTTCAGAACCGGGGCCTCGGCTACGACGTGCTCATCCGCAGTCATCAGCTCCCGCAGGCCATCCGCCTGGCCCAGCACTTCCCCGAGCTTCCCCTGGTCCTGGACCACGCGGGGAAGCCGCCCATCGGCCCCCAAGCCCACCGCGACACCCTGCCCGACTGGCAGCGGAAGGTGCGCGTGCTGGCCGGCTTCCCGCAGGTGCGGTACAAGGTCTCCGGGCTGATCACCGAAGCCGACCACTGCGAGTGGACCATCGCCGACATCCGGCCGGTGTGGGACACCCTGCTGGCCGCCTTCGGCCCCGACCGGCTCATGTTCGGCTCCGTCTGGCCCGTCTGCGTCCTGGCCGGCGGCTGGGCACGCTGGGCGACCACCGTGGAGGAGCTGCTGCACGGTTTCTCCGAGTACGAGAAGCAGGCGCTGCTGTGCGACACGGCGGCCGGCTTCTACCGGCTGTACGAGACGTAGGAAGAGGCCCCTTCATGCTGCTGACCGAACTGCTCCACCCCGGCATCCTCGAAGCGCTCGCGGGAGCCGGGCACGGTGCCCGGGTCCTGCTCGCCGACGGCCACTACCCCGCCAGCACCGCCGTCGGGGAACGCGCGAGGACCGTCCACCTCAACCTCTCCCCCGGCGTGCTCGACGTCACCACCGTCCTCGACGTCCTGCTGCGGGCCCTGCCCGTCGAAACGGCCCACGTCATGGTGCCGCCCGAGACAGAGCCCGAACCGCCTGCCATCGCCGAGTACCGCTCCCGG
Source organism: Streptomyces sp. NPDC013187 (assembly GCF_042899705.1). Classification (NCBI taxonomy): domain Bacteria; kingdom Bacillati; phylum Actinomycetota; class Actinomycetes; order Kitasatosporales; family Streptomycetaceae; genus Streptomyces; species Streptomyces sp. NPDC013187. Next base: position 42,796 of record NZ_JBIBAF010000014.1, on the reverse strand, counting down.
CTCGCGCCCGTCCCCGTCCAGACGCTCGGCCGCTTCGAGTTCTACGACGCCGCCCGCTCACCCGACCTGGCCCTGGCCGTCGTCACCGCCGACATCCGTACCTACGCCAACCTGCTGCTGACCATCGGCGTCCGCGCTGAAAGGACCCTGACCACGCGATGACTCTCGCCGTCCGCTATCTCACCGCCCGCATGAGCCGGGCACCGACGTCGAGAAGGACGTCACCGCCGCGGGCCGCGCCCTCCTCGAAGGCATCTCGGGCCGCACCCTGCGCGCCCGCATCTGGCACGGCCTGGTCGACGGACCCTCGCGGAGCACGAGGCGACCACGCCGCCCTGGCCGCTCGGGACGCGGCACTCGGGCACGCGGCGGCACTGCTGCACGTCAGCAACACCGAGCAGTGGTTCCGGGAGCACCTGGGCTCCATGAGCGGTCGCCCGAAAGCGGCACGGCAGGCGGACTCGCCTCTTGAACAGGGCCGCCCGGCGCCGGGTGCGAACCGTCAGGACGACCCGGACGACCGGCCCCGACGTGACGTGCTGCCCCGGACACCTCCAGGGATCTTCGACCGGTCCTGCCGGTACCATCAGCGTCACATGTGACGGCCCTCCTGCCGGTTTCGCGTAAGGGGCCTGTAGAGCGAGGCGCTCACGGAGGGAGCTCAGGTTGTCCCTGACGGACAAGGCCATAGAGCAGATCCGTGAGCTCATCCGCTCAGGTGCGCTTCCCCCGGGCGCGAAACTGCCCCCGGAGCCGGAGCTGGCGGCGCAGCTGGGGCTCTCGCGCAACCTCGCCCGCGAGGCGGTCAAGGCTCTGTCCGTCGCCCGGGTGCTGGAGGTCCGACGAGGAGACGGCACGTACGTGACCAGTCTCCAGCCGAGTCTGCTCCTGGAGGGCCTGGGCGGCGCGGTGGAGCTCCTCCAGAGCGACAAGGGCGCGCTGCTGGACCTGATGGAGGTGCGGCGGCTGCTCGAACCGCTCGCCACCGGGCTCGCCGCCCACCGGATCACCGACGAGCAACTGGACGATGTGAAGCGGCACTTGGACGCCATGCGCGAGGCGCGCGACGACGTCGAGCAGCTCAACGCGCACGACGCCGCCTTCCACCGGGCGGTCGTCGCGGCCACCGGCAACGAAACCCTGCTCACCCTGCTCGAAGGCATCTCCGGCCGCACCCTGCGCGCTCGCATCTGGCGCGGGCAGGTCGACGACCGGTCGTCGACGCGGACCCTGGCGGAACACCAGGCGATCTTCGACGCCCTGTCCACCCGCGACCCCGCCCTCAGTCAGGCCGCCGCCCTGCTGCACGTCAGCAACACCGAGCACTGGCTCCGGAAACACCTGCAGTCCCTCGACCTCCAGGCCTAGCGCATCCCCGGAGCGGGGACCGGACTCCGCGCCTGGGTGGGGTTCGGCCGCATCTGGGCAGCGGGGCGCGCCGCGTCCCCCGGTACGCGGAGTGCTCCTCCGGCCAACCGGTCGTGTGGGCCGCGTTCGACGAGGGCCACATCGCCGCGCCACAGGACGGGGCCGCCGGTGACAGCGGCTCCCGCGCGGCGCGTCATGTCCACGACTGCTCCGCCACCGAGTCCAGCCGGATGAGAACGGCGGTGTTCCCGCGCGGCAGCGAGACGGTGAGCCGCCCCGCGCCCGCCTCCCACTCCACGGCGGCATCGGCTGTCGGGGGGTACAGCACCGTGGGCTCGACCTGAGCACCACGCAGGTGGGGAATGGCGAGCGTGCGGTCGGTTTCGCCGGAGCCGTTCCGGCCGTGGCCGCTCGGGGCGGGTGCTCCACCGTTGTCCGGTTCCCTCCTGCAGACGGAGAGGAACGTGGCCCCTCGGCCCCGAAGTCCGTGAGCGACCCAGTCGTCCTCCCAGCCGGGAAGCCCCAGAGGCCAGAACGGCCTGGCCCGGCCGAGCTGCGGCCGCAGCTCCTTGTACACGGAGATCGCCGAGCGGACGAGGCCGGACTGCGCGGGGCTCATCAGGTTGAGGAAGCCGGAGAGGTGGACCCGGCCGAGCAGGGCCCCGGTGAGGGTGAGGGCGATCTCGTCGAGGGTGTGGTCCGGCTGGGGGTAGGCCCAGACCGCGGCCTGCTCCGGTGTCACGGCGGTGGCGGCCGCGGCGGCGATGGGCGGATAGCGCAGGAGGTCCTGCTGGTCGCTGGTGGACTGCAGTTGGGCCACGGCCAACTGCGCGTAGTCCATGCGCAGGCCGCCCGATCCGCAGTTCTCCAGGACGAGACCGGGATGCCGGTCGAGGAGCGAGGCCATCCAGTCGAGGTGGGCACGGTGGTGCCCGAGCAGACCGGCACCCGCGCTCTCGCAGCCGTTCTCCGTGCCGGGACCGATGTTGATGTTGTAGTCGAGCTTCAGGTAGCCGACGCCCCACTCACCGACCAGCCGGTCCACGACCTGGTCGAGATGGGCGCGGGCGGCCGGGTGACGCAGGTCCAGGTGGTGCCGCCCGTGTTCGGTGACGCGCACACCGCCGCGCCGGAAGAACGCCTCGGGAGGCAGAGCGCGGGCCAGGGGGCTGCGCACACCGACGACTTCGGGTTCGAGCCAGAGCCCCGGGGTCATCCCGTGCGCTCGGATGGCGTCCAGGACCTCCGGCAGACCGCCCGGGAAACGGCGAGGAGCGGGCTCCCACGCGCCGACGGCGTCCCACCAGCCCTGGGCGTCGTCGTCGTACCAGCCCGCGTCGATCACGAACACCTCGGCACCGGCCGCACCCGCCGCCTCGATCAGCGGCAGGAGCCGTTCGGTGGTGGGGTCGCCCATCAGGGTGTTCATGTAGTCGTTGTAGATCACCGGCAGCGCGCGGTGGTCGGGGTGGTCGCGGCGGATGCTCCGGCGGTAGTCGGTGAGTTCCCCGAAGGCCGCGTCCAGTCCGCCGGTCTCCGTGTGGACGAGAACGGCCGGGACGGTGTGGAACTCCTCGCCGGGGGCCAGGGTGTGCCGCCACTGGTGGTGCGCGTCGTCGGGGCCGAACAGGGCCACATAGGCGGCTCCCTCGCGTTCACCCGTCTCGAAGCGCCAGCCCGCGCTGGACTCGATCTGCCAGAGCCAGGCGCGGCCTTCCGCGTCGGTGAGGCCGGCCACGGGAAGGTGGCGGCCGGTGGACCAGCTCCCCTGCGAGTACCGCTCGAAGCAGCCCCGGCCCTCATGGCCGTGGGCGGAGCGGCTCAGCGGGACCACCCGCTTGCGGAACTGGTCCTGCCGCCACCGGCATTCGGCGAGCCAGTCGTTGTCCGCCCAGTGCAGGGTCAGGCCGTCGAGGCCGCCCTCCGCGTCGACGACGCCGCCGAGGGCCAGCGTGGAGACGCTCTCCAGCCGCAGCGCAGCGCCGCCCTCGTTGACGAGGCGTACCCGGGCCCGCAGGCAACCGCTGCCCGCACGGGTTTCCAGGGTGACGTGGGCGGCCAGACCGGTCCCGGGATCCGTGAGCCGGATCGTCGTACGATCCACGCCGCCGCGCCGGACCGTCTCGTGCCCCCGGTAGGTCAGGCGCTCGCCGATGGCCGTCTCGATGAATCGCTCCCCCGACCACATGCGTCCGTGGCCGGTGGCCGTGACCTCGACGAGGGGCACCAGGCGGGCCCAGTCCTGACCGGGTCTTCCCAGCCTCACCGCTCCGGTGGCATCCATGACGGCGTGCAGGCCGGATTCCGGATGCGACCAGACCCAGGAGCCCTCGGCCGTTTCGACGGTAGCGGTCAACGCGATTCCCCTTCCGGGATGATTCGGTCCTGCGGCGGTCTGGGTGGGGCTGATCTGGGGATTCACCAACGGCGCAGGGGCCGGGCCCCCTGCGGCGGATGTACCGGAGAGCAGATTGCGCACTCACGGTCTCTTGACGCCCGCGTTGTGACCGCTCACAATCCTCGCATGTTTGTGACCGGTCACACAAGGTCGGGCAGCTCCGCCGACGCCCCTCAGCAACAGCAGAAGGCCGCGAGCATCCGCGATGTCGCCCAGGCGGCGGGCGTCTCCTACCAGACCGTTTCGAGGGTCATCAACGGCCACCCGAACGTCCGGGAGGAGACGCGAAGGCGGGTGCGGGAGGCCATCGCCGCACTGGGGTTCAGGCGCAACGCCACCGCGTTCGCGCTGGCCAGCGGCGTGAACCGGTCGATCACCGTCCTCACGTCGAACACGCTGCTCCACGGTTACGCGGCCACCCTGCAAGGCCTGGAGGAGGCGTCCCGCGCAGCGGGCCACACGCTCGGCGTGCGGGTCCTGACTCCCGAGGACGACCTCGACCGCACGATCGCTTCGGCCGCCGACGCCGGTGGCGGCCTGGTGGTCATCGGCTTCGACCGCCTCGGCGCGGCCGCCCTGGACCGCGTACCGGCACACGTGCCGTGCGCGGCGGTGGTGGAGGCTCCGCCCCGGGGGAGCTCACCGGGTCTGCCCGCCGTGTGGGCAGACGACCGCGAGGCGGCCCGTGCCGCCACCGAACACCTCTTGGCGCTGGGGCACGACACCGTCCATTACGTGGCGATTCCCGCCTCGACCGGGTCCCGGCACTCGATGGGACCCCGCGCCGAAGGCTGGCGCCAGGCCCTGGTCTCGGCCGGTGTCGCCGCTCCCGAGCCGTCCGGCAAGGGCTGGGACGCCCAGGCCGGATACGAGGCCGGGAAGAAGCTCGCCCGGAATGCGGAGGCCACCGCGATCCTCTGCGGCAACGACGACCTGGCGCTGGGAGTGCTGCGGGCCCTGCACCACGCGGGCCGGCGGGTTCCGGAAGACGTCAGCGTCATCGGGTTCGACGACGCTCCGCACTCCGCCTACGTGACACCGTCCCTCACGACGGTCCGCATGGACTTCCAGGGGCTGGGCCGCGCCGCCTTCGGTCTGCTGCGCACCCGGCTCGACGCCGATCAGCGGGCACCCGCGGCGCTTCCGGCCGCACCCGCCCTCGTGCTCCGGGAGAGTTCCGGCCCGCGGCGCACATGAGCCGGCCCGCACACCCGCGCCCCACGTCTTGTTCCGCCCCCCTCCGGTTCCCCGCAGTCATCGCCCCTCTCCACAGCACCGCGCCGCCTTCCCGCTCCTCACGACCAAGGATCTCGCCATGAGAAGAGCCGTCTCCGTCCTTGTCACCGCCTGTCTGCTCGGCCTGACCGCCACCGCCTGCAGCGACAGCACCGCCGGCGGAACCGGCGCCGCTCCCGAGGGATCCGTCGACCCGACCGCCGACCTCAAGGGCGTCGAACTCACCATGTGGACGGCCCAGAACAGCGTCGGCCAGCCCAAGCAGGCCATCGAGGCGTTCGAGAAGGCCACCGGGGCGAAGATCAACACCGAGGTCATCCCCGACCCCTACGAGTCGAACGTCCCGACCAAGCTCGCCTCGGGCGTCAAGCCGGACCTGATGTTCTGGCAGCCCACGGGCAGCACACTGCCGTTCATCCAGCCGCAGCAGAACCTGCTCCAGCTCGACAACGAGGACTGGGTCCCGAAGCTCGGCAAGACGGAGCAGGGCCTCGGCCAGGTCGACGGCCACCGCTACGCGGCCATCGTCACCAGCCCCGCGGTCCTCGGCGTCTACTACAACAAGGGCGTCTTCAAGAAGGCCGGCATCACGACGATGCCGAAAAGCTACGACGAGCTCCTCGCCACCGCCTCAAAGATCAAGTCCAGGACGGGCGTGGCCCCCTTCTTCGAGGTCGGCGGCGACAAGTGGCCCCTGCAGTGGCAGGTCCAGGTGCAGATGACGGATCTGCCGCAGACGTTCTGGGACAAGCTGAACAAGAACAAGGCCGACTGGACCGACAAGACCGTCGTCGACGCCATCACCACGTACAAGACGAAGGTCCTCGACGGCGGCCTGGCGCAGAAGAACTACAAGACGGCCACGTTCGTCGACCAGGGCAAGGCGATCATGGACGGCAGCGCCGCGATGGCTCTCAACGTCACCTCGCTCCAAGCCCAGATACAGGCCACCTCCAGTACGCAGGAGATGGACGAGAAGCTCGGCTGGTTCCCCATCGCCAACAGCGCCGCCAAGGCCGAGTACTCGCCCGACCAGACCAACGGCGTCGTCGCCTTCAAGACCGGCGACACCGAGCGGCAGAACGCCGCCAGGCAGTTCCTGTCCTTCTGGCTGGGCAAGGACTACCCGGACTACATCAAGGCGAACAGGCTCGTCTCCGTGCAGCCGTCGGTGCCCAACCCCGACGGTCTGCCGCAGACCGCGATCGCCCAGGCCGAAGCGCTGTCCTCCGCCACCGGCGTCTTCCAGGTCAAGGCACTGACCGCGCCCGACATGCACCTCGCCCTCGCCGACATGATCTACGGCAAGAAGTCGCCCCGGCAGGTCGCCCAGGCCGCCCAGGACCAGTTCGAGCAGGTGCTCAAGGCGCGTGGCGTCTCCGGCTTCTGACCGGCGCCCTTTCGTCAGCCCTCTCCCCCGGGCCGCCGTCGGCGGTGCGCCCGGGGCCCGCATTCGGAGGTGAGAAAGTGGCGGACACCGCCACCAGGGGCGCCATCGACGCCATGCGCGCGAGCCACCGGAGCGCATCGCCCCGCCGCACCCGGCGCGAGCGCCTCCGCAGGAAGGCCGACCAGCCGTGGTGGTTCGCGCTTCCCGCGCTCGCCGTGTTCGGTGCGTTCTTCCTGCTGCCGAACCTGCTGAACTTCGTCTACCCGTTCACCGACTGGTCGGCGTTCCACCCGCAGATCGGCTTCGTGGGCCTGTCGAACTTCGAGACCATCCTCGACGACGGCTCGATGGCCCGCGACATCCGCATCACCCTGGAGTACGCGGTCCTGGTGGCCGTGTTCCAGAACGGATTCGGTCTGGGCCTGGCCCTGCTGCTGGAGCGGGACACCCGCTTCAACCGCTTCTTCAGGGCGGTGTTCTTCCTGCCCGTACTGATCTCCGCCCTGGCCGTGGGCTACATCTTCCGGGCCCTGCTCGCGCAGGACGGAGCACTCAACAGCGTGCTGTCCGCCCTCGCGGGGCACCAGGTCGACACGCCCTGGCTGGGGTCGACGACCTGGACCCTGGTCGTGGTGACCCTCGTCCACGGCTGGAAGTGGATGGGCCTGGCCATGCTGATCTACCTCGCGGGCCTGAAGAGCATGCCCGGTGACGTGCTGGAGGCCGCCCGGATCGACGGGGCCGGCGCCTGGCGCACCTTCTGGTCGATCCGGTTCCCGCTGCTGGCACCCGCGGTGACGTTCAACGTGACGACCGCCCTGATCGGCTCCATGAACACCTTCGACATCGTCCAGGCCACCACCGGGGGTGGTCCGGGCAGCGAGACAGAGGTCTTCAGCATCTACATGTTCCGCATCTTCGGTCAGGGGCTGTACGCCCAGGCGTCCGCGATGAGCCTGGTGCTCTTCCTCGTGGTCGTCGTCCTCGCCGTGCCCGTGATCGTCGGCCTGCGCCGGAGGGAGATCAACCAGTGACCACCGCCACCGTGTTCGCTCCCGCCCGCCGGCGCGCCCCGCGCTGGTTGCAGCCGGCCGCCGTCCTGCTCATCGCGGCCGTCACCATCGGCATCCCGCTCTGGCTCGTCGCGGTGACCTCCGTGAAGCCCCAGTCGGAGGCGATCAAGCCCAACCTCTCACTGCCGCACCGGGTGCAGGCCGCGGAGAACTACCAGCAGACCTTCGACCAGGGCAAGGTCGTCCAGGGCTTCGTCAACAGCCTCCTGGTCGTGGTCCCTTCCGTGGTCCTCGTGCTGCTGCTGGGCGCCGGCGCCGCCTGGGTCTTCGCCCGCCGCAAGGGGCGCCTGGCCGGCACGCTGTACGCGTTGAGCATCAGCGGCCTCCTGCTGCCGCCCGCCGTCATCACCATCGTCATGGAACTGCGTCAACTCGGCCTGGCGGGCACCCAGCTGGGCATGATCGCGGTCTACACGGGGATGTACCTGTCCACGTCGATCTTCTTCATGACCGGCTTCATCCGGAACCTCCCCGAGGAACTGGAGGAGGCCGCGCGCATGGACGGCGCCGGTCCGGCCCGGGTCTTCTTCCAGGTGATCCTGCCGCTCCTGCGCCCCGTCATCGCCACCGCCACGATCATGGTGATGCTCTTCGCCTGGAGCGACATCTTCTACGCGTTCTTCGTGCTGGGCGGCGGGGACAAGGCCACGCTCCCGCTCAACCTCTACCAGGTCGCGAGCGCCCAGCTGTACCTGAACAACTGGCACCTCATCTTCGCCTACGTCGTGATGATGAGCCTTCCGATGGTGGCCGTCTTCGTCATCGCCCAGCGCCGGATCGTCGCCGGCATCACCAGCGGCGCCGTCAAGTAGCGCGCGCCCACGCTCTGCGGGGCGCGACTCCCCGCGCGCCCCGGCCCTCACCCTCCGGTGCGCCCGGTCCGTCCGGGCTCCCGAATCCACTCACCATCCTCCCGCGGCGACACGGGAGGCGGAGGACGCACATGCCCCGAACCGAGCACACCTCACGCAACACCGCGCGCCTCATGGGGGCGGTCGCCTGCGCCGCCGCGCTGATCGGCACGGCCGTGACCGCTCCGGTCGCCCATGCGGCCACCCCGCGGGTCACCGTCGACCTGGGCAGAACCACCGGTGACGTGATGCACGGCGCCAACGGAACGCTGTACGGGCTCAGCGACGACGGCGTCCCGGGCGACGAGCTGGTGGCCCCGCTGCACATGACCACGGTCGTGCAGAAGGCGCCGGACGGTGCGCAGCACCCCAACGGGGACGCTCTCGCGATCAAGAGGGGCTACGACCGCAACGGCGGCGGCGAGGTCCACATCTACATGCAGGACGTCTACGCCCAGTGGCCGTACGAGAACCTCGGTCTGGACGACTACCTGGCCAAGGTCGACACCATGGTCCGCAAGGTCGCCGCACGCCCCGACCGGGACGACTTCGTGTGGGTGCCGTTCAACGAACCGGACGGCAACTGGTATCCGGACCTGGGCAGTTCCGACAGCGCCAAGTACGCGAGCGCGCTGGGCAGGTTCCGGAGCGACTGGCGCACCGTCTACGAGAAGATCCGCTCGATCATCCCCGACGCCCGGATAGCAGGGCCCAACGAGACCCACTACGACGCCAGGCTCATGGGTGACTTCTACCCGTGGGCCAAGGCCGCCGGAGTGCTCCCGGACGTCACCACCTGGCACGAGCTGGGCCCGGACTCCCTGAAGGACTTCGAGTCCCACCTCGCCGACTACCGGGCCGTCGAGGCGAAGGCCGGCATCTCCGAGCGGCCGGTCGGCATCAACGAGTACGGCAACCGGCGTGACCAGTCCGTGCCCGGCCAGATGGTCCAGTGGATGTCGATGTTCGAGCGCAACAAGGTCTACGCCGACCAGGCGTACTGGAACATCGCGGGCAATCTCAACGACAACGCCGCGCAGACCAACATCCCCAACGGCACCTGGTGGCTGCTGCGCTGGTACGCGGGCCTGACCGGCAAGACGGTGCAGCTGGACCCGCCGCAGCCGAACACCATCGACACGGTCCAGGGCATCGCCTCACTGGACACCGGCCGCACACAGGCCCAGGTACTGCTCGGCGGCACCTCCGGCGACGTCGAAACGGTGATCCGCAACGTCCCCTCGCGCTTCGGCAAGAAGGTCAACGTCACTGTCGAGCGCATCGGCTGGAGCGGCTACGAGGGCGCCGCCGAGCCCAGTGTGGTGTCCCGTACCACCCGTAAGGTCGCCGCGAACGGCAACGTCACCGTGCCCTTGACGAACCTGGACGCCATGTCGGCGTACCGCGTCACCGTCAACCCGGCCGGCAGCGGCTCACCCACCGCTGCGAGCCTGCCCTGGTCCGCGTCGTACGAGGCGGAGAACGCCGCGATCACCAGCGGCACGGTCTACTCCCAGGGTTCGCTGAGCAACCCCTACGGCTTCGCCACCTCGGGCACCAAGGACGTCGGCAGCTTGAACCAGCAGGACAGCAAGGTCACGTTCACCGTCGACGTTCCGAAGACCGGCACCTACGACCTGGACGTCTTCTACGGCAACCAGTCCGGCGGGCCCGCCACCCAGACCCTGACGGTCGACGGCGGCGCGCCGAAGACCCTCACCTACGGATCGACCTTGAACTGGACCTACCGCGCCACGGCGAGCACGCCCGTGTCCCTGACGGCCGGCAGGCATACCCTGACCCTGGGCAAGGGAACGAACGAGGTCACCCTCGACAAGATCGACCTCACCGCGTCCCGGACCGCGGACTCCGTCTACCCCGCGGCCTACGCCGACATCAGCGGGTCCCCGTCGTACGACTACGGCGCCTCCGGCATCAGCGGCGCGGGTGCCCTGGTGCTGGATCGCGGCGACCGGGCCGCCTTCGACGTCTACGCGCCGTCCGACGGCTACTACACCGTGCACGCCGACTACGCCGCCACCGGCGAGGGCACCCTGAGCCTGGACGGCGCCACCGCCGCCACGGTCCCCTCCACTCGGGGCCGGGTCAGTGACAAGTCCCTGCTGCTGTACCTGTCGCAGGGCAACAACCGCATCACCGCCGCCGTCCCGGGCGACGGCAGCCTCACCCTGCGCGACCTGCGCGTCACCGGCGCGGTCAGCACCTCGGGGGTCACCGCCTACGAGGCCGAGGACGCCACCCCCGCGGGCACCGCGTCGGTCTCCGGCAACTCCTGGGCCTCGGGCGACAAGTACGTCGGGCACGTCGGCCGGGGCGCCGGCAACACGCTCACCTTCCAGGTGAACGCCCCCTCGGCCGGGCGCCACGTCATGAACGTGCGCTACGCCAATGCCGAGGTCGCCGGGTCCGGGAACTACAACACCAATGTCATCTCCCGTGCGGCGGACATCACCGTCAACGGGACCTCCCAGAGGGTCATGTTCCGCAACTCCTACAGCTGGTCCGACTTCTGGGACCTGCCGGTCCCGGTCACCCTCAAGGCCGGCCCCAACACCATCATCTTCGGCAACGCGACGGCGTACGCACCGGACATCGACAAGGTGACCGTCGCGCCCCTGAACGGCTGACGACACCGCAGGCACTGTGCAGGCTCTTGGCCCGGACCTGGTGGGTGAAGACCAGGTCGTGCGTGGTCAGGGTGGCATCGCCGGACGGCCCTGGCGGATGTGTGACGAGCTCGATCCGGGCGAGGCGGAGGCGCGCGGCATCCACGCGCCCGTCCGCGCCCTGTCCGACAGCCCGCCCGGGGCGAGTGTCATCGCACCCGGCGATGTCCTGGGGACCCGGCTGACCCCTGAGACGGGCGGCGGTGCCTGCTGTGGCCTCGACGGGGCCGAGGGGCCCAACATGGCCTGCACCCCTCTCGTGGGCGGAGGTGGCGGACAAGGCGGCGCCGGTTCCCGCATCGGGCCGCATACCCCGAGACGTCCTCCGCGACGACCCGCTCCCACTGCTCCCCGACCATCTGTTCCGGGCCGACCGGGGAACGTTCCAGCACACCTTGGTCCGGCTACCGGCAGTTCGCAGCACGTGGCTGCTCACCGTCCTGGAAAACCTCACGCAGCCTTGGCCGATCTCTTCCAGTGACTGCGGCGGCAGGTCGTGAACTTCCCGTCAACCACGGGGCCGGGCCGGGACCGCTCGACCAGCGCGCGCCAACGTGCGGCCTCCTCCCTGTCACCCGGTCCGCCTGTCCATATGCCGGTCAAAGGTCCCACCATGCGGACGCGTTGGCCCCGACGATCTTGGTGCGGGCAGGATGCCTCTCATGACTGAGGAGATACGCAAGGCATACCTGCTGGGCGCCGAGCGGGCTGTGCACCTGCTGGCCGCGGAAGACGTGGCGCGTCGCTGGGACGAGGAGTCAGTGCTGCCGGGGATGACGGTGGGTGGACTTGCTGGTCACCTTGCGCGCAGCGTCCTGCAAGTCGAATGGTTTCTCGACGGCGAGACAGTCGGCGCGGAGCCGGTATCGCCGGTGAGCTACTACGCGCGGCTCGTCGGCACGTCTTTGCCTGACTCCGCCCTCAACGTCGGCGTGCGTGCGCGGAGCGAGGAGACGGCAGCCGCCGGCCCCGCCGCCGTGGCCGCGCAGGCACGCGCCGCATGGCAAAGGCTGGCACCACGGCTGGGTCAGGAGCCGGCCGATCGGCGAGTGGCCGTCCTCCACCGGCCTGGAGAGGAAATGCTGCTCGATGGCTACCTCCGAACCCGATGCGTCGAACTGGCAGTGCACCTTGACGACCTGGTTCTGAGCGTGGGCGCTCAGAACCAGACACCTGAAGCCACGCTCGCCATCGCGGTCGATGTCCTTGTCGCAGCCGCCCGTGAACGGCACGGCGATCAGGCCGTGCTCCACGCGCTCGCCAGGCGTGAACGCGACGCCGACCAGGCTTTGCGGGTGCTGTAAGAGCCCTCAGCCGTCGCCTTGTTCACGGTGGGCACCGTCGCGAGGGCGGCGCTCGGTCGAGCGATCGTCGGTCGAGACATGTATGAGGGCGGGGCATCCTGTCCGGCTCGGGATCGCTGGAGTTCCCCGGAAGGTCCACGGCTCCCCGATGCCGCGTTCGGCGGCCTCGCCCGGCTAGCGGTTGACGGATCGCATCCCTGCCTCGTCATACCGCTCACCCGCCGCTTCCGGCAGCTGCGCGTCGATGCGGGCCAGGTCGTCCGCGGTCAGGGTGACGTCGACCGCGGCGGCGTTCTGTTCCAGGTAGGTGCGCCGCTTGGTGCCCGGGATCGGCACCAGGTCCTCGCCCTGGGCCAGCACCCAGGCGATGGCCAGCTGTGCCGGGGGCACATCCTTCTCCGCGGCGATCTCCTTCACCTTCGCCGCCAGGCGCAGGTTCGCTTCCAGGTTGACGTCCTGGAAGCGCGGGTTCTCTCGGCGCCAGTCGTTCGCGTCCAGCTCGTCCGGCGAGGTGAAGCGCCCGGCGAGGAAGCCGCGGCCGAGTGGCGAGTACGGCACGAAGCCGACGCCCAGCTCCCGGCAGGCGGGCAGCACCTCGGCCTCCACGTCCCGTGACCACAGCGAGTACTCGCTCTGCACCGCGGTGATCGGGTACACGGCGTGGGCGCGCCGGATGGTTTCCGCGCTCGCCTCACTCAGCCCGATGTGCCGTACCTTGCCCTCGGCGACCAGCTCGCCCAGCGCGCCGACCGTCTCCTCGATCGGCACGTTCGGGTCGACCCGGTGCTGGTAGTACAGGTCGATGTGGTCTGTCCCCAAACGCCGCAGGGAGCCGTGGACCGAGCTGCGGACGTGCTCGGCGGAGCCGTCCTGCCGGCCGACCGTGGTGATGTCGCCGGGTACGGCGTCGTCCATCCGGTAGTTGAACTTCGTCGCGATCACATACTCATCGCGATGCCCCCGGATCGCCTCGCCGACGAGCGACTCGTTCGTGAGCGGCCCGTACATCTGCGCGGTGTCGAGGAAGTTCATTCCGAGCTCGAGGGCGCGCCGGATGGTCGCGATTCCCTCCTCCTGGTCGGCGGAGCCGTAGAAGGCGGACATGCCCATGCACCCCAGGCCGATGGCCGACACCTGAAGATCCCTCAGACTGCGTTTCTGCATGCCTGTCCCAGCCTTTCCCTGCCCGATCGTCGTCGTCCGGACGTCACGAATCCCTCATCCGTCCAGCGGCCGTCCCACTGCCCGGCATCCCGCGACGGGCACCGGGTGGGACGCGACTCGTGCGCCGCGGTCACTACCGACGCTACGACCTGGAGCGCACTCCAGCGCAAGTCGACCCGTCCAGGCGTGCCGACGGTGAATGACCTGGGCCCGTCCCCGGAATTGTGGCTTCCACAAGGCGCATACGGTCTCGTCCTGATGAGATCACCGGATGCTCGGCTTCCTCGTTCGTCTCCTGCCCTTCTGGGTCCGTGAGCCCCCGCTCATCGTGGTCGGATCGGTTTTCGGCGTACGCATCATGTATCCCCCGCCCAGGCCGGGACCGGGCCGCGTCCCGGCCCGGACACCGCGGAGAAGGAGCCCAACGCGTGGGGTCAGGCCATCGCCGCCGTGGCCGTGTTCGGGGCGCTCGGGGCCGCGGTGTGGGTGGCTCCGCAGGTGATGCCGTCCGAGGACAGCACCTCCCAGCCCGCCTCGTGCTCGGACGGCGAGCAGGAGGAGCTGCCTAAGGCCTACAAGAAGACGCCCTGGCCTGTGAGCGGTGATGAGCTGTGCAAGGCGCTCAACCGGCCAGACCTGGCCAAGCTCCTCGGCACGCCCGGAGAGATCGCGACGACGGCGTCCGGCAACAGCAACACCGCCCCCCTCACTGATGGCAAGGTCGCCCAGCCGGAGGCCGAGGTCAAGTTCGACACGTACACCGTGAATGTGTCGGCCACTTACAACGACTTGACGACCCACCAGTACGAGAAGCTGATGAAGACCGGCGGTGAGCGGGCCGTCGAAACGGTTGCGGTGCTCGGCCGGCCTGCGCTCTTCTCCTCGGACCACACCATGAGGTTCGAGATCGACCTCGGCAGTGGCGGATCCGGCGGACCGGTCCAGCAATGCCCACTGGCCAGGACGCTGACCGTGGCTCTCGAGCGTGACGACCGGGGCGGCTGCTACGACATCACCGTGTGGAGCGAGTCCGGAGCGGTCCCGGACGACAGCGTTCTCCTCGGCATCGCGGAGAAGGTCCTTCCGACGATCCCCGAGCGCGCTGCGCGATGACACGCCGAGAAGTGAGTGCGCACCCCGCCGCCAACGCCGTCCCACAGCTCACCCACGACCGGTAATCCTGCCCTGGCGCCCGGAGTCATCCTCGAGAGGGAGGCACCGGGAAGAGCATGCAACTACTGGTGGCATGGGCGAGCAAGCGGTCCGTCGCGTCGAACAACTGGGCTTGCGCGAGGGCGGTTTGACGGCCGCTGCTGACAACCGTGCCGATGGCACGCACCGTGCCCGTGTCCACGGTGATCCGCCGCAGGAACTTCACGGTCAGATCGAGCGAGGTGTACGCCACGCCCTGCGGAAGGGTGGACTGGACAGCGCAACCCGCCGCCGAGTCGAGCAGGGTGGCGAATATTCCGCCGTGCACGCTGCCGATCGGGTTGTAGTGCTCCTCCCCCGGCGTCAGCGAGAAGACCGCCCTGCCGGGCTCCACCTCGTCCAGGGTGAAGTCGAGGGTGTAGCTGATGGGCGGCCCTGGCAGCCGTCCCGCCTGCAGCTCACGCAGGAAGTCGATGCCGGCCATACGGCCGGCGGCTTCCGCCAGTATCGCGGGATCGTCCCACTGATACGTACGTGTTCGTCCCACGGCCTGACACCTTCCCCGCTGACTTTTTCAATTGAAGCTAGCCTGGCGCTCACCTGACTGTCAATGGCGAAGCCAGGGCCTTACGATGTCAGGATGGAGTGGCTTGAGGCGAGCACGGAGAACTGCCCCGTCCAGCGCACGCTCGACGTGGTCGGGGAGAAATGGACGCTGCTGATCCTGCGTGACGCCGTCAATGGAGTCCGCCGTTTCGACGACTTCCACCGCCACATCGGCCTGTCGGAGGCCGTCCTCAGCGACCGCCTCCGAAAGCTGACCTCGGCGGGGATCCTGAGCACTGCCCCCTATCGGGAGCCCGGGAGCCGCGTCCGCAACGAATACCGCCTGACCCGCAAGGGCTGGGACTTGTGGCCCGCCCTCATGGCGCTGAGCCAGTGGGGCGAGGCATACACACTCGGTCCCGAGGGCCCCGTACTGGACGTACGCCACACCGACTGCGACGCTCCGGTCCGGGTCGTCGTGGAGTGCTCCGCGGACCATTCCACGCTCACCCCCGGGGACGTCACCGCCCGGCTGGGAACCGGCGCCCGACCTCGGCCATGAGCCATCATCACCGCACCACGGGGGTTGAGCGGCGGTGAACGCCGGTCGTCGGCGATCAAGAAGACCTCGCCATCATCTGCCGGTCGTAATATTACGCGCGTAAGGCAATTGATTTATGGGCATGCGCGGCAATGGCCCCGCGGAGCGAAGGGAGGGGAGCCCTGTGGCGCGCTACACCAAGGAGCACAAGCAAGTGACGCGGCAGCGGATCATCGAGAGGGCCGGCCAGCGGTTCAAGCTGGACGGGATCGACGGATCCGGTGTCTCCACGCTCATGTCGGATGCCGGGCTGACCAACGGAGCCTTCTACGCCCACTTCGAGTCCAAGGACGACCTGGTCGCGAACGTCGTAGCGGACCAACTGCGTACGCAGGTGGAGCGGTACGGCACGCTGAAGCCCGGCCGTGCGGGGCTCGAGGACCTTGTTCGCGAGTACCTGTCGCCCGAGCATCGGGACCACCCTGGAGCCGGCTGCCCCTCCGCCGCCCTGCTCGACGAGATCGGCCGCTGCGAGGACGGGGCCAAGCAGGCGTACACCGACGGCGCGAAAGCCATCGTGCATGAGATCGCCGCACGCCTGACATCCGGGGACCCGCGGTCGGCACGCGGCAAGGCGATCGGCCTCTACACCATGCTGGTGGGGACGTTGCAACTGTCCCGTGCGCTCTCCGACCGAAAGTTCGCCGATGAGGTCCTTGAACAGGGCATCGAGAACGCCCTCACGTTCTTGCGGTGAGAGTGCCGCCCCCATAGACGAAAGGCCGGTCGACGGCCGCCTGAGGCGTCCCATGCACGAGGGCACCGAGCTCAACGGTGCAACCTCGCTCAACGGCTCGCGGTTCCCGCCGCACTCCGCGCCTATTACCTCGCGAGGAACTCGAGAGCCGTGTCCACGAACTGCTGGTGGAACTGGAAGATGCCGCCGTGGCCGGCGTCCGGATAGATCACCAACTCACCGTTCGGCACTCTCTGCGCCAGGTCGTACGAGTTCTTCGACGGCACCATCCGGTCGCTCTCACCGTTGGCGACGAGCACGGGCTGACGGATGACGGAAAGATCCTGGGGCCGCTCCAGCCCCCAGCGGTGAATGGCCTTGAGCTGGGCCCTGTACGCGGCGAGGGAGATGGCCTTGTCCCGGTCCTCGGTGCGCTCCTTCAAGCGGGCCAGGAACTCCTTGCCGGCCCGACGCCCGTTTGCGGTGCGGGTGAAGAAGAGGTACTGCTTCGGGTCCTGCAGGGTGAACAGCGCTCGGACGGTGTCGATGTGGGACAGCCGGGTCACGTTCTTGATGCCCTCGCCACCCGCAGGACCGGTGCCCGTGAGGATCAGCCGGCGGACCAACTGGGGGTCGGTCTGCGCGACCAACTGGGCGATCATGCCGCCCATCGAGAAGCCGTGGATGTCCACGAGCTCGAACCCGAGCGCCCGGATGAACGTGACGGCGTCCTTCGCCATCTCCTGGATGGTCTTCGGGGTGGAACCGCTGGTGGCACCGACCCCTCGGTTGTCGAACGTGATGACCCGGCGGTTCGCCGCGAAACCGTCGACGACGCGGGGGTCCCAGTTGTCGAGGACCCCTGCGAGGTGATTGAAGAAGACCACCGGCGTACCGGTCCTGGGGCCGAGATCGCGGTAGGCGAACGTCAGCCCGCCGGCGGTCACGGTGCGGTTCGGCGCGAGCCTGTACGACGTCACCTCGTCGCCTCGTACACCCTGTGCGTCGTTCATTGTCGCCTCTCACATGCCGCTGCTGCGACGACTGCGGTTGCTATCTGCAGTCGACGATCGAAGACCGTGAAGGCGGGGACCGTGCGTGGCCGGGTCCTTCGGTGACACGTCGACCATTGAAGTATGACCGTAATTCTATGAGGGGGTAAGCGGTGAGCAGTGAACGGAAGGGCCTGAAGCCGGCTCGGCGTCAGTCGCTGTCGGGCACCATCGAGACCACGACCTTGCCGGCCTTGGTGCGGCCCTGCTCGACGTACGCCATCGCCTCGAGCGTCTGGTCGAAGGGGAAGGTGCTGTCGATGACCGGGCGGAGCTTCCCGCTGTCGTAGAGGGCGCCGAGTTCACGCAACTGGGAGCCGTTGGCCCGCATGAAGAAGAACTCGTAGCGCACGCCCAGCGCCTTGGCCCGCTTGCGGATCTTGCGGCTGAGGGTGTTCATGACCAGGCCCAGGACGGAGGGGGCGCCGAGCTGCCTTGCGAAGGCGGCGTCGGGCGGGCCGACGACGCTGACGGCCAGGCCGCCGGGCTTGAGAACGGTCAGCGACTTCTCGAGGTTCGCCCCGCCCACGGAGTCCAGCACCAGGTCGTAGTCCGAGAGCACCTTCGAGAAGTCCTCCTTGGTGTAGTCGACGACCACGTCGGCGCCGAGGCTCCTGACCAACGCCTCGGCCCTGGCGCTCGCGGTCGTCGCCACCGTGGCGCCGAGGTGCCTGGCGAGCTGGATGACCGTCGACCCGAGTCCCCCGGCACCGGCGTGGACGAGCACCTTCTGCCCCGGCTTCACGTGAGCACGCTCGACGAGGATCTGCCAGGCGGTCAGGGCCACCAGCGGCACCACGGCCGCCTCCTGAAGGGTGAGGGAGGCGGGTTTGAGTGCGACGTCGTCCGCGTCGATCGCGATGAACTCCGCAAAGGCTCCGATCCGCAGGTCGCGCGGACGGGCGTAGACCTCGTCGCCGACCTGGAAGCCGTGTACGGCGGAGCCGACCTGTGTCACGACGCCTGCCACGTCGTGGCCGAGCACGAACGGGCGCTTGTACTTCAGGAGCTGCTTGAACTCGCCGTTGCGGACCATCTTGTCCAGCGGGTTGATGCCGGCGGCGCTCACCCTGACCAGAACGTCGCGGGCTCCGACGGTGGGCTCGGGCACGTCGGCGGCGCGGGCGCCGTCCTTGCCGTACTTCTCGACGACGAATGCCTTCATGTCGGCCGCCTTTCTGCGTGAGTGTCTCGGTGGTCGGTGTGATCTTGGGACGGGTCCCCTGTGCGCCTGCTTCTCGTCTGCGGCCGGGTTGACGTGCCGATCATGACAGTACTAGCTGAGTATGGAAAAGTAAACTCAGGAGAGGTTAGAATCACCCTCATGGATGCGAGGACCGAAGCTCTGCAGGACGCCGGCGTGGACCCCCGTCTCGACCGGGACACGTCGAACTGCTCGATCGGCCGGACCCTTGAGGTCGTGGGCGAGAAGTGGACGATCCTGATCCTGCGCGAGGTCTATTACGGCTCGTCCCGTTTCAGCGAGTTCGAACGCGTCCTCGGCTGTCCTCGCAACCTCCTCGCGGCGCGACTCAAGATGCTCGTGGAGGAAGGGATCCTGGCCACCGAGACCTACAAGGAGCCGGGCTCGCGGAGCCGGCCGAAGTACGTGATCACACCCAAGGGTATGGATCTGGTCCCGGCCGTGATGGGACTCCTGCAGTGGGGCGACCGCTACCGCGCCGACCCGGAGGGCCCGGCCATGCTGTCCCGGCACCGCGGATGCGGCGCGCACGTCGACACCCGGATCCGCTGCGAGCGGGGGCACGCCGTACAGCCGGAAGACATCGAGAGCGTCCCCGGCCCCGCTTTTCGTCTGAAGCCCGCCGAGTGAACGGAGCACGGTGGTGCCATGGGCTCGCGACGGGCCCAGTCCGCCGGGGTGCGTTTTCGTCCAGAAGCAACCAGGTCCCGGCAGCTCCAGCCCGTCGGCGCGGAGACCGTGAAGCCCTGCGGGTCACTGGTCTGGAGGGTGGGTGAGATGGTTTCCGGCACGGCCGTCGAGTGCCTTTCGGCACGGGGAGAGGTGTGGTGGCGACGGGGCTGGGCGGCGGCGCGCCGGGCCTTGAGGAACGTCCATGAGGGCGGCGTGACTGACAGCGCCCACCGGGCTGCCGGCCTGGTGGGCGCTGTTGTGTGACCGACGATTGAGCCACCCGGTGCGTGAGCTGGTTCAGGCGTCGGTGTCGTCGTGGCCGAGGTAGCCGCCCAGTTCGCGGGAGGCTTCGGCCTGGGCGAGGAGTTCCCTGGCCTTGGCCGT
Source organism: Streptomyces sp. NPDC013187 (assembly GCF_042899705.1). Taxonomy (NCBI): domain Bacteria; kingdom Bacillati; phylum Actinomycetota; class Actinomycetes; order Kitasatosporales; family Streptomycetaceae; genus Streptomyces; species Streptomyces sp. NPDC013187. The sequence goes on along the minus strand of NZ_JBIBAF010000014.1, from coordinate 23,038 downwards.
GGCGCCTTCGATGGCGTCGGCGCCGGCGAGGAAGCGCAGCGGCGGCTCGGTCTGGTCGGCGATGGTCAGCAGGGCGTGGGCGAGCTTGGCGGGGTCGCCGGGCTGCTGACCGTTGATGCTCTTCCACGCCTCGACCGTCGCGGTGGTGCGCTCGGCGTAGTCGTCGATGGTCGGCTCGGGCCAGGTGGTGGAGGCGTCCACGAGCAGCTCGGTGCGGAAGAAGCCGGGCTCCACGATCGTGGTGCGGATGTTGTACGGCGCGATGTCCTGACGCAGCGATTCCATCCAGCCCTCGACGCCGAACTTGGAGGCGGCGTAGGCGGCGTTGAACTCTGCGCCGACCAGGCCGGCGATCGAGGAGAGGGTGATGACGTGTCCGTCGCGCTGAGCACGCATGACGGGCAGGACGGCGCGGGTGACGTTCATGGGCCCGTAGAGGTTGGTCTCGATCTGCCGGTGCATGTGCTCCGGGGAGATCTCCTCGAAGAACCCGGCGTAGAAGTTCCCGGCGTTGTTGATCAGGACGTCGATACGGCCGAACCGGTCGACAGCGGCCTGCACGGCGGCCTGAGCGTCATCCAGGCTGGTGACGTCCAGCTTGGTGGCGAGCAGGTTGTCCTGCGGGCCGCCCAGGGTCGTCTCGACCTCCTCGGGGCGACGCCCGGTGGCGACGACCCGGTGGCCGGCCGCGAGGGCCTGGCGGGCGATGTCGGTGCCCAGACCGCGTCCGGCACCGGTGACGAGAATGACCTTGCTCATGAGGGACTCCTTTCCGGGCTGTGTGCGGGCCCGGGTGGATGGGGGTGGTAGATGGGTCGCCTGAAGCGGGGAGGCCGGGCTCGGAGGTGCTCAGGCTTGCTCGGTGGGCATGATCCACAGCTCGCCGACGGCGGCGTGGCGGGGACGGGTGACCATGTAGGCGACACCGTCGGCGATGTCCTCGGGGACAAGGACCTCGGTCCCCTCGAAGAAGGGGTTGATCACCTCGTCGCGGATCTCGGGCTTGTTGTGCGTGCCCAGTTCGCTCTCCACGGCGCCCGGCTCCACGACCCCGACGCGCACGTGGCGCTCGGTCACTTCCTGGCGCAGGGACTCCGTGAAGGCGTGCACGCCGAACTTGGTGGCGTTGTAGACGCCGAAGCCCTTGCTCGCCACGCGGCCGGCATAGGAGCCGATGTTGACGATGTCGGCGACCTGGCGCGGGTCCTGTTCGGCGGCCTTCAGCAGGTGCGGCAGGGCGGCGCGGGTGGTGTAGAGCAGGCCCTGGACGTTGACGGCGATCATGCGGTCCCACTCCTCGGCGTCCGCGCCGACGACCGGGCCCAGGAGCATCAGGCCGGCATTGTTGACCAGCGTGTCCAGCCGTCCGAACCGCTCGGTGACCTGCTGCACGGCGCCCTCGGCCTGGACGCGGTCGGTGATGTCCGCTTCCACCACCAGCGCCGTGCCACCGGCCTGCTCGATCTCGGCGGCGAGAGCTTCCAGGCGGTCCTTGCGGCGGGCCACGAGCGCCACCGAGGCGCCCTGCTCGGCGAGCTCGCGGGCGGTGGCGGCACCGATACCGCTGCTCGCACCGGTGACGAGTGCGACCGTGCCGGTCAGCTTCGAAGCCATGGGGGTGTCCTCATCTCAGACGTAGGGTGTGAGGGCAGACTGCGATCAGCGACGGCGACGATCTCCGATGTGCCGTTTCGGCGCGTACGGCTCGAATGATCAGTGCCGTGCAGCAGGCCCGCAGTCCAGGCAACCACCCGCCGACCCGGCCCGGGCCCCTGTACGGGGCACCCCTGTTCCGGGGGTCTGCCAGTACCCCCTTCGTCGACTCCGGCGAGCCGGGGCGGCCGTACGGTGGTCCCATGGACCGCAGCAGTGAGATCCGGGAGTTCCTGCGCACCCGCCGGGCCCGGATCACCCCCGAACAGGCCGGCCTCGCCCCCCATGGCGGCGCCCGCCGCGTGCCGGGGCTGCGCCGCGAGGAAGTCGCCCAGCTCGCCGGGGTCAGCGTCGACTACTACATCCGCCTGGAGCGGGGCCGCACCCAGGGCGTCTCCGAAAGCGTCCTGGAGGCCGTCGCCCGAGCTCTGCACCTGGACGACACCGAACGCGCCCACCTCTTCGACCTCGCTCAGCCCACCGCCACCCGGACGCGCCGCAAGCGCCCCCTGGCCCCCCAACGGGTTCACCGGGTCCTGTACCGGACCCTGGACTCACTCAGCGTCCCCGCGGTGGTCCAGGGCCGACGCACGGACGTCCTGGCCGCCAACCGGCTCGCCCACGCCCTCTACACGGACTTCGAAGCCCGGCCCCGCCGCGAACGCAACTTCGCCCGCTACGTCTTCCTCGACGAAGCCGCCCGCAGTCTGTACGCCGACTGGGACCAGGTCGCCGGCGACTGCCTGGCCATGCTGCGCCTCTACGCCGGACGTCACCCCGACGACCCGCAGCTCACCGAGCTGATCGGCGAGCTGTCCCTGCACAGCGACGCCTTCCGCCGCTTGTGGGCCGACCACGATGTCGTCGCCCACACCACCGGCACCAAACGCCTCCACCACCCGCTCGTCGGCGACCTCACCCTCGACTACCTCGTCCTGGCCGTCGAAGGCGACCCCGACCAGACCCTCACCGTCTACACCCCCGAACCCGCCTCCCCCTCCGCCGAAGCCCTCGCCCTTCTCGCCGGCTGGACCGGCACCTCCGCATCCCTGCCACGGGCACCCGAAGAGACACACGACTTGGCGGACTGACGCCCGCGCCCTTCCGCGACGTGAGCCGGTTCGTTCGGCCTTGCCGGGCGCGGTCAGACGGTTCGGGCCCGGTCCCCACACCGGCGAGCGTGGTGGAGCGCGACCGGTTTCAGGTGGGGCGGCGGATGGCCTGTACGGCGGTGTCGTAGAGGTCGAACAGGTCGACCTGTCCGCCCAGGCGCACCCATTCCTCGTTGGCTGCCTGCAGGCAGATGATCGCTGCTGCTGCGACGGCGCGGGCTTGCAGGGTGCGGCGGTCGGCGTCGGGCAGTCGCGGCTCGATCTGCGGTGCGAACAGGTCCTGCCAGCGGGCTTGCTTCTCGGCATGTCCGGCGCGCAGGGAATCGTTGCCGAACAGCAGGGTGATGAACTCCAGGCGCCCTTCGGCCGTCATGTCGATCTCCTCGAGCACCTGGAACGCCGCGCGCAGCGCCGTCCAGGCATCCTCGTCGGCCGGGCGCTCGGCGAGGCGCGCGGCGATCAGCTCGCCCTGTTCGTCGAGGCCGCTGAGCGCGAGGTCTTCCTTGTTGCGGAAGTAGTTGAACAGGGTCCGCCGTGAGACGCCCGCGGCTGCCGCGACCTCATCGAGGGTCGTGTTGTCGTAACCCTTGGCGGCGAACAGCTCGATGGCGGTCCGGGCCAGCAGCGATCGGACCACGGAGCGGGTCTGTTCCCGGAGGGGTGTCGGTTTCTGAGCCATGCACCGATGGTACGTCGCCTCACACGATGCAGGTACTTGCACTCAGTGCAAAAGCGTGCGTAGAGTGAATGCCATGAGCAAAATCGACTACCACCGCCAGACCGTCATCGTCACCGGCGCCAGCTCCGGCCTCGGCGCCGAATTCGCCCGCCAGCTGGCCCGCCGCGGCGCGAACCTCGTGCTGGTCGCCCGCCGGGCGGACCGGCTGGAGAGCCTGGCCGCCGAACTCACCCGCGCCCACGGCGTCGCGGTGACCGCCGTCGCCCGCGACCTCGGCCTGCCCGACGCCGGCCGCACGCTGCGCGCCGAACTCGAGTCCCGCGGCATCTACGCCACCGGACTGGTCAACAACGCCGGGTTCGGCACCCACGACGCGTTCACCGACGAGGATCCCGACCGCCTGCAGAGCATGATCGCGCTGAACGTCAGCGCGCTGGTCGACCTCAGCCGCGCCTACATCGACCCGCTGGCCTCCGCCGACACCGGCGTCCTGATCAACGTCGCGAGCCTGCTGGGCTTCCAGCCGACCCCCTACCTGAGCGTCTACGGCGCCACCAAGGCCTTCGTCCTCAGCTTCACCGAATCGCTGTGGGAGGAGACCCGCGGCACCGGCCTGCGCGTCCTGACCGTGTGCCCCGGCGCCACCGGGACCGAGTTCTACGACGTCGCCGGCAGCCAGTCCGCCGACTACGGCACGAAACGGGCCACCCCCGAGCAGGTCGTGACGATCGCCCTCGACACGCTCGACCGCCGATCCGCGCCCCCGTCAGTGATCACCAACGGCCGGCCGCTCGCCCTCGTCGGCAAACTCCTGCCACGCCGCCCGATGGTCCGGTTCATGGGCTGGATGGCCCGCCGCCAGCGCACGCAGCACCCCGTCGCCCCCGCCAACAGCTGAGGAACGCCGTGGTGCATGACTCCGAGATCAGCGACCTGACCGACGACACCGGCGCTCACACGGCGCGGATCATCGCGGTCGGACACCGGCCGGGCGGCCGAGGCGAACACCTCCGGAAGGAAGCCACCGATGGCTGATCACGACCTCGTTCTCGTCACCGGTGCCGGCGGCATCGGCCGCCTCGTCACCGAGCGGCTGCGCGCGCAGCACGTGCCGGTCCGCGTCCTGATCCGCAGCGAGGACGACCGCGCGGCCGAGGTGCGGGCATGGGGCGCCCAGGTCGTCACCGGGGACCTGACCCGGCCCGCAACGGTGGCGTCCGCGCTCGACGGCGTCCGCCGGGCGTACTTCGGGCTCAGTGTGTCCCCGGACCACCTGCTGGCGGCGACCGTCATGGCCACGGTCGCGAAGGCGCACGGCGAACTCGACGTGCTGGTGGACATGTCGCAGATGACGGTGTCGCAGATGACCGCCACCAGCACCGCGGAATCCCACCAGCAGCGGCTGCACTGGCTGGCGGAGCAGGTGCTGGACTGGTCGGGGCTGCCCGTGGTGCATGTGCGCCCGACGACGTTCCTCGACAACCCGTTGTTCACCTCCCTCGCGGCGCGGTCGATCCGCGAGAACGGCACGCTGGTGCTGCCGTTCGGGAACGGACGCACCTCGCCAGTAGCTGCCGACGACGTCGCCCGGGTGGTCGCGACCATCCTGCGCGATCCGAGGGAGCACGCCGGGAAGGTGTACGAGCTGACCGGACCGCGGGCGCTCGACATGAGCGAAGTAGCCCAGGAGTTCTCCAAGGCACTCGGCCGCACGGTGACCTATCTGGACGTTCCCCTGCCATGGTGGCGCACAGAGGTACTCGCGAACGCGGGTCTGCCACAGCACACCGAGCAGCACATCGCGACCATGGCGCAGCTGCACCGCGCGAACCGTTACGACAGGGCGACCACCGTTGTCGAGCGCATCACCGGGAAGCGGCCCCTGACCGTCGAGGAGTTCGTCGCCGTCCGCAAGGACTTCTATCTCGGCTGACTTCCGCTGGACTCCCAGGTGAAGGGGGCATGACCGGTCGGTGCCCTTCACGGCGAACCGGATCAGGTCACCGACCGCCCCGTTGTCGAACTTCGGGTACTTCACCCGCACTTCCCGGGTCTTACGGCCGGCGGCCACGAGATGGAAGTACTGGGGGTACAGGTTCAACTCGATGACGCGGACCGAGGTGGTGCTCATGTAGCCGGGGCTCCGTGCGGGTGAGGACATCAGCCGCGACAGCTCCGCAGCCGAGTACGAGCGGAAGGAGTGTCGGGAGAAGGAAGCTCGGCGCCCGTCTGGGCAACGATCATCGGGCGGAACCCTGGACGGGAGCGTGAGGAAACCTGCGCGTCGGATGGCCATGGAGGACTCTCGGCGAGTGGGTTCGGCAGGTCGGCGGGATGGTCCGCGATGGTGACTTCTGACCGGAGGCGGTCTGAGGGCTGGAGGGTGTGGAGACCTAAGACCTGGGCCATCAGCGGTTGCGCGGCATGCCGTACCGCCTGGGCCCGGTGCCAGTCCTATAACCCGTTGACGAGCGCGCCGCCCAGTCCCGACGATCAGGCGCATGTCTGCCGCCCTGGCGCCACTTCGCTACCGCTCGTTCCGTCACCTCTTCATCGGTACGACAGCCAACCTGCTCGGCAGCGCAGTGGGGCCGATCGCCCTGGCCTTCGCCGTGCTCGACGCCACCGGCTCGGTCGGCTCGCTCGGTTTGGTGTTCGGCGCCCACTCCCTCACCAGCATCCTCTTCCTGCTGTACGGCGGGGTGTTGGCGGACCGGCTGCCGCGCGGTCCGCTGCTGGTCGGCAGCAGCGTGATCTGCGCCGTGAGCCAAGCGGTGATCGCCGCCTTGGTCCTCACCCACAACGCCGCCATCCCCCTGCTCATGGTGCTCGCCGCGGTCAATGGGGCGTCAGGTTCCTGCTACCAGCCGGCCGCCCAAGCCTTGCTGCCGCAGACCGTGCCGGCCGAGTCCCGCCGCGCCGCCCTCGCGCTCTCCCGCATCGCAGGCAGCAGCGCCGTGGTAGCGGGTGCCTCGCTCGGCGGCGTACTGGTCGCCGCGATCGGCCCGGGCTGGGGCCTGGCCATCGACGCGCTCAGCTTCGCGCTCGCCGCCACGTCCTTCGCGCTGGTCCGCGTCCAGGCCGCGCCGCCCGCGCCCAGCTCCGGTCTGGTTCATGAACTGCGCGTCGGCTGGCGGGAGTTCACTTCCCGCAGCTGGGTGTGGGTGATCGTGGTGGCCTTCTGCTTCCTCAACGCCGGCCTCACCGCCTCGTTCACCGTCCTCGGCCCGGCTGTCGCAGACAGCACCGAGATCGGCCGCAGCGGCTGGGGCCTGGCCCTTGCGGCGGGCTCGCTCGGCGCGGTCGCCGGCGGCGTACTGTCGCTGAGGTGGCGGCCCCGGCGCGCGATCCTGGTCGGCTGCGCGCTGATGGGCCTGACGGCGACGATCCCGCTGCTGCTCGCGCTCGCCCCCTACACCTGGCTGCTGGTCGTGGCCAACTTCGTGGCAGGCGTGGGCGGCGAACAGGCCGGCGTCGCCTGGTACTCGACCCTCAACGAGCAGATCCCGGAAGACCGCCTGGCCCGCGTCTACGCCTACGACGACCTCGGCTCCTACCTCGCGCTCCCGCTCGCCCAGTTCGCCGCCGGACCCGCCGTACTCCTCCTCGGCCTCCATGCCACCCTCTACGCGGCCGCCGCGCTCATCCTCCTCGCCACCCTCGCCATGGTCGCCACCCCCTCCGTCCGCGCGCTGGTCCCGAAGACCGAAGAACCGCTGCCCGCTTCCGAAGATCCGGTGCCTCGCTGAGCTCGTACATGTGGCGGCGTGGCACTGCCACACCCGCCCCCTCGCCGCCGCGCTCTTCGCGGTGGTGGCGCTGACGACCGTCACCGACGCGGTCCCCCCGCTGAGCCCGGAGCGCCACGAGCCCGGAGCGCCGTACCCCGCGTCGGTCGAGGACGGGGCTACGGCGCTCTCCCTTGCCGGTACGCTGGACCGTCTCGGGTACGGTCGCCTGACGTAAAGCGCCCCGCCCGCTGGCTCGGTGCCGACAGGCAGGGGGCTGACGGTGGGTCGCTCGTCAGCGGTCGCCGCAGGCTCAGCGGCTCGGCGGGAGGACCGGCGGGTTCCCGCAGCTCAGGAGCGATCCCAAGGACCGGACAGCATGGGGAAGCGCCCTTCCGTGAAGGTTCCCGCACACCTGCTGCAGGGCACCACGGACCGCCCCCGAGTTGGCCAAGTCGGCCTATTGACCGCCGACTTCTTGTACACAAACGGTCCGTGACGACCAGGTGGCGGCTTGTGCTCTCATGGAGGGCAGAAGAGAGCCCGCACCGCGCCTTGAGGCTCGCAACCATCGACTCGGTGGGGCTCTCTGCCGGAAATTCCTGCCCTATGAAGGAAGGGACTCCCATGCGTGAGTTTACGGACCTGCCCGAGAAGCCACACCCTCCAAGCCCACGCCACCGCCCGGCCCGGTTAGCGCGGATGGCGCGGTACGGCCTGTCGCTCGCCAACGAGGCCGCACGCGGCGCCGCCTACTCGGCAGGAGGCGCGGGGATCGCGGCACTCATCATCTGGTGGCAGACACACCACTGACGTCTGCGGGTCCCGGCAGTCAGAGGGCCGCCGGGACCGGGGCAGCGCTTTGAACCCGCCGCAGATCAGGGCGAGGCTCAGATCCGGCACCTGGTCGCGTGCGGGCCGAAGTCCACCCGGCCTCGCCCGTGCAAGATCGCCCGCCCTGACCGCACTGCCGGACGGCCACCGCACCGGTCTGATCCACCGCCGCGTCCATGACCTGTACGAGGCGCTCCCCGACCAGCACCCATCACGAACGCACCGTCCGGGAGCCGCGGGACCTGTCATCGCCCCAGCGCAACCCCCGTCGCCAGTGCGGCCGTCACCGGATGCGCCGGTGAGCCGAACAGCCGGGCGGTGGGGCCCGACTCGACCACGTACCCCTCGGACATGACGACCAGCGAGTCCGTCCGGTCGGCGACGAGGCGCAGGTCGTGGCTGACAAGGACCAGGGACAGGCCCCGCCGGTCGCGGAGTTCCGTCAGCAGGTCCATGACGGCCACGGCGGTGTCCGCGTCGAGCGCGGACGTCACCTCGTCGCAGAACAGCACGTCGGGGTCGGCCGCCAACGCGCGTGCGATCGCCACGCGTTGGCGCTGGCCTCCGGACAGCTCGTGGGGGTAGCGGTCGGCTGTCGCGGCAGGCAGTCCGACCTGGTCCAGGAGTTCCAGGACGCGGGTGGGGGCCTCTGCGCGGCCGGACCTGCGGTGCAGGAGGAGGGGGCGGCGCAGTGCGGTGCCGACCGTGCGGCTGGGGTTGAGGGTGCCGAGCGGGTCCTGCGGCACGAGCTGGAGGCGGCGGCGTTGCTCGCGGGATCGGCGGTGCGCTGTCGGAGAGAGGTCGGCGCCGTCGAGGCTGACGGTGCCGGCGGTGGGGCGGTGCAGGCCGACTAGGGTGCGCAGCAGGGTCGTCTTGCCGGAGCCCGAGGCGCCGACTATGCCCAGGCTGCTTCCGGCGGCGAGGGCGAGGTCGATGCCGTGGAGCACGGGGACGCGTCGGCCGCGGTGGGTGTGGGCGGCGTTCAGGCCGGATGCCGTGAGGGTGGGCGGACCGTCGGACGGGGTGCGGGCGGGCGCGTCCCCGGCGCGCGGGCCGGGCGTGGTCTTGGGGCGCGGGCCTGTCAGGTCGACGACGTCGTCGGCGAGGCGGGCGACCAGGTCGGTGTCGTGGCAGGACAGGGCGACGGATATGCGGTGGTTCTCGGCGAGGTGCCGAAGGAGGTCGGCTATTTCGTCGCGCAGTGCGGGGTCGAGTCCGGCCGTGGGCTCGTCGAGGAGGAGGACGGCGGGGCGTCGGGCCAGGGCCCGGGCGAGTGCGACCCGGCGCTGCTGGCCGCCCGACAGGCCTCCGATACGGCGGTCCGGCAGTCCGCCGTCGACGGGCAGCCGTACCTCGCTGAGCTGGGCCCGGATCGCCTCTCGGCTTCCGTCGACGGCGACTTCGGCGAGCAGGCGGCGCACGCTCATGCGCGGGTTGAGGCCGGAGCCGGGGTCCTGGCCGACGTAGGCGAGGCGGTGTCGGCGCAACGTCCGCAGGGCGGGGGCGGGCAGGGTGAGGGGGTCCTGGCCGAGGACGGTCACGGTGCCGGCGGTGCGTTCGGTGTCCGGGGGCAGCGTGCCTGTCACGGCCCTCAGGAGAGTGGTCTTGCCGCAGCCGGAGGGGCCGACCACGGCGGTGACGCGGCCGGGGGCCAGTTCCAGGTCGGCCCGGTCCAGCAGGAGGCGGCCATTCTGGGCGGCGACGGTCAGGCCCGAGACCTGGACCGTGTTCTCCCCTTCCGCTGTCTGGCTGTCGGAGTACCAGTCGGGCATGTGGTTCACAGCGCGGGTACCGCCTTCCGGCCGGTTGCGGGGACGAGGGCGGCGGCCGCCAGGTTGACGCTCATGGCGAGCAGGCCGATGGCGATGCTGGGGGCGAGGACGGCCCAGGGGTTGAGGAGGATTCCGGCCGAGTTCTCGCGAATCATCAACGCCCAGTCGGCGGCGGGCGGTTGGGGGCCGACTTGGAGGAAACCGGCGGTGGCCACGAGGTACACGGCCGCGACGAAGCGCAGTCCGAAGAGGGCGAGCAGGGTGGCTCGCAGGTTGGGCAGTACCTCGCGTACGACCAGGTGCCACAGTCGTTCGCCGCCGACGGCCGCCGCCTCCACGTAGCCGGAGGCCGCTACAGGTGCGGCCGCACCGGCGACCAGGCGGACCGCGTACGGCACACCGAGGACGACCGCTGCCGTGACGACCGCGAGCCGTCCGCCGTCCGGCCAGGACAGGGTGACGAGGAGAATGCCGAGGACGGCGGGCAGCAGCATCAGGACATCCGCGGTGCGTTCGACGATCCGTCCGACGGCCGGGCGCAGGGCGCTGACCGCGCCGAGCACGGCGGCCACGGCTGTTACCAGGACGGCGACGAGCAGGGAGGTCACGACGAGTTCGCGCCCTCCGGCCAGCACCCGGCTGAGCACGTCCCGGCCCAGCTGGTCGCCGCCGAAGGGGGCGTCGCCGCCGGGTTCGGCGTAGGGAGCGGTGACGGGGGCGTCGATCGCGTGCGGGACGAGCCAGGGTCCGGCCAGGGCGAGGGCGGTGAGCAGCAGGGCCGGGAGCACACGGAGTGCGACCCGGCGGCGAGAGCGGCGCACGGCGGGAAGCGGTTTCACGGCAGTGGTGGGCACAGTCATGTGCGGCCTCCGGAGGCCCAGGCGCGTACGAGGTCGGCGAGCAGGAGGACGCCGGTGACGACGGCTCCGGTGACGGCGACGACCCCGGCGATGACGGGGCTGTCCCGGTCGGTGACCGCTCCGGCGAGGACGGAGCCGATGCCGGGGTAGTTGAAGATGGTCTCCACCACGACCGCGCCACCGAGCAGCATGCCCGTGGAGGTGGCCAGGCCGGCCGCGATGGTCGGCAGCGCGCCGGGCAGCAGATGGTGGGTGAAGATCCGGTGCCTGGGCAGCCCGTCGAGCACGGCGGTCTCGATGTGCGGCGCCTTGGCCTCGTCGGCGAGCGCGGCCCGCACGATCCGGACGTTCCAGCCGATCTGCGGGATCGCCAGCGCGAGCACCGGCAGGACGAGCATCTCCCAGGAGGCGGGCGAGCCGTCGGCGTCGGTGAGAGTGACGGCGGGCAGCCAGTCGGTCCACAGGGCGAAGACCAGCACCAGGGCCACTGCCACGACGAACTCGGGCAGCGCGAGCACTCCGGTGGCGGTCGCCGACACGGCGCGGTCGGTCCTCCCGCCGGGCCGGGCCGCGGCCCAGCAGCCGAGCGCGACCGAGGCGACCAGGGTCACCAGCAGCGCGAGTGAGCCGAGCAGCAGGGTGTTGGGGAAGGGACGGGCGAGCAGATCGGCGACGGCCTCGCCGCGCGCCGAAGTGCCGAGGTCGCCGGTGGGCAGGCCGGTCATCCACTCCCAGAAGCGTTCGAGGATCGGGCGGTCCAGGCCCAGCAGGTGACGCCGCTCGGCGAGATCGGCCGCGCTCTCCCCGCGCTCGGAGGTGGCGTTGGCCGCGTCGCCCGGCAGCAGCTCCACGGCGGCGAAGACGAACGCGAGCAGCACGGCGAGCAGCAGGGCCCGGCGCGCGAGCACGCCGGCCACGCGCAGCAGGAGACGTACGACGGCCGGAGCCGGCCGGGGCTCGTCGTCCCCGGCCGGCCCTCGTCGTACGGCCTCGATCAGCGAGCCAGCCATGCCGTCTCTAGCTGGACGCGCCCGTAACCGGGCAGGGTCGGCAGGTCACGCACCGCCGCGGCGGCGAGATCGATGCCGTCGGCCATGCCCCACAGCACATAGCCGGACTCGTCGTACTCGATCTGCTGGAGCTCGTGCAGCACCTTGGCCCGCTCCGCCGCGTCCTTCGTCGCCATCGCCTTCTTGTACGCGGCGTCGAACTCCTTGTTCTTCCAACCGGCCTCGTTCTGGCCGGAGTCGGACACCATGGTTTTGCTGGCGAAGAACACCACGGAGTCGTTGGTGCCCCAGTAGGTGGTGTAGAGGTCGCCCTTGAGCCAGGTCTTCTCCCAGAAGGTGGCCGACTCCTGCTTGACCACCTCGATCTTCACCCCGGCCTCTCGGACCTGGGAGGCGAACAGGGTGGCCGACTCGGCGAGGCCCGCGATGTCCTCGGTGGTGAGCAGCTTGTAGGTCTTCGACAGGTCGAAACCGGCTTCCTTGAGCAGCGACTTGGCCTTGGCCAGATCCCGCTTGCGCTGGGGGATGTCCTTGGCGTAGGCGGGGTCGCCGGTGCCGAGGATGTCGTTGGCGACCGTGCCGTATCCGGACAGCACCTGCTTGACCATGGCCTCGCGGTCCACGGCGAGCCGCAGCGCCTCGCGTACCTTCGTGTCCGCGAACGGCCCGTCGGCGGTGCGCATGACGATCGGCATCGCCATGTCGTTGGGGCGGCGCACGATCTGGATGTCCTTGCGCTTCTCGGCCGTACGGGCCGCCACGGCACCGACGTTGGAGGCCACGTCGATCTGCCCGGCGAGCAGCGCGTTGGCCATCGCCTGCGGGCTTTCGAAGATCTTGACCTCGATGGCGTCGAGGAGGACCTCCCCGCCGTACCAGTCCTCGTTGCGCACCAGCCGGGCGTTGCCGGAGCGGAACCAGTCCAGCTTGAACGGGCCCGTGCCCGGGGCCTTCCCGAGGTCCTTCTCCGCCGTGTCCTTCTTCAGCACGAAGGTCGTCAGGCGGGTCAGCTGAGGCAGTTCGGCATTGGCGTAGTCGGACACCAGGACGACGGTGTCATCGCCCTCGGCCTTGATGTTCTCCGGCTTGATGCCAGGCAGACGGGACGCGCCCGAGGGGGTGTTGCGCAGTCGCTTCAGCGACCAGACGACGTCCTCGGCGGTGACCGGAGTGCCGTCGTGGAACTTCGCACCCTTGGCGAGGGTGAAGCTCCAGGTCTTGAGGTCGTCCGACGCCTTCCAGGAGGCGGCGAGGCGGGCGACGGTGTTGGGCTTGGTTCCGGGGACGGTGAGCGTGTCGTGCACCAGCGAGATGATCAGGTAGTCGCTCTCGTTGGCCTGAGTGCCGTGCGGGTCACGGGTGATGGCCGAGGCTCGGCCCAGCGCGCCGACGCGGAGGGTGCCCCCGCGCCGCGGCTTTTCGCTCCCCTTCGCCGGCGACTTGGACGAGGTCTCGTCACCACCGCCGCAGGCGGCAAGGAGTGCGGCCGCGCCAATCCCGCCGCCGGCCCACAGCACCTGTCGTCTGTTCCAGTTCACGTACGACCTCGTTCCAGTCACATGGGGCAGATTGCTTAGGTGTGCCTATCCTAAGAAGATCCGTTACACAAGCCATGACGCTGCTTTGTTGTGTTTCTGTAGGGGCGTCAAATCGACACACGCAAGCACATCCGGGCGCGATGCCATGGTGACTACGACCTCTTGGACGAGGGTGCCAAGGGCCGGCGACGTCGAGGCGTTCGCCACCGGGCGGGTGCTTGCCCGTCGTCTCGGCCTCCTCATCGGCGGCTCCGCGGGCGGGGTGGTGCACGAGGCGCTGACCCGGATGTCCAGCCTCGCACCGGGCACGACTATGGTCACGCTGATCAACGACGGAGGCGAGAAGTACATGGACACTGTCTTCGACGACGACTGGATGAACGCCCGCGCCCTGATCGACCCGGACGTCGAGCGTGAGATCGACGAGCCGCTGACCAAACCCGCGAGAACTGACACCGATGCCGACACCGCTCACCACCCTCCTCCGGGACAGCCGCGCCCTTGCCACCCTGGCCGTCCCGCTCGCCCTGACCCAGCTCGCCCAGGTCGCCCTCACCACCACAGACACGGTGATGATGGGCCTGATGGGGGCCGAGGCCCTGGCCGGCGGCGGCTTGGCGCTGGTCGTCTTCAACCAGCTGCGCACCATGGGCGTCGGCATGGTCACAGCCGTCGGCAACCAGGTCTCGGCCGCCTCCGCCCATACCGAGGAGGACGAGGAACTCACCGCCACGGCCGTGGAGGAGGTCCGGGACATCGTCCGCTCCGCCCTCGCCCTGGCCACTCTGTCCGGCATCGTCGGCGCGCTCGTCATCCTGCTCATCGGGCAGGCCGTCGCCTTCCTCGGGCAGGACCCGGACGTCGTCGACACGGCCTGGCCGGTACTGCTCGCGCTCGCGCCCGGCCTGATCCCCTGCCTCTGGTTCCAGGCGATACGCCAGTTCACGGTCGGGATGCGCCGTCCGCAAGCCCTGTTGCAGATCACCGTCGCGTCCGTGGCCGTCAATGCCGCCGTCAACTGGGGCCTGATCCACGGCACCTGGATCCTGCCCGAACTGGGCCTGCCGGGCATCGGCGTCTCCACCTCACTCGTGTACGCGCTGACCTGCCTGGCCCTGTACGCGTCGGCACGCCGCGACCCGAAGCTCGCCCCGCTCCTGGACATCCGCATCTGGAAGGCCCGCCCGGCCACCGTGCGCCGCCTGACCGGACTGGGCGTGCCCATCGCCGCCACCTACGGCTCCGAAGCCGGCTTCTTCTCCGTCGTCGCCCTGATCATCGGCACCTTCGGCAGCGCCGCCCTGGCCGCGCACACCGCCGTCAACCAGCTCATCTACATCGTCTTCCAGATAGCGGTGGGGCTGTCCCACGCCGCGTCCCTCAACGTCAGCGGGGAACTCGCCCTGGACCGGATCGCGGCGGCCCGGCGCATCAAGAACACCGCGCTGGCGTGCGCGGCGGCAGTGATGGCGGTGGTCGGCGTCGTTTACCTGGCTGTCCCCGGGCTGGTGCTGCGCCCCTTCCTCGACCCGTCGGCCCCTGAGGGGAACAGCGCGACGGACATCGCCACGACCCTCCTCCTGGTCGCGGCGGTGCTGCAGTTCTTCGACTGCGCCCAGAACATCGGCGTCGGCCTGCTGCGAGGCCTGGACGACACCAAGAGCGGCTTTCGCATCACCCTCGTCGGCTACTGGCTGATCGGCCTGCCCGCCGCCTGGCTGCTCGGCCAGCTCGCCGACCTGGAGACGGTCGGCGTCTGGCTCGGCCTCCTCACCGGCCTCGCGGCCACCGCCCTGCTTCTGCTGCGCCGCTACAACCAGGCGCTGTCCCAACGCGCTGCCGAAGTACCGGCTGTCACTTGAGCCATCCAGCGTTCAGCGCCTCCGAAGGGCCCGCTGAGGGACCAACGGGGCGGTGGCGGCATTCGGACCCGAGTGGCGGCCGACCAGAAGCGCTGACCTCCCCCACCCCTGCATCGTGCCCATAGCGTGCCCTTCAGAGCAGACGACCACGGTCGACAACGGGTGCACCGGTCCCTCGTACCTGCCGCCTGACAACGAATCTGCCCGGACCAGCGGCCCTCTGGCCGCCCAGGCGCCGTCGCTTCCCCAGCTGGAGTCTCGATCGAGTCCCCCCGGCAACGGCTCGTTCCAGCGGTCGTCGAGAGGCAGTCGCAGTCGCCGGTGACGTTATACGCTGCGGGTCTGTGACCGGAATTGATCTTGTCAACGGGATAGTCGGGGCCGTCCTCGGCATCATCTTCGCCACACTGTTCCAACAGCCACTCCAGAACGCCTGGTTCACGATTCGGCGCCGATCTGCCACCGTCGTGCGCAGTCTGACGTACCGTTCGGACGGTGCCGCGCTCTCCTCGTGGTCGACTTTCTCGATCGGGCCGCTCCACACGTCGGCGCTCGTCGTCGAGGGCGACGGCGAGCATGCCATCGCGCCGGAGTCGGTCCGGGTCCAGGTGCTTGAGGGGGAGGTGGTCCTCCCTGAGGAGATGGTGCCGTGGCGGGCGGAGATCGAGGCCGCGGAACAGCAGGCTGAGACCTCCGGCACCCGGGTGCGGATCTGGAACGGCCCCCGATACGCCGTCGAGGGCCTGGAGATCTCCCGCACCACGCTCGAGGAACACGCCGAAGTCCGACTGCGGCTGCGTCCCACCGATTACTTCACCTTCCTCGCAGCGCAGCAGCTCGACCGCAGGCTTCCCGACGGGGCCACCCCGCGGGAGCGCTACCTCGACCCCGACCGTCCCCTGGACGCCCCCGCCTTCCTGCAGTGCAGCTTCGGCGTGAACGTGGCCGTGGTCACCGCCGACCACCTGCTCGTCGTCAGCCGGCGAGCCGACAATGTGCGCTCAGGGCCTGGTCTGTGGGGCTCCTCGGTGAACGAGGGGCTCTCCCGGCACATCGACTCGGCCGGCCGCAACGCACCCGATCTCCACGAGGTCGCGCGGCGCGGCATGCGCGAGGAACTCTCCCTCGAGCCGCACGAGTACACGCTCACGATGCTGGCCTTCGTCCTCGATGTCGAACGGCGTCAGTGGAGCGCCCACTTCGTCGCACACCTCACCGGTCTGGACGGCGACGTCCTGCGGTCTCGCATCTCACGCGGCGTTGCCGACCGGTGGGAGCACCAGAGCATCGAGTACGTGCCGTTCCGTCCGGCGGACGTCGTTCGCTACCTCCTGCGGCCCGACCGCGTCCGTCGCTGGGCCCCGGTCGCCCCGGCCCTGTTCCACCTGGCCCTGGTGCACACCCACGGTCGCAGCGCTGTGGAACGCGCCGAGGCCCAGGCTGTCCGGCGACTGCGCTAGGCAGCGTCTGATGGCATCTCCCGCGTCACCGCGCACAAGATGACATCGACTGGACGGTGTCGGTGGACTCCACGGTCGTCCGGGCCCACCAGCACGCGGCCGGAGCACTCAAGAAGGGGCGGCCCACTCCGGCGAACCTCCCGATCACGCGCTCGGACGCTCCTGCGGCGGGCTGAGCACCAAGGTCCACCTGGCCTCAGACGGCCACGCACTGCCCCTCGCCTTCGCTGTCACCGCAGGCCAGGTAGGTGATGCACCCGCCTTTGAGACGGTGGAAGACAAAACCAAGAAGCCGTTGCCATACCGATCACGGAGAGTGAGTCGAGGGCAGCCCCCCGTGCAGCATCCCTCGCCATCCGGTTCGACGCCGCCACGCCGAGAAGGGAACAGCTTGAGCAGGCGCTCGGAAGCCGTCCGGTCATCGACATGGCCCGTGGCGTACTCGTGGCCGGCGACGGGCAGGCCGGTACCTGCCGAGCTCCAGGCACACCTGGCGGTTGCCGTGTGGACATGGCAGGCAAGACACGAGCACAGACGCCACGAGTAGCCGGAGCAAATCCCTGCCGGCTGAGCCGCGGTGGCCGAGCCGGCTCACATCGTCTCGCGACCTGCGCCAGGTAGGGCGGCTTGCTCCGCGACTCTTCGGGTACAGCGATTGAATGAGCGGGATGCCCGCTGCCCGGAGTTTACTGAAAGAGACACGTTCGTGACCCACCTCGGCGGCCCCGGCGACGATGATGCGACGGGACCGTGTGATGGCCCTGAGGCCGTCGCACGGGAGATCGCCGATGCAGTGGATTATCTGACGAGTCTCTGGTCGATGGCTGCTCAGGAAGCTGCGTTGCGGTTGTCATTGCATCAGTTGCGGGCGTTGCGCGCCTTGGAGGCAGCGCCGAATCTGAATCTCACGGCCTTGGCCGAGCGTCTGGACATAGGGCTTCCCACCGCCAGCCGCTTGTGCGACCGTCTGGAGGCAGCCGGCCTGCTGGAGCGGACGCATCACCCTCGTAGTCGCCGAGAGGTACGGCTGGCTGTCACCGCACAAGGCCAGCACGTCCTCGATGATGTGGCGGCGCGGCGTTCTCGGGCGCTTGCGGCAGCTTTGACCGCTATGGCACCCGCTGAGCTCATGGCTCTCAGGCGTGGGATGAAGGCGTTCCTCGCTGGTCAGGACGTTGCTCGGCCGCATATCTCAGGCCCTGAATACCTCTAAACCGTAGTGCGGCTCAGAGGGTGGAGGGTCGGGCTGTGGGTCCTTTGAGCCTGACGGTGGATGGTGGGCGTGACCGCTGCGATCATTCCGAGGAGCATTCCACCTGGACGCATTGAGCCCGGTCACAGCGAGTGTCCGTTTGTAACTCAGACAGGGTGAAGTCGCGTAGTCCGCTTCGCCCTCTCTACGTTGATGTCGCGCCTTCGCCCTCTATACGTTGATGTCGCGCCCTTTCCAGTCGAGGCAGACCACAGCGGCGTCGGCTGTGAGGTCCTTGCTGCCGAAGTGGGTGATCAGGCCGGAGACCACGGAGCGTGCTGTCTCGTGGGGAGGCGTCAGTCGGGTGGCGCTGAGGGTTTGCCGCAGGGCTCGTTCTCCGAAGAGTCCTCCGTCCTCGGCGCGGGCGCCGTGCACACCGGTACTGACCACGATGAGACGGTCGCCCGGCTCGATCTGGAACGTCTGCTCGTCGTAGGGGGTCTCTTCGAACATGCCGAGTGGGAGCTGAGCCTCCAGTTGGATCTGTTCGATGGTGGAGCCACGCTGGCGGAAGAGCTGTGGGGACCCGGCGTCGACGGCGCGGACGGTGCCGGTGTCGAGATCGAAGTGCAGCAGCAGGGTGGAGGCGTAGACCTTGCCGCCGTACTGGGCGTAGATGGCTTGGTCGGCCAGGCACGCCTGGTCGGCGAGGCCGATGCCGGCGCGGCGGGCGTTGCGCAGCGCGCCGACGGCCAGGCTGGTGAGCAGGGAGGCGTCTATCCCCTGGCCCATGCCGTCGGTGACGGTGATGGTGAGGTGATCTGCGCTGGTGGACCAGTCGAAGTTGTCGCCTCCGATGGCGTAGGCAGGCTCGAGGTGGGCCCCGATGACGTACTCCTGGCGGGCGCACCCGCGACCCGGGAGGAGTTGCCACTGCATCTCGGCGGCGAGGGTGAGCCGGCGGGTGCGGCGGGCTTGCAGGTACAGATCGGTGTCACGGCCGGCGGTGGCGACCTCGTGGGCGAGTGCCGTCGCGAAGACTGCGAGTTGGAGCACCATGGCCGGGTCAACGGTGTCGGAGGGCAGGCGGACACAGAGCACGCCCAGCCGGTCGCCTCGCACAGTGAGGGGCAGGTGCACCAGCCCGGAGGCCGGGTCTTGAGTGATCTCGACGACTGGCGTCTGGCTGATGAAGGCGCGCCCGGCGGGACCGTCATGGGCAGGGACCGGCTCGCCGGTTTGTGGTAGGTGGGTGACCGGCTGCAGGAGCGTCAGCCCATAGTCGGCCAGCAGCAGGGTTACCTCCTGGGCTGCGACACGGTCGGCCAGCAGGCGGCCGGCCGTGGCGACCAGGAGGTGCGGCGGAGCAGCGCGCAGCAGACTCTCCACGGACGCGACCGGTTCAGAGGTGTTCATGGCATCCGCCTCTCCGCTGGTGGTTTCCACGCTATCGCGGTGGGGCCTGCGGTAGATCGATCGAAGAGAACAAAAGTGCGACGGTGGCCGGCCGGTTTCCTTGCCGCAGCGGGTGGTGTTGCGGTCGAAGGTTTCAGGGCCTGCCGCACAGCAGGAGACAGACGTCGTCGTCGCGCTCGGATTCATGGAGCAATGGCTTCAGTAGTGATTCGGCGGCTGCGTTCAGGTCGTTTTCCAGTTCGGCGGTGCTCAGCCCGGTCAGTGCCTGGCTGAGCCGTTGGATTCCGGGGTCGATGCCCTGGGCGCGGCGTTCGACCAGGCCGTCGGTGTAGAGGGCGAGGGTCGAGCCGGGCGGGAGGACGACGGTGTGGTCCTGGTACTCGTAGGGCAGAGGAACGCCGAGCATGATCCCGGGTTTGTGGTCCAAGATCCGGACAGTGCCCTGGGGGTCGCGCACGAGGGCGGGCGGGTGCCCGGCGGATGCCCACAGGACCGTGGGGTCGCCGGGGCGGAAGCGGGCGATGATCGCGGTCGCGTACAGCTCGTGATGCTGGTCGCGGACCAGGCGGTGCAGGCGGGTCAGGATGCCGGCCGGGGTGTCGCTTTCTATGGCGTAGGCGCGTAGCGCGGTGCGCAGTTGTCCCATCATGACGGCCGCACGCAAGCCGTGGCCGGTGACGTCTCCTACGGCGGCCAGCAGGCTGCCGTCGGGCTGTACGAAGGCGTCGTACCAGTCGCCGCCGATGTTGAGGCCGTGTGTGGCCGGCAGGTATCGGGCCGCCAGGAGCACGTCGGGGGTGGTGGGCAGTTCGGTGAGCTGGGCTCGTTGGAGGGCTTCGGCTGTGTCCCGGTGCTGTTCGTAGCGGCGGGCGTTGTCCAGGGCGATGCCGGTGCGGCGGGCCAGTTCGACCAGCATGACGGCCTCGTCGGGATCGAATCGGGTACCGGCTGCGGTGAGGGTCAGCACGCCCAGGAGGCCGTGGCCGAGGAGCGGAACGCACAGCAGGGCATGTTCGCGGTCCAGGGCCGAGGGCGGCAGGTCGTCGACGCCGGGCAGACCGCCGGGGTGGGCTGCGGCATGCTGAGGCCGTCCGGTGCGTGCGGCGACCACGGCGGCGGCCGGACGGTGACCGTGGGGCGTGGTGGGGTCGTCGTCGAAAAGCCAGACATCGACGTGGCGGGCGTAGCGGGGGACGAGGAGTTCGGGTAGCCGGCGCAGGATGTCCTCGTGGTGGAGGGATGCGGTCACGGCATCGCTGGCGTCGGCGAGGAAGGTCAGCAGACGGCGTGCGTTCTCCGCCTGAGCCCGTGCGGCCTGTTCTGCCTCCAGCAGGTCGCGCTGGCTGCGGTCGGCGGCGTCCAGCTCGGCGTGGAGGGCCAGGACGCCCTGATTGGTCTGGTGGAGTTCGTCGCGGTGGGAGCGGACCTGTTGTTCCTGTGCGTCCAGGCGGTCAAGGAGCTCGGCGGTGTCCTCGTCCGCGGCCAGTAGCGCCTCGGCGATCTCTGCGGCGTCCGCCGGGGTGGTGGTGTCCGTCGTCACGGGGTCTGGGCATTCGATCGAGAGCCGCCACGGGCTGCAGTCAGGCGGTCTGCGGTCGGCTTGGCGCACGATGACGTCGATGCGGCCGCGCCCGTCGGTTCCGGCGTGGGTGCGGAGCAGTAGCTCCCAGCCTCCGCCGTGCTCGAGGCACTGCCGCAGTTTGCCGGCCACCGCCGTCAGAAAGCGGGCGCGGTCGATCAGGGGCACACCGGCGGCGGTGGTGAGACGGGCCACGGCCGTGCGGGCGTGGGCCGCGTGGGTGGCCGAGGCGATCGTCCAGGTGTCAGGGGTGGCGTTCATGGGTTTCTGTCCAGCCGTCGGGGGCCAGTATGGCCACGCTGGTGTCGTCACGCAGGGGGCGGGCAGCGCTGCCGGCGTCCCGCACGATGGCCGCGGCCACTACCGCCGGGTCGTGTTCGAAAAGCGCGGTGTCCTCGGGCGGTACCCAGCGGGTGGGCAGCCCGTCGCTGTGCAGGAGGAGGAGACTGTCCCGGCGCCATGGCAGGTGCTGCACGGGCACCCTGGCGGGGAAATGGGCGCCGACGATGCCTGGATGTGAGACCAGCGGCTGCCAGGCCTGGGCTGTGCGCATGCGAGCACCGACGTTTCCTACGCCGGCGAAGCCGAGCTCGTCGGTGTCCGTGTTCAGCTGGGCCACAGCAACAGCGGCGCCACGGGTGGTGCGCAGCGCCCTGTCCAGGTGCCGCAGGATCTGCGCAGGCGGCAGGTGTGCGATCCGGTGCAGTTCGTCGATGGCGGCGGTGGATGCTGTGGCGGCCTCGGCGCCGTGTCCCAGGCCGTCAGCGAGCATCAGCGTCAGACAGGTGCCTGAGTTGGCCTGCACCCAGCTCCAGGCGTCACCGGAGTGCTCGGCCCCAGCCAGAGGGAGATTGATCCCGCCCACCCTGTGCCGCGGCCCGCCGGTCCGGGCGGTGACCGGTTCTTGATCGATGCGTGCCATGACGATCGTGCCCCGGCCCGGGGCGCTGTGCAGGTCGAAGGCGCTGGAGATCCGCACGCAGGTCCCCAGGCCGGCTCCGAGGGATGAGACAGCGGTGGTGTATCCGTCTCGGAGCGCTGCGACGACGTCGGTGATGCCCGGTCCGTGATCGATGGAGACGAGTTGCACGGCTGCGCTGCCGGAGCCGGCGTCTGTGGTGGGGCGTTCCTGGAGATCGATCACGACGCGGCCGCCGCCGGCGTGCTTGAGCAGATTGGTCGCCAGTTCGGTGGCGACCAGGGCGGCGACCGCCGTGCGGTGCGGGTCGAGGCGGGCCCGGACGCCGGCGGCTTCGGCTGCGACGCGAACGTCCCGCACTCGTGTGGAGTCGTGCACCGGGATGTCCCAGACCCTGCTCATCCGTGATCCGCGCGGGGGTGGGGCATGGCGGTGGCCCATGCGGTGATGGTGATGGTGGTGCCCTGGCCGGGGCGGCTGTCGATGCTGAAGTCCTGGACCAGGCGTTTGGCTCCGCTCAGGCCCAGTCCCAGCCCGTTGCCGGTGGTGAAGCCGTCGGTCATCGCCTGCTCGATGTCGCGGATACCGGGCCCGGAGTCGGTGAAGGTCAGGCGCAGCCCGCGCTCCAGCGCGGTCATCTCGAGTTGGCCGCCGCCTCCGTGGATGAGAGTGTTGCGGGCCAGCTCGCTGGCCGCGGTGATGAGTTTGGTCTGCTGCACCAGCCCGAAGCCGAGGTCGGCTGCTCTCTGCCGGACCTGCTGCCGCACCCATGCCAGATCGATGTCCGAGCCGATCGGCAGCCTCGTTGTGTCCGTGTCAGGAGAGGTCTGCATAGTGCGCCCTCCGGGTATGCGGCGGATCGGCGGAAGAGCCGTGCCCGAGCAGGCTCAGAGCCTGCTCGACGTCCAGGGCGGTGACCAACCCCGGCAGGGCCAGGCCCAGCTCGACCAGCGTGATCGCGACCGCCGGGCGCATCCCGGCCAGGACGGTTCGGGCTGCCATCAGGCGGGCACTGGAAGCGATCTCGGCCAGCACGCGGCCCAGGAACGAGTCGACGATGTCCACACCGGAGATGTCGATCACGACACCGGTGACCGGGCTGCGGGCGACGCGGCGGGTGATGTCGTGCTGGAGCTGCTCGGCTGTTCCGTCGTGCAGCTCCCCCTGCAGCGTGACCAGAAGGATGTCGCCGAGGGCCAGCACAGGCACCCGGGTCGTGTGGCCCCGCTCCGATCCGGTCACGGCAGGCTCACACCGGCCGGTGCGCCGGGAGCAAACACGATGTCTTGCTGGCGCAACGCGTACGCCAGAGCGTCGGCGAGTGAGGATCGGGTGAGCACCGTGCCGAGGTCGATGCCCAGGTGGACGATGGTCTGCGCGATCGCGGGCCGGATGCCGGAGACGATGCACTCGGCGCCCATCAG